>CALAHF010000147.1 GCA_937891465.1 uncultured Verrucomicrobiales bacterium | reverse complement strand
TCTCACCGCCATTCCAACCCCGCCAAGCGCCACACTTTTCCGCCGCCGTTTACATACGGGTGCCGAATCACGGTATTTCGGTAAGCGCACGACGAAATGCATGTTGACGCGGGAGCTATGCTTCAGGTTTTGATTTGCTTGGAGATTGGGAATGAAGCGTCGGCGATTTTCTCGGCTCGAGCCGCTGCCCATCCAAGTGTCGTTCGTGAGGGATGGTGACCAGGTTCAGCTTTCCTGGACCTCGACTTCTTCTACACCGGCCGCTGGAACAGCCATCTATCCTCGCTGCGAAGTTCAGGCGAGCGGCGATCTCCTGAATTAGGTCAACTTTGGAGATGTCATTGCCCAACGCATCGACGGCGAATCGCAGCAGCATGTTTTCAGTTATGCGACGGACTTGGCTGCTGGCGTCTATTTCCGAGTCGTCAGCACGATCAATTTGCGCGGCGCAGATCTTACTAACATCGACCTGCGAGGAGCTGATCTTTATGGCCTGGCTCGCTTAAGGCCATATTCTTTTAAGCTCGTGGACGGTTAGCTTCTGTATGTGCGCCGAGCCGCCCTTGGCATAGACCTTCAGTGACTTATTGTTCAGGTTGCGGACGGCCTGCATGGGCATGTAGACGAGGCCATCGTTGGCGTAGATTTCTACTGAAGGTCGGTCCACGAGCATGCGCAGGCGAATCTTACCGTCGATGGGTTTGAGCGTTGCGACCGTTTCTCCTGCGCTAAACTCGTTTCCTTCCTTACCTTCGCCGCCGATAAGAAGATTCTCCTTAACCTTATAGGTTACAGGAAATCCATTGATTTCGAACCCCACCTCATTGGCATCGCCCAGATCGATTTCGGCATCGATGTCGAAGAGATTTCCCTTCACGTCTTTCAATGGGTTCTTGTCGGGCGCGAGATCCTCGTCCTCCCACTTGTACTCCTTGGCGTGAAGCTTGCTAATTTCCTCGACAGGATACGCACACATTCGCAGGCCATCATCGGTTGATCGCAGAGTCAGCGACACCGGAAAAGTCATCATCTGATTAAAGGGCATGTCCGGCAACTCGACGTTACCCCAGGCGATCTGAATGCTCCGGCCGTCTTCCTTGGGAATATCGTTGAAGATTTGGGACGCATAGAAGCAATTGCCGTAGTTAAAACGGATGGGTTCCGTTTCCTTGGTGAATGCTCTACCGTCGAAATCGCCGATAAAGTAATCACCATGGGCGGAATAGTGGACCCATTTCGTGTTATTCTTGTCGCCGTCCACCGTCAACTCGACTAATTCCGGGCACTCGTCGCGGTCGGTTTCCATAACACTGTGCAATTCCCAGCGCTTGAGGTTCGGCGACGTGAAGAAGGCTACCCGGCCCTCTCGCAAGAACATCACGATGGCCCATTCTTGCGTTTCCTCGCGCCAGAAAACTTTGGGATCGCGATTGGCCTTCCTCAAGCGTCCCTGCACGGGATTGCCTGCATATTTGGTCCAGGTGCGGCCCCGGTCGTTGCTGTAGGCAAGGCCCTGCGTGAAGGGCTCGCCTTCGGACCAACGGCTGTTGTTGCCGGCCATCGTGTAGATGACCACCATGGGCGGTTCCTCGCCCGTCTGGAATCCTGTCGTGTTATTCCAATCCACCACGCCTGAACCGGAGAACATGGTGCCAAACTTGTCTGCATGCAGCTTGTCGCCCTGCTCTTCCCAATGGACGAGGTCCTTGCTGATGGCGTGGCCCCACGTCATATTTCCCCAAGCCCAGCCGAAGGGGTTGTGTTGGTAGAACAAATGGTATTCGCCTTTGTAGTACATCAACCCATTGGGATCGTTGTTCCAGCCCCGCTTGGATGAGAAGTGGAATTGAGGGCGAAGTTCCTCTTTGTAGAGATCGGCTTCACCTGGGAAGGTGTTAGCGCTGTAAACGGACTCGAAGCTTTTGATCTGTTTTTCCGAGATTTCCCAGGCGACCAGCTCTCCCGGCTTTCCGATAAAATCCTGCACTTCAAGATAGACCCAGTAATCAGGTTCGGCAGGCGCCAGTTTGATCACGAACTCACGAACTTTCTCACCATGGATTTTGAGGCTTATGAGGCATTTGTCCGCGTCCTCCGAAACAGGAAAGTTCAGATACTTCCCCGTGATTTCAATTTCGCGATCGGCGGCAAATGAATGTGTCGTGCACATGCAGATGACGGCTGAAAGAAGAATCGTTGTAATCGTTCTAGATAGGCTCATAGGTCTTTTAGTGATTGTGTCAGCTGAGATGAAGCTCCAGCTTCGTCATTTCCAGATGGATTCAAGCTCCCGGATCTTGACGAGATCAACCCGAGTGTATGGGCTGGAAAGACAAGTTTTGAAACTTCGTGATTTGTTTCTCACTACCCTTCCGTGATTGCTGAAGAAATCTATATGGGATGCAGCGTTTTCATCGATCTTAATCTCCGCTGTCCATGCTTCTTTCTCTGCATCGAACTTCATGTCACTCCAGTCATCTTTTCCGATTCTTTGCCATAGAAATGCTGCACTTGCTTCGGGGCCCCGGTCGTAGATCCACCATATTCTGCCGCTCTCCGCTTTTGGACCGTCCTCGAAACGCACGGTTACTAGAAGTTTGTCGTCGGAAATCTCATGGCTTATTGAAGGTGGTTCCAACATGGGTTCTAAGTCTTCGAAGAAATGCCCGAGTATGAATGCCGGTAAATTATCATTCTCTTGAGTTGCATGATGTAGTTCCTGCCCGTGTCCGCCGTTTGGCTGATAATACGTGGGGATTCTTGGGAAGTTTTGCGCCGCCTGCAGAATGCTGTATGAATTGAAATCGTGGGTTGTAGGATCAAAAAGCATCTCCACGCCTCTTTCCCTTAGCTGATCCATGTTTCTTGTTACGAAGATATAGTCTGCCATTTCCAGTGCGAGTTTACGGATGTCATCCCAACTGTGCCCGGCTTCCAGGGCCTCGTAGTTGTAATTGGGCCCAAAGGTTCCACCAATGAATCCCGTGTAGAATTCTTTTTCGCGCTCGAGACGAATCTCGCCCTTGTCCACCTTTTCAAAGAAGCGTTTATTTTCCGCTTCCAAGGCGTCCCATGCCTTTCTATCGCATAAGCGTATTGGTGAATCAGAGATTGTTCCGACCTCTGAGTAAAGTGCTGTGATTCGTTCATCACTGATGAGTGAGACCGTTGGCGAGGAGCCATGCTTGGATCCGCCAGATGCGGCAACCTTGCCCTTTTCGAAATGGTCGTTCTCAGCATAGGCCGCAGTAACTGCACGCATGATAGTTGCGGGCCATCCCCAGTATTGGACGGCATAATGAGGATTGAGTGTCTCAATAAAACGTCTGGATAATCCTTCACGAAAGTCCCGCGGTTCACCGCCGATGGTTGTCTGGACCAAGCCAACGCCGCCGGCAATAAGAGCAGCGTCTAAACTGCTGATGCGAGCATCGTTTTTCAATACCTCAGGTTCTTCATAGTCGGTAGTCAGATGGAATCCCTTCGCTTTGCGATCTACTGGCACAATCATACGAAGAGGCACACGGTATTCCTGCCCCTCCCAGGCTTCACCGACACGAATAGTGACACATTTCTGGCGTGTCGGCGGATTGCCTTCAACGACATGCCAGTCTTTAATGACCTCGACTGCGAGTGTGCTCACGTCGTGGATTTCATCCATATCGAAAAGTTTGGTCTCCGCAAAAGATGGTATGCACGATGCGCCCACAAAGAACACAACTATTGACCTCAGCGCAGCCAATGGGCCTAGGGCGCCCAGCGGAAGCCCAGTATTTAGCGAGTAAAACGCTAGCAACGAGTTCTTTCGCTGCGCAGTCATCAATAAAAAATACATAAAGCTGAATTTCATGAAACTTCTCCTATTTCGGAACCGCCTGGCCCTGCAACCCGCCTACTACGGCCTGCGTTTCCGAAACCGCGGGATAGTTGCAGGGAAGCGAAGGCTAGGTTTCAGGTTCTTTATTTCCATATGGACTTAAGTTCGCGGAGCTTGATGGATCTGATTTCTGCTGCACCATCTCGTGCGAAAGCTGCTATCGTCTTGTTGTCATCATCAGCGCGTAATTTACATGGCATGTAGATCTGTCCGCCGTTCGCAAAAATCTCTACAGATGTGCGATCCACGATACACCGCAGGCGAATGCTGCCATCTTTTGCCTTGAGGGGTGCAGTTTGCTCACCGAAAACCAGTTGCTCTTCTTTGGGGTGATAGACGATTTCTTCACCACGGATACTCAACCCAAGTTCTCCCGCATCACCGACATCGAAAACCGCTTCGATGTCGAAGAGTTCACCTTCGACGCCAGGTGCGGGAACGCTATCATCTGCAGGGATCGCGACCTCTGTCCACGCATGCTCTTTAGCATACAGCTTTTCGATTTCTTCCACGGGATTCGCGAACATACGAAGACCTTCTTCGGTGGTATGTAGCGTCAGTACCACGGGGAAAGTCATCATCTGATCAAAAGGCATGCCCTTGACATGATTTAGACCCCATCCCATTTGGATACGGCGGCCATCTTCCTTCGGGACATCACTGAAGGTCTGGGAGGCATAGAAGCAGTTCCCATAAGAGTATCGTGTTAGTTCGCCTTCTGGCGTGTAGCGACTTCCATCAAAATCACCGATGAAGTAGTCGCCGCTTCCACCGTAAAAAATCCATTTCTTATTGTTCTCGTCGCCGTCCACGGCCAACTGAAATAGTTCCGCACACTCGTTCGCGGTACCGGTCTCCAGAATGCTTTGCAGGTCCCAGGTTTTTAGGTCTGCTGATCGGAAGAAAGCCATCTGACCTTCATCGAGCCACAATATAATGACCCATTCCTTTGTTTCTTCCCACCAAATGACCTTTGGGTCGCGGTTGTGCCCTCTCACACGGCCCTGTACTGGATTGCCTTCGTACTTGGTAAAGGTGCGGCCCCGGTCATTGCTATAGGCAATCGCTTGAGTAAACGGCTGCCCCTCTGACCATGGGCCTGCGTCAACTTCGCCGGAATAGCTGTAGATGGTAATCAAAGGAGCTTCGTCACCCGTCTGGAAACCGGTGGTATTATTCCAGTCAACCACACCAGAACCCGAGAATATGGTTCCGTATTCATCCAGGTGGATCGCTTCACCCAATTCCTCCCAATGAACCAGGTCTCTGCTAACCGCGTGGCCCCACCCAATATTTCCTCCGAGCGCGCTATAGGGGTTGTGCTGATAGAACAAATGATACTCCCCTTTGTAATACATCATCCCGTTCGGATCATTGTTCCAACCCCGCTTTGAAGAGAAGTGCAATTGGGGACGCAATTTTTCAGTATAGACCTCATCCTCGCCTGGAAACGTACTAGCAACACGAATGGCAAAAAAGCTGTCCAACTGGTCATCGGCAAGTCGCAAAGCTCTGAGCGTGGCCCTCTTCCCAGTGAATTCCTTCGTCTCCATGAAGAACCAATAAGCTGGCTCACCGTGAGCGAGTCGAATCTTAAACTCGCGCACTTTTTCGCCATCCACCTCAAGCTCAAGTACCTGAACTTCGCTATCTTCCTCATTAATTTCGCTAGCTACAGGAAAAATGATGTACTTCTTATCAAGTACGAGTTCCCGCGCGACACCCTCGAGGGGATTCTCCTGTGCGAAGACCTGCAGTGTTGCCAAAACAATGCCGGTCAAGATGAATGCTACGAATCTCAAACTCGATACCTTGTATTTCCTCTTCATGCTATTCTTCCTCTCTCAATCGCCAGTTGGCACACTATTCTGTTAGTGATGCTCAGGGTTTCCAGAGACGAATGAGATCCATCAGTAGATGGATTTCATTGACCAACAGGTTACTTTACGAACCTTGACCTCAGCTCCGTTGGCATACAGGGCAATATGCTGATTTTCGGGCTCGTAATCATGCCAGGCAACGGCGGCCTGGCGGTCGTTGGCGAACACTTCAATCATCCCTTTGTCGATGAATATGCGTAACGTGAGGTCTTCGCCTTCTTTCAGGCTAAAGGGTGGTTCAACATAATCCAGCGTGATGGTGTCGCGATCCGTACCCGACGCGATCTTGAACCCGTTTTCGCCCTTTGCGTTGGCGAGAATGCGTAGCCCAAATTCGCTGGCCTTGGGTGCATCGAAGACAACTTCCAGTTCAATTGTGTCGCCCTCCATATCCTTCAGCACCTGGGTGTCCCCCGACTTAATGGTGATGTCCTTTAGCTCTTTTTGATGGGTGCGAAGTTTGCTCAATTCTCTCAGCGGCCTGATCTCTAACATGCCGTCATCGTCAAGACTGAGTTCTCGGGGCAGCGATTGAATGCCGGACTGAAGTTCTTTCACCAATCGGTCAAAACTCTTCGTCCGCTCAACACGCTGGTCGACGAATACCCCGGGTGTCGACCAGGCCCACATTACCCGGCGCCCATCAGGGGTAAGCAGCGATTCCGGCGCAAATAGATCCCACGCGGCCCAGTTCAGGAGGGAGTGATGATCAGGCTGGAATTTTCCGTCTTTGAAATCGCCCAAGTAATACCGGGCGCCCAGTCCATGGCTAATGCACAGCATCATCCATTTGTCGCCGAGCTTAAACATGTTGGCGCAGGAGACGTCTTCTTCCCTTGCTACGCCCAGGTCTTCAGGGAAATCCTGGTGAAACAGTTTGCCCTGGAAGAGCCAGTTCTTGAGGTCTTTCGAGGTGGCTATGGTCGGATCCTCTCCGCCACTGAGGGCGTAATAGGTGTCGCCCATGAGCCAGCAGTCGGGATCCCAGTGCCGCATTTCGGCGGGTTTACCGTCGGCAGTTGTAGGTTCTACGGCCATGGGCTTCGTCCATTGGCTTAAGGCATCATTTTCCGCGAATGCAATATAGTTTCTATCGGCACCTGCGCCATGATATATGATGGTCGCTTTGCCTTCTTTGGTGAGGAACGCAGTACCGCTGAACATTCCGTGTCCTATCAATGGTTCCGTCAATACCGTCTCCTGCCATTTCCAATTCACCATATCATCACTGGTCACGTGTGCGAAGGAAGCGCCGTGACTATCATAGATATAGTGCATGTGGTATTTTCCTTTGTAGTAGATGGCGCAATTCGGATCGCCGGGAACCGCCTTGGTTGGACCGGGGTGCGCTAGATGATAGGTCAACCAGGTATCGGGAATCGGGTCCGGCATGGCAGGCGTCTCGATTTCGAAGGGCCCGCTGGCCACTCCGCCGTCTTCCTCCCGCTTGGGCAAATCCGCGGCGAGTATCTTTCCCACCGTGTCCGTTGGCCCCGTATATCCAGGTCCGCCGGCACCCACGTAGCCGTGGCTAGCACCAGATGCGTCAGGACTGACCCAGAAGGCGTAGAGCGAACCGTTCGTCAGATGAAAGCGGAACCGAACGGGCTTACCTGCAAGGGCCGCGAGATCTTTGTCTTGTTCCCAATTCACTTGCACTAACGTTTTGTCCGTTGCGATCGGCTTCGCATTCTCAATGGAGAATCCGTCGATTACTTGGCTGTCTTCGTCTAGCACTTCGACTTTCAGTTCGCCATCAGGGCAATCCACGTTGACGAACAGATGCTTTCCTTTGAAGGCCACGGGTCTCGTCGTCAATGTGCCTCTTCTTCCGCCCGCATCCAAAGAAGCAAAGCCGTCACGGCGCAGGATCGCCAGGCCGGTAGTCGCATCCGTATCCCACCGCTCACTTTTCGGCGCAGGATGGGCACTGAAATAGAAGTAGAGTTTGTCGCCGACGACCAGAGGGCCTGCAGCACAGGACTGCACGTTGCCATACCGCCAACTTCTTCTGTCCCATGTGCCTTCTATGAATCGTTTACGATTTGGCCGGTCCCAGTGGAAACCGTCACGGCTGAAACCTAACAGAATATCATTCTGCTTCTGGATGTTGAATTCGCCGCAAAGGTCGTTTTCTGGCCCCTGCCATATCGAGAATTGCCCGAGCATGATGCTCTCATACGGCGAAGCATCAAGGGTGTACAATTGCGGCTCTATGTGGGCGAACCTGGCGTCCGTGTGATGAGGATCAAGCTCATCGGCGCCGGCCCAATGCACCGATTTCCCTTCAACCGTATCCAACTCGTTGTATCTGACCTCTGCCAGCATCTCTTCGGCTGTCGGTCCTTCGACGTAGGATCTTGCTCTCCACCCATTCTCGTCCTCCGTCCGCTGGCTGAACACCCATACCTTGCGAAAGGGATTATAGAAGGCCGTCGACCGGTCACCCCATATCTTGGGTCTGGCCCCCTTAAGCTCGGACCAGTGAATCCCATCGGCACTGGTCCGATGCCCTGCGAACCATCCTTCGATCCCCTCGGTCCTTTCGCTGGCGAAGTATTTGAATCGTTCATTCGGATCCTTGGCCCACTGATCCAACATGATCGCCGAGCTGTTGAATCCGTCTGGATTTAAAACAATATTGGTACCGGCTTCGACATCCAGTTCCGGCTTCTCCCAATGGATGCCATCTTTACTGGTTGCGTAACAGGTGGCGTGGGGTTCCACGCGGGTATACCACATCTTGAAGAGTTTGTCGGCCGGGTCGTAGCACGCCCCCCCACTAAAGGGTGCGGCGTACATTCCGGGTCTATCTTCCTCAGGCGCAATCACCGGTTCCTGATAAATTTCAGGTTGGTGAAAAGTGCGACTTAGGGTGGTTTCCTCGACGAGGAAATCGTCGACAAAGAGCTGGCGCCCCACATCGATTGGGATGCTCGCAGGCACATTATCGAGATATGGAACCGGCATCGGGTCCCGCGTTATTTTAGGGTACCTCGGTGGCCATTCGTCCGGCAGCACGATGCCGTTGTAGAGACGTCTATCGACGCCCACAGGACGATCAAGTTGCGCCGAGGTTGTGTTCGATACCTCCCTTGATGGTCCTCGCTCATCGATGGTGTTTTGGGAACAGCCGCACGTTAGTAAGCTGAGCCCAATCATCAGTGTTTTGAAAATGCTTCGCACCTCATCCATTACACTTCATCCTTGTCGTTGCGAGTCACATCGGCGTGCTCGTTGAACAGATTGCGCGCATCGGAACCAACCGATTGCGCCAGTGAATTGATTGCATCATGGCATAGCAGACGATCTCTGCGAAGTGATGGGTCTGGCAGGGTGGCATTCGCGTTCCGATGATCGTCAGAGGCCCCGGCGATCCGGCGCTACGATCGGGTGGATGTAGGGACGAAAGTCCGGCCGCACGTTTTGCGTCAAGATCGGTTCGTTAAAACCCACTTGGAAGACCGATATCGTGTCGCGAGCGGTATCGTGCCGAACATACAACTGTTCCGCCAGGGCGGACGGCGCGACGAGAAATGTGAGTATACAAATAAGGATAGTCCGCTGCATTATTTACCCTCGGATTTGTGTTGCAGGGTGGTAAATCAATACGGGAGATATAACCCAAAGTTGTTGATTGGAGGTTGCAAAAGGCAGCGTACTTTGAGTGAATTGTTTTGCTTTTAAACCATCAACTCAAGGAGTACGCTACCAGGCACGAAGTTAGCATGAGAACGGTTGAGTTTCCATCCATCGAGTCGTAAGACGTCTTGACGGAGATCCTTCGAGACGGAGCTCAAACGCTGCTGGTGCGCTAGTCCACCGATTCTTGCGCGAACATTCGCGCCTTGGAACCTACGCACAGTTCTGTACATCGATCACGTTCAGAAGCTAATACCTCGCGTATTTCCGCGAACTTTTTCGGGATGGCGGTGTGAACAACCGCCATCATTGAAGAAAAGTCGAATCTGCGTCGGTTGGACAATCGTTGGACAATCCGACGCAGATTCGCGTTTCGCGCAATTGCAGGAGGTGTCCACGACCGACGCAGCGAATCCGGGCAGCGTTTCGAAGAGGGTTGCGACCGTCGCGGAACCACCGAAAGGGACTCGAACTCGCCAAGCTCCTTTGCAGCAACGGCTTACGTCATTTCAAAAAGAGAGTATTGTAACGAAGAGGGTTCCTTTCGGGGAGGCTACGAGTTCGAATACTGCCATCAGATTGACTGCACCAGCGATTTGCGGCGTAGTTCTGAGTTGCGCAAGGTGGGCGCAACCGTGGTTAGTTTCATGTTGAGGCGTTCGACGGTGGATTCTATGGCTCTGGAAAACCGGTGTTCGTGATTTAGGCAGTCAGATGGTGGTATCCGGAGGCATCGAATTGAATATGAGTCCCGCCAACTAATCCCTCCACTAATTGGTGAAATCTACATTTGAGCAACGCGTACTGGTGACGAAAGAGACAGAGCTCGACGCGAATGAGCTGTTTTGGTTTCACGTCGGGGCGACGCGCTGCGCGTGAACTCTTGTACTACCGATCTCGCCCAGTCTTAACGTGGCTTTTCAGAGATTTCGCATTTCCACAGCCGGACGGAGTCAAACATGATTTGGCAATCTGGGCCTCCTTTGAAGCTGAACCGGGGCCCGAGTTTGTCCTTTCCGTTGATGATGGTTACCGCCTCGTGTTTGTAGGTGTTCCTGTAACCGTTGACGTCGATTCTGATCTCACCCTTTTTGTATTCGATGACCAAGTCGATCCATTCGTTGAGTTTCATCCCTGATTCGGGTTCGGTGAATTCCGGGCCATCTGGCAGCTTGATTCGATGCCCTCCCCCTTCAACGTAGCCCAGGCCGATCATGTGGTGGCCGATTTGCAAACTGGGTCTGCCGGGTGTGAGTTTGTCCGTCTCGAACCTGTAGCGCAGGTGACAAACAAACGCTTCCGGGATGCGATTGAGGTGAACGACCGGTTCCAGCCCGAGGTGATGGTCGCGTTTGAGTGCCTTCATTGCCTCTTCCCGTGATGTGAACTGAGCAGTCACGACCAGCTTGCCATCCTTGATTTGCTTGTTCTTCTTCGGGGCTCCCCATCGTTCTCTGTTGTACTCCTGATCGAAATCATCCGAATAGACCAGCGTTCCTTTCTCAAAGAGCTGAGACTTGAAGGGAGGCGGATCGGTGGCGTTTGTGGAAGGACATATCGAAGTGAAAAGAACGGCTGCGAATGTGATCGCGTATTTCATGGTTTTGGTATCCTGGTTATCTAACGGTTAACCCTCGCGAGTGTCTTCGATTCGCAAACAGACCTGAATTGAGATTGCACTCAAATGCACGAAGTGGTCATGAGGACGAAATGTGTCGTCAAATTGTCTTTGTGTCTTCGTGCGAGCCTGGTCCCTCGCTTACGCGTCGAGTTACCTTTGTCACTTCGTCCGGAACACCTTGCTTTGAACGAGCGCGTGAATGAACTCGCTGACGGCGAACTGTTTGCTCTTTGCGGAGCTGACAACGTCGTTTGCCAGGTCCTCATCAGTGAAACCGAAGGGGCGGCCTAAAGCGTATTCGATCAGGTGCTCGGTGAGGCCGCGGGCGAAGTGGTCTTCTCGCTCGGCGATGATGACTCGTAGCTCTTGGTAGTCGCCGAAGGCTGGGCCATTGTGGAATGCTCCCGAGGCGTCGATCTTCCAGGTCTTCTTTTGTCTGCCGGATCCGTCGCTGTCTTCAGTCCGCCATTTTCCGGCGGCGTTGAAGTTCTCCAGTCCGAAGCCGATTGGGTCGATTTTGCGGTGGCAGCTTGCGCATTGGGCTTCTTCCTGGTGTGCCAGAAGTCGCTCGCGTGTGGTCAGAACCTGATCCTTCAAACGTGAGATTTGCGGGACGTTGGGCGGCGCTGGCGGCGGTGGATCGTTCAACAGATGGCGCAAGACCCAGGCTCCGCGTTCGACCGGGCTGCTTTCGATGCCGTCGCTGCCCATGGCGTGGATGGCGGCCATGCCGAGTAGTCCGCCGCGAGGGGAATCTTCTGGCAGGGAGACCTGCTGAAACTGATCGCCCGTGACTCCGTCGATGCCGTAGTAGTTGGCCAGCAGGCCATTGACGAAAACATGGTCGCTTTTCAGGAGTTTTCCGAGGTGGCCTTCCTCTGGATTGCGCAACAGGTAGGCGAAGGAGTGGTAGACCTCCTGGCGGGCGGCGGAGCGGGTGCTTTCGTCGAAGTCGCGGTGCAGCGTGGTATCGAACTGAAAGAAATCGAGGCGCTCCATGTCGAGCCATTGGTGCACGAAGCCGGAAACGAACTCGTCGGAGCGGGAGTCGGTGATCAGTCGATCGACCTGCTGGCGCAGGATCTCCGGTTGGGTCAGTTTCTGTTGCTTCGCCAGGTCGAGTAGCTTCTGATCGGGCGGGGCACTCCAGAGGAAGTAAGCCATGCGCACGGCGAGTTCGCGATCACTGAGCTGGCGGCGCTCATCCGCATCGTTGGGTTCATTGAGGTAGAGGAAGCCCGGTGAGGCGAGGATGATGCTGAGCGGCAGGCGGATGGAGGCATCGAAGGAGTCGCCGGCCTTGCGGCGCGAGGCAAAGATTTTGGCAAGCCGGTCGATAAATTCGTCCTCCGCCTGGACGCCCCGGAAGGCCTCGTACGAAAATTGCTCAAGAATCCTGCGTGCCCGCGACGACTCATCAGGATCAGTGTCGCTGCTGACCATCCAGTCGAGGCTGGTCGATTCACCATTGGAAGAACCCAGCGGTCCTTCCCATTCAACCCAGTCGATCCACATCGCAGGTTTTGGGCCAACACCAGTTTTTTTCCGAGCAGCTCGGTAGCGGGCCAGATCACCCTTTGGGTCACGCTTCTCGCGAAGCGCAAACTTGCGAGGCCCGGTCTGAGTGAGCGATACCGTCGCTTCGATGATTTCAGGCGTTTTCGTCGAACCGGTGATCTGAAAGGTAGCCAGATGCTTGAACTGATCCTTTTCCGGAACGGCACCGAGATCGACGAAGTGTCGCTCGGCCAGCGTGCCTTCGACGGCGCCGATGCGGAATCGCAGTTTATAATCACCGGCCGGCAACTTCTCCACGACGTGTTTCGTTTCCCGCCAGCCCGAAGGTTGCTCCGGAGGCAAGGCGATGAACTCTTCCTTGTTCAGGTTGTGGATCGTCAAATATGAGCCGGTCTTCGTGAGTGGATCTTCGAGATAGCGGCGAAACGTCGGACCGTTCTCTTCAAACGAACGAATGCGAAACTTCGCTTCCTGTTCATCGACGATACCTTTCTGCGGCTTGCCGGTTTCCAGAAACGCCTGAGCCTTATCATGGCCGCGTTTGAAGTAGCCGTTATACGTGCCACCAACTTTTGCGTTGGCATGTTCCTCGACCTCGCGGCGTTGTTTCCAGCTCCTGGGGCTGGATGGGTTGTGTGGACCTTCAAGTTCCACCCAGTCGATCCAGATCGCTGGCGGGTGGCCGTAACCGTTTTCCTTTTTGAGGGCGTTGTGAGCATTCCAAAGCGCTTTGAGGTTGCCGTTGTTGGGCTGTTTCTCCTGCACCGCGAACTCGCGAATCGTATTGGAGGTGACCTCAAGAGGGATTTCGATCGTTTCGGGGTTCTCGATGGTTCCGGTGACTTGATGCGTGCTGATGGCCGGTCCCTCGAGTCCCCAGTTTCTACTCTCGATCAGGCGCTGAGGATGT
>CALAHF010000146.1 GCA_937891465.1 uncultured Verrucomicrobiales bacterium | reverse complement strand
TAAAAATCATTAAAAATCATTAAAAATCATTAAAAATCATTGAAAATCATTGAAAATCTCAATTGTTTTTGAGTCTTTTTTACGATTATTCTAATTATTCATAAATATTTTTGAGAATTTGGTGTGCTCCTGAACCATTCTCAAAAATTCAACGACTAAAATATAATTACTGTAACTTTTAGTTGTTAACTATAGCGGTGCCGTTTTCACGAAAATGTCGATACTTTTCTTCATGATTTTCGCGCAATTACCCGCTTTGCGGACATCGAATCACCGCTACGTTTTCCGGTTATCGCTTCTTCTTGCATCCTAAATGCCACTGCGTTATACCCTGTGAGCGCTTTCCTTCTGAATTTCCATGACCCGCCGTCTTCCCAATTGTCTCGGTGTACTGCTGCCAATCGCAGCATCTTGCCTCGCGATATCTTTTCTACACGGCCAAAATGAGACAGAAACGTTCTTTATAGTAGGAGACACAATTCAATCTGATCGACATTTGAACGTTCGGACCTCCCCTGCTGGAGAAAAGCTGGGGTTTCAGGTCGACGGGCGCTTTGGAAAAATTGTCGACGGCCCGAAGCTCGCGGCGATCAATAGCACGACATACACATGGTGGAATGTGGACTGGGAGATCGGAGTCGATGGTTGGTGCGCCACGATTGGTATCGAGACGGTCGCGATCGATCTAGATCACGGAAACACTCAGGTCGCGGCAATGTTAAAGGATCGCCCGGAAATGGCGTCGTTTGTTGATGGGCAGGGAAATCGGAAAGCGATTACGAAAGAGGATCCCATATGGAAGTGGGTCGCCCAGAGATTTGGCACGCGGGTGAACAATCATAAAATTTACTGGGACAACAGCGATGTGAAAAAGCCGGATCACTATGAGGCTGACCACACAATTCCCTGGAAAAATCAACCGGCTCAGATTCGTCTGCGTTCGAAGATTCGAAAATCAGCGAACGAGCCATGGGAAAACCAGTCGCTCGGTAAAATGTGGTCTTCGGTGGTCTTTGAACTGATGAACGTGACCAACGCCGGCGGATTTCTTCGATTGTGGGATCAAGCAAAACAGGGACGACTTTCCCGCACGGACTATGTGGAGGGAAATCAAGTCCTCGAATATTATGCCTGCATTGCCCTGAAAGATTTTTATCACTCCCGATTTGAACCCTGGGCTCAATTGAGTGGTTACATTCCAAACGACGATTCCCGCGGCGATGGATTCTACCTGTGGATTCCAGGTTCCTACGAGGCATGGATTTCGAGCTACACGGATGGAAGCTATAATTACTTTTACACCTACTTCGACGACACCATCGTCCCCTATCTGAAGAAAAAGGGGCGGTTTGATCTCGAACGGCATTCTCCCGCGAAACCGATTCAAGCGGGCAGGTAAGAAGGAGGAATGCCGCAATTCAATACTGTTTGATCAATGAACCACCCCTATTGGATCGTAAAATTAGTCTCTTCGCTTCTTGTTTTTGTGACAGGGACGATTCAAGCCGAATTAACCGTCGATTCGGATTTCGAAGGTGGATCTGGTATGGTTTCTGAAATCGATCCGGAAAAACAAATCATTCGGATCGAACCAACTGATCATCCGGGAAAAGGCTGGCGCTGCTGGTGGTATGTTAAAATTGAGGGCTTTCAGTCAGATTCAAAGCTGACGGTGAACGTGGGCAATGCGCCGTGGGCGACACCCGATCGGGCGCATTTTCGGTTCGACGATGAAAAAACGTGGCAGCATTCCGAAACGGGAATTCGAGAGGAAAAGCAAATTTCTTACACCATCCCTACAATTAGTAGGCAGAAAATCCTTTATGTGGCGTGGGGACCGCCATTTGTCCCGTCAGATGCGGAAAAATTGGTGAATGCCGTCTCGCAACAGCATGAGAACGCTACCGCTTTCGAACTTTGCAAGACACGCGAGGGACGTTCCACCCCTGCCCTGCTGATTTCAGCCCCAAAGTCGCCTGATATGAAGGCGCGTGACGTGATTTGGATTCAAGCCCGCCAACATGCTTGGGAATCCGGTTCCAGTTGGGTTGCCAAGGGTGCTATCGATTGGCTGGTTTCGGATGACTCCAAAGCCACCAAATTACGAAAAAGAGCGGAAATCATCGTCGTGCCAATCATGGATATCGACAATGTCGCGCGCGGGGCGGGTGGAAAAAGCCAAAAGCCGCAGGATCACAATCGCGATTGGTCCGATAAACCACACTGGAATTCAGTCCGGGCAGCCCAAGCGCAAATCCTCGAAGCCGATCAGGATGGGAAACTCGCTTTGTTCATCGATTTGCACAATCCCGGCGCGAATGATCGATTTCCCTATTTCTATACGCCACCCAAGGAAAGTCTCAGCCCGCTCGGAGGAAAAAATCTCGGCCGATTTCTAGCTGATGCAAAAACCGAAATCACCGGTCCGCTGAAATTCACCGGGCGGGCTGTGGAATCGGGCGCGAAATACGATCCTGAAGCGTGGACAGCGATCAGTAAAAATTGGGTTTCACATCACACCACCGATCATGTCGTGGCCGTTACGCTTGAGACTTCCTGGAACACGCCATCGAGCACGGCTGAAAATTACGAAACGGTCGGCCGTCAGTTGATGATAGCGGTGGAACGTTACCTGCGGATCGATCCCCGCAGCAAATGATCCGAAACTCCGCAGGTGACGCGCGGTTCAATCGTGGCATAGTCACCTTTTCAAGATTTCTGCCTTTTTCCCGTGAACTCCGACGCCGCTGATCCTCAACCCACAGATCCGTCTGACAAACCTGTCGCGACAGAGGCTGATGGATTTTTTACGCCTCCGACGATTGAGGAATTAAACGAAGCACTTCCGCAATTTGAATTCGTGGAGATGATCGGGCTCGGCGGAATGGGTGCTGTTTTTAAAGCACGGCAGCCAAAGCTGAATCGATTTGTTGCGATTAAAGTGCTGCCGCCAATTACCAACGACGAGCTTGCTTTTGCGGAACGATTCGAGCGGGAGGCTCAGGCTATGGCATCTCTGAGTCATCCTCACATCGTCGGCGTTCACGATTTTGGCGAGACCGATTCGGGACAGCTTTATTTCGTGATGGAATTCATCGAAGGCGCCGATTTGCACAAATTGATCGTTCGCGGGCAACTTACCCTCGAGCATTTTTATGGCTGGATCCCCCAAATTTGTGCAGCCCTTGAATACGCCCATGAAAACGGAATCGTCCATCGGGACATCAAGCCGGCGAATATCCTCATTAACAGCGAGGGCAATGTCAAAATGGCAGACTTCGGTCTCGCCAAACTGACTGGCCCCATCGAAGAAGGAACCACTGCGTTGACTCATGCTGATATCTCGATGGGAACACCCGACTACGCGGCACCGGAGCAAATCGAATCCACTGCAAACGTGGATTGGCGAGCCGATATCTATTCAGTGGGAATCCTGATGTATCAGATGCTGACCGGCCACGTTCCCCGGGGAGCGTTCAAAACGCCTTCACAGGGAAATTCGCAAATCGATCAGCGACTCGACGACGTGGTGTTGAAAGCCATTCAATCGGGGAAAGAAGATCGTTTTCAAAAAGCATCCGAAATTTCGACCGAGCTTTCTAAAATCCGCACTTCTCCAAAAAAAGGTGCAGCCCGAAAAATGAACGTCGGTCCTCGCGCAGGCCACAACACCCGCACCATACCGGAAGTCACCGCAGCAGATGTTCAGGGGAAATTTCCTAAAGGCCGTCTTATTGCCGCCATGGCGGTTGCCCTGGTTTTAGTCGGCACAATCATGACAGCCGCAATCATCGGCGGAAAAAAGAAGGGCGGAAAAAACCACGAAGCGAAGCAGGAAAAAATCGCTTCGGTAAAGACGGCTCCCGAAAAAGAGAACGATTCCGCCAACCAAGAAAATAAGAAAACGCCTTCCAAACCAAAGACTGAACCCGGACCTAAGAAGGAAGTCTCCGCAAAGTCGGATAAACCAAGACCGGAAATCGCGGCAGAAAAAGGTACCGAAGGCGGCTTTCAGAATCGGCCTCCTGGAAAAGGCCGCCCTGGTTTCAGTTCGTTCAGAAACAAGATTGGGAAACGTTTTGAAGCCGAAGAAACAACCGCTGACAGTCCGGCACGGAAGTCTTTTCAAAATATTTTAGCACTTCCTCGAGCCGGAAAATTCGCTGCCGAAGAAACCTCTCTTTTCAATATTCCGAAAGATATTCGACGAATCCGCAGTCTCGAAATCGGCCAAAGCCCTCCACAAATGCGAAAAGCTTCCGAGCCCTTCGCCGTTGCTTTGCAGGTGAATGGAACGGTTACCGCATGGGGCGACGACACATTCGGCCAAGTTCATGTGCCGGAAGATCTCACGGGAATTGCACAAATTGCTGCGGGCCCCACCCATGCGCTGGCATTGAAAAGCAACGGCAGCGTTTACGCTTGGGGAAACAATAAATTTGGCCAATGCACTGTGCCTGACGATTTGACCGACGCGACCTCAATCAAAGCAGCCAATCGTTTTTCCGTCGCGCTTTTGAAAGATGGCTCGATTCGCATATGGGGAGAATTTCCTAGTAATCAAATTCCTGCCTATCTCACCGGCGTCACTCAAATCGCGACCGGATTTGATCACATCGTCGCATTAAAATCAGATGGAAGCGTTTCGGCGTGGGGAAATAATCAGTTCGGACAATCGACCGTCCCCGCAGACTTGCCCTCGGCAAAGTCCATCGCGGCGACGATCGGCTTCACCGCAGTTCTCACACAAGACGGGCGGGTTTTCGGCTGGGGACCGAACGACGGTGATAACTTCAAAGTCGTTGAAGAAAACATTTCAGAGATACAAGTCAGCGGAGATTTACTTGTCTTCAAAAACAGCAAGACCGGACGGTGGGACGTCAAAAACCCAGTCTTCCGCGACATCATAAGACAGCAACCTCACCAGTTTAAAGAAGCCAAAGGCCAGGTCCAATTCGCCGTTTCTCAGAAAATGGTGTTTCTCTACAAAGTTCCCGAAACTGACGAAGAAATCGGTGAAGTTGAATCCGAAACTAAAGCTCCCGAACCGGAACCCGAAGTGACGATCGATCCCGAATCCGAAGCCGGAAAACGGCTCGCCGATTTGCAGGAAAAATTCGAAATCGCCTATGTCGAACAAGTCAACACACCCTTTGACCAACGGCAGGCTGATCTGGATTTACTTTATCGCAACGCAATCACCCGCGACCAACAAGCCGCAGCTGCCGCCAAAGATCTCCCGCTCGCCGTCGCTCTTCAAAACGAAATCGACGCTATCGCTGATTCGATTAATCTGCCGAGAAAAGACGGCACCGAAACTCCGGAAAAACTCGCAACGCTTCGGACCACCTACCGAGCTGAATCCACAAAAATCACTGACGAACGCCACGAAAAAGAGGGCGAGCTGTTCGACAAATTTCAGATCGCCCTCGAAGCCATCCGCGATGATTTGACCTCACAAAATTTGCTCGAAGATGCCTTGTTGATTCAGGAATTCATCGACGCTCGCTGAAACGAATTCAAGGAGTGGCGTCTTTCCAAGCGCCAAAAGAGCAGCGAGCCGAAATGCCCTTATACGAACCAACCCCGTTGGTTCACCCGTATATTCAAACAGCAAATGCATAAAATCGTGGCGAGTTGATG
>CALAHF010000145.1 GCA_937891465.1 uncultured Verrucomicrobiales bacterium | reverse complement strand
CCCCGCCCCAGTTCAATCAGGAGGCCTATTTTGAAAGCCTCGATCGCCTTTCCGGAGAAAAATTCGAGCGCTGTTTTCTCACCCACTTCGGCGAAATCGATACCGATCCCGAAACTCATTTCGAAGCCTGCAAAGCCGCGATTCGCGATGCCGTTTTATTCGTGAAAGATCGCCTCGACGAAAAGCATTCGCCCGAAGAATTACACATCGCCTACACCGCATTTCAGATGGAGCGCGCTTTTAAAGCTGAAGTCCCGCCTCACATCGTCCAAACCATCGAAGCCGTGAACGGAAACGAAATGTGCGCCGACGGCATTCGGTTATATCTCGAAAAACAGGGAGTTGCGGCAAAATAGGTTTTCACGAATCAACCCTATATGTTCGACGAACAGACCCTGTTGTTTCGAAAAATGGAAAAATTGAATCGGCAGCTATATAAATTGCTCTAAAATTATTTAGAGGTCTTTCGGAGATCCTGACGCGGGATTGGACGCCTCAGATTCCGTTTTGGTAGGTGGATCGTCTTGTAATCGTGGAGCTCCGGATTTTGCTTTTTCGTTGCGGTATTTTTCAGCGGCTTGATGATTTACCTTTTCAAGAAGCTCTTCGAGAGGCGCTTTAAATTTTTTCCGCCGAATTGTCGATAGGATTGGTTTTGCTTCTTCTGCGAAAACTCTTTCGATTGCGGATTTACGGTCATCCGACGATTTCGGGTAAAGACCTGGACGGATATTTTTTTCGAGTGGAATGACCCAATCCGGAACTTCGAAAAATCCGTAGGAAGCTTTCGCCAGATCGACTTCAGGATCGATCATTAACTGATAGGGGCGGCCATTGAGGGAGACGATCGAAGCCACTCGAATTTCTACGCCATCGATTCCCATCTCTTTGAATGAGCGGTCCAGGGCATGAGTGTAACTCAGGATCATCTGAGGATTTTTGACCATTTTCGTAACATGGGATTTCGCAATCTTTGGTTTTTGGTCCGAAACTTCAAGGATTCGCTCAGCCTCTGGTGGGTTGAAGAAAAATTTTAAATAGGCGTCTTTATCCCGAAGCATCATCCGCCATGAATAATAGTGGCCCACTTCCGACCAACTGGGATCTCCTTCATACTTCAGAGTTCGAAATGGTAGAAGCGCCTGAACTGCAATGTAAACGAGGACGAAGGCCGTCACTGCGGGAGTCGCTAGGCGTGAGGCATTTTTAGCAATGAAGCCATCGTTCTGAATGGGCGTTTTTTGAAATCGCTTCCCCAAAATCGGTCGAGGCCAGTGCGGTTGAAAAAAGAGGGCTAAAAGTGAGACTCCGATAATTGGGAATAGTCCAATTTTGAAGAGTGAGTAATTCGTGACATGAAACAGAATGACGAGGGTCGCGGCTGGCCAGAATGTCTTTCGATTGAGCAGGAAAAATCCAATGGCAAAATCGAAAATCATTCCTCCATAGGAAAGCATCCAAACGAACCACTCTTGTCTGATGATTTCAGGAAACCAAATCAGGGGTGCCTTGATCTGGTCTGCAGGCTTGTTTCCAAACCAGTGCCGCAAAGGCTCACCTTGCAGCCAGTCTCCTTGGAGCTTCGATACACCACCAAAAAAATACACGATGACTATCTGAGCACGGAGGATGATGAGGTTCCAAAAAGGGACCGTGTGACCGGGATTGCTCTGTTTCTTCTTTCTCTGCAACCAGCTTTTTACACTAAAACACTGGTCTGCTGAGGTTAGGATAAGCAGGAAAGCCAGAAGGGATGTCAGATAGAAATGATTGTTGAAATACATCTTTTCGATCAGGAAAAGATGGGTGTAGAACAGGAAAAACACGGCGGCGAAAAAGCGGAATCCCAAGCCCAGCATTACCATCGCCGCACTGATGATCAGCAGCCAGATTTCAGCAAAGACCATCCAATTCTCTGGAAGTGGCTCCACGAAAGGAGTTAGCGAGTATTTAAAATGAAAATAATCTGCAGAGTAGAGTCCGGTGGCTTTTTCAAGCTTTCTCGAGACTTCGACAATCATCAAGCCTCCCCAGACGATTCGAAAGAATCCGAGTGACGCTCCATCGACTTCAATCGCAAACTTACGACGGCACCAATGGACGAATTGGATTAAAAGGTTGTTCATCTGATGGGTTCCAAGTAAACTCTTTAGCAATTTCTATCAATAGCGCAACTCTATTTCGACAAACTTACTAGAGGTTTTTTCTTTATTTTGATTGCAATATGTTGGTGCCTAGGATAGTCAATTTGAACCTTTATTTTATGGAACCAAATAAACTCATGAATCGTGGAGCTCGATTGATTGTGCAACTGTTTGTATTGCACTGTTTTCATTTTACCGTCGTTTACGCTCAGGAGTCAACGCCGTCGGCTTCAGCCAAGGCGAGTTACAATTCTGATTTTAAATTCACCTGGAATCCTCATTTGATTCTAGGAGCGCGAACCGGGCAGAGTGAAAGTGACGGCCAAGTTGAATTTTTGATGCCGATCCTTTCAAGCGAAGATTCAATGTTGTTTATCTATCCTCGCCTGGGCTTGAGTAGCGATGTTGACCCGGGTTTCAGTTTTGGTGGTGGCTTCCGCCAATATCTTCCAGGACCGAATGCAATTATTGGTGCTAACCTCTTTTTTGACCGCTACGGCAGTCGGAATGGAAATTTTTACAACCAGCTGGGAATCGGAACTGAAGTTCTGACTGAGCGAGTGGACTTTCGTTTCAATTATTACATCGCCGAAAGTGACGCAAATATCATTGAGGCTCAAAGCCGTTCGAGGTCAACAACGACAACTTCTTCCGAGTTTGGGACTCCATTTGGCAGACAGTATTCTATTCTGCAGCCGCTCACTACCACTAGAACGACGAAGACGATTACTCAATTGTTCGAGCGTTTTGAAGATTCGATGGACGGTTTCGACACCGAGCTTGGTTACCTTCTGCCGTTTTTCAATGAACTCGGAGAGTTTCGGCTGTTTGGTGGGTATTACGGTTTTGGGAATCCTTATGGAGACGACATTGAAGGCGTAAAAGCGCGAGCGGAAATGAGACTGTCTTCCAAGTTTGCAATCGATACAGCGTGGTATGAAGACGAGGAAATCACCGGTGATAACTGGGTATTTGGCTTTCGGGTTAATATTCCGATCGAAGACGGTCCCAATTCTTTCAAGAATATGTTTTCTGGAATTCTCCGGGATAAACCGACTGCCAGCCGATCGTATGCAGCGTCTGGATTCAGTGGAGGAGCTATGCCTTCGTTTGCGAGTTCCAATTCTGATGATGCGGCAAGAAGAAGCGTTCGTTCGCGGATGACTGAAGAGGTTTTGCGGGATGCAAATATCCACATGGCCGAATCAGATTTCATCGAGAATGTTCGTGCTCGTGAAATCGATATCGACACCGAAGTCAAAACGGTAATTCTCGTCGTCGATGGATCAGTTGTTTTTGTCAGCAATATCAGAGGTTCCGCGTCTGGTCTGGGAACGTTCGAGAGTCCGCTCAACACGGTCCAGCTCGGCGTAAATCGTGTCGCCGCTCTTTTTGGAAATGCGGGTGACGTCGTTGTTCATGGCAGCCCGGAGTATGTAGAAGATGTTGTTGATGCAGGAAAAAGCGTCAAGCTGTGGGGCGGTGGAGTCGGAGTTCCCGCATTTGGAGGTCGTCGATTTACGTTTGGTGGAACGCCGACGGTGAATGGCGGATTTGAGTTTTCTGATATTGGATCAGTCACCGTGAGCGGATTTGAGATCATCAACGGCTTTGGCGGAGGAGGTGACGGGATCAATACCGACAACGTCGACAGCGTGAATGTCGTTTCGAACGACATCTCAGTTGGTGGCACTGCCGTGGAAATGAATTTTGATGACGACGGAGACAATCGATTTCTGGTCGCAAATAACAACCTCCACGATAACGGCAGCGATGCGATTTATGTCGATGACGTGGGGGATAATGCGCCTGATGGCTCTCTCACGGGAACAATTCGAGGCAACACAATTTCCGATAGTGACGGTGGTTTCCAAGTTGATTTGGAAGATGTGGACGGCAAATTTAAGTTCGATATCGTCGGAAACACGTTCACTGGGACTATTGACGCAATTTATGTAGGCGCGGGCGACATGGACGCGGCGGATCAAACTCTCACTCTCAACGTTGTGAATAACACTTTTTCCAATAACGACGATGGAATCGAGCTGTACTATGCGGATGGAGATAATGATGATGCCAATTTTTCGATCACAGCGAACGTAATTGGAAATTCATTCATTGGGCAGAATTCGGACGACTTTATCCTTTCGGTTGGAACAGATGATGGGGGGGGGAATCATTCCTACTCATTAGTTTTTGAAAATAACATTTTCGATACTCCAACCGACGCCAGCATCGAAATCGTTGTCGATGACACCTATGATGGGGCTGGCACCGAAGTAACCTGGGATATCAGCGTTAAGGGGAATGAATTTATTTCATCACCCTACCCGGTTTATATTGTGCTTTCAGATTCTGATGACGGCTTTGATTCGCTGATCGTGGATATTGACGTCAGCAATAACGTAATCAATAATGCGGATGGAGGGGATGGAATTTTGATTGAGATCGGAGACGGTGATGGGGGGGATGTGAATTTAGCTGTTAATAACAATAGAATTTCGAATGTCTCTGGCTCTGGCATTCGGATAACCCTTTCAGATACGGACACGAGCACAGCTATTGTCGGCGGAAATATCATCAACAATGTCGGAGGCACTGGATTGTTCTTCAGTGGAGATGGCACCGACATCATAAGCACACCGTTCGGCAATAACTTGATTTCTGATGCAGATGACGCGATCTTCAACATCTCTGATGTCGATGGGCAGTTCCTGATCAACGGGGCACTTCAACCATAGGGAGTCTTTGGCGACTAATTTGCGTGGCCTCTCCTTCGGGGAGAGGAAGTTACTTTTTGTCGCCATCTGGCATTTACCTTCGAGTGAACGTAACCGCTTCGCCGTAGATACATCAGGTGAAAGCTGGAAAGAGCACTCCCTTCAAACTCATTTGATGGATCAGCTTTTCTCGACCGTTTCCGGCTGTTTCGCTGAGGCATCGAGTTCTTCGTATGCACCGAAGTCGTTGAACAAAATCCGCTTCGCGATGCGGTAGACGGGATTTCGCTCGGGAATTTCACTGCCGTCGGGAAGCCACTGGCTGTTGCGCGGAGTCATCGACTCAATCT
>CALAHF010000144.1 GCA_937891465.1 uncultured Verrucomicrobiales bacterium | reverse complement strand
ACCCCGGCCACGCCCGCGTCCGCGGCAACGCCTATAAGGGTTACCGCGAAGGCCTTGCCGCTTGATCAGGTTTTATACAGTCCCAGCAAACGCCCCTTCACCGTTGCGCACAAAGGCAAACCGGTGTTGGATCTGTTTGCGTGAGTGGAGGGTGGTTCCATAAAGAGTTCTATAAAAAGCTATTGGCTACCTTCGCCGTTTCGGCTGTGTCACTTTCAAACTGATTTGCGGCTGATCGACGCACCAAAAACGGGGTTGTCATTGATCTGCTCATTGAGTTTGGCGTCGGTCTCAAGCGCTAATCGCAAGTCTGAAACTGGACGGGTTCAGCAACCAGCCCATTTGCGCTTTTGGCAAATTGGCTGCAGCTTCGTGAATGAAATCTGTTACGCGTCGACTTTTCCCTGCCGCAACTGCCGCTCTTTTTGGAGCCGGAAAAGCATTAGCAGACTCGGTTCCAGTCCTCCGCGTTGTCGCCTACAATGTTTACAAATGCACTGGCTGGCCGAGTGATCGCCCCGACGCTGTTGAATTTCGGGCCGATCTTGATCGCGTCGCAAAAGCCTACGCGGACGAACTTTCTCCGTTGAAAGCGGACATCATTTGCTTTTCTGAATCGCCAAAAGAACCACTCGTGAAAGCCATCGCGGATCACTTAAAGATGGAACACCGGTATTTTCCCAGCGGCGGAAACTGGCCTGGCTCAATCCTTACACCCCACAAGATTCTCGAAGCGGAAGACATGCCGCTCGTCTCAGAAAATCGACCCAAAGACCTGTTTACGCGGCATTGGGCACGCGCTCTGATCCAACTTCCGACGGGGATGAAATTGCCGTTTCACTCGGCTCATCTCATGCCGGCGGACAATCAAAAAATTCGGATCCGGGAGATTTCGGGGATGATAAAACGCATCGATCTCGACGCGGAAAAATATGGGTCCGTCGTGATCGCGGGCGACCTAAATCACGAACCTGACACGTTGGAATCACAGCTCTGGATTGACGCAGGAGTCGCCGACACCTTTCTGAAAAAAGGCGAGGGCGACGGGTTCACGATTAAAGCGGACACACCGGATCGGCGCATTGACTATGTGATGGCAGCCGGCCCCATCGCTAAAAAATGCCAGAAATCACAGCCGCTTTTTGAAGGGCGATTTCGCCTGGATACTCAGAACACCGAAGCATTCGCCCTCAGCGATCACCTCCCGCAACTCGCCGTTTTCGAGATGCCTGACTCGTGATTGACTGGTTCTCAATTTTTCTTTCCGAAATATTTCAACAGTCCCTGATCTGTCCCTTTGTTGATCATGGGGTCTTTCGGGATTCTTCCCCGATTGATTCGCGCCCCCATGTTTGCTGGACGAAAGGGCAAATACTATGTTACGAACCAACAGGGTGGGTTCGCTGAATCAACCCTATTGGTTCGTACCGTCTATTCCTCATGAAAAATTTTCCCGTTGTTCTTGCCTTCACCGTCGTTTGTTTTTCACCATCGAATTTTGGACAGGTTGTTGATGGAACGTTTCCGGCTCAGTCGAATCTGAAAGCGGGCGTTGTGAAAGTCGATATCACACCTGAAATCGTAGACGGCATGGAAACGGTATGACATCGTCGGGCGGTGACCGGCGTGCGTGACCCACTTCGGGCCGGGGTTTTGGTACTCGATGATGGCGAAACGAAAGCGGCAATTGTCACGACGGATTTGATCAATGCCTACGATGACATGGTGAAACTGGTCCGGGAAAAAATCGAAAAAGAAACAGGAATCCCAGCAGCAAATATTATGGTGACAGCTTCCCATAATCATTCGGGATCGAATTTTGAGGCGCTTTCAAAATATGGACGGGAGTTAGTTCACAAAATCGGCATGGCCGCGAAAGAAGCCTCAGGGAAAATGAAAACGGTGACGATTGGCTATGGCGAAGACAGAATCGGTTTCGGGATCAATCGCCGAAAAGTGATCGATGGTCGTGCGGTGGTGAATTTGAATCCGGACGGGCCGAACGATCCTCGTGTGAAGGTGTTGCGTTTTGACGATGGCGAGTCACTCACGCCGCTGGCCGTACTGATGCATGCGGTGTGTCATCCGTGTTTTTTCACGTGGGGTGACAAAGGAACGCACCCTTATCCCAACGGCTACCCGAAGATCACGGCGGATTTCCCCGGCGACGCGCAGACGTTTGTTGAAACCGTTTATGATGACAAAACCAGCGCCCTTTTCCTGCAAGGTTGCGCAGGCGACATCCGCCCGAATCTGCCGGGCTATCCGTATCGCTGCGCGGATGAAGCGGATATTCAATGGGCAGGCCGCGATCTCGGATGCGCCGTGACGCGGGCGTTGGCGCTCGGTGTGACGCGTGAAAAACTGAAGGAACGGGAAACGTTTTATCCAATCCGAATTGCCAATGAAGTCATTGAATTGCCCGGAAAAGACGGCCCGGTCAATGCCGAGTTGATGGCGATGAAAGTCGGGCCGTTTCTGTTTTTGACGATGCCCGGCGAGCCAATGGTGGAGTATGGGTTTAAGCTCGAGAAAGCGATCGCTGACCGCGCTATCCCAATCATCGTCGGCTATGCAAATGGCCGAATTGGTTACATTGCGACAAAAGACTCGTATGAAGTCGGTGGTTACGAACCTGAGATGTCTCCGCTTTCTCCAGAGGCGGAAGCGATCATTCTGGCCGAGCTGGGGAGGTTAGCTGACAAGGTCGTCGGGGATGTTTTTAAGTCGTTTTCCAAACACGAAAAAGACGTCGTCAAACGCGATACCGAGGAAAAAGCGCGCCTAGAAAAAGCGGAGAATGCTGAATCAAAACCGAACTGAAAGCATGGACACTTCTGAAACGGCAAGGCGCGCCTACTGGGCCGAACAAATGGAACTCGGTTATGAATTCGTCGAGCAACTCCTCGAATTTCCGGTTGAGGAATGTGGCGAAGCCTTTGCCTCGATTCCTGCGGCTGCAGAAGCAGCCGGAATTGAGATGCAATTTTCTGACACCAAAATCGCGGGCGATCTCGACCGCGTCTATTTCATACGTGAAAGCCTCGTCGAGGATGTGATGAAAATTGGCCGTGAGATGAATGAGCGCGGCTGGATTCTAAAAATCGAAGAGGGATTTCGAACTCTCAAAATGCAGGGATCACTCGTCAGGAAACCGGAAGTATTTGATGCAGTACTGCAAAAATGCATCTGGGAATTGGGCGGCGAACTTCCCACGGTCGAGTTTGTTTTTCGTCGTGCGATTGTGATGGTAGCGAACATTCCCAAAATCGGCAGTCACATGTCAGGGACTGCGATCGATATTTCAGTTTTCCGGCGCAAGGAGGGAAGCGAAGTCTGGCGGGGCGGTTCTTATCTCGATATCAGCGAACGAACTCCGATGCGCACTCCGTTCATCACGGAAGAAGAATTGAAGAACCGAATCGAAATCACCGAAATGATGGAAGCGCATGGCATGATGCATTTCCCGTTTGAATATTGGCATTACAACAAAGGCGACGCCAGCGACCACATTCTAAACAGCAAAACCAGTCCTGCCAGATTTGGTGCAGTGAACTGGAATCCCGAAACGAACCAAGTCACGCCGGTCAAAGATCCGATGACGCCATTAAATCCGCTCCCGCAGATTGAAAAGGAAATCGAAGCCGCTTTGAGTCGACTGTGAAATTCAAAAACAGGGACATCTTGCGCTACCCTCCCACCAGCGCGAAGCCCTTGTCTATCGCTGCTGACGTTGCCGCGCAAGCCGCATCGTCCTCCAAATCGCGCAGTGCCTGGTTGAACGGTTCCGCTCGCACTGGCCCGTCGTAGCCGATTGCCACTAATGATTCGAGAAACGGCTTCACATCGATCACTCCGGTTGCCATCGGTAACTCGCGCTTGCCGTCTTCTTGCGCGTTCTTCTTGACGCCTTTCGGCGCATCGTTCAAATCCACCAGCGCGATCTCCTCTGATTTCAATTCCCGGATCGCCTCTGCGCTGTCGCCTGCCTGCCACCAGTGCCACCAGTGCCAGCTGTCCAGAACCAATCCCACATTGTCCGTCCCGATCGCTGCGTTGAGTTCGCGAGTCTCCGCCATGGTGTGCAGGAAGGGGAACTTTTTCGAAGCCATTAGGCTGGCCGTTCCCACGTATTCGAAACCTAACATTAAGCCCGAGTCCCCCAACACTTTCGCCACTTCCCGCAACCGGTCGGCGTGCTGTTTGAAGTTCGCCAGATAGGTCAATTCATCGTGGCACGGCATCAGCCAGGTCCCGATCCGCTTCAACCCCGCCCGCTTCAACCCAGCCGCCTGCTTCGGCAGCTCGGCGAGCCCATTCTTGAAAGTCTCCTCGTCCTTTCTGAAATCCACCTACAACCCGGCATAACCCAGCACCAGCCCTTTGCCCTTCATTTCCCCTAGCAACGCATCCGCCTCAGCTTGATCGAGCCCTGCCCAAAAACCGGCATTCGCATCCACGGACTCAAACCCGGCCGGACCGACGCCCCGATAAAAATCCTTGAAAAAGCAAATTCCTATCAGTCAGTTGGCCCAGCCTTCCGACTTCTCGTCTGCGTAGAAATTGTGAATCCCCAACACTCCGAAGAAAAACGCCAGCAGGCGGTAAATAATCACGTTATGCCCGACGACTTTCTTGACTACTGCCACTGTAGCGGGTTTGTCCCGTCGAGCCGGAGCACTTGCACCCCCTCAAACCCCGCCGAACCGACGCCCCGATAAAAACACTTGAAAAAGCGAATTCCTATCAGTTGACAACGTTAACCGAAATGAACGATTCTTGTGAAAAACAGTGCCAGGCTATATTTTGAACCCCCTCAAACCCGGCCGGACCGACGCGCCGATACCCCCCCTTGAATAAGCAAATTCCTATCAATAAATCGCGTTGTCAGGCTCTTGTTGCGTCGCCCCTCTTTAACCGCTTCATCATTGGCGTGATTCTCCTGGCGGGTGCGCTGGTCGGTATCGAGACTCACGAACCGACTGCGGTGAAGTATCACGGGCTTCTTCAGATTTTAGATTGGGGCGTGCTGCTCATTTTCATTCTTGAGATCATCATCAAGGTGATTGCGCTGGCTCCGCGACCGCAGGATTTTTTCAAAGATCCGTGGAATGTCTTTGACTTTGTGATCGTAGCTGTGTGCCTGATTCCGGCGAGCGGCGGCTTTGGTCCGGTGCTGCGGCTTTTCCGATTGCTCCGGGTCTTGCGGTTGCTTTCGGCGGTGCCAAAGCTGCAATTGTTGGTCAGCGCACTGCTAAAAAGTCTGCCTTCGATGCTCTACGTTTCGGTTTTGCTACTGCTCCTCTTCTATGTGTATGCGGTCGCGGGGGTGATGTTTTTTGCCGACAATGACCCGGTGCATTTTGGACATTTGGGGGACGCGCTGTTGTCGCTTTTCCGAATCGTGACATTGGAAGACTGGACGGACGTGATGTATCTCCAAATCTATGGTTCGGATGTGTATGAAGGTTACAACATCAGTGAAGCGAATCTTGCGGCCAATTACCCGGAGTTTAAACCCCAAGCGCAGCCGATTCTGGCAACGATTTACTTTGTCTCGTTTGTTTTGTTGGGAACGATGGTGATGCTGAATTTGGTGATCGGCGTGATTGTGAACGGGATGGATGACGCGCGGGTCGAGGCTGAAATCGAATCGATCAAAAAAGCGGAGGCAGCTCTCGATGGGACTTCGGTGGTGCTTGATTTGCCGAATCAGGTGGCGACGCTTTCGAACAAGATTCGCGAATTGAATGCGGCGATGGCAAGACTTTCTAAAACGGTCAGCATCGACTCGCCTTCGAAAAAGTAACGGGGTTGCACCCCCTCAAACCCGGCAGGACCGACGCCCCGATAAAAAATCTATGAATAAGCAAATTCCTATCAATAATTCTGGGGCGAGCTACTTGAAGAACTCCGTCTTGATGACCCTCAACAAGAAATAGCAAATGTTACAAAGACAGGGCTCATTTATTTTCCAATGCCTCCAGGAATGAATCATGCGTGGGTAAGTGCCTACTTTGTTCAGAAACAGGGGCATGCTGGCGTTTCCCTGACATTTACCAAGGGTGAACTTGGGGATAGGCTTTTCAATGCCCTATTAAATGAACGCGAGAAAATTGATCAAGAACTGGGATTTACACCGGAATGGAAAGATGGGGGCGATGGGGGAAAACATTGGGTTTCGACTTCGCGAGAATATGGGAAAGGAAAAGCGAAAGCCCCTGAGATCCGCGACGAGATCAAGGAATTCATGGCTGACGCTTTGAACCGTTATGTAAATGCCTTTCGGCCTCGTCTGAAAAGGCTGACGGATAAGGATTGAATTAGATTCGCCCTTGAATCCGGCTTTCACAGCTTGGAAGTCGGTGATCTCCATCGGAGTTAGAATTTGAAATTTGTTCAAAAATACAGTATTCCGGTTTTGTATGATCGAACAATGCAGCAACTGTAAATTTTGGAAAACCTCCGGTGGCGAATTTTCAGGATTGTCCACCTCGGGCTTCGGTGAATGCAGGCGCTATCCACCATCAATCCGCGATATCGAGACTGGGGCGGTTAGCGGGCCATTCACGGAATGCCGAGAGACTTGTGGAGAGTGGAAAC
>CALAHF010000143.1 GCA_937891465.1 uncultured Verrucomicrobiales bacterium | reverse complement strand
CTGGATTCGGCCACATTTCGTATTGTGACGCGATGACATCGAGCTTCTCCCAGCGATAGACTCGCGGCTGCACTGGAAGGTGAAACGCCAGTTCACTCGCAGTGTCACGATGCCCCAAGCCAACGACGATCGCATCGGCGGGGATATTTTTCGCGGTACGAATTGCATCCACTCGCGTGCCCAATTCCGCATACCCCAGCGTCCGCCGCGTTGGATCGAGTATCTTGTGCCCTGCCCGATCGGCCAGTTTCAGGATCGGCGGAATGATGTAAACCAATCCAATCATCGAGAATCCTGTAATTAACGCCGCCTTTTGCCAACGGGGGTTTAAGGTGCTTTTCGATATCCATGCCGCAGTTAAAATAATCGCAGAGATGTAATAAACCGCGGCCCAGTTCGGCTGCATGACTTGACGAAAGGACATACAAAACATGAACGCAATTGGCAAACCGCCGAAGATTACGAGGTAGCGAATCTTGGGATCAAGCGATCGGAATTTCCGAAAACTGACAAAAATCGCGATAAACAAAAAGATCGCGGTGATCGGGGACAACACGCCGAGCTGAGTTCCAAAAAACGTTCCAAAATTGATCGGATACCGTTGCCAGAATGGGGCTTGGGTCTCGCCCGCGTTACTTTCGAAATGGTGACTGGTGTGAGTGAACGTGATCCACTCGTTCTGTGAATTCCAGACCAGCGGAGGCGTCAGAAATACAAATGACAAGATAATACACACCCAAAGTCCAACCGATTTCAGGAGATGCCGCTTTTCAGGACACGTTGCCAAATAAATCACAGCCAGAACCGGGAAAACCATCATCATCTGTTTCGTCAAATGCCCCAAACCCAGGCAAAAGCAGAGGGCGACGAGCCAAATCGCGGCCCGGGATTCTGTCCACCGCCAAAAGCAGAGCAACGCTCCCGTCCAAAATAAAATCAGGGGCGCGTCGATCGTGAGATACAGATTCAGGATCGCAAACGCCGGCATTGCCATCGCAAACAGCAACGCAATGAGGGCAATCCGCGCCCCGAAAAGGTCGCGAGCGAGCCGATGAAGCAAGAATGCTGAAATTGTGCCGAAGAAAATCGGCAAGAGCCGAATTCCATACACCGTGCCGTTTCCAATACGATCAGCGACCGCATAGATCCACGCGATCATCGGCGGTTTGGAATAGTAGCCGATATCAGGACGTCGTCCCCAATCCCAATAATAGGCTTCGTCGCCCGCCGGTTGAATCGGATAGACAAACGTGTAGACCAGCCGAAAAATGGCCGCTCCGATAATGAGCCACCATGCCAGTTGCACGGGACTTCTCCCCGAGTTCAATGTTGTATCGTCAGAAGCCGCCATTTAGAAAACGTGGCCGGACTCTAGCCAATTCACGGAAAGACGCAAATAGTCGCTAAATAGAACGCTTATTCGGATTTCGGAGCAGGCTTCGACGGACCGCCGGGCAAACGAGGTCCTGGCAAACCTGCTGCCGGACGTGGTGATATTCGTTTGATGTTCAACTTGCCCATCATGCGGTCTACCGATGACTTGCGCTTATAAGGCAGGTCATCCCACGATCTGAAATCACCTCCTTCACCAAGGTCTTTGCTGGTGTCAACCTTGGAGAACTCGACCTTCGGCGCTGGTTTGTTGGTGAGACCGTCCTCTGGAATGACCAGCGTTTCAGCCTTCGTCGACTTCTTTCCGAAAAGTTTTGAATTCGATGCCCAACCCTTCGATTTCTCTTTTTTCTTTTCTTTAGCCTTGGGATCGTCGGTATCTGCACCCTCTTTCTTATCTACTTCCTCGGGTTTGGCAGGCGTCGTTTCAGCGACGACGGGCGCTTCAACTTTCGTAGTTTTCTTTCCGAAAAACTTCGGTGCCGAAACCCGTCGGGCAGACTTCTCTTCGTCTTTTATTTCATCAAGTTTCGCTTCGGAATCTGATGGCTTAGAAACAAGCATCGGCTTGATCTCCTCCTTCTTATCCTTGACCTCTTCCGATTCGCCATTTGCCGTGGCGTCCTTCAGGGCCTTTTCATCAACCTTGTTTGACTTGCTCTTAAACAGGTCCGCCAACATGAATTTTGGCTTCTCCTCATCCTTGGAGGCTTCTTTTACGACCCTTGGCTCAGGCTTTTTCTCATCGGCCTTCTTTTTGTCCGGAGCGTCTTCTTTCGGAGCTTCTTTTTTGGAATCGCCGGTATCCAAATCTTTTACTGAACAGAAAATGCTCCCCCCCCCCCGCTTAGCTTCACTGGGAAAACGATCCTTCAGCTTCTGTGAAAAGTTATCGCCTTCCGCTTTTTTCTTCTCGTCAGCCAAAGCAGAAAACTGTGACACCAGAGCAAGTCCAACCGCCAACCCTGCCCCCCATATGAACTTAGAATATCCAGCCATATTTTAAAAAATTGTTCCGTTTCTTTTTAGAACGCTACACTGGAATACTAATTTATTTCAATTGGTTTTTCGTAAGATTTGCCGATGTTGAATGATGAAGTGTCGAATTTCCATATCAGCTACGATTTTCTTTCTTACCATGGGCTGGGCCACTTCCGCGTTCGCCGAAAACTGGCCGCAGTGGCGCGGACCTGATGCCAATGGAATCGCGCGTGAGGCGCTTCCGGAGTCTCCAGCAATCGATAACATTATCTGGAAGCGGACGATTGGTGAAGGCTATTCATCTTTCGCCGTTATGGGGGATTCACTCATCGCCAGCGGCCACAGCAAGGGCGAAGAGTTCATTTTTTCCCTGAACCCGGCCTCGGCAGAGGTCAACTGGCAGTTCACCTACGGGGCCAAACAACTCCCCCGCTTGCATAAAGGGGGCCCGTCAGCCTCCCCTGTCATCAGTGGAGTAAACATTTATGTCATCAGCAAAGATGGCCAAATGCACTGCCTCACCCTGGCTGAAGGAAAGCCGGTCTGGAAACTCGATTTGAAAACCCTCGGAGGCATCAGCAAGCCACCTGAGTGGGGCTATTCCGGCTCTCCGCTTGTAAATGGCAACACCGTCTTTGTCGAAAGCGGCAAGACGTTTGCGTTGGATAAATTGACGGGAAAGGTCATTTGGCAGAGTCAGGAGTATCGCCCGTCTTATGGCACGCCGGCGCTGTTTTCGGAGAGCGGGAAAGAACGACTCGCCGTGTTAAAAACCGACGGGTTGGTCATCCTCGATTCGGAAAATGGCAAGACGCTGGCGTTCACTAAGTGGGAGACCAGTTTTGACACCAATTCCACCACGCCGATCACCGTTGGCAACGAAATCTTTATCTCAACCGGCTACAAACGCGGCTGCGCCCTGTTTCGATTCGAAAATAAGACACTCACCACAGTTTACGAAAACAAAGCGATGAGCAATCACATGAACAATTCAGTCCTGGTTGATGAAGTGCTTTGCGGGTTCGACGGGAATGCCCACATGGGAAAACCCACAGAATTTGTCGGCATCGAATGGGCCACGGGCAACGAGGTTTTCCGGGTTCCGAAATCAGAAGGGCTCGGCTGCGGCTCGGTGATCGCTGATAAAAACGGCACGCTCATTATTCTCGGCGAAAAAGGAGAACTTATTTTGGCCACAGGCGGCAAATCAGGATTTGAAATACAAAACCGCGAACAGATTCTCGGGGGACGTTGCTGGACGCCAACCGTTTTGGCTGACGGCCGTGTGTTTGCCCGAAACGCCGAAGGAGACCTCGTCGCGGTTGATTTGAAAAATAAGTGAAAGATTTAACGGAGAGAAAACGTAGAAAAATACGTTGAACCGTGACGCTATTGGAGCACCCGGGGATAGACTACCTTTTCCAATTCCTCCCCTTTCCTATTTTTTGTAAATGGCTCAAGACTCCTCCCCACAACTCCCCGAACCCGGCAAGGCTCACGAAAAACTGATCGTCGTAGAAGCTCCCGCCGAACCGATCGTCCTGCCCTCTCCGAGCCGCCGAAGACGCTTTATTGGCGGACTTGCTGCATCAACGGAGCGGTCATCAGAGGCTGCTCCCGCGAGCCCATGAGTCGCGAGACGTTCTCTGAATTGATGGCTCGGCTGGAAACTTCGGGAAGTGATTTTCTGGAACGCGCTAAACGCGAATTTGGTGAGCGACTCGACGAAGGCGAGCGATTGATCGTTGATCTCAAAAATGCTCCGAAGACACCGAAGTAGACCAAACCGGTCATTCTTCCCAATGAAACCAATTACGCGGCTTACCTGAGCGGTCTCGGTTTAAAATACATCCGTCCTCACGAAGTGCTTCGCCCTCACCGGAACGTTCGCAGTGGCGTTGCCAATAAGCTTCCTCCAAAAACGCTGTGGAAGCACATGGCCCCTACCCTGCGTGTCGCCGACAAAATCCGCACTCGACTAGGATCTCAGCTCAACTATATCAATTCAGCCTATCGCTCGCCCGCCTACAACGCGAAATGCCCCGGCGCGGCATCGCGGTCCTATCACATGCAAAACTGTGCTCTCGATTTGATGTTCGACTGCGGTTCTGAAACCGCCTTTGCTATGGCCAAAACGCTGCGATCCGAAGGAGTTTTCCGGGGCGGGATCGGTTACAGCGCTTTTATCCACATCGACACTCGCGGTCACGACTCCACGTGGGGTCAGGCCTGAATCCGTAATTTTTTCGAAAACTTCTCTTGAAATTGGGGCTCCCGTTGAGTATTCAAATCTCTAAAATGAAGCTATTCACTACATTCGCCACCGCCGCCGCCGCCCTCATCGCATTCTCGATCTCAACCATCGCGGATGAAAATCACGAAATCATCGAAAAAGTGATGAAAGAGGGCCTCAAAGGCGACGACAGCCCCATGGCGAAATTGCTTGAAGGAAAGCTCGACGAAAAGGAAACCAAGTCACTTTTTGAACTCGTTGAAACAATGAAAGGCACCAAAGCTCCCCTCGGAGACCAGGCTAAATACGAAGAGAAAGTCACTCAACTGATCGCAGCACTCGAAGCCGTTGCCAGCGGAAAGAAAGACAACGCAGCGATCGAACGTCTTGATAAGGCGCAAAGCTGCAAAGCGTGCCACACAGATCACAAGCCGAAGAAAGAGAAGAAGTAAGGTTGAAAATATTTTCCACGATCTAATAGGGTATGTTCGATGAACGGACCCTGTTGGATCGTTTTCCGTTTTCGAACAGTCAGGGTATGTTCGTTGAATAAACCCTGTCGGATCGAATCAGTAAAATCAAAGCTCAAACTCGAGCACTTCCTCGACTGCAGCGAGAAAACGCGATTTGGCATCGCCAATGGGCCCGCTCATTCGAGTTCCGGCGGCCAGGGTGTGCCCACCTCCGCCAAAGCCGGCGCAAATTTTCCCGACATCTGCAGCGGAAGTTTTTGATCTCGAACTGACCCGAATTTTGCCGTCCGGCATTTCTTCGAAAAACACGGCGACGATCACGGTGTCGATGGCGCGAATGATATCAATCAATCCTTCGGTATCGCCTGACTGGATTCCAAGTCGGTTGACTGCTTCCAGCGTGAGCTGAAGACAGGCAAAACGGCCTTCAAAGTGGATCTCCATTTTCTGGAGCAGCTCCCGCAGCAGCTCGACACGACGTTGAGGATAGCTCTCGTAAAGCTGTTGATTTAACTGACCCACATTTGCCCCCGCCTCGATGAGTTCAGCCCCAATGCGATAGGTTTTTGCGGTTGTGTTTGGGTAGCAGAAGCTTCCCGTGTCCGTCGAAATAGCGGCGTAAAGGTTCGCTGCGATGGCTGGAGTGACTGCCGACTTTCCTGAAATGTGTTCGATCAACTGAAACATGATTTCGCCGGTCGCAGGCGATTCCGCATCGACGTAATTGAGGTCAGCGTAGTGATCGTTGCTGATATGGTGATCAATATTGATCAGCGTTTTGCAAACAGGAACCGAGTCCCACATCGCATCACCAATTCGGTTTTTCCCCGCAGCGTCGACCGCAATCACCACATCAGCTTCGATGGGTGCTAACGAGCCCGGTTTGCGAATTGAGTCGATCCCGGGTAAAAACTTCAAACTGTCCGGCACCAGATCGCAATTCACGGCAATGGCATTTTTACCAAGCCCGACCAAAAACAGGGTCAGAGCCAGGGTGGATCCGATCGCATCGCCGTCCGGCCGATCATGGCTCACGACAGCAATCCGATCTGCTGATTGGATTGCGTCACGAATAGAATCGAAAGTATTGTTTTCCATTCGTTAAGAAATGAGTAGAAAATCAAAGCACACAACCAAGGCGTATTATTTTGCCTTTGGCTTCGCTTTTGCTTTGCCCTTAGCTTTCGGCTCCTCGCCTTTTGCTTTGGCATCGTCTCCTTTGGCCTTTGGCGCGGCAGCTTTACCATCCGTGGCAGGGGCAGGAGCAGGAGCAGTTTCCTCTTTCTTCGGCG
>CALAHF010000142.1 GCA_937891465.1 uncultured Verrucomicrobiales bacterium | reverse complement strand
TATTCAAGGATTTTTTACCGGGGCGTCGGTCCGGCCGGGTTTGAGGGGGTCCAGGACGTCGGTCCGGCCGGGTTTGAGGGGGTCCAGTAAGTTGTCCTCAAGCTTACGGTGGCCCTGACTCATCGAATTCAAGGTAGCACGCCGCCAATAAAAGCCGCCACCGCAGCACTCCCACCGCAGGCAAAAGCAATAACGGCCCCGGAAAAAACGATATTAGCCGTGGGGAGAAGCATGATAGCAAAAATGAATCCGACCCTTTGCAGATCAGTCTGGTGAACACCAGTCTCAGTATGTGTGCTCGTTAGGTGATAGGCAAATGAGATGCCCAACAGAAAATTATGCGTTGCTATCCCGGAATCGGAAAAAAACCAGAAACACAGAAGCAGGATCAAGGGTGCTGTGGGAAAAAAATACGGGGATACAGTGACCAACCAATTATCCTGTTCCGTCTCATAGTTCATATGCCCACCTTTACTCCATGTTGCCTTGAAGTCAGTGACTCGGTGCAAGGTCAGCCAAGCAAAAATGCAATGGGTAAGCTCATGTTCAAACGTGGAGATGATGGATGCACGCGTGCGCCTTATAATAACAAACCAAACGATCATATAAAGAGAAGCACCCCCGAAGAAGGCTCCCATTAGAACCGGCGACGAGATGCACTCCAACATCAGACCTATGAGTGCTAGCGCCGCACTTGGGAGTAATAACACAGAAACAATCGCTGCAGGCCATTTGAGCAGCGCGAAAATCTTATCTAACAGTCTACTCACTAAATAAAACGATATTACGAGCGAGCCATCCGAATCATCCTAACATGGTCGCAGTTAGTCCCCGGCCAGCCCCTCCCTGAGTTCGCGCGCGTCCCGCACTGTTTCCTCCACTTTGTTGCTCAATGATTCTAGTGTCCTCCTATCCAAATCAGTAAGTTGCCCGGTGGACTCGATCGCAATCATTTCGACCTGCTCAAGCACACTATTATGGTCATGTTCCAGCTCGTTCAGCACTTCGTCAACCTTAGCCAGCTTTTCTTTCGCCAGTGAACGCCCGCCTTCAGTTTGTGAAGCGTCCCGCATATTGGTGAATTTCTTCTTGGTGTCCGACCATCTATTGATTTCAGATTGCAGTTTGTTGAGGGTAGTTTCGAGACGCGGAGTGGCCTTGAAGCACAACTCCAACATCTGTTCACGAGTTCCTTCATTTTGCCGCTCCTCGCCGGTAAAAAACCACCACAAACCCCAAGCTGAGACGGCGACGACAATAGCCACCACTAAACCGCCAACTAAACAATTCTCCCCTGACTCTGTGAACCATGCAACAACTGAGACGAGGACTACAAGAACAATAAACTCTATCATATTTAATATTTTTTGGGTTTGCCACTACAGATCAGAACAATCGTACACAGAGCTAGCAAAAATCAGCGATCAACTAATCCCAGAAAACCGCTCCGCGGCCTCCTTATCCACGGCATCCTAGATATCAAGATCCAAGTCACCCGTTTCAAACTGGGCCTCAGCGGTATCGAGATCTTTTTCCATCATTGTGATGAGCCGGTTCATTTCTTTTGAGGTAGTCCCCGGGTCAAGGGCGGTCTCGAAGGACCCTATCGCCTTGGCTGAATCGATCCGCTCTTCGAGTAGCTCGACCTTTATTCTTATCATGTCGTAATTGTCGTGGGATTTTTTCAGCGCCTTGATCCCCTCCTGCTCACGGATGACCAGCATCGCCCTGTGCTCTTTATAATGATCAACCATAGACTGGACTAACTTGCGCTTCTCTGCTTGGCCTGCAGGAATTGACGCCAACTGCGCCTCCTTCTCGCTGATCTTCCTCTCAGTCCTCTTGCTCATGGCTTTAATCGCAACGATCTGTTGCTCAATCTCCGCGTGCCGGTCACGATACATTTGCAGGGCCACTTGGCCCTTGCCAACGGTTTCAGCAAGCTGGTCCTCCGCTTTTTGCTTGGCAACCTTGAGCGACGCCTTTGATTGCTCAGAGCATGAGGATATCATTAGCGACAGCAAACAAATCGCGACTATTTGGACTAGGTGTATGCATTTCATAATATCAGTAGGGAGTTGAAAGTTCGACGTGTTTCATCGTGGTGCCAGTCCGGTTGGGTTTGAGGGGATGCATGGTGACAGAGCTGCCAGGTCGAAAAAGCGAACGGCTGTTATGGGCCAAATTACTGATAGGAATTCGCTTATTCAAGGATTTTTTACCGGGGCGTCGGTCGGGCCGGGAGTAGCTCATTCTTCAAATCTGAAAACGTGAACAACTAGCCCGTTTTTTTCGGCGTTTTTAATCATGTTCGCTGTTCCTTTGCTTTTTCCGTCCCAGATCGCCAACAATGCTTCGGCGTATTCTGCCATCTGTTCGTTTCTTTTTGGCCCGGCTGCTCGACCATAGGTTTTCCAATCGGCTTTGAATACCTTAACCGGGATACCATTCTTCTCTGCCCATTCCTCGCCCATAACGTCCACGCCTTTAGCGCCTCCACTGACTACCTCTGAGATTTGCCAGGGCAATTCCTTTATCGCTGATTCAAGAATCAAGGAGTCAGTGACGTTCCGCCCGCCCGCAATAATGGTCTTCATCTTCAAATCGGTTGATTGTGTTCATGTGAACACTTACACTCTGGCGATGAGCGAAAATTGTTCAACTTGTAAATACTGGGCTTCTTCTGACCTGTATCCAAATCAAATTTCTTCGAGCCGTTTCGGAACTTGTAAACGGTTCCCGCCAGTAACACTCGATCCCGACGAAGGATTTAGCAGCCCAGTGACCGAAAGCCTCAATTGGTGCGGAGAGTGGCAAGCGAAAGTTGAACATTCGCGCAAGTCTTGTTCAATGAACAATATTACTAACTCTGGCTCTGAGAATCTTCCACATCAAAGAATTTTTGAGAGACCGCAATTCTTCGATTTTTTAACTCTACTACTCTACCTGTCTAGTTGGACTAAGGCTCCAGCCTGCCAGGTTACTCTACGGGGCGGTTTTCGGCAGAGTAAGCAACTCTACCGTTTTTGAGTCGGCAGAGTTGCGGAACCGCGTCAAAGTCTTACGGGACTTAGGCGGTAGAGTAGTAGAGTAAGAATGCCTGATTTCCGGCCTATCTCGATCACTTTTCGGAAAGGTATCTTTCGAACGCATCCTTGAACTGTTCCAACTGAAAGCCGTTCCTGTTTTTGACTCCGTCTTTTAGTTGAACTGATTTGATTTCGTATCCGCGCAGAAGGTTGGCTAGGCTCCGCACTGTCATCGGCTTCCCGTGCTTCCACTCGGGCCATGGCCTCTCTTCAAGTTCAACGAGGGCATCCGCCAAGTCACAGCACCACATCCGATCAATCGCACGCTCTCTGAAGATACTTTGAATATCCTCCAAGAGCATTGCACCGATTGCCTCACCTTGATCTTCCGGCGTCAGTTTTTGGAATGCGTGCGCACATTCGTTGATCCATTCTCCTCCTGCAAGTTTCGCAACTGCTGCAAGCGGCGTCCAGTTGTCTAGTGCCCGGTCGTTTCCAATGTCGGGAAGACTGGACGATCTACCGCTCCTGATTGCCGCTGCAATATTGCCGGAATTGTCAGCGGCCCACCGTGTGAGTTTTCGCCGAAGATCCCGCTTCCTTTCGGGTAAATCTACCGGAAGGCTTTCAACAGTTTCACCTTTCACCTTTCGGCGTAACTGAATCACCACAGAACGGTCTATGATCGTGTCTCCCGCCAGCTTGATTCCGGCCAGGACCATGGGCGACCACGTGGAAAACCGACGCGGTTCATTGTTGTCACCGTCGCATCGCAAAATGCTTGCGCCCTTTTTGGTGTGGCCTGAATTAATGATTCCGTGCAACTCCGGATTATTCGGCAGAATCCTGTCGGCTTCATCAATCAGCAGTGTAGGCTTATGGGCTTCGATCACTCGGTAAACGACTGCCGGGCTGATTCCGCTCGCCATAAGTGTTCTCGGGGCGAGTGCCTCAATTACTTCCATCAGTGTAGTTTTACCGCATCGCTTTTCAGGTGACACCACCATGAGCTTTGGGAATATCCGCAAAGGCTCATAGGCGTAGGCACACGCAATCCACAACGGCAACGCAGTAGTCGCCCCATCCTGAAAGACGATATACGAATCAAGGGTATCTCTGATTTCTGAAAGAAGCGGCCCGATTTCGACCGCTTCCGGCCACGGCTCCAACTCCTCGAATAATGACGTGCTGTCTTCTTCGGGTCTCCTCAATTTGCTCACCTCTTGGTCCAGGGTCTTCAGTTGAATTCCTAACTCCTTCGCCTTCTCTTTTCTTACCCTGTCATATTCAACTTGAGATAGGGTAGCGAGTTTTTGAATCACCGAATCATCGCTTTCGGTTTCCTGCTTCGGTTCTAAAAATTTGATTTCTCGGTTCATCGCAAAAGTCCCTCCAGTTCAGATTCATCTTCGGGGCGAATCACGGTGCAATCATTCAAGTCTGAGACCGTCTTCCCGTCCTTCCGGGTTAGTCCTGAAAAATCGAATCCCCTGACCGACTTTGCGCCCGCTTCTCCTATTTGTTCCGCCCATCGTTCCGCTGCTTCCATTCCCCCGCCGTCTTCGTCAGCGTGTGGCATTATCCGAACGTACCGCCCTTTGAATAGCGGCAGTGCATCGGGGTGGATATTTTTGCATTGCCTTCCCAGCATGGCGACCGGGAGCGCATCCATTTTGAGGAAAACATGATTGAAATGATAGGCCGCAATCAGATCGGCTGAACCCTCAACGAGAATGATCTTTTGGAAGTTTTCCGGGGTTCGGTGGCGTGGTTGAATTCCAACCGGCCAACTCTTTTTACTGTTTCGGAGCGTGTCGCACTTCTTGCCCGAATGAGGAAATAGCTTCCCGTCCAGCCTTCGAGCTTCGGCGACAATCCGGGATTGATCTGTTACGATCCAACAGGGAAAGCCTCTGTGCGTTCCGAATTTCAGAACGCCAAGTTCAGTTGCTAAATTCACCGCCTGGGGATCAAGGTGTCTTAACTCACCAAGAGCCTTCCAATCGGTCTCTGTGCCTCTGTTTAGATCGGATGGAAACTGAACAGGCTTTTTCTCTTCAGGCTTCACAGGCCGTTTTAATTGCTTCTGAGGGGCGGTATATGTTCCGCCTTCAGTGATTCCGCCAATTCTAGCGACGATCTTTTTAGCTTCGGAGACATTCACTCCTTCCTGGCGCTCCACGAAGGAGAACTGATCGCCATTCTCGCCACAAGAGAAACACTTGTAGCGGGGAAAGCCGTCGCTCCCTGTGTAGAAGTTGCAGGAGGGGTCTTGGTCGCCTCTAGCGTGATTTTCGGGAAACAGACAAGTGAAGTATTTCCCGTTTCGTTCAGGCAAATCAGTGTGCCCGTAGTGGTAAAGAACGGCCTGTAATGGGACGAGTTCCTTCAGTTCTTGAATCGATAAGTTATTCATGCTGACAGTTCCTCCGTTTTCAGTTTAGCAAGTTCCGCACGTTTCACCGTAGGCGGCATGTCTTGCCGATTATCGATTTGATTGATCCCGGTAAAAAACTCGGGACCGACTACACCAGCAACTATTGCCAGTCGTTTTACCTTTTCAGGCGCGTAGAGTAGTTGGGCCAGTGTGTAGCCCGGTTCCTCTATTAATACGTCAATTGATACTTTCATGGTGCTCATGATTGATAAGCACGGGAAACGGCAGTAAGATCACTCAGCCAAGAATGCCCTCCGTTAATCCGCGCTATGTCGGGTTCGGTGGGTTTCTTAGTTTTCGGACTTCTTATCTTCTGTTTTCGCTACGCAGTTTCTGCCTTCGGCAACCCCCTCCAGTTCCGCCATCACCGCGTTCAAACGGAAGCGCACACAACGCCCGACTTGAATTTTTGAGATACTTCCCCTTGATACGAGGTTTTGAACGGTCCGGTCAGTTACCTGCAATTCGCGAGCAAGCTGCCTGGTTGTCAGGAGTTGATCAGAGTTTGCCTTAGTTTGTTTTATTTCTTTTACTTTCATCTCCCTATGAAAGCCAAAAGAGACAAATTGAAGGTGCACAGAGAAATTTTCTCTGCACCATCAATTTTTCAGGCTGTCCTCACTGCTTTGGGAGTCTCAAAATAAGAAGCAGCAAACTTATCGGGCGAATCGCGATCGAATGTAAGGTCATCAACAAACCAGTGGGGCGGCTGGCAAAGTTCAAACCTTTGCCTGCATCTCTTAACAGCTTCCTCAGTAGTAGAACTTGTTTTGGTTGTCGTTGCGCCCCGCTGAAAAAAATAATCGTCTGGGAATTGGTCGAACAGATCCGAGATCGCCTTGGTTTTCCAAAAACAAAGAGGATAAATCGAAAGATCATAAATCGGGGTGACCCAAAAGATTATCAGTGGATTAAGTCCTAACTGAAGCATCGCTGGCCTTTTCATTGCCTCGTAAACCTTTTGAATCGCGTCCGGATCCGGTGGCTCTGTCGCGTTAGCAAGCAAGGCTTCAAGGCCGGGTGAAGATTCTCTGCTCGCAAATTCCAGGGCCTGTCTCTCTTCCCATTTTTCATCTGACACTGCGGGCGGTTTTTCAGTGAACCATGAAGGCAAATGCTTTTGCATCATCCTACCGAATGCAAGGTTGGATGATTTTCTAATTTCCCGCCATTTCCCGCCAGCAATCTTTTCGTAAAAAAGCTCTATCGCATCCGGAATGAGAGAAGCGACTGTGTCTCTATCGTGATTGGGCTCTAATTTTTTGAATATGGAAATCCAAAGATCGACATCGGGTTTTCCTCTGCCTTTCTCATACGCTAGAAATTCAGCTAATTCCCTGACTGTAGTATCCTGACTGATCAAGTTGGTGGGAAGTTTTAACTCAAGTCGAATTTTGATAGTTGCTTTTTCTTTGCTCATCAGGATGCAATCGAGATCACGTTTTCCGCCTTCTCTGGCATGATTGACCAGAAGGCTTTCGCTTGGTTCGGCTTTACGATTCCTCGGTAGTGATTGAACACAGTCGCCGCATCGTCACTATGGCCCATGTTGATGACCAGTTCTGCGGCATTGAGGTGCGTTGCGAGATGGTAGCTGGCATACGAATGTCGGAGAGCGTTTTTCGGCCATTGCCTAAGCTTGATACTCTTCTCCTTCTCTTGCGGAGTCTCGGACCCGGGAGTCCCAAATCCTGCCTTTCTTCTCGTGGCTTCGTGCAGTTTTCGACCGTTCGCAGGCCACACTTTGCCTTTTCGTTTTGCAAGAGGGAAGAGCCAAACTTGGAGGTTATCAGAAATTGGAACGTGGCGTTTGCTTCTGCCCTTCGCAATATCCGCCCGAACCAGAATGGTTCCCTCTTCAAAATCGATCTGCGACCAATCCAGTCCCTCGTGATCGATTGTTCCTTCGATTTCAGAACTGCGAAGTCCGGCAAAAGCAGCGATTGCGAATGCAGGCAGGATGCGATCGTCTGCGTTTGTGAGAAGTGCGGCTATCTCCTCCACGGAAAGTGTTTCAGGCTCTCCTGCAGCTTCTGTCACCCGATCAATCGCAGACACAGGATTCGCTGCGCAGTAGCCACGCTTTACGGCATGGTTGAAAGTGAGATTTAGAACCCTGCGGTAGCTGTTCACTGAACCTGGGGTCAATTTCAGGCCATGAAGCCAATCCTCGATTTCGCGGCTTTCGAGGGTTGCTGCAGACCGGCTACCGAATGATTCGCGAAACTTCTTAAGTTTGTATTCCATGTCACGAGAATGTCGTTTCGACCTTCCTGCGTTTTTCTTGGCTGTTTCGACTTCATTGGCCAACTCATCTATCGATATGGAACGCTGCGTCCGCTTGTAGTAGTCGATGACGAATTCCAACGCGGATTCCGGTTCGACATCGAAAGCAGCCAGATGGTCTTTTGCTTTTGCGGCAAATTCAATCGCCCCCCGAATATCCCATCCAACTTCCGCAAGTTTCTCCCGTGTCTCGATCACCGCTGAACGCTCTTCAGCACTGACAGAGGAACCTGTTCCGAATTCCAGCGATTCATCGGCTCGATTTTCCGACCAAATTTCAGCCTCCCGCTTGGTGGCGAAATACTTCTGTTTTCGCTTTCCTTCCTCAATGAAATTAGCCCGCCATTTATATCGAGGATGCCCTCGGACTGCCTTAATCGTTACTTGTGAACCAAGAGCCATGGTCACGAATCTACCCGAAACAGTGCGAAAATCGAGAAAAAACGGTTACGAAACCGTTACGGCATCGAACTCTATTCTCCATTAAATATCGTAACTCGTTAATAATAATGGAGCCATTTGTCGGACTCGAACCGACGACCTGCAGATTACAAATCAGCTGCT
>CALAHF010000141.1 GCA_937891465.1 uncultured Verrucomicrobiales bacterium | reverse complement strand
GCTTACAATCGGAGTGCCAATGTACAAAGGCGGTCCTATCGGATGGATTAGTTTAGAATCCATTGCCAGGCAAGAGAACGTCGATTTCGGATGGGAAGTCATTGTCATCGAAGATGAAGGGGATTCCGAACGTATGGGAGAGGAGGCCGTCCGGGAATTTGAAGGCCGAATGAAGGCCAATGGCTGCACCGGTATTCAATACGAAATAATGGATGGCCGCCCGCCGCTCTCTCAGAAATGGAAGCGAATGGGCGAACTGATGAGCGAAAGTTCAGAGATTTTTCTCCTGCAGGGTTGCGACGATTACTGTGACCCTTTGCGCTTTTCTAGAACGGTTCGGCTTTTCTCTGATCCCGACCGGGACTGGATCCAATCGCGTTATGGACTGTTTTATGACATCGCAACGGCTTTCACCGTGCTTTATGATGATCAACTGAAAGAACAATACGAAGCTCCTGTTGATGGATATGTGAAGCATCCGACCGGGTTGAATATGGCAGGAAAATCGGAATATTTTCGCTCTTTACCCAATGATGTGGTGAAACGGGGAGTTGATCAGTGGGTTTACCGGAACGTTGTCGCACAGAAGGACGAACCCTTGAACGTGCTTTGGGACGAAGAAGAAGACGATTGGCGGCCCGCAGTATTTACTCAGGGATTGAACTCGATTTCACTGATGCGTTGGCATTTGATGAGAAAAGTTCAAAACCCATTTACCGATGCGACGGAACTAATCTCTAAAGTTTTACCTCAACCCGTGAGGGATCGTTTGGATGGCTTGCAACGGGTCGCTTCCGAGGATTTGATCAAGCAATTGGCATCGCAGTTGGATGAGCGAGATGCAAAGCTTGATGATTTTAGGGAAATGAAAGCGCGCCGGGATGAGAAGATCGAAAAACTCACTCTGAAAGTGGGAAAACTGAAACAAGATCTCACAGAAATCTCGGCAAAACGATCGCGCGGACTGAGAGGGCTCTATAGCAAGCGCTAACTGAATTCCAGAATTTGGAGCCGAAGAGCTATGGATTACCAAAAAGTTTGCGAAATCATCACCAAAATTCCTGACGTGATGCCGCGCCGGTTCAAAGACGTGCAGTTTCACAAATCAGAACGGTGCCCGATGGATTTTGACCCGTGTAGTTTCGGTGACGATAAACGAACCCTGTTCCTTCGGCACGACATTGATCACGATCCGTTTGCGGCACTGGAAATGGCAAAGGTCGAGGCAAGTTTTGGAATCAAAGCCAATTACTATTTCCTGACCAACGACACGTCTATTTTTCATTACGAAAATCCTGATCGGCGAGAGAAGGCCTTGACTGCAATTGCTGAAGTTGAGGCCCTTGGTCACGAAGTTGCCCTCCACTACGATTGCATCGGCGAATATTTGGCAACGGGAAAACCGCTTGCCGAGTCAATCGAAGAACCACTCCAAATGCTACGTGACTTTGGTCTCTCGATTGAAGGATGTGTTGCCCACGGCGCTTCCCGCGTCAGGATTCTGGCCGGGGAAGAGACTTTCCCGCTTCATTTGTGCAATTATCAAACGTGGAATGAAACCAATCCAGATTCCAAAACATTTCACGCAAACGACCGCGACTTAACCCTCCCGGGGCTTTCGTTGGATGATTTCGGTTTGAAATACGAATGTTACTTCACTCGAAAAGATCGCTACATGTCCGATAGCGGCGGGCTGCTTTGGCGCTTTTGGGAAGGTCAAGAACAGCCTTTCGAGCAAATTCGTGAAGTTCCCGGTGGTTCGTTCAACGATTGGATTCAATCCCCCAGTGGAGATTTCGAAGTCATGCAAATGCTCGTACATCCGGTCTGGTGGGTGAAATCTCTCGGAATGGATGAGTTTTACTATTATGGAACCGTAAAAGATTCCTCTCACGAATACACTCAACGCGTTTATCGAACATGGTGATTTTTGTTTCCAGCATCGGCCGTTCCGGCACCCGGTTTATCTCAAATTTGGTGGGAGCCTGCACGTCTGTGCCCTCTCACCATCTTCTTGAGCCACACTGTCATGGCGAAATTTTAGAAGCGGCAAACGCAGGGGACGAACGCCCCGAGATTGCCGAAAAAATCGAGGTCATCCGGGAGATTGTCGCAGAAAAAGGGAGTTATTTTGAGTCGACTCCGATGTTTCTACGGGTTCTCGCACCTAAAATGGGCGAGATGTTGAAAGACGTCACCCTGATCCACCTCCTCCGCGACCCTGTTGAAGTTGCCCGTAGCTATGCGAATCGAGAATCGTATCCCAATCACGAAGAACGCCCCTGGCGGCTGGCATTGAATTCCCCACTCGCTCTCTTCCAATTTCATGGCGAATTCTCTCCTTTTCAGCAAAATCTATGTGATTGGCTCGAGAACGAACTGCGATTTCAAAAGCTGAGCTCATCGGTTGGGGCGACACTTGATCTCTTTTTTCGTGATTTTAACGATCCCGAGAAAATGGAAATGTTTTTCAAAGATCTTGGCGCGCCGGATTTCTCGAACGAAGCTCTACAACAGCATCTTGAAGCTCAAGATCTCGATCGTAACGCAAATAAAGTCGCCACTGAAATTTCGCCTGAAGATGAAACCGAAGCGCGTGAATTAATCCAAATTCTGAGTGACGCAGGCTTCCCGAATGAGCAATTTCAGGGCGCCCCTTACGATGAGTTTTGGTTCACTAAGGAACTGGCTGCGACAGAGTCAAAGCCGATGACCTACGATCGATTTTATTCAGAAGGCGGTTTCAACGCGGCTTCTTTAGAATGGCTGGAAGAAAACACCGACCTTAAAGAAATTGCTGATCGCTGTTCTGAAAAACTCACCTTGCTGGACATCGGATGTGGTGATGGGGAATGGAGTGAAGTGTTATCGGAATGGTTCGACGTAACTGGAGTTGATCTTTCGAGCGACGGGATTGCCCAGGCGAAAAAACGCGAAAAACCAAGCCTCCAATTTCGTTGTGACAGTTTTGAAAATTTGGGAGAAGACGATCAATTCGACATCATTTTTGCACGGGCACCGTCGTTTCTGAACCATTCAACCGATACGCCCATTCTTTACGAGCACATGCGGACGCTCGCCAAACACTGCAAGGGGCGAATGTATTTCATCAAATACACACGCGAACCATTCGAGCGCTGGGTCCCTAGCCGTGTCTTCGCTAACTTTAATACCGATGCAGACATTGCACCGGATTCGAAGTGGTATTATCACGATCCTGCACTCCTTCAGGAAAAACTAAATTCGGAAGTGGCGCCCACAATTGTCGATTCCGTCGAAAAATACTTTGTCGCAAAAATTGATGTAACCGACCAATTTCTCCCAAAACCCGTCAGTTTCCTTCGTAGATTCTTCGACAAGATTTTTCAAAAAAAATAGCAGTCGAAAATTTCCGCGATGCGCATTCTTTTCACCAACAACACTCTCGACCAACCTGCCGGCACAGAGCTTTCGCTTCGTGATGCCGCGATGCGTCTCAAAACCCGGGGCCATGATGTGATTTGCTTCTCCAGACAGCATGGGCCCGTGGCAGATATTTTAAGCCAGGGCGGTATTCAGACAGTGGGAGAGCTGGGAGAAATCCCCGTAGATTGGAAACCGGACGTGATTCATGGCCACCACGAATGGGAAACTTCCCTGGCTGCGCTTCAATTTCCCGAGAGCCCCATTATTTCGTTTTGTCGTGGAGTTCATGCATGGCAGGAATCTCCCTGCACGGCTCCCAACGTAGTAAAGTTTGTCGTCGTCGACACAGGATGTCGAGATCGACTGATCAATGAAGAGTGCATTCCCGAATCTGAAATCGAGATGGTTTTGAATGGAATCGACTTGAGTAGATTTGAAGAGCGGACCGAATACCGCCCGAAAGTCGAATTGGTTCTGGTTTTCTCGAACTATGCACGGGATGACAATTACCTCGACCTCATTCGACGGGCCTGTGCCGCAGAAGGCGTTGCCTGCGAGGCGATTGGAAATGGGGTCAACCGCAGCGTAAGCAATCCCACAACTTTTCTTCAGAAAGCCGATCTGGTTTTTGCAAAGGGAAAAGCCGCCCTCGAAGCCTGTGCATCGGGGGCGATGGTCGTGGTTTGCGATGAGCCCGCTGTCGCGCGTGATTTCGTAACGCCTGAAAATTTCACCACGTCGCGGGAACTGAGCTTTGGCTATCCACTGATGACAGAACCCCACGATATTGAGACTTATCGCAACTGCATCAAGGGATACAACCCGGCGGTTGCCAAAGATGTTTGTCAGCTCGCCCGTGACACGGCGGATATCGAACGCACCGTTGATCAACTGGAATCGATCTATAACCAGGCTGTCGCTACATGGCAGGAGCGACCTGCTGCCGATTTAGCAAGTTTCACGCAGTGGGCGTCTGTGTTTTTTGAGAAAAAAACTGGAGCCTACAAGCTCGGCAGGGACAGTCAGGAGATTTGGCGCAACACAGACAATCCGAAAAACTCGAATCGGTATTCCCCCCCTTCCACGCCAGCGGACGAAACGGTAGAAATCCATCGAATCATCGACCAGCTCCGGAAATCTCATGGTTTGAAAAACGAACTAAAAGCGGCCCTTAAAAAGATCAAGGAGCTTGAGAGTCAGTCTTCAAATTCCGAAAAAAAAGGCTGGTTTCAGAAGTAGTTCCACCGTCCACAGTCCTCCTCAGTCCTCAGTCCTCAGTCCCCTTCTCCAGATCCTTTAAATTTCGGCATGGTTGCATGCCCATCTGCCGAAATCCCGTCCTTTTTCACGACGGCAAACAAGGTAAACCAGAGGATTTTTAGATCCAACCAGAAGTTGTGGTTTTCCACATACCAAACGTCCAGCTCGAACCGTTCGTGCCAATCCAGGGCGTTTCCGCCATTAACCTGAGCCCACCCGGTAATCCCGGGGCGAACCTCATGGCGGCGATTTTGATCATCGGTATACAGCGGCATGTATTCAACGATGAGCGGCCGGGGTCCAACGAGACTCATCTCCCCTTTCAGCACATTCCAAAGTTCAGGCAATTCATCCAGACTGGTTTTTCGAAGCCACTTCCCGAATGGGGTAAGTCGTTTATCATCCGGCAATAAAACCCCTTTCGAGTCTCGTTCGACCGACATCGATCGGAATTTTACGATCTTGAAAATCTTTCCGTTTTTCCCCCGGCGTGCCTGTAAAAACAGAATCGGTGAGCCCAGCTTC
>CALAHF010000140.1 GCA_937891465.1 uncultured Verrucomicrobiales bacterium | reverse complement strand
TGAGGAATTCGAAATCGAAGAGCGCCACCGAATTTCACCAGCGCTGACAACTTTCATCGACAAGAACCAGCGGATTCAAGCTCGTGTTCAGTATGATTACAATCACAGCGACTCCTATGGCGATGAGCACACTGCATGGCTCCAGTTTCAGATGCAGTGGGGCGGCGACGGCGGGAGACACCATCACCACTGATTTTTTGTTATTTGTATTGTAAAGAAAGGGGCGGCCTGAAATGGGCGTCCCTTTTTTTGTGCATTTGAAAAATCGGAATGAAGTCGGCGAGGGGGTAAGCAAACGTTTGGCAGCAAATTCAGAAGGGATCAAAATCAACTTTGATGTCAAATTCAGTGCCCCTTGAAGGAACGCATCCATTCGCTGACGCGGGAAATCCGACTGGGGTTGTGCCGATATTGATTTAGCCAAAGGATCGCCTCCTGCGGCGGCAGAGAGGGACGCGAGGCGGGAAGACTGGCGAAAGCGGCGTAGCCAATTCTCCGCCAGTTCGCCGAAGTCTCCTCCGCAATCCATTTTTCATATTCCAGCCACCAGTCAAGAAAGCGCAGGCTCGCAAAATACAGGTCGAGAGCGGGGCCGTTGTGCAATGATTCAGTTGTGTAGAAGCCGGGGGCAGGCGGTTCATCACCAGAGTGGAGGAAACAGCGCGTCCTGTTTCGGATGTAGAGAAAGTTCGCCGCTGACTTTTTGGATGGTTCATAATATCCGGCGCAGGCCCCATGCAGTTCGATGAAAGCGCCTCCATCGAGGTGATAGCGGTAGCAACTTGTCCCTTCGAGCCCCTCAGATTTTCTTCTCTCGAAACCATTTTCAGAAAGCAGATTTCCCCGAGGATGAATGACATCGCGTCCCCATAAATACATCTGCTGCCCGAGCAGGGTTGTGTAATCGCGGAGTAAGGCCCGCAGTCGCGACACTGGCATGTTGCAGGCAGCATCAGGCGCAACTGGTTTCGGCTGAAACCAAGGCGAGCTGGAAAGCCCCATCGTCGTCACTTTTTCCAACCCTCTCATCGGATCACTGTGACGTGGCTTTCGACTTTGGCGGGGGCAGCATGATCACTTTTCAACAATTCCCACCCGAAATACTTCGCGACGAATTTGGATAACGATGATTGATAAAAATACATTGATGCAATTTACTTGCATTAATCGTTACCGCAAGTTACTTGCACTTAATCTCAAACAAGTTCCTCTCGGCGAATACTGACCGCGCTTTGATCGAAGGTTCCGTTTTGACGAGACGTAAACGAAATGAAGACTCTTTCTCCGCCGTTACCTTCGAAACTTCCTGTCACTGTTCTCTCCGGCTTTCTTGGAGCGGGCAAAACGACATTGCTCAACCATGTCCTGCGCAATCGAGAAGGGAAGAAAGTCGCAGTGATCGTCAATGACATGAGTGAAGTAAATATCGACGCTGCGCTTGTGCGTTCTGGCGATGCGGCCCTTTCCCACGCTGACGAAAAAATGGTCGAGATGTCGAACGGTTGTATCTGCTGCACCTTGCGAGAGGACCTTCTTATCGAGATTGGAAAGCTGGCTCGTGAAGGACGTTTTGATTACCTCCTCATCGAATCAACAGGGGGGAGCGAGCCGATGCCGGTGGCAGAGACCTTCACTTTTCGGGACGAAGATGGAAATTCTCTCGGCGATGTTTCCGAGATCGACACCATGGTCACGGTCGTCGATGCGTTGAATTTTCTGCGGGATTACGAAAGCGTCGATAGCCTCCACGAACGTGGATCAGCCGTGGGCGAAGAGGACGAGCGAACTATTGTCGATCTCCTCGTTGATCAGGTGGAATTCGCCAATGTGATTCTAGTAAACAAAATAGACCTCGTCTCACCGGACGATCAGCGCCGAATCCGAGCGATGATCGGAGCGCTCAATCCAAAGGCGAAAATTTACGAAACAACCAACGCGGATGTAGCGCTCGATGGGGTCATCGGGACGGGGCTCTTCGACCTTGCTAAAGCGGAAGAGACACCTGGATGGCTCGATTCGCTTGTCGAATACACCCCTGAGACCGAGGAATATGGCATCTCGAATTTTGTCTACGAACGGCGTATCCCGTTTCATCCAGAGCGGATTTTCGAAGTTTTCCAAAATGAATGGCCTGGCGTTATCCGATCCAAAGGACTTTTCTGGCTCGCGACGCGGTTGCAGATGGCTGGTTATTGGTCTCAGGCAGGTGCGATGTGCCAAAATCAGTGCATGGGGTTTTTCTGGGCCGCAGTGCCGAAAGAGCACTGGCCGGAAGATCCTGATGAATTGGCTGAAATCGAACGTGTCAGCAAGGGTGAAAATGGCGACTGCCGTCAGGAAATTGTCTTGATTGGCTCTGAGATGGATCGCGAGTCCCTCACTGCGATGCTCGATGCTGCCCTTCTCACTGATGATGAGCTGGCTCTGGAAAAGGAAGAATGGACAGCTCGTTTTACTGATCCTTTTCCAGAGTGGAACATCGCAATCAATGCAATAGAATCATGAGTGCGGCCACTTACATCCCAATCACACCAGCTTCTCGTGAAGAGAAGGCAGACCGTATTGGCGTCATCGCCTCGGTGCTCTGCGCGATTCATTGCGCGGCAACGCCCATCTTGCTTATTTTCGCCCCTGCTTTCGGACAAATCTGGTCGCACCCAGCCTCTCACTGGATTGTGGCTCTTTTCGTGGTGCCACTTGCTTTGGTCATGGTACTGCGAGGGTTTCGGGTTCACCGCAAACGTTGGATCGTGGCGACTGGACTGCTCGGCATGGCGCTCATCATTGTTGGGGCCATCATTCCGTATCTGCCCGATGCAGGTATTTCTGCGGCGGAGAACTCTAAAGTCGAGACGACGGGCGAAGCCGTTCCCAAAGTGGCCGCTGACGAAGACTTCGTCTGGGTCGCTGGGGAAGATATGCCCGGAGATGAAACTGCTGTCCACGCCGAAGGTTGTCTCGATAGTTGTTGTCCATCACTGGTGACTGATGCCGCCGGAAACACCACGCTGCACGTTCCCACAGCCAGTATTGTCACCACACTCGGTGGAATCGCCCTCATTTGCACGCACCTCGGCAATCTCTGTGCCTGCCGAAAACGGAAGACAACCCAGAGCTGCGATTCCCCATTTTGCTGAGATTGATTTCTGACGCGCACCGCCCGTCCTGATGTCCAAGCCGCTCCTCTTCATCACCGGATTTCTCGGGGCAGGGAAAACGACCCTTCTTCGGGCCCTACTCAACAAGTTTAATCAGCTCGATCAAACCGCTGATGTGATTTTAAACGATTTCGAAAACGCTGAGATTGATGCTGCAACCCTGCCCAAATCCAAAGCCTCCATCTTCCCACTCGCAGCGAGCTGTGCCTGTTGCGACAGCCTCGACGATTTGGTGAAACTCTGTCTCGCCGCGCAAAAAAGTGAAGGCGATGCACTCCTCATCGAATTGAATGGAACGGCTGATCCGCTCCCTCTCCTCGAAACGTTTACACTTTTGGAGGAAAAAATGCCGTTTGCACCTCGATGGCAGGTCGCCGTTGTCGACGCGAGGCATTGGGGGCAGCGAAAGCAATTTGACGCTCTCGAAATCCGCCAAATCGAGACCGCAACTCATTGGCTGCTTTCCCACAGAGATGGGCTGACCGACTCGGAGATTTCTGCGATTGTCCAATCCGTCGAGCACACGAACCGGTTTGCCATCCGCGTCGATGCACCTCGACTTGCCGCTGATCTCAACGCCTCAACAACTCTGCAGCTGCCGCCACTGAAGGCAGAAGTCTTGTCAGTAAATGATCACGAACATGCGCTATCGCATCGTTTCACCGGATGTCAGATCTCGCTGCCCGGACGTTTTCACACTTCGCAGATCATCCAGTTTCTAGAGTCCCTTCCCGAAGAAGTCGTCCGGGCCAAAGCGCTCGTAAAGCTCCGCGACTCACCCGGTTGCCGCTGGCTTTTTGAGCGAACCGGTCAACATCCCGTTCGCGAGCCAATGCGAGTCGAGATGAATTCGAAAGCCGCCTCGACGTCACTTGTCTGCATCGGGCCCGGGCTCGACCCGCCTGCCCTGCGCGAGATGGTGATGAATAATTTTGGAGTGTAGCAACTCGAAGTGAAAAAGCACCCAGTTAACGCAAATTGCTTGCATTAATAAATTCCACCCCTTTAATGCAAATTACTTGCATTAAAAAACCGCTATGAAACCTAATTTTATTCCAGCCCGATCTATTTTTATCACTGCGATTGCTGCGTCAGCCGCATTCATATTGAGTGCGGACAACCTTACCGCCGAAACGCCTGATGCTGAGGGCGAAGAAGTTTTCGAATATAAGGTGGGCACATTCAATCTAATCACTGGCGAAGGAGCCAATATCGGAGGGTTCATCTTTCCCAAGGTCTTTTTGAATTTGGCTGGAGGTGTTTTCGAACCTGGAACCACTGCCGCTGATCTCGCTACGAATGAACACGATCCTCAAAACGAAGCCGGTATCCAAGCAATTGAGGCCCATTTTAAAATCGATATCAATGGTGTCATTACGGGTGGTGTTTCCGGGGTTGGTATTCAGGGAGAAGACCAGTGGGAGGCGGCTCTCGAAGAAGCCTATCTTCACTACCATTTCAACGACTTCGTTGCGGTCGGTGGCGGCCAGTTTTTAAATGCGTTTGGATTCCAAGCAGACAAACACCTGCATGACTGGGGCTTCATCAATCAGAACCTCGTGAACAGTCGGATTTTGAATGAAGGAGAATTAATCACCCAAGGGGGTGAAGCAATTTTTAACCTTCCGGGACTGAACAGTGTCGCAACCATTGGCGGCGGAGGAGTTCGGACCCATGCACATGATCATGGACACGGAGAGGAAGAATTCGGCCATGAAGACGAACATGGTCACGAAGAGGAGATCGGCGGCGGTCATGATGAGCACGAAGAAGAGGGACATGAAGACGAGCACGGACACGAAGAGGAAGGCGAAGAGCATCACATTGAAGCAGACGACGCAAACTTCAGTGCATGGGTCCTGACTGCTGACTGGAAAACAAAGCTTCCTTTTGATGAAAGCGCGACTTTTTCAGCATCACTCGCAGCGGGTGAGAACGGCTTTGGTCGGATGACCTACGCTTACGGAGTGGGCTTAGAAAAAATCTGGGGCGCGCACGACCACGGCAATGGGCCTGAATTTTGCACCGGTGCGATTATGGTTCGCTCCGAGTTTATCGGTCGCCACATCGGGGTTGCCGAGGAAGATGGTGAGCGTTTCGACGCTGATGATTACGGTTTCTCAACCTCCCTTTCCTACGGCTTGAGCGATTTAACCACCATCGCGATCCGGCACGATTGGGTTTCTGAACTCGAAGCGTTTGAACTGGAAGAGCGTCACCGAATTTCACCAGCACTCACCACTTTCCTGGATAAAAACCAGCGGATTCAGG
>CALAHF010000139.1 GCA_937891465.1 uncultured Verrucomicrobiales bacterium | reverse complement strand
TTGGACAATGGTCGGGCTTTGCGCGTTACATGAAAGACGGTCGGCTTGAGATTGAGAATAATCTGGTCGAGAACGCGATCCGGCCCACGAAATTAGGGGCGGAAAAACAGAGGTGACGACCGCAATCCCCGCACCCATCGAAAATGCTGCGTGAAGTCAAGAAGGCGAATTTTACGACGCTTACAAAGGAATTGATTCCTTCCAAAGCAATGCGGGGTCGAAACGGTATGACGAACGGAAGTAAGGAAGCAACGCTTTCAGCGCTGGCCTTTGATACGGGGATGATTCCCGGGGTTTATTCATTCCGCGCTGAGACGCGGGTCTCCGCAACCCCGGACTGGAGAATGAATCCATTCAGGATTTGCGTGGGATTGGGGGAAGCGGGCGAACGATTGGGACAATCGTCCCTACCTCCCTTTACTTTATCGTTTGTGTCTACTCCTTCACGCGGAAAACGACTCGATATTTTTTCCCCTCTTCGACCGTCCGCGGATTCGGCACGAGCACAAAGTCATCGGTAACAACGGCTCCTAAATCAGCTCCTTCGAGGATTTCCACTTCGCCCTCCAATCGCTTCGGAAAAAATGCCACGACCGGTCTCCAACCGCGTTGCGCTCCGTTTTCGTTGACGGGCTTAAACGAATTTGCGCCCGACTTTGGGTCAATCTCAAGGGTCCAAACGCCGGCTTTTTCTATCAACGATTGCCCGTATGCCAGCTTGGCTTCGGCCAGTCGAGCGTCCCAGCCCGGATCGCCGTAGAATACAACTGCATCCCGATCGAATAAGAGCCCGACTCCGTCTCGTGGGCTCAACTCCTGGACCTTCGCCCTTGTGGTCCCCTTGATCTTTTGCCCCAGCTTCATTGCATCGTTGGGCAAATCTATTGGCTCGCGCGCCACTTCTGGAAAACACGTTTCGAGGCGGTGAATCATGGCATGCTGATTGGCGAGATAGGCTTCGGCAAAAGAATATCGCCCGGGCTGCTCCACGAAATAATCGAGACACCCCCAACCTGCGTAACCGTACCACGTCGGCACGGTGTAACCCAACATTTGCCGCACGCCGGCGCTCTTCAGCCATGCCAGCGCCATCGCGTTTTCGCCATCGATATGACCCATTAGGCAGTTCCCGATCGGCATGTAGACCTTTGGGTTTGGTGAGTTCACATCGATCTTTTGCCCGCCCGTGTCGACGCCGAACAGTTGCCCTTTGTCGCACTTGAAATACCCGTTCCGGTAGCTAAAACCAATTTGCCAATCGCGCTCGGTCGCATGCCCTGAGGTGACGAACAGTTGCGCCTTGTAGTCATTCAACGTCTCCGCTAACACCCGCGTGGTATCGTCGGGTCCTTTCCCTTCAACCGGCATCCCGCCTTTCTCTTTTTTCACCACGCGGTTCTTGTTCAGCTCGCAGTACCAGATTCCTTCCTGACAGTGCTCCAAAGCCACTTCGGTGCCAGATGCCACCCGCTCGATTACGAGCGGCTCGGACGTATTCGCGATCGCCAGCGCGTTGGCAGCATCATACCCGGTCAGAATCCCCCAGCGCAGGTCTGCATACGGATCATCATCGAGCCCGCGTGTCAGTTGATGCACCCGGGTCACAAACTGCCGCGTCACTTCCGGGTGCCCGGCCACGAAACAGGCGTAGCGCGGATGCAGTTTCTTCAGTTCTGCCAGAGCGTCGCCCGGCTCTCCGTCCGCAAACACGATCTTCTTCGCCCCCGGATACTTTTTTTCCAGGGCCGCGATCACCTTCTGCCAATCCGCATTCGCTGCTGTCGATTGGGAACTCAGAATTGCATACGATAACGGTTCTTCGGCAAAAGCGGGCGTTGCTAACATCATCATCGCGAGGAGCTTTCGAAAAATCGTCATCCCCGATTCTCGCTCCGATCAGGACCCCGTCAACTTGTGCCCAATTGGGAGGTCTTTGATCCAGCGGGAGGAGGCGACCCAGACCGGCTTTCCTTTTTCGCTGGCGAAGGCATTGAAGTTGGTCAGGGTTCGTTTTTCGGCATCGAAATCATCCAGGTAAAGGGTGCGGCCGGACACGGATTTCTCGACCCCTTTTTGTGTTTCCTATGCGTCAACAGATAGGCTGAGACAGAAAATCCGAGAGGACGGAACTGATTGCGAGAAGCACGAAGGTGCATGGCAGGATTTTCTAAAATGAAACGGCGCTATAAAACGGAAGTGGGATTGCAGTCGATCAGAGTGAATATCCGCGCCAGCTTCAGGCAATGAGTGAACGAAATGGTTTCGACCAAAACGACTGGCAGCCGAGAGATGCTTGGATGGGGCTTCTGTTTTTGGGTGTGGGCTCCGCTTTTGTGTCCATCCTCGTTTCCCTAATCCAAAGCGGACAGCCGGCGAATTGGTTGATCATCGCCATCGGCGGAGTCGGCTGGCTGAGCGGGCCGCTGTGCCTCTTGATAGGTGGTAATGCTCTTTTTCAGTCGATTAAATCTCTGAATGGAAAATTACGATCTTGATTCGGTGAAATCTGCTAAACTGCTGGGTGAATGATTGACAAGAAGGCTTATCGGAAAAGACACCTCCGTTGGTTTATCGGGGCCCTGTTGTTCGTAACGATCTATTTCTGGGCGGGTAAGCGCATGGTTATTGAGATCAAGCAATTGGATGTTCACTCGGGAGATCGGAGGACCGAGACGCGTGGTTATTGGGGAGGAATTACGTTTGAGGCAGGTGAGCCATGGCGGGCAGATGATTTCAAAAAGCTGTTTCCCGGTGAGACTGATCCCAAATGGTTGCCCATCATTAAAAGTGAAATACGAGTGTTGCCTGACTTGAGTCGACGTGCTCGCCTTCGGCGCAGGTCCAATGATTATGGACACGGTACTCGATCTTCGTTTGTAAGGACGAATCTGAGTCAGGTTTTGAATGCGCCTCACCTTTCAAATTCCGTGCGGCGTTTGATCATCTATGAATCGTTTGATCAGGAAGAACCGAATGAGCCATCTTCCAACTTTTACATTCTCGATACCCTGCGGCAGGAAGTACTAAATGCAGCGGCGTTCCCTGAAGCCGAACGGAAGGAATGGCAGGAGCGGATTGATCGAGATGACGGTGGCGATATCACCGTGTTTTTGAAGGCAGCGGCCAAGTATCCAGCGAGAGATTTAGAGCCATAGTCTGGTTTGTATGACTGGGAATTTGATGGTGGCGACCTCACGAAGCCTGCATGATTCGGGATGGGTGTTCGAATCGTAGCGCTCCAAATTCCTGTCCATGAAACCAAATTTCTATTTCATCGTTGCCCTCACGTTGACGATTTATCTCCCGCAAGATGTGGTGAACGCTCAATCGGATCGCGACAAACGGCACGCCAATATTCATGAACGCCTAAAGAAAGATTCGGATCTGAAATATCCGTATTTTGCGCCGTCGGTTCACATTCGGTATCAGCATCCGAATCCTAAGGAGACGGTTCTGGCATATTACAATGAGATCAAAGTCGAGGAATCTGTGAAGCATACCTACTTCGCGACGATTGGTTTTGATGTCGGTTATTTTGGGATTCAAGATCACGGCTCCGGGCCGCTCGCGATTTTCTCAGTGTGGGACAAAGGCGGTGGGGCTCACGACAGCAATAGTGTCGACGAAGCAGATCGGACGCAGGTGTTGTTCAGCAACTCGGATGCGAAGAGTAGCCGATTTGGCGGGGAAGGGTCGGGTGCAAAAACGATGATGCCGTATGTTTGGGAGAAAGGAAAAACCTACGCGTTCCTCGTGAAGCTGACGCCGCAGGAGAAAGGCACCATCTACACCGCGTGGATCAGTGAAAAGGGGAAGGAATGGAAGAAGATTGCTTCCTACAAAACCGTGATGACTAAGAAGAAGCTGACGGGTTTTTATTCCTTCGTCGAGGACTACGCGAGGAATGGAGATACGGGACAAAAGGCTCGACTCGCGTGGTATCCAAAACAGGGCGTGATGACTGAGGATCGGAAATGGACTCGAAGCTCAAAAGGAACCGGAACGATTGCCGATGATGTGATTCAAAACGGTCACTCAGGAGTGAAGGGCAACACGTTTTTCAGTCAGAGTGGTGCCGGAACTGCCGACTATGATCCGGAGAAGAAGAGTTTCTCAGTCGCGGCGGAAAGCAGTGAGCTTGCGCTGGAGTTACCGAAGGATTTTTCTTCTAAAGATTAGAAAAAGCTGAAGCAGTCCGTGCGGTATCTCACAAGCCACAGGTTCACCGATCAGAGCGACTGTTTTTAAACAAGATAGCGATCTCGTTCTCGTCGAGCGCAGCATCGAAAATCGCGATTTCATCCATCCGGCCATTCAAATTCCGGATCGCGAACCAGGGATCTTCGCGGAAGGGAAGGCCCCAGTTTCCGATCTCGGCATTGCCGATGCGAAGTGTATTGATGAAAAATTTGTCGACGATTTCTTGAGTCGAAATTTGTTTCCCATTCACATAGTGAGACACGGCCCGCGCCACCGGATCGTAGACTGAGGCGACGTGCATCCACTGACCGCTCATCGACATTTCCCAAATCGGCGGAGAAAAATAAACGCGATGAAGCCCTGCGTCATTTAGTGCCCCGGGATTGGGTTTTGAATTGTCTACCATGACCGAAAGCATCAGAGCGCCGTCGTCTCGGATCTGCCAATGTGGTTCGCCTGTTTCGTAGCTGTCGCCCATGAAAAGCGCGTTGTATTTGCGATCGAGGCTGTCGATGCGCACCCAGGTTGCAAAGGTGAAGGCGGAAAAATCGCCGGGAATATTGACCCGCACCCGCGCGCTGGGACGCCGGAATTCGAGAGCCGATTTCATTCCCGGCCACCGTCCATCAACGGGTTCTGCCATGACGACGGCTCCGTCGAGTTCGGTATTACGGGGTATCTTTAAATCAGGAATGAGCGAATCATCTGCAACTCGATCGAAAGTGTAGTAAGCGATGAGTCGTTCGTCTTTCGCCAGTGAATCACGATGCGCCTGCCAGTGTGCGAAATCAGATTGCTGCTGTTCTTTGGCCTGCGAGTCAAACATGCGGGCATCGGGGAATTCCACAGAGCCAATAGGCGAGGGGCCGCCGGGTCCATCGGGAGAAAGACCAAGCGCGTTTCCTTTGGTCACCAGTTGCTGCTCGGTCGCCCCATGATGCCGAATTGCGATTTCGCCATCGAAGACTTCGACATGGCCTTTTCCATTGCGAACCTCGAGTCCAAATTCGGTGCCGAGATCGATGATTTCAGTTGAGGGTGCCTGAAGTTTGAAGCCGCGTGCTGCGGGCGGAACATTCATGCGAACGGAGCCTTCGATGCAGGCCGCTTCCCACGCGGACTTCAATGAAATTTCTGCGGGGCCTTCAACCGTCATCATGGCACCGGAGAAAAATTGAATCTCAGCAGTGCCGCTCGCGAGTCTGAAAACTTCAGCACCGATGGTGTCACCTTCGCGAAATTGTGAATCGGAGTTTGGCCACTCAGCATCGAAGAGCTGTTCGACTACGGCGAATCCTTCCGCCGATTGCCCGTCCACTGTTGCGATCGTTTCCCCAGGTCGGAAAACCATCATCGCCGCCGAGCCAAGCAAAAATGCAATCGTCGCTGCTGCCGCTATTGGCATCAATTTTGGAAAACGAACGACTTTAACGTCTTCCATCGGTGCATCTTCGAGCTTCAACCATGGGGTTGCCGCTGCCGCCGCCGCCGCATTTGAATCGAATTCGATGCCCTGGCGCAATGAATCATCGATTGCGAGATAGCGACGGGCGATGGCACGAAGCTCGGGGCTTTCGTGCAAGCGGTTCTGAAACGCCGCGAAGTCGTCAGGCAAAATGGTGCCGTCGAGATAATCATCGAGCCATTCTTGCTCTTCGAATGGGAGATCGTCAAAATTCATTTTTGGATTCGATTTCATCATGCGTTCTCCATCCGTTGAGTTTTTTCTTCGACGCATTTCATCAGTTGATGGCGAAAGCGTTTCAAGCGCATGTAAAACGCGGCCGAGCTTGAGCCGGCTTCTTCAGCGAGTTCTTTGATTTTTATGCTGGAGGTGTAGGCGAGCATGACAAACTTGCGTTGTTTCTCGGGCATCGCGGCGAGGCAGGTTTCAAGTGCTTCGTGTTCCGCGCGGCGCGAATCAATCTCTTCAACACCTTCATCAGCCATCAGTTCGAGAACATCTTCGCGGAAAACGAGTCGGTCCCGCGCCATTTTTCGGCGATAAGCCAGGGACTCGAAACGGGCGATGACACAAGCCCACTTCATGAAGTTCGTCTCCGGATCATATTGATCAAATTTCCGCCAAATCACGATCGCTGTCTGTTGAAGGACGTCATCCGCATCGGTTGCTGTTGGTAAAAGTGAGCGGACAAATCGGCGCAGGTCCGGCTCGTAATGCGCGAATTTAGCCACGAAAATTTCGTAGCGGGCGTCTTCCAATGCGCTGGGAGTATTTTCAGAATGTGCCATCGGTCTCAACCATAACACTGCCGGTGGCTAAAAAAACTAACAGGAAGAGATGGTGATTTTTACGAGATGCGGACGCAAAAAATGGAATTCTCAGGCTTTACAAAATTAGGCCTGAAATCAATTCCTTCAAATTCCCGTTCCCTCCTTCGATTTGAACGGGAATTTAAAAGAATTTTTTGGAATTAACGGGAAGGAATCACCAATCAGATCTGCCGTTCCGACTTTTTTGCGCTGGCAACTCACGAATCAATAGGGTCTGTACGATAAACCAACCCTGTTGGTTCGTGGTGGCGTTTCGAACGTACCCTATTCATTCGTCGAACCAACAGGGTTCAATCGTAAACGGGTTCCATCACGGTGACGGCAAGCCAGGGGCCTTTGGTTTGCTTGAATGATGCCGCCCAAAACCAACTGGAAATGTCCGACCAGTTTTCTGCGGATTGAATTTCAGAAATCTGTTCACGAACTTGCCACGTTCCCCAATCAGGATGAGTTGCTTTCCAATGCTTCCAGCCGTTGAAGGTTTCAGAAAAATGATTTTTCAAATGGTATCCTGACGCACGGAGGCAGTCTGCGGAGGAATGGAGCTTCCGAGTCGGTTTCTCAACGTGGCGAAGGATAATTCTCGTTCCAGTCGTCGTTTTGAAAACACCAATCTCTCCGGGAAAAGCGCTCGCAAATCGTTGCTCCGTTTCACTGAGTGGGATGGGAATAAGATGCTCGTTTTCGAAGATTTCAGGAAATTCAATTGCGGTGGTGTTTGTCGGGCTCTGCTCAGTCGAGGAAGAAATTGCGAGTGGGGAAATTGCTATCGCTGCGAGAATCAGCGAGAAAGAAACATACTTTTGTTTTTGATAGGGGATCGGGTTGTCGTTTGCTACTTTTTGGAATCGTGCGCTGAGCTTTGACCATCCGAGTGCGAGCGCAGCAAACAGCACAACTCCAATTCCAACATGGGTCCAATCAGGGAGCAATACGATCTCGGTCTCTTTGAAGAAGAGTAAAAATCCGCGCGCGATGTTCGCGACGATGATGGCGATTCCAGCGAGCGGCGTCAGAAAAATCAGGGCGCGCCATGAATGCCGATGAAACGATGCGAGCACAAAGTGGAGAAAGAATCCCGCCCACAGCATCCGGATACCCGAGCAGGGAGGATCCACACCGATGGGCGCGTTTTGCCACCACAAGACAGTGCCGTGACGCTAGATGTCGCCGTCGATCGAACACAAATTCAAAAGAAATTCCATGCTGACTGCGGTGATCAGTCGCAAGGGATAGCCGAGATAGAATTGGGCGCTGGCGATAACTGGCAATGAGATGAGAAGCAGTCCACAGATACCGGGTGCGATGCGGTCGATTCGGAAAAATGCGCAAAGAAACACGATGGCGACCGCTGCCTGAATCATTGGATTTAACACGTTGAACCCCAGGACGTAGAGTGCGGCTGAAAAAATTGAGACGGCATTCCATCCAAGGGCCAACCTTCCACTTCGCTGAATTTTCTTTCCGATGAAAATAGCTGCGGTCAGCAACGCGACCAGTCCCCAGGATTCGTGCGATCCGTCGTTCAGCCGAAGGAGAAACCATTGCCAAACCGGATAAAAAGCAGTGATCGCGATTGCAGCGATCACACTCGGATGAACCCGAACACGCGGCTGATGAGTATCTTGAAGCAAGGCTCGATCAGCTGCGGTGATTTCGGTAATGGGATTCATCGTCGACTGAAAGAATCAGATTAAACGGAGTCGGCGACTTCACGGCGGCTGCGCTGAAATAACAGAAACAATCCGCCAACGAGCAACAGCAGCGGCATGGTTGGTTCCGGGGTCGACCCTCCTCCGACGGCGGAGTTGGGAACGTTCTTTGGTAGAGGAAGCGGTTGTTTTACTTTCTCGCTTTCGAGTCCATCGGCCTTGCGAACCATGTCGTCGATTGCGATGAAGGCTGTGTAACGCGTCAGCAAATTGTATCCGAGCCCGAGGTTGGTAACCTCTGCGATTTCATCCCGGTTTTGATCTGTTGAGATGGTGTCTGAAAGCGTCGCGATGCGATTTCCGGCTCACAGATAGGGGAGTGCAGCATTGTCTTCTTCAGAGTTGGGAGCGGAGATGGTGTCTGAAAGCTTTATTTTTTCTTTTCCGGAAATTCCGGCGACTTCAATCGCGCCCGTTGGCTTGCCCCGGTATTTCCCAAAGACCACGACGGGACGATCAGCGAAGACGTCCGGATAGGTTCGTGGCTCGATGTCGTAGGCTTCGAACTCATCATTGAACGTGATTTCAACATCTGTGAGAACGGGCGAGGTGAGGAGTTTCCGAAGGCGGGTAGCTTCGTCTTTGGCGTGTTTTTTGGTGGTGACGATAAATGGCTCGCCCTGTCCGGCTCGGGCCATGCTTTCAATCAAAAAGGGATTCACGCTCGATCCAATCCCGAATGTAAAAACGTTGGCGTCGTTCAGATTGTCTCGAATGAGACCAAATGCATCGCGTTCGAAAGAAACGTAGCCATCGCTAACCACGACCATCGAACGGCTAGTCCCCTCTGATTTTGGAAGTGCGAACGCTTCTTTTAACGCAGGCAACAGTTGCGTCGCGCCGTTTCCGGACTGGCCATCAAGCATCCGCAGTGCCTTGCGGAAGTTTGCCTGAGTTGCGGGAAGCGGAGTTGGCGAAAGGACTTTATTTCCTCCGGCGAAAAAGAGAATATTGAAATGATCAGTCGGACGAAGCGAGCCTATCAAATTTTCTAGAAGCTCCTTTGACGTGTCGAGTGGAAATCCGTTCATCGATCCTGACACATCGACAACGAAAACGTAATCGCGATCAGGAATGTCAGTGAGCTTTGGTTTCTCAGGCGGTTGGACGGTGAGGAGAAAGAAGTTTTCGCCGAGTTTCTCGTCTTCGTGAAGCAAAAGCCCCGTAATGATTTTGTCGCCGGTGAGGCGGTATTTGAGAATGAAGTCGCGGTCGTCGGTCGCTTCGGATCCCGGTTGAAGGCTGAGCTTTGCAGTGGAGTCAGAAACGAAATCAACCTTCACCGGATACGTGTCGCAGGCGATGTAATTCAGCGGAAGTCCTGCATTCACCGTCGCGGTGACATTGAAGGTCGATGGGCTTGGAGTGTCTTTGGTGAGATACGGATTGGCGACCCATTGATCAGCTGGACCGCTTGTGTTCTTGTCGTTTGAAAAACGTGGCCCAACTACCGTTGGGAAATCGAACTCGTAGATTTTATCCGTAGCTAAAAGGTGCTCGGTGTAGCGAAGGGTCACTTCGATTTCGTCACCGGGAAGAATATGACCAACGCTCATTTGAAAAACGTTGGGTTGCTTTTGCTCGAGGAGCGCCGCGGTTTTGTTCTCCGTTTTTGCCTTTTCGTAGTTCGCCTTGGCGACTTACTTCTTTTCAATCTTCGCAATCACCTTGCGACCACCGATCGTGAATTCCATGCCGTGGACAGCCGCTCGAGTTGAGCTGGGAAAAACGTAGATACATTCAAGTTTCTTCTTCCCGGTGTTTTGGTAGAGCTGCCTGATTTCGACATCTGCGATCACACCTGAAATGTTCACTTCCACGTCGGTTGATTTGAGGGGCAGCTTTTCGGATTTGCCTTCGGTTTGATTTTCGCCGCCCTCGATAATGACGAAATAGGGCGACTGCGTTTTGCTTTCGCGATCGAAGGCGCCGGTTTCGCCAGTGCCGTTTCCGCCTCTAGAATTGGCGTGGGTGGTGACGGCAACAATTAGTGTCAGGAATGTGATCAGCTGTTTCTTAATACTCACCATCCTGCGTGGTGAATGTGAAGTGGAGTTGAACCGAATGTGAAACCTTTGTGAATTCGATCCGTGAATACGAAAAGACAGGATTGATTCATCGAACCAACCCGGTCTGATCGTTTGGGTGAAATGTCGGTGTTAAATTACGCAGCCACTTGCATCGGATCGCCGAATGAGGAGTTTCCGAGCCAGTTGCCGGCGAGTTCTTCACTGAGTGCTTGCTTGGCTCGATGGATCAAAACCCACAAGTTGCCTTTTGAAATATTCAGCAAATTTATGATTTCGTCGGTGGAGTAACCTTCCATTTCGCGCATCCGGAAAGCTCGGCCCATCGCTTCGGGAAGTTGATCAACTGCATCAGAAAGATCCGTCATAAACTCGTGGCGTTCAGCTGAAGCCACAGGCTGAAGGTCGGTTCTTTCATCGGCCCGCCGATCGAGCCACGTTGATTTCGCACCGTTTTCATTGTCGAATGCGCCGTCGAGATCGGTGGTCAAAACCGAAGGGCGACGACCAGTCTTACGATAATGATCGATCACTTTGTTGCGAAGAATTCCGGTCAACCACGTGCGTTCAGTGCAATCGCCTCTGAAGTTTTTACGGCCATTCCAGCCTGCGAGGAAAGCGTCCTGGACAAGATCTTCGGCTGTGCCGTAATCGGAAATACGCTGCAAAGCAAAACGGACGAGATACTCGTGATACTGCGAGATCCAGTTTTCGGGATCTAGCGTGTGCTTCGGCTTATTGGATACTGTGTTGTTCTTCATCACTTGTTCCTTTTCGTTATTGGGTTGATTGATTTTTTTATTTTCTTGATACTTACAGAACGGTCTGTCTGTTTTGTGGAGCAAAAAAAGGGAGGGTTACTCCTTCGTCTTTCTTTCAGCTTGGCAGATCTCTACCGCTGCTCGGCGAGCTGTCTGAATCGGCCACATCTCCCTTACGTTTTGAGTTTCGCTGCCAGCTCCTGAGTAGATGATAAATAAGCGGTCTCCGATTTCATGGGCTCTTTCTTTAGAAGCGACAAACTGAGCCACTAATGTCTGAAAAAATTCACGAATTGAAACTTTGTGGTCTTCAACTCGTTTACGAATTCCGCAGCAGCTTTCTCCTGTCACCGTTGCGGTGTTTGAAAAAGGGCAGCCACGAAAGTTACTTTCGACTAGATAATCTTCGAGGGTCTTAAAGTAGTTCGCGATTTTCTCACAAGGATCTCCAGAGGAAGCTAAGATATTTTCGCGTCCTTTTTCGGATCGGTCGTGAATCGCGTCGAGCCAAGCCTCGCAGAGCGCTTCTTTTGATGCAAAATGCTGATAAAAACTCGCCTTCGCCGTTTCGGCGGTTTTGATGATCTCATTAATCCCAACCTCAGAGTAACCTCGCTCGTTGAAGAGCTGGCCTGCGGTTGTGAGGATTCGATCTTTAGCGTTTGCTTTCCTCATTGTGAGATCACTGTATACAGACAAGTCGGTCTGTAAAGTGGTTTTTCTTAAGTTGTTTCGGGAGAGTCAACACAAAGCATTGATCAAGAATGGAATACGCCGTCCTAATTTTTCTTCATAAAATAAGAATTCCGCGTCCAAAGAAGCCAATAAACCCGAATTTGGGAATCAAGTCGCTCGGCGGGGGCGTCGAACTTGGCCCTGAATGGCGAAGAATAAGCCGACTAAGACCAAGGTAGCTCCAGCGATTTGCCATGGCACAAGTGGCTGATTTAGAATCCATTTCCCCAGAAAAGCTGTCGCGACCGGTTGAACAAGAAGGATGACTGATGCGGAGCTTGAAGGAAGGCTGCCAAGCGCCCATGCGATCAAGCCTTGTCCGCAAGCATGTGAGATGACTCCCAATCCAATCAATGGAAGCCAACCAATGAGGCTGTCAGGGAGAAGCGGCGCCTTGTGAAAAAAAGCGAGCGGAAACAAAACGATTGCAGCGACGGCACTCGCGCAAAACATCAGTAGCGGCGCCGATCTCTCTCGCCGATAGCGCTTCATCGAAAGCTGATAGGTTGCGTAAAAAACGGCCGTGAGTAGCGCCAGGAAATCACCGAAAACCGGATTTCCCGCTCGGGGAGGTTCGCGATTCGTTGAGCTAAGCATTAGTAGAATCATACCTCCAAAAGCAATTGAGGCCCCGAAGACAAAGCGTTTTGTAATTTTCTCTTTCCAAACCAACCACGCAAAAAGTGTCACCCACAAGATCGCGGTGTTCGCCAGTAAGGTTGAATTTGCGACGGATGTATTCTCGAAAGACCAGTGCCATGCCCAGAAGTCAGCGGCGAAAATGACCCCCGGAAACCAGAGCCAGCCAAGCCAAAGCCCGCCCGATTTCCCGGAAGCGGACTCTCGTTTTCTGATCCGAAATCCCCCAGTCACCGCCATGAAAATCCCCATCGCGATGGCCCCGATACAGACCCGCCAAAATGCGGAGTCCCACATTCCAACGTGCGAGAGGTCCGTGCTCAACACTGCGAAAATCGGTGCGAAGGAGATGCAGAGTGCACCCCCGATCAAACCGATGAGGTGAGGAACCGACAGCGAGTCGGAGTTGGACGATTCAGAATTCACTTGGCGAACCAAACGCTCCGATCGCCGGATTACACGCGAATTTTTTGCGCGGGTATGGCATACAATTCGACCTCTCAGGTCTGTCGTTTTGCCGCCTTTTTCTTCTTTTTCAGCTGAGCCCCTGCTGGTTCAAAGAATCTCAAATGTAGACGAACTTGCATAAAATTTTGCGAACCTTCGAGCCGCTACCCCTGTTGAATCGTTCCGCCTTTTTTGGTGAATGCGAGTTGCTTGTCAATTCCGGATTCTCGATTGAGTTTCCACGTGGCTGATACGGCGATTTGATGGAGCAACTCGGTTCGGAGCGCCTCGGAAACATCGATCCGCGCGGGTTGGCGAATCAGTTTTAAATCTGGGTCCGATTCGCAATCGTCGAGTTCGTCGGTGTCGGCTTCGAGAATTCCCCACGCGGAAGGGGCTTCTTCGGGCTTGAGAATTCCCCGTCGAATCACGAGATAACAGGCGTCTGCAGAACGGTAGCGGATCAGTTTGTCGAATTTGGTTCTGCCAAAAACGGCGCGCTCTAGAAGGGCAATTTCGGCAATTACCTTGCTGTATCCCTCGTGATTGATTGTGCTGAGATCCGCGGACTGAAATTCCGGAAACAGCGAATCTCCCACCCGAAGATTCGGGTAATGCGAGCCTATGAGTTCTTCGAGTTTTTGTCGGCGACGGTTCAAATCGAGAAGGCGCGACTTTGATTCCGCTTCCGGCTTGGAGTCGTTTAAAAAATCAGGGCGCGCCTGTTTGCATTCGAAAACGGCGGTCTGGGTAATGGCGACTTCTTGCGAACGGGGTCGTTCCATTCGCGCGGCAGCAACGTCGGCGCGGTAACGGGATTTCGGGACACGGATTTCAAATCCCGCTGCGCGATAGCCGTGTTGCTGAGCCCACAGCAACGCCGCTTCTTTGAGCGATTTGTGCGCGCGCGATTCGCCTCCCGTTTTCGACATGACGGAAAAATACGGGATCAGTCTGCTTTTCCAACATAAATCCGGAAATTGAACACATCGCATTTCAAGAGTTCTCCGGCGAAGCCAATGCGCTCGCCAATCTTGGATTTGAGAGCCGTGATATCGGTGTCATCGACGGAAAATTCGACATGGGCGGCCACCGTTTTGCCTCCTTCGAGAGGGATCACATCGATTTGCGCGATGATTCCAGGACTGCGTCCAAAAACGATGTCGGAATGAAATTTGTCCACTTTCTTCAGCGTTCCCGATCCGGATTTCGTTTGTCCTTTCAAGTGAGTATCAAACTGCTTTCCGATTTCGAACCGGCTGTATCCAGAGTCGAACACTTCACTGCAGAGCATCGCGAACTCATCGGCATCCGAGTCGCTGACTGGATCCGGCGTCACCTCGACGTGGGGTTCTTCTGCTGACGCGGAAACCGATACTGGTGCGGTTTTTTCACGGGCTTCAGAATTATCGATCCGAATGGAGTCCGCAATCTTAACAGGTTCTGAAATCTGGCTTGCGGCAAATTTCGCTTCTTCAACCCGTCTCGCCAAAATCGCGCATTCTTCGGCGATTTTGGCTTCCGCTGCTTCTGCTTTCCGGGTTGCTTCAATTTCGGCGATTTTTACTTCTTCAATTTGCGCTGACTCTAATGCAGCGATTTCCGCAATGTGAGCGGCTTCGATTTCAGCTTCGGCAATCGCGGTTGGCTGAAGTTCGATTTCGGCGTCCATGTCGACCGGCTCGCGGGGACGTTCCGGCAATGGTGGTGGAACGACTTCGTTTGGTTCCTCGACTACTACCGGTTGATGCCTCCCCAGCTGGTTGACCGTTTGAATCAACAAATTGACATTGCTTTCAATGAACGATGCGTTCGTTTGCGTTCCGCTTTTGGCGACGTGAATGCCTTTCGCATCGAGTTCGAATTCGTCGAATTGTCTAAAAAGTCGCAGCAGGATTTTTCGACGATCTGCATTCAGAAAGTCGCGAATCACATTCTCGTCCGAACCCGTGATGATCGCTTTGGGATCAAAAACGGGGTCACCAACGATGACGTCCTGACGTCTTCTGGCAGCTGATGAACGTGCTCCCGCCTTTTGGCGTTCCATGTTCAGGTCAAGCCCCAACGACTCTCGCAATGCGATATGATAGCCAGTAAACGTCTTGGTAGAGTTGTCGACGACGGTTCGATACGTCGAAACGCGGACTTGAAAGCCGGCGTGTTCACCAAAAATCGAGCGGTCACCAAACCCCTCTTTTTCGTAGCGTATTCGCATTCTCGCGGCCGCGTCGGACCACGAATTATCGACGCGTTTCACATTCCAGAAAACAAATGCTCCGACTACAATGGCGGCTCCGAAAATTAGACAAACAAACTCCATTCTTTAAAGTGGCAGCGGGAGCGTATTGGAGCGATTACAAAGTGACCAAGATTTTGGAATTTTTCTATGGCCGAATAACAATCGAATCGCGGAATTTTACGACGGCTTCCATTCCGTCCTCTTTTAAAACGACACCGTTGGCCACATAAAGTCCGTCGTCCATCGCCAGCATCAGGGCCAATCCTTCGTAGTCTTCGTGATTTTTATCATCTGGATGAATCATGTGATATCGCAGTAGTTTGCAGGTGACTCCGTTCACCTCGTAGTCTGCGAACGACTTTTCTTTGCCCATGGATTCCTGAAGCACTTTTCCTTTTGAGTTTTTGTAAATTCCTTCTTTGCCGGCAAATTTAATCACTTTGGGCGAGACGGCGGTGTAGCTCAGATCAATAATGATAGAGTCCGTCGCAAATCGTTTGATGTTAGTCGTCATTTTCCCCGCCAACGTCCGCTTTGTCATGACGAGGTTCTCAGCTTCGCCCGGAGCCACCGCCGTAATTTTCCTGTCCATACTGGTGATCTCTTTCCACTCTTCTTCTTGGGCGAAGCTGGTCTGGATCAAGGTAAAAACAGAAACAAGTATGAGGGAGGAGAGGGCCTTCATGGAAAATGAAAATATGAAATAGGGTCGAATTCGACAAGGTCGATCTTGGGATACTTTATCGTAGGAAATCCCAATCCAAATCGAATTTCGCGAGGTATTTGCAGACCTGATCGCTGTCGTTGGTGGCTTTGCGGCGGGCGCGGGAGGGGGCGAAAAGCGCCCGACCGGCTTCGGAGAGCGACTTCGATTTCCGGCACACTGAGCTTCGGCTAGCTGAACTTGATCAAAGCGGTCGATTTCAAGGAGTTGCTCGGGGATAAAGAATTCGTCGAACACACTGGGCTCGAAACCGGTTTCGAGCGTGTCTTCGCGGCACTATAATCGCTGAAGCCGCGCGATCAGCGAAAGTTGGTCGCGCTTTTTGTCGATCGAGCCGATGTAAGAGACAAGTGCATGAAGGAAGTCCGAACAAAACCGTATTCATTTCCCGATTCAGTGATTGACGTTGAAAAAGACCCAGTCATCAGCTGGGCGACGTTCACTCTCTCGCTTTCGTTCACTGATTTTCTTGGGGAAAATTGAGAGATTGAATTCCACGATCCAATAGTATGCGTTCATCGAACAGACCCTATCGGATCGTTGCGTTTTGTTTTTTCACTCAAGATTGGAATTGAAACGATTCGGATTCGCCCCACAATCATCAGATCGTGGGTTCAAAAAATTCCATTTCATCTTCGCGGGGTAAAGCGGTAAACGGCGGGGCTTGCCTGATTCCGTTCGGCCTTATCTTTGCCGGAATGGGCGGCGTTTTTATGTATTTTGTGCTGTCTGAATTTGCGGATGAAGCCGCGACTTATCAATGGACGGAGACGCTGTGTGAAATCCGATCGGTCAATATCGAGGCGAATCAAAAAAAGGAGAAATCGCCGTTTCGATTGAATATCGAATATGGATATATCGTCGATGGAAAGAATTATACATCGACGCAGTATACGTTGAAGGAGCATTGGTCAGGCGACTTTGAGCCGCTTGCACTGAAACGGAAAGCATTGCTAAACGCGGCTGACGGGACGGTTTGTTTTGTGAATCCGAAAAATCCCGCAGAGGCAGTCGTAAAGCGGGAAGCGCTTTCGAAAGGGTTGATTGCCTTATTCCCGTTGGTGTTTGTTGTGGTTGGCCTTGCTCTGGCAATTGGGGGATTTGCCTCCCTTCGAAAAACAAAAGCTGCGAAAAAGAATGAGCGGTTGGGTTCCATTTCGAATGCAGCGAAAGATCGGGGCGGCCGTGTTGTCTTGCTAATCATGGGTGTCATTTTCACCCTGGTTGGCGGCGGCCTTTCGGTGTTTTTGGGGCTAGTTCCGTTAACGCGGATGATGGAATCGAAGCAATGGGTTGAGACGCCGTGCGAGGTGATTTGGAGTCGGGTAATTTCTCATCGCGGGGATGATTCAACGACTTACAGCATCGACATTTTTTACAAATACGATTTCGATGGCGCGGAACATCGCAGCAACCGCTACGGTTTCATGACGGGCTCGTCGAGCGGTCGAAAGGGGAAGCAAGATGTGGTGAGGCAATACCGGAAAGGTTCGAAGAAGGTTTGTTTTGTGAATCCAAAAATTTCTGAGCAGGCGACGTTGGTGCGCGGTTTCACGCCTTGGGTTTTACTCGGGCTGATTCCGCTGGTATTTTTCGGGGCCGGAATTGCAATGCTGATTGGATGGCGCCGCTCTGGAAAAAAGAAGGCCGTTCGCGGGATTTCGGAACCCGATTCCATCAATGAGATGCGAGGGCCGAAAACATTGAAGCCCGGCGGCGGACGCATCGCCGGTGTCTTGGTAGTGTTATTTATGGCTCTTTTTTGGAACGGCATTGTCAGCGTGTTTCTGGTTCAGGTTTTCGATGGTTTTAAGCGGGATCGGCCTGAGTGGTTTCTGACGATTTTCATGATTCCATTTGTGATCGTCGGCTTGATTTTCATTCTGTTTTTCCTGTATAAATTGCTTTCGCTCGCGAATGCCAGACCCGAGATCACCTTGGATCAGGGGCAGCCGAGACTGGGCGAAGAGACCTGGCTGTCGTGGAAAATTATTGGAAACGCGCGGCGGATTTCACGGTTCAAGATTGAAGTGTGGGGGATTGAATCAGCGACGTATCGACGGGGCACTAAGACGGTGACGGATAAAAAAGTGTTCTTTCAACGGACGCTCGCGGACTCTGTTGATGGTGGGGATATCGCCAGTGGTCGTGCCCAATTTCAATTGCCGGAGGATTTGGTTCCGTCGATGAATTTGGGCAGTAATGACATCATCTGGCAAATCAAGGTGAATGGGGATATTCCATTTTTTCCGGACGTTCAAGACTCTTACAAAATCGAAGTGTTACCGGTGGGATTTTCGTAAACTCTCCCTTTTAGAAAAATGGCTATCGAACGGAAAATTTTCACCGAACTCGACAATCGGGTGTTTGTTCCCGGAGAGGAGATCTCGGGTCGCGTGGAATGGAGCGGAGGTGATTCTTCAGTGGATCCGAATAGGCAGGTATCAGCTGAAGTGAGGCTATTTTTTTACACGTCAGGAAAAGGAAGTCGGGATGTCGAGATCGTCGCAACCCACCGGATGGAAGGGATCGGAGAGTCTGGTGAAAGCGAATTTCGCATGAAAATCCCAGAGGCCAGTCCGCCTTCATTTTCAGGACAACTGGTGTCGTTGGAATGGGCGCTGGAATTTCAAATTGAAACGAGCGGCGAGACCGAGCGCTGTGAAATCACGGTTTCGCCAACAGGCCAAGAGATTTCTCTCTACAAATATGATGACGGCAACTTGCCGAAGTACACCGATTTCGCGATTGGAGGTAAGAAGGGGCAATGGAAATGACTTCACTTTTTAGTCGTGACCGACAGGCCCCGCAATTGCTCTGTCGAACGAACGGAAGGCAGAGTGCCGGGGCTACAAATAGGGCGGTCAGAACGTGGTTTGATTACTGAAACCCCTTCCTGTGCTTGTTTCGCGGCTGATAACGTCATTTTTTCGCCGCAATACATGCAGCGAAATCGACTGGTGAACAGCGCTGGAATTGCGATGCCCAGTCGATAGCTGATACCGAGAAAACGGGTGGCTCGCGCGTGTTTTTTGCAGGGGCATGATGAAAAAACGGGGTTTGCGCAGATGGCGCAATTTAATCCAGCCGAGCTTAAAAGCGAGATTCCGAAAAGGATCAGGGTCGAAGCCAATGTTATCAAACCGATCTTGACCATGAAGATCTCGCGGTTGAAAAATCCGTAACCCATCGTTCCTAGGCCGGCCAGAAATGCCGCTGCTGTCGCAATCCATAAAAAGCTACACCACCGGACTTTTCCCGCCTGACGATGAGAGGGGCGCGACCGTCGATGATGGGTTTTTCTGACATAGCTAAGGAAGCTTAAGTTTCCCGCAAATAAACGACTTTCAAATCAAAAATCTGAAATGGCGAGCTCGCACTTATCTTACCCTTAAAATTTTCATTTTTGCGGGAATGGACGAAATCTCCGTTGGACTCTACCTTGGAGGTCAAGAATTCTTATGAGTCCTCGTAACCTCAGTCTTTTTCTAGTATTCAGCCTTTTCCCGGTCGTTGGTTTTTCCGACGATAAGATCGATTTCAATCGTGATGTGCGGCCGATTTTGTCCGACAAGTGTTTTCATTGTCACGGGCCGGATTCCAAAAATCAAAAATCTAACCTGCGGTTCGATAGTGAAGAGCGCCTTTTCGCCGACTATGAGGGCGTCAAAGCGGTGGTGCCTGGTGATCTAAAAGCGTCTGAAATGCATTGGCGAATCAACTCCGATGATCCCGATGATGAAATGCCGCCACGGGATTCGAATCGATCGTTGAGCGACAAACAAAAGAAAATTCTTGATGAATGGATCAAGCAGGGCGCTCCGTATGCCAAGCACTGGGCGTTTGAAATCCCGCGGAAATTAGAATTGCCGGAGTTGATGCATGCGTGGCAAAAATCGTGGGCGAAGAATCCGATCGATCATTTTGTGGCCGAAAAATTATATGAGAAAGGGCTCGAGCCCTCCAAGCCGGCCACGGATGAAACGCTTCGTCGGCGGGCGTCGCTTGCCTTGACCGGGCTGCAACCGACTCCTGAAGAAATTGCGAATTTTAAGGGTTTTGATTCGGAAGTCGATCGTTTGCTTGGAACGATGGCTTATGCCGAAAGGCAGGGGTTGCGGTGGCTGGACGCGTCGCGCTATGCGGACACAGATGGCTTTCAAAACGATGCAGAGCGAAGCAATTGGCCGTGGCGTGACTGGGTCATCAAGGCGTTTCACGAAAACAAGCCGTTCAATGAATTTACGATTGAACAGCTCGCGGGTGACATGCTGGAAAATCCGACGGGTGACCAAATTCTCGCATCAGCTTTTAATCGGAATCATCGTCAGAATTCTGAAGGTGGAGCGCTTGCCCCTGAATTTCTTGTCGAGAACGTTATTGATCGCGTTGAGACCACCAGCACCGTTTGGCTTGGGTTGACCTTGGGTTGCGCTCGCTGTCACGATCACAAATACGACCCGCTGAGCCAGCGCGAATTTTATCAGATGTTCGCCTATTTCAATAACATCGGCGAAAAAGGAATCGGGAAAGGCATTTCGGCAAATCCCGTCCAGAAAATGGGATCACCTCTGATGGAAATGCCGCCGGAATTGAGCGCAAAAATAGAGACCGCAATAGCAGCCGTCAGCGCGGCAAAAAAATCAGCGCCCGATCGGATGACGGCCTGGGCGGCTGAAACGGTGGCAAGTTTTGAAGATGAATCCGGAGAAGCAAAAGCCTGGTTTGACGCAAAAATTACCAAAGCAACGTCAAGCGGCGGCGCAAAATTGGTAAAGCAACTGGACGGCTCCTATTTGCTGACAGGTAAGAAGTTAGCGAAGGCCACTTACACGGTGGACGTCGAGCCCAAAAAAGGGCAGGTGATCACGGGTTTTTCAATTGAGGCTTTGCCGCACGATTCGCTCACAAAACCGCGACAGCTGGCCCGAAGCACGAATGGCAATTTTGTGTTAAGCGAATTGATTGTGAAGCACGGTGGCAAACCGGTGAAAATTAAATCGGTAACAGCGACCTACTCTCAGGAAAATTATCCAGTGAAAAACCTACTCGATGGGAACACAAAAACAGGTTGGGCGGTCTTTGGTGGCGAAACAAAAGCGGAAACTGTAAGTGCCTACTTTACTTTGGCTGAACCTATTGCAGCTGGGGAAAAAGATTTGATTCAGTTTGTCTTTCGTCATGAATCTGGATTTGGGAGCCACAACATTGGTCGGTTAGCGTTGGGGCTTACCGAAGAGAAAAACCCTGAACTTCATACTCCAGCCGAAACCGGAGTGGGGCGGCAGGTTGCGGCGGCTTTGCGAGCTCCCGCTGAAAAACGCAATGCCAAGCAGAAGAAAACCATCACCGATTATCACGCGTCGATTGATCCGGATCTGGCCAAAGCAAATGCCGCGCTGGCAGCGGTTGAGAAAGAAAAAGTGACTCGCGGGTTTACGGAAGTTCCGGTGATGGTGATGAAGGAACGTGAAGGCAAGCCGGTGGAAACCTATTTGCTGAATCGGGGTGTTTATACCGAACCGGATAAGTCTGAAAATTTGCCGCGCTCGTTGCCGCTGGCGATTTATTCGGGAGATCCCAAAGCGATGCCGAAGGACCGATTGGAATTGGCGAATTGGATAGTGAGTCGCGATAACCCGCTGACTGCGCGAGTGACGGTGAACCGGATGTGGCAGGATATTTTCGGTGTTGGGTTAGTGAAATCGGTTGGTGATTTCGGAGTTCAGGGAGAAATTCCCGAGTATCAGGAATTGCTCGATTGGCTGGCCGTGGAGTTCATCGACAGCGGCTGGGATGTGAAAGAAATGTTTCGTCTGATTTTGACAAGCGCCACGTTCCAACAGGGTTCGTTCATCGAACCAACCCTATTCGATCGTGATCCTGAAAACCGACTTCTTTCTCGGGGTTCGCGGTATCGCCTTGATGGATTTGCGATTCGTGATGTTGCGCTTCGAGCATCGGGATTGCTGAACGAAACAGTCGGCGGTGCCCCTGCAAAACCGTATCAGCCGGAAGGTTTGTGGAATGCGGTCAGTGCGGGTGCGGGAACTCGTTATCAGCCTTCTAAGGGGGCAGATTTGTATCGGAAGAGCATGTACACCTACTGGAAGCGCGCGGTGAATCCTCCGCGCCAAATCATTTTTGATGCGGGAGGTCGAGAAGTCTGCCTAGTGAATACACGTCGGACCAATACCCCGTTGCAGGCATTGGCTTTGATGAACGATGTAACCTTTGTCGAATCAGCTCGGCATGTGGCTGAGCGGGTTTTGACGAATGCTGATTTGAAAACCGATGCTGAAAAAATCGGACACACCTACAAGCTGGTAACGTCGAGAGAGGTTCGTCCTGAGCAGGTGAAAATTTTGAGCGACAATCTGAGTTTCTTTCGGGAGCACTTTTCTAAGAATCAGGAAGGGGCGACAAAATTTCTCTCTGCAGGTGAATCGAAGAAAAACGAAACATTGGATGTCACCGAACATGCTGCGTGGGCGTCGGTCGCTCATCTGGTTTTGAATTTGGATGAGACCATCACTTTGGAGTGATTCCTTTCCCGAACCTTTCGCAATTGAAATGCTGCGCTATGATTCAGGTCCGATGAGTTTCCTGAAACCTATTTTGTTCTTGATTGTCGCCGCTGCCGGATCGTTCGCGGCGGAGAAACCGAACCTCGTCTTTTTTCTGGCGGACGACATGGGATATGCCGATTTGGGTTGCTACGGGGCTCCCGATGCAAAGACTCCAAACATTGATGCTTTGGCGGCATCCGGCGTGAAATTCACCAATGCCTACGCGATGGGACAGGAATGCACCCCGTCTCGAACGTCATTGTTAACGGGACGGTATCCGCAGCGGGCCGGCGGGATGGAATGCGCGATTGGAACCGGAAACGTTGGGCGATACGACGAAGCGATCGCGCTGGCAGAAAAATCGGAGTTGGGTCTGCCATCACGGTTGGCGGTAATGGCTCCGGCTTTAAAATCGGTAGGTTATCGGAACGCGGTTTTTGGGAAATGGCATCTTGGTTATGAGGATAAATTCTCTCCGCTGGATCAAGGGTTTGATGAGTTCACCGGATTTCTCGGCGGCAATGTGGATTATTTTGATCACGTTGAGCTCTCCGATTTGGACGTCTATTTAGAGGGGCGTAAGCCGATCCATCGCGAAGGATATACCACGCATCTGATCACGGAAGATGCCGTGAAATTTCTAAACAAGCAGGCAAAAAAGCGGCCGGATGAACCGTTCTTTCTGTATCTTCCTCACGCTTCGCCGCATTTTCCTTTTCAAGGACCGAAGGATGATCCTGCATTGCCAAGTGCGGAAGAATGGACTCAGGGAACGCGAATGACGTATGTCTCCATGCTGGAAGATTTGGATCGGGATGTGGGAAAAGTGTTGGCGACGTTGCGAGAAAACGGACAGGCGGAAAACACGATAGTCGTTTTCGCCAGTGATCACGGAGCGATGAAGCCGGGCCTGAATACGCCGTTTCGCGATTACAAAGGCACCCTTTTCGACGGAGGGATTCGGGTCCCGCTGATGGTTCGCTGGCCGGGTGTTTTAAAACCGGGAACCGTTAGCGAGCAGGTGGGATCGCTGATGGATTTGACGTCGAGCTTTCTGCGAATTGCCGGTGCCGAAGTCCCTGATGGCAAACCACTGGATGGAATTGATTTGCTCAAGCATGTCGAATCAGGAGCTGCTGACTTTCAACGCAGCCTATATTGGCGGGCGAAGCGGGGAGATCGAACCTGGTGGGCTGTTCGTGATGCGAATCTGAAACTGGTTCGTAAGATGGAAGGTGGCCACGTTGAAGAATGGATGTTTGATCTCAAAGTCGATCCGGGAGAGTCGGTTGATATTCTAAAAAAACGCCCGGATGACGCAAGGGCGCTTCGTCAAAAAATGATGGCGTGGGAGAATGAAGTTTTGCCAATGCGGTGATGGGACGTTTTAAAGAACATTTTAAGATTCTTCGAAAGCACCCGATTTTTCCGGTGCTCGCTTTCATAGTGCTCGCTTCGATCATTAAAGAAAATTATCCGTTTTCACATTTTTCGATGTATTCGAATCCGAAGAAATCGGTTCGCTTGGCTTACATTACTGACGAGAAAGGAGAGCCGCTTCCAATATTGTATCATACGGGTTTGAGCACTTCAAAAGTATCGAAAACTCTCAATCGCGAACGGACACCGCTTGAAAATACGGCGAAGAAAGCGGGGAGAGATTTGGATGCTTCTGATGTTATTGATGAGATTAACCGGGAGGCTGGTGAGTATGTTTTGGAGGCGGTTCGCGCACTTTCGATGAAGCGGCGTAAACGGGAGTTGACCGGTCCGATCCAGCTTATCGAAATGACGATTTTGGTTCGTGATGGCCAGTTGGTTGAAGACAGGAAATTGATGGCACAACTTCCGGAGGTAACGCCTTGAGTGTGGTCCTTAAATTGAAATCAGTTTTTCGAAACTGGATCCGGTCTGGTTTCCGTCCCGAAGCGGTCGGTCGGTCGGAATGGTTTTTTATGCGGCTAAGTTTTGCCTGCGTGATTGGATACATGCTGGAGGACGCCCGGCCATTTGCGCTGGAAACGCAAAAGCATGCGAACGGACTGGCGAACCTGGTTGACCTGACCTGGCTTAGTGATGATCTTCCGTGGGAGAGTCCTTTTAACAATCCGGGCTTGTGGGACATTTTTGCGGCCGTCACGGTAGTGCTGCTGATTTTTTATGTGGTGGGACGCGGGTTGTGGATCGTTCTGCCGTTATTGGTTCTCGTGTTTACGCTTCCACATTCGTTGCAAAATTCGCAGGGCTATATTTTGCACAAATTTCAACTGATCACGCTGACGATTTTGGCTCAGGCAGTTGTTGTGAATTACGCGAAGTGGTTCCGGCAGAAAAGAGAAAATCCCCTTTCTGCGGATATGTTGCGGGGGTGGGTCGTGTATTATTCGAAAGGCATGATCGCCGCGACGTATGTGACCTCAGTCGTCAGTAAGCTGATCAATTCGAAAGGGCTGTGGTTGTGGAAAACGGGTTACATGGCCGTTGATCAACAAAAATCGAGGGCCCAGGAATTTTATCGTTCTCTCGATCCCGCCTTTTCGGGCATTGACCCAATTGCTGCGTGGATGGTTGATCACACATGGTTGACGCGGGCGCTGTTTGGCACGGGCTTTTTCCTGGAATTCGCAGCACTCGCTGCGCTTCACAGCCGGAAGTGGGCTCTTCTCATTGGGATATCGTTGATCGCAATGCACCGCTCGATTGCCGCGGTGATGAATCTCGATTTCTTAAATCATGAATTGGTCGTCCTGATTTTCTTCGTCAACATCCCGTTCTGGATGATGTGGGTGGGAGCAAAGATTTTTGCTCCCTCGACTCTGGAACCATCTGGCAGGGTATGATTGATGAACCAACCCTATTTGATCGTTACACGTCAAACATTTCGAGTTGAGGACCGGTCGCCTCTTTTTTCTGCTCGGAAACGAAACGAACTCCTGCGCCGATGAGGCGAACCGATTTTCCTTCGCCGCGAACCCAGGCTTCCTGAATGAGTTCTTCGAAAACGTGAGGCTCGATTTTATCCATCGGTCGTTGCGCTGACGTGATCGAAAAGTCTTCGAATTTTAGTTTCACGACGCCTTCGCGAATCTGCCGATTGCTGTGTTTTCCGCCCACATCGTCGAGGAGTTCATCAATCAGGGGACGCAACTTTTCGCTGCCTTCTTCGATTGACTCGATGTTTTCGCGATAGGTTCGCTCGTTGCTGACCGACTTTCGCTCCCGATTGGGATTCACGTGCCGCTCGTCGATGCCGCGGCTAAGGCGATACAGCTCGTGGCCAAATTTTCCAAATCGACGATCCAACTCGACGAGGGTCAGCTTCTGTAAATCCCCGCAGGTTTTGGCGCCAATCGCGTGAATTTTTTCTGCGGTACGTTTCCCAACACCCCAGATTTTTTCGACTGGAAGGGAATAAACAAAGTCATCGATCTCCGATTCGAGAACTTCAAATTGGCCGTCCGGCTTTTCCCAGTCGCTGGCGATCTTTGCGAGAAATTTGTTCGGGGCGATTCCTGCAGATGCTGTCAGTTTGGTTTCTTCACGAATTCGATCGCGAACCTCCGCCGCAATCGTCGCAGTTTCGGAATCGAGATGCGAAACATCGAGGTAGGCTTCATCTAGCGAAAGCGGCTCGACGAGGTCCGTGAAGCTATGAAAAATTCCCCGAATGCGGTGGCTTTCTTCCCGATATAAATCGGACCGGACGGGTAAGAGCACGAGGTTCGGGCATTTGCGAAGCGCCTTGAAAACCGGCATCGCCGAATGACAGCCAAACTTTCGCGCTTCGTAATTGCAGGTCGTCAACACGCCTCGACCGGTGCTGCCGCCGACTGCGACCGGCTGGCCGACAAGTTCCGGACGTTCGCGAAGCTCAATCGCCGCGTAAAAACAGTCCATATCGACATGGATGATTTTACGTGTGGCAGTTTCAGGTGAAGGGTTCACTGTTCAAAATAACAGAATTCGAAATGGTAGTTTTTCAACTCAAAATTTGAACGAAGTGCAATTCGGACACACAGTAATGGCGAATGGTTCCCGAACCAAAAATCGCGTCTTCGACGCCGCAACTGATCGATCTTGATGCAACGCCGGCTATGGTTGCGCGAGGTCTTAGGCATTTGCCCGGATTGGTGTTTTTTGATTCCTCATCCACGGCCTCGGGAAATGATTCGCCCATCTCGATTGTGGCGGCGTGTCCGATAGAGAAAATTGCCGGTGATATTTTTGTCGAGGCTGACCGCGTTGAATTGCGACGGGTGTTGGCGCAACATGCCGTTCCTGATTCGTTTCCCGATTTCGGGTTTCCCTGCGGTGGTCTTATTGGTGCGGTGGAATACGACGGAAAATTTGAGTTCGGTGTTTACCCTGAAATGCTGGTTTTTAATCACTCACGGGAGACGTGGCATGAGCTGGGAACGTTGAGCGAAGAGATTAATTGTCTCGCCGAGATGGAGGAGTTTTCGGAAAACAGATTCGATTTTTCTGGAACGATGGATCGGGATTCTTTTTGTGCGGCTGTCGAAAAGGTTCAAGAATACATTGCGGCAGGAGACATTTATCAGGTCAATTTATCGCACCGGTTTCGGACTGATATTCCTGATTCGATGGATCGGTTCGGACTATATGAACGGCTGCGCGAGGCTTCGCCGGCACCGTTTTCAGCATTTCTGGAAATGAGCGGTCGGCATATTTTATCGACTTCGCCCGAGCAGTTTTTGCGGATGTCCGGATCGGCAATTCAGACTCGTCCGATCAAAGGGACTCGTCCTCGATTTCGCGATTTGGAGATGGATGAAAAGTCTGCTTACGATCTGATCACATCGCCGAAGGAAATTGCCGAGTTAATAATGATCACCGATCTCGAGCGCAATGATTTGGGCCAAATTTGTGAATTTGGAAGCGTCGAGGCGACCGATTTGTTGAAGTTAGAGCGATTTGAGCAAGTTTTTCACCTCGTCTCGACCGTGACGGGCGAGTTGCGTCCTGAAATTGATCACATTGATGCATTGGCCGAATGTTATCCGGGTGGTTCGATCACTGGGGCTCCCAAAAAACGGGCTCGCGAAATCATTGCCGAACTCGAACCCGAGCCGCGTGGCCTTTACACCGGATCGATCGGGATTTTTGGATTTAACGGCGAAAGCCGATTCAACATTGCGATTCGCACTGCGATCGTCGAAAACGGAGATCTCCATTTTCACGTTGGCGCAGGAATTGTTGCTGATTCAGAGCCACAAAAAGAGTGGGAAGAAACGCTGCATAAAGCGGCCGGGATCTTTCGAGCGTGTGGATAAATCTGAATCAGGGCCTCCAACTTTTCTGATAAAAGCCGGGAATTGAATCTTCGCGTAGAACAAGTCCAGCTGCTGCAATTTGCTGCTTCGATAGCTTTGTAGCGCGTCCACTGAGATAAAGAACGGTTCCGCGCGGCGCCCTAAAGTTCGTTATTTGAGCCGCGATCTGAGGCGTCCATGCCAGCAAATCGATATCGAGGGGAATGACCGGTTTATTGCCTGCAGTCACTCCAGCGGGAAATCCCTTTACGAGTATCAGTTTGGAAAATTTCGTTTTCTCTTGAACTTCGTAGCGAGCCAAAAGTGAAAACGTGCGCGCGAAGAAATTGACGTCGGTTTCATTTTTGGCATCGCTGGCGCGCGCAATCAACAGCTTTTTTCCGCCCCGCTTTTTTCCAACCCACGTCGCATCGTTTCGCGAGCGCGAATCACTGTTTTGCTCGCACCTGAACCAATGTTCGCCAGTGACTTCCCGGGTTTCAAAACAAGGTTCAGAGCCCGTTGAACCGTTTGCTCCAGCGTTTGCTCCAGCGTTTTTCCAAACTCTTCTGACTGCTTGTATTCCCGCAGCATCCCGATCGCTTCGAACTCACCGATGCGTTGGATTAATTGTTCGTTTCCAAGGGCGCTGAGGTTGCCAAAATCAAATTCAATTGAGTAACGATTGAGAAACCCAACGGTCTCAACCGCATCGGCAATTCGATACGATTTTCCAGATAGAATTTCCGGACGAAGAATCGTCTGCGCATCGAGGACCGGCGACTTTTCGAACTGAGCATGGCTGATTCCCACAGCGCTCAGCGCGATGAGAAGAACTAGGGTTCGAAAGAGCTGAGGGGAGGGGGACATTGCCAACGAAGTCTACGTTTCAACTGACTTCTCGGCCAAAGGAAATTACGTCGTAAAACGCAAGTTTTCGAAATCACCCCAACTTCCAATCGCCCCGATAATTGACCGTCGTCAGAAGCTTTTGCGCTTCGTCATCTCCGATCACAGTTTCCTTCGCGGCATCCCATTTCAGCGCTCGTCCAAGTTGGTTCGAAACGTATCCGAGATGTCCAGGAGTGATTGAGCGATGCCCGGTTTCGGCTGCGCAAATGCAGGGCTTCCGGCTTCGAATACTTTCGGCAAAATTTTTGTGATGTCCGGGGCTTTGGTAGGCTTCGAAATCGCCGGCTGAAAAACCTTTCGCCAGCCATGCGGGATTGGAGGCCTCGAGTTTGCCGCGAGTCACGTAAACCCAGCCGTTTTCGCCAATCCACTTGGTTCCCATGGTGTTTTTCGGACTGATCACCACTTCGATCCCACCGGCGTACTCGCTGCGAATTGAGTAATCCAATGGCGTGTCGTAGCAATCGAGCGCCGACTCAGTCCAACCTTCTGCGACGACCGAAATGGGCCCGCTCTCATCCATTCCAAGCCCCCAATGCGCGATGTCGTTGTGATGGCCAATCCAGTCCATCAACGTGCCTCCGCCATAATTGGTATGACCACGCCACCAGCGATGATGCCGCGCCCGCATGTAAGGCATGACGGGAGCTGGCCCGCACCAAAAATCATAATCGAGCTGTTTAGGCGGCTCCTCCGCCTCCGTGCTGGAAACGGTTTCGCCATAGCCGCCGGGCAGACCGACTTCGACTTTTTTCACAGCGCCGATCAATCCGTTTCGAACGATGTTGATCGCGTTTCTAAAATTCGCTTCCGAACGCTGCTGAGATCCAACTTGGAAAATTGCCTTCTGTTTGGCGATTTCCGCAACCACGGCCTGACCTTCAGCAAAGGTGTGCGTCACCGGTTTTTCGCAGTAAACGTCTTTGCCGTTTCTCACGGCTTCGAGCGTGGCCAAGGCATGCCAGTGATCAGGCGTTGCCACGAGAACAGCGTCGATATCGTCGCGCGAACAGATCTCACGGAAATCAGACGTTGTATCGCATTTGGAATTTCCTCCGTAGTGCTGCTCGACGGTTAATTTTGCAGGATCGAGACCGTAGGCTTTGCCGTGTCGCGTGGTGTGCTCGCGGTAATGAAATTTATCCACATCGCAGACGGCAACAACGCGGGTGTCATCAAGTTTTAGAAAGTTCAGCAAGTTCGACGTGCCCTGCGCTCCACACCCGACCACGCCGAGATTAATTTTGTCATTCGCGCCTCGTGCTCGATTTGGCAGAAAGAGAGGAGCAATCGCCGCAGAGGTAGCGGTTTTAAGAAAATGACGGCGGTTTTTCGTTTTCATGACTTCCCTGATGGTTGCGAAGTTATAGCATTTTGGCAATGGCGCAGAACTGGGATCTACATTCTTCAATCCAATCTCTAAAACTCTGACGTGTTCCTACAAAAAATCCCGCATATTTCTGCCGTCATGCCACGTGATGTTATCTAGTTTCCAGACTTCACCTTCTAATTTCAAATCAAGATTCCCCGAAAATTTAAAGTGCTCGTAAGGTTGGCGTAGGATGCTTCCCCTTATGCAGCTGAAATCGACATCTACATCCCCGTGTCCGTTTTTTTCCGAAACACTGGCGATTTCGTAAGAGGTAAATCCTTGGTAAGTTCCCGAAAAATAATCCCATGCGCCGAGATAGGGCGGTTTCTGGAGTTCGGCGTTCAATTTCTTGCCAAAGGCAATTCCGTAACGCTTTTGCACATCAGCGGCCCGTCGCCATGCGTCGATCATTGAGGGAGTGGCGAATCCTTCCATCGCAGTCAATTCCTCCGGTGAAAACACGCCGCGCGTTCTGGGCCACGATTCAACCGTGGCTTTCGCATCCCGTTTTAGTGAAGCTGTCGCCGACTTTTCTCCGCAGCCGAAAAGAAAAATCGCAGCAAGACCGAGAAGCCAAGCTGCGATTTTAAAATTCATGAATGATCAGCAAGTTTTAGTGAATCTTATCGAGCAAAAACGGAAGCAATTCTGAAATCGGCATCCGGGTTTGCTCCATCGAATCACGTTCACGAAGGGTCACGGTGTCTTTCAGTTCATCACCGCTGTCGCCGAGTGTATCGAAATCGATCGTCACACCAAACGGCGTTCCGATTTCATCCTGACGACGATAACGACGACCGATTGCTGCGGTCTCGTCGTAGAAAACGTTCATGTGCTTCACAAGCAGCTTCTGAACCTCGCGCGCTTTTTCAACGAGCTCTGGTTTGTTCTTCAGAAGCGGGAATACACCCACTTTGATTGGCGCCATCTTCGGATCGAAGCGCATCACTTTGCGAACGGCTTCTTTGCCCTTCTCGTCGGTGATAGTTTCTTCGTCGTAAGCTTCGCAAATCATCGCAAGGATCGTGCGATCGCAACCGGCACTTGGCTCAACCACGTGCGGAATCAATTTCTGACCGCCATTTTCCTGATCGATGTAATCAATCGGCTTTTTCGAGTGCTCTTTGTGAGCCTTCAGATCGTGATCAGTTCGATAAGCCACACCTTCGAGTTCCTGAATTCCAAATGGGAATTCGTATTCGATGTCGTAGGTCTTTGATGAGTAGTGAGCACGTTCGCCGTCTGGAATGTCGATCACGTGAAGTTTTTCGCGAGGAACACCGATCGCTTCGTAGAATTTCAGACGCAGCTCAAGCCATTCATCTGTCAGGCGCGATCCGTCTTCGGCGCGACAAAAATATTCGACTTCCATCTGCTCAAACTCACGCGAGCGGAAGGTGAAGTTACGCGGGTTGATTTCGTTGCGGAACGATTTTCCGATCTGAGCAATTCCGAAAGGCAATTTCACGCGGTTGGTATCAACAACGTTTTTGAACTGCACAAAAATGGACTGCGCGGTTTCGGGGCGGAGATAGGCCTCGGCATTGATGTCATTTTCGTCGGAAGACGCACCCATTTGGGTTTTGAACATCAGATTGAAATCACGGGCTTCGGTCAACAGCGATCCGTTCTCCGGGTTGAAACGGATGGTGTCAGTCACCTCCTCGGTGCGCTCGCCCTGAAGCTCGAGTTTTTTCGGTGAAATCTGCTTGTCGCTGAGGAATTTGGAGAAGAAAAGCCGCGCCGTTTTGCGGGCCTTTTTCTCATCCTGACTTTCCTGAATCAACACGCCGTATTCGCGCTCAGTAGACCAATCAGATTCGGCATGGGTCGCGCCGGTATACCAATAAATGGTTCCTGATTGTGGCTCGATCTGATCCGCGCGGAGACGAGCATTGGAAAGCAGGCAATCACACATCGGATCGGAAAATCCGCCGAGGTGACCGGAAGCTTCAAGAACCGAACGGTGGGTCAAAATAGAACCATCCATTCCCAAAATGTCGTCGCGCTCCTGGACATTCACCCGCCACCAGTAATCTTTCAGATTCCGCTTCAGCTCAGCGCCGAGCGGACCGTAGTCCCAGCAACCATTCAGCCCGCCGTAGATCTCTGCCGATTGAAAGATGAAACCGCATTCTTTGCAGTGGCTGACGATAGTTTTCATCAACTCTGCATTCTTTTCGGAGATTTCCTTGTCACTCATGATTTTGTTGGTTTTTAAAGGGCGGCAAAGAAACGCCGTGCCTCAATTCTCCGCAAGGGGAAAGTCGACCGATCCGACAGTTGAATTGCCGCAAAAAGGCGCAGAAAACGCAAATATTTTAGCTTTTCGAATGAATGGGGCAGAAGAAAGGGTTTTTGCGACGTTTGCGCTTTTTTGCGGCCATCCCAAAAGCCCGGGTCGGCTTTTTCAGCACCCGCGAAGTTGGCATTTTACGATCGTGCAGGGTACGTTCGATGAATCAATAAATTTTGATATAGAGCGAGTTATGAGGTAATGGGGTGTGTTCGGAAAATCAACCCTGTTCGATCGAAAAAGAAAAAAGTCGCAGATTAGCTTCGCATATATTGATTTTTTGACGAAGTTAGTCATTCTGTTCGCCCTCAATTTTTGAACGACACTTCAACATCTCCTCCACTGAATCCTGCCCGATCGGACACCAACGTGCTTTCTCTAGTCACGTTGTCTGAACCGCCGTTTTGTGGCTCGATTTTCTCCGCAGATACCCTGCGGAAGGGCCATTCGCTGGTTGATGATAAATCAGTTAAGGTCGTAACAATCAACTCGCAGGGACGATTCGCGGGAATTTTTGGACAGGTCAGTGGTTCCGAGGTCAGCATCGTTTTACAGCAGTCTGCGAATGGTGATTGGAAACTCGATGGACGCAGTTCGGGGGATTCGAAACCTAATAATGAGCACGTTGTGGCGCTTTTGATCGAAGCGATCCGCGAAAAATGCGGCAATTCCGCATCTCACCACGGAATCGCGATGCCCGCAGTTGGGGTGAGTCTTTTTCGAAGTACCGAAGTCCGTTCGGGAACACTTTTTTGGGACAATCCTGATCAACGAGCGGTTTTGGAAAATCTGCGGTTGGCGCGGATTGATAGCACGGATCCCCGAATTGAGTCCGCGCTGCGCGGTTTCGGGTTGAAGCGACTGAGCGAAGTTTATCCGTGGGACGAAGTGGAAGTAGATTTCCGTCAATGTTACGTTTGCCCGGGAAAAACGGTCTCTGAACAGGAAATGTTCTGGGCCGACACCCTTGCGAACCGGATCGATGAACTCCGCGTTTTAGGATGCGATGTGAATATCGATGATGGTTTTGGGCTGCAAATCCTCGAGCCGACCGAATTTTACGGCGAGATGACCGATGAAGACGAAGCAACCGATTGGTTCAGTTTCGAATACGGAATTCAGGTCGGCCCCACCAAACTGAACGTGCTGCCGTGTTTGGTGAAATATTTAGAAAGCCAGCCGGTGAGTTTTCGGCTCGAAGACATGGCGGAGCTGCCGCCGAAGAAAAAGGTCCCGATTCGTCTTAATGATTCAGGGAAATTTTTCGTCGTGGAGGCAGCGAAGTTGCACGAAATTTTGGGAATCTTGACGGAACTTTTTGAGAAGGATCCGATGAATTCAGAAGGGCATTTGAAGCTCCATAAAGTTCGCGCTGCGCAACTGACCATCGAGCATCGAAAAGGCGGTCCGCGAATGGTGGATCAAGCTCCAGACTATTTGTTGCGGGCTGCGGATGATCTTGAATCGCTGAAACCAGCTGAAGTCATGGACGTGCCGAAAGGATTTCAGGCAACGCTTCGACCATATCAGCAGGATGGTTTTGAGTGGTTGCAGTTCCTTCGTGAACAGGGGCTTTGCGGTATTTTGGCCGATGACATGGGGCTTGGTAAAACGATCCAAACGCTCTGTCATTTGCATGAAGAAAAGGCCAGCGGTCGAGCTGATTTGCCGACGCTGATTTTGGCTCCGAAAAGTGTGGTTCCAGGTTGGGCGAAGGAAGCTGCAAAATTTGCTCCGTCGTTAAAGGTGCTGACATTGCAGGGACCGCATCGGAAAAAATATTACAGCGTATTGGGATATTCCGATCTCGTGGTGACATCCTATCCGGTGTTGTTGCGTGATCCTGAATTACTTGAGCAGGAGTTTCATTATGTCGTTCTTGATGAGGCGCATACGATTAAGAATGCGCGGTCTCGGATTACGCAAGCTGCCTACAAAATCAACGCGCGACACCGGCTTTGTCTTTCGGGAACGCCGATTGAAAACCATCTCGGTGAGTTGTGGTCGCAGTTTCACTTTTTGATGCCGGGATTCCTTGGCAGTGAAGACAGTTTCACTCGTTGCTACCGCAAGCCGATTGAAAAATTTCGTGACGAAGGTCGCCGCAAACGCCTCGCGGATCGCGTTGCGCCGTTGATGCTGCGGCGCACGAAAGACAAGGTGGCGAAGGATTTGCCGCCGAAAACGGAGATTGTGCGAACGATTGAGCTCAATCCAAAGCAGGTCGATCTCTACGAAGCGGTTCGGGCCAGTGTCAGCCGTGAATTGCGCGATGAAATTCATCGTCGTGGATTTGAAGCGTCGAAAATTATTGTGCTCGAAGCGCTGATGAAATTGCGTCAGATTTGCAATCATCCGAAACTTCTGAAGTTGCCCAGCGCCCAAAAAGCCCAAAATTCCGCGAAAATGGATCTCCTGATGGAGCTTTTGCCTACGATGGTTGAGGAAGGGCGTCGCATTCTGATTTTTTCTCAGTTCACAGGAATGCTGGACCTCATTGAGAAGGAGTTGGATAAGGAAAAAATCGAATATCAGACCCTGACCGGCAAGTCGAAAGATCGCGGCAAGTTGTGCGATGATTTTCAGGCCGGCAAAGTTCCCGTGTTCCTCATTTCGCTTCGTGCAGGGGGAACTGGCATCACGCTGACGAAAGCTGACACCGTGATTCACTACGATCCGTGGTGGAATCCGGCGCTGGAATCGCAGGCAACCGACCGCGCCTATCGGATCGGCCAGAAAAATCCCGTGTTCGTTTACAAGCTGATTTGTCAGGGAACGATCGAAGAGAAAATTCTCAAATTGCAGCAGAAAAAACGCGCGTTGTTCGACGGGATTTTAGAAGGGGCTCCGCAGAAGTTGGAGTTCACCGAGAACGATTTGGAAGATTTGTTGGCTCCGATTACGTGAGTCAGACGCGCTTTCGTGCCCTTTTAAACTCGCGTTCCAGTTCTTCCAATTTCCTTTCAATCTCATCATACATGTCGCCAGCATCTTCGAGCACTGGCTTGATCAATTCGAGGAAGGCTTTGTTTCCGTAGGTGTCGATACTCAGGCGAGTTCCTTCGAGATTTTGAATATTTGAATCGATCGATTTGGCAAGTTTGATCATTTCAAGTTCGTCTGCTTTTCTGAAATCACGGCCGTCGGGGCCTCTCCACCCGTAAATAGTGACGATTAAGTTGTGTCGACGGAATTGAATTTCACCTGGGCTCACAATTGAATTTTCACCCACGGGAAGATCCACACGATGATCGAGTGCATGGCGGGCTTCTTTTTCCCATCGATATCGTTTGAATCGGATTGTAACGGTCGAATCTGCGTGGTTTAAAAACGCTTCAGTCCCTCTGTAATGTGGCATGTCTTGAGTGAGCGTAATTCTGGAAGAATCCACCAATTTGCTGCAATTACTGATCGTATACCGATAAATAGGCCAAAAGCAGGGAGCGATCACCAGTGCTACGACGCAGCACCAAGCGATGCGGGGATTATAAAATCTCGAGGTCGTCATCCGAATAATTACGGATGACCTCAAACGGAAATTAGGAGAAAACTCAGAGCCTCACTTAAAATACCGCTTCAACACGGCCTTCTCTTCCGGCATCAAAGACTCACGCCACACGGTGTCTCCACCCTGACCTTTGGACTTCACCTTGCCGGCTTCTTTTGGCCCGACTTTGAGTTCGTCAATGTCATGCTCTGTTTCGCCGACTCCGAGCAATTCTCCCGGGGCTGCCTTGGAGAGATCGAGGTTTTTGACCTGCTCGATGTTTTTCGTATTCAAATCGGTTTCGGCTCCGAAAAATAATGGGGCGGTTCCAGGGCCACGATTGATTCCGCCATTTCCAGCACCTTGGCCCTGGCCGGGAGGGCCCTGTCCCTGCATTTTCATCATCCACGCTTCGAGCTCGGCTAACCGCGCTTCTTCCCCACCGCCAAGACCCTGCATTTCCTTCATCGCTTCACCCGCTTTTTTCAGTTGTTCGCGAAGGGCATCCATTTGCTCTTTCGAAAGCTGGGCTTCCTGAGCATTTTTCAAAGTCTGAGGATCAAGCTTCTGCATTTTTTCGAGCATCTCTTCGGTCAGATCCTCTTCAGCAAAGCCGGCCTGCTTCAGCATTTCCTTCAACTCATCGGGATCGAGCTTCTTCTGAGCTTCGGCAAGTTTGTCGGGATCGAGCGCTTTCATATCTCTCACAAAATCCTCGTTCAACTCTTCCTCCGTAAATCCCATGTCTTTCAACGCATCAATGAACTTACTCATCGCCATGAGTTGCTTGGGATCCATTTGTTGAAGCTGCTTGAGGAGTTCCTGATTCATTTCCAAGCCGCTCAGTTCCATGTTTTTGAGCGCTTCTTCGAACTCCGAAATGATCATGTCCTTCGCCTCTTCGCTCATCTGCGAGGAAAAATTCTGCAACGCATTCAGATCCCGCTCGGCTGTTTGCATTTCCGCTCCGAGACTGTTGATCTGCTGTCGCAACGTCTCGCGAAGCGTATCCGTCGCTTCCATGCTGCTGTGGCTGAACCAATCGTCTTCCGGCTGAGCGCGAAGTTCGACAATTTTATCACGAACTTCTTCGATTGCTTCTTCCTCGATAACTTCCTGATCTTCGAGCGTATCCAGCATTTTTTCGACCTGTTCCCAGGCACTTGGCTCCGCAGGAGGAAGATCTGCAGCAGCTTTCAAATCTGGAATTGGAATCAGCAGTGCCGCTGCAATTGAAAGCGTTGCGATCGCAAAAGGAGTAATCACTACCGGCCAGCGCCATTGAAAGCCAGCCCACTTCATTGCGGATGATTCATCGCGCGGTGGTGCGGGCCATTGACCCACTCCGTGATCCGCAGCCGTTAGCGCATTTCGCAGCGAAAGCCCTTCTTCCAGCCGAACGAGTCCATCTTTTTGCTCGATAAAACGGCGCTTTGCAAAAATGCCCGCCACGATCAGCATGATTACGATAAGGGTGCCAGTACCAATCAAAAACCATGTATTTTCAATTGGCAGCCACATCGAACGCATGATCAATATCGCCGAGCCAATCACCAAGCTGCCGACGACAAGAAGCGGTGTTAAAAGTTGCAACCACCACCCAACATTCACCTTCCGGACCAAACGGCCCGCCAAAGACCGCCACACTTTTTCCCGATCCGAATTACTCATGGTAAAAAGATTAGCGTGAGATGCGAGAAGCCGCAAGAACGATCCAACGAACGAACAGGGTTGGTTTGGCGAACAGATACTGTTGGCTCGTGAGTGAGGGATTGCCAAAATACCTGAAATTTAGGTAAGGTCATAACGCAATGCGGAGCCGGACTCTAATTCTCATAATGTTCTCTGTCGGTATTTGGTTTAACGGAACGACTTCTTTCGCGATTATGACGGCTCCCAAGTCGTTTGCGGAAATTTCTCCTGACGGAACCCGACTTTTGGTAAGGCTGCATCCCTCCGCTCGTGGTGATGTTGCTGAATCCTTGGCGCTCCCCGACGGTCGTGTGGTGGAACTCCGGAATCAATTCAAGACTTCCGGCATCTATGACCTCAAAACGTTTCAACGCGTTGCTGAAATCGATTGGTTTGTGACCGATATGCTCTGGAACGACGATTTTTCGTCAATTGCCGCTTCAAATGAGTTCGACGCCCACTATCCCGGTGATTGGGCGCTCGCGTTTGCCCGGAATGGAAAAATTATCAAAAAATACGCGTCTGATGATCTGCTGACTGCTTTTAAAAATAAGAAGTGGCTGCCGTATCGAACTTGGAATTGGTTTTACGACTGGCTTGACTACACCTCTTTTGAGAAATCGGATCCTTTGATAAAAGTAGCAACTGCCCCACGTCAAATTTCATACAGGCCTCAGAAGTTTTCTCAATGGACCGAGTGGGAAATCGGCTTTCAAGAATTCTACGAATTCGATTTTGAAATGGGTGAAATGCTGAGCCGTCGCGTCGAAAACACCAAATATAAGACCATTGTTTCGCTCATTGGAATTTTCATAGCTCTCGTTATCGGAACTTGCATTTGCATTGGTAAAGTCCTCTGGAAACGCCGTTTTCGAGAGATGAGTCCTGCCTAACAAATTTATCACGACGCCTTTCCGCTTTACTCGCCCGTTGATTGTGTCAATTTCGCCAAACGAAACTGAAGCAGCTATGCCTCGCGACAACTCGATCAAAAAAATTCTCCTCATCGGCTCTGGCCCCATTGTTATTGGGCAAGGCTGTGAATTCGACTATTCCGGCGTTCAAGCCTGCAAAGCCCTTCAGGAAGAGGGCTATGAGGTGATTCTGGTGAATTCAAATCCGGCTACTATTATGACCGATCCGGAATTTGCGGATCGCACTTATATTGAGCCGATTACGCCGGAGATTATTGAAAAAATCATCGCAAAGGAAAAGCCGGATGCGCTTTTACCAACGTTGGGCGGCCAAACGGCTCTGAACGCGTCGATGGATCTTTTCAAATCCGGTGTGCTCGACAAGTACAACGTGAGGATGATCGGCGCGAAAGCGGATGCGATCGATAAGGGCGAGGACCGGCTGCTTTTTAAGGATGCGATGCAGAAAATCGGCCTCGATATGCCGCATTCCGGCGTGGCTCATACGATGGATGAAGCGCATGGGTTCGCTGAAGAAATTGGCAGTTTTCCGCTGATTATCCGTCCTGCGTTTACTCTCGGTGGAAGCGGTGGTGGAATTGCGTATAACAAAGAAGAATTTGAAACGATCGTCTCGCGCGGACTTGATTTGTCGCCGGTGACGGAGGTTTTGGTCGAGGAATCGCTCCTCGGTTGGAAGGAATACGAGATGGAAGTCATGCGGGATCACGCGGACAACTGCGTGGTCATTTGCTCGATCGAGAACTTCGATCCGATGGGCGTTCACACGGGTGATTCCATCACGGTGGCTCCGGCTCAGACGTTGACGGATCGGGAGTATCAGCTGATGCGAGATGCGTCTTTCGCAGTGATTCGTGAAATCGGCGTGGAGACTGGTGGATCCAATATTCAGTTTTCGATCAATCCCGAAAACGGCCGAATGATCGTGATCGAGATGAATCCGCGGGTTTCGCGTTCATCTGCGCTGGCTTCAAAAGCGACCGGTTTCCCGATCGCAAAAATCGCCGCAAAACTGGCAGTGGGTTACACGCTGGACGAAATCCCGAACGACATTACCCGCAAGACGCCCGCGAGTTTCGAGCCGACCATTGACTATGTGGTCACGAAGCTGCCGCGTTTTACGTTCGAGAAATTTGCTGACGCGGATTCGACCCTGACCACACAGATGAAGAGTGTAGGGGAAGCGATGGCGATCGGCCGGACTTTCAAAGAATCGATGCAAAAAGCGCTCCGTTCGCTCGAAGTCGGCCGTTTTGGATTTGGTTTCGATGGAAAAGATCTCACGCCCGAAGTTGGGGAGATTCGCGAAAAGTTGGCGACGCCAAATGCCGATCGGATTTTCTATCTGAAATACGCGTTCGACGCTGGATTCAGCATTGATGAGATTTTTGAGCTGACCAAAATCGACATTTGGTTCCTGAAAAATCTTGAGGACATCTGGAAATCGGCGGATGATTTCAAGGGCTCAATCGACGCCGTAGACTTTCGTCGGGCTAAACGTCTTGGTTTTTCGGATCGCCAACTGGCGCACCTCACCGATACGCATGAGGACACGGTTCGCGAGAAACGCAAAGCGGCTGGAGTTATCCCAACCTACCGACTCGTCGACACCTGTGCGGCAGAGTTCGAGGCTTACACGCCTTATTATTACTCAACCTACGGGATCGAAAACGAGGCGCGCGACTCCGACAAACGCCGGATCATGATTCTCGGCGGCGGCCCTAACCGGATTGGTCAGGGAATCGAATTTGATTACTGCTGTGTTCACGCATCCTTTGCGCTGAAGGAGTTGGGCTTCGAGACTATCATGGTCAATTCGAACCCCGAAACCGTTTCGACCGACTACGACACGAGCGACAAACTCTATTTTGAGCCGCTCACGCTGGAAGACGTTCTCAACATTTACGAACAGGAAGAAGCCTGGGGAATTATCGTTCAGTTTGGTGGTCAAACGCCGCTGAACTTGGCGGCTGATCTCGAACGTCTCGGCTGTAATGTGATCGGCACTTCGCCAAAAAGCATTGAGCAAGCTGAAGACCGGAAGTTTTTCTCAGCCCTTCTCGACAAATTGGAGCTGAAGCAGGCGCCTGCGGGAACTGCGGTTTCCGCTGACGAAGCAGTCGTAATTGCCGATCGTATTGGCTACCCGGTTCTGGTTCGCCCGTCGTTTGTCCTCGGTGGTCGCGCTATGATGATCGTCTACAACGACGACGAATTGAGTCAATACATGACTACTGCGGTCGACGTGAGCCCGAATCGTCCTGTCTTGGTTGATCAGTTTCTCGAAGACGCGACCGAGGTCGATGTCGATTGTATTTCCGACGGAGAAACGACGGTTGTTGGTTCTATCATGGAGCACATCGAGGAAGCAGGGATTCACTCGGGCGATAGTGCCTGTGTCATCCCGCCGTTTTCGCTCAGTGCTGACATGCTGGAGCGAATTTCAATAGCTGCGAAAAATCTCGCGAAAGCGCTCGAAGTGCGCGGTCTGATGAATATCCAATTCGCAGTGAAAGATGATGAGCTTTTCGTGATCGAGGTGAACCCTCGTGCGTCTCGGACAGTCCCATTTGTTTCAAAAGCGATCGGTGTCCCTCTGGCTAAACTCGCCGCGAAAGTGATGGCCGGTGAAAAACTTGTCGATCTTGGATTTACCGAGCCAATTATTCCGCCGCATTATTCGGTGAAAGAAGCCGTCTTTCCATTCGCGAAATTCCCCGGCGTAGACATCGGATTGGGACCTGAGATGAAATCAACCGGCGAAGTCATGGGCCTCGATCCTGAATTCGGGATGGCCTACGCGAAATCGCAAATGGCGGCGTCAGCTCCATTACCATCCAGTGGAAACATTTTTGTATCGGTGAAGGACCGCGATAAAGCTCAAGCGATCGAGCTCGCTCGCGAATTCTCCGAACTCGGATTTTCGATCTATTCGACTTCCGGCACGGCCAAGCAAATGAAAGAAGCTGGCGTTCCGGTGAACAAATTGCACAAGCTGTCCGAAGGCCGTCCCAACGTGCTCGACATGATCAAAAACGGCGAAATCGCCCTTGTGATCAACACGCCGAGTGGTCGTGATCCGCGACGCGATGAAGTTCGCATTCGGAGTGGAGCACTCGCTAATCGCGTGCCGATTTTGACAACGCTCCGTGCTGCCGAAGCCAGCGTGAAGGCGATTCGTTCGATGAACGCCGAGGAAATCGGTGTGACACCGTTGCAGGAGTATTGAGTTTTTGTGGATATTGACTCTGTATCTTGACAAGGTATCTTTAAAACATGGCCACGATTGCAGAAGTCTCACCACTAGCCCACGATCTTTCCAAGGAAGAGCGCGCAGAGTTGGGTGAGCAGCTTCTTGAATCTGTTTCGGAATAAGGTGCTGATTTCGTGGACGAAGAAGTTGCCGAAAGACGCGCTGAAATGGAAAGCGATCCTTCTAAACGACTGACTTGGGAAGAACTGATGAGTGAGGTCGAAAAGCTCCGTGATGAGCAGTCGTGAAATTCGTTTTAGCCCGAGTGTTTCTCGTGACCTGTAAATCGCAGAGCGTTTTTACAAAGGAGAGTCCGGCCAGCAACTCGCTGACGATTTTTATGCTGAACTGTTGGCTGCCATTCAAAATACGGCCGAGTTCCCGCTTCGAAATCACTTCGATGTTTATTCAGGCGCTCGCCGAGTGAATTTGAAGCGCTTTCCCTATCATTTCCTCTACGACACTTACGGCGATTTCATTTTTGTATTTGTGGTTCGTCACAATAAACGGAAAGAGAATTTTGGTTTGAAACGGAAGCGCTGAACTCAAATCATTCAGCCGCTACGAATCAACAGGGTTAGGTTGACGAACAGACCCTATCGGTTCGATACTGGCCACCATGAGTCATCCCCGAGTCCTCGTTGTCGAAGACGAACCGTCCATTGCTGAGACCCTCGAATATTCTCTCCAATCTGAGGGGTTCGCGGTTCAATTGGCAGGGACTGGTGGCGAAGGGTTGGAGTATTTTTTGGGAAATGCTCCTGATTTCATCATTCTGGATGTGGGGCTGCCCGACATCAGCGGGTTCGAGGTGTGTCGCGAAATTCGCAAAACCTCGAACGTTCCTGTGCTTTTCCTGACTGCGCGCGAAAGCGAAATCGATCGCGTTGTCGGCCTTGAAATCGGAGCTGATGATTATGTCGTCAAACCATTCAGCCCGCGCGAACTGGTTGCGCGGGTTCGAGCCATTTTGCGTCGTAGTCAAAACCAAACGGCAAATGCGAACGGTGAACTGATCCGGGTTGGTGAACTGCAAATTGATTGCGACCGGATGCAGGCGCATTGGCAGAAAACGTCTCTCAATTTATCTCGCTACGAATTTGGGTTGCTCAAAGTTTTCCTGCAACACCCCGGCCGCGTTTACACTCGGGATCAGCTCATGGATTTGGTCTGGGATGAGCCTGAGGCTTCGTTGGACCGGACCGTGGACGCACATATTAAAGGCCTTCGGGCGAAACTCCGCGAGGCTGATTCAGAGCTGGATGCGATTGTCACGCATCGGGGTGTTGGGTATAGTTTGCGGGAGGAACTGTGAGTTGATATGCGCATCACGCTTCTCATCATCGCCGGATTCCTCGCCATCGCGGGGGGAGGATTTTTCGTATTAATGAAAACGCTTCGCGAAGATGTGGAGCAAATATATTCGCAAGCCGCGGAAGAGCCTCTCGTTGATTTTGCACACCTTTTTGCATCGTTGATCGAACAGGACATCATCGATGGGAAGATCGAACCGAATCGTTTTCGGGAGTCTTTCAAAAATGCATTCGCCCGCGAATTTTCGGCGAAGATTTATCAACTGAACAAAGAAGAAATTCAGTCAAACATCTACGTCACCGACAAAGAGGGAATCGTGATTTTTGATTCTGAAAATGGAAAACGCGAGGGCGAAAACTATTCCGAATACAATGACGTCTATCTTGCTCGTCAGGGGAAATATGGCGTTCGTTCTTCGCGGACGGATCTCGAAGATGCTCACAGTTCGGTCTTTTACATCGCTGCACCAATCAACTTCGAGGGTGAAATGATTGGCACGCTAACGGTTTCCCGCCCCGAAACGGCGATGGCTCCGTTTGCTGAAGAGTCGCGTCGGAAGATTTTAGAATGGAGTTTGATCGCTGCTGCAGCGGTTTTTATCCTCGGGGCGTTGTGGACCTACGCGTTGCTCAGTCCGATCGGCGGATTAACAAATTTAGCGAGAATGGTTGCGAAAGGGGAGCGAACCTTTGTTCCTGAAACAGGGAGAGCTGAAATTCGATCGCTGAGTCATGCGATCGAAAACATGCGTCGCGAGTTGGAGGGCAAGCACTATGTGGAAAATTATGTTCAGGCATTGACTCATGAATTGAAAAGCCCGTTGGCGGGGATTCGGGGAGCAGCTGAGCTGATCGACGACAATATGCCGCCTGATAAACGGGATCGGTTTCTGGCGAATATTTTGGCTGAGACCTCACGAAGCGAAGACTTGGTTCGTCGATTGGTTCAACTCGCTGCGCTGGAAAGCCAGACGGGATTGGCGAAAACGGAATCGCTGGATTTGGTTGCATTGATTTCCGGCGAAATCGCGGAGTGCAGAAATCGGATCGAAGCAAAAGGGATTTCGCTCAATGCCACCGGACTGGAGTTTCCGGTCGAAATTGAGGGAGATCCCCTCATGCTTCAAATTGCAGTTCGAAATTTGTTTTCCAATGCAATTGATTTCTCGCCAGAAAATCAAGAGGCAACAATCGATGTTTCGCTTGCGATGCACAATGGTGAAAAGGTCCTCACCGTTTCAGACGCAGGACCGGGGATTCCCGAGTACGCGACAGAGAAAATATTTGAGCGTTTTTATTCGCTGAAACACAACGCCACAAAAGAAGGGCGAAAAGGTTCGGGGCTGGGCCTCTGTTTTGTAAAAGAAGCCGCCGAATTGCACGGCGGATCCATCGATGTGAAAAATCGCGACGATAGCACCGGGGCAGACGCTACCTTGCGTCTTTCGTAAGTTACACGGGAGCAACTTCAATGATGCCTTCGGCCGTTTCTTCGCGCAATCGTAACTGCCCACAGGCAGCATCGATGTCGTGGCCTTTCTCACGACGGAGAGTGGCTTGGACTCCCGCGTTCACGAGGACATCGAGAAATTTTTCCTGAACGTCTTCAGTTGGCCGTTCCCACTCCAAGCCGTCAACTGTGTTGTAGGGAATCAGATTTACTTTTGCGCCCAGCCCGAGCGCGCGGTGCGTCAGTGCTTTTGCTTGATCCAACCCGTCATTGACGCCTTTGATCAGAATGTATTCAAAGGTGATTTTCTGCTTTTTTTTCTCGTTCCAAATATTGAGCGCTTCGAAAAGGCGCTGTAAATTGTAGCGTTCGTTCACGGGCATGATTTGTGAGCGAACGTCATCGGTTGCTCCATGGAGAGAAATCGCTAACCGGATCTGAATTGGGATATCAGACAGCTTTTCGATCATCGGAGCGAGTCCGCTCGTTGAAACCGTCATCTGGCGAGCCCCAAGGGTGACTCCCCATTCCGCATTCAGAATCTGGATGGCTTGCGTCAGATTATTCAGGTTCGCGAGCGGTTCTCCCATCCCCATAAAAACGAGATTGTTGACGCGCTCACCGGTTTCAGCCTCCGCCATCAGCACTTGCGAGACGATTTCTCCAGCAGTGAGATTTCGGGTGAAGCCGGCCAATCCGCTGGCGCAAAATTTGCAATCAAACGCACAGCCAACCTGGCTCGAAACGCACAGGGTAAGTCGATCACTTCGGCCGCCATAGAGTGCTCGCGACGCTGGAATCAAGACGGTCTCGATGAGACGACCATCATCTTCGAGGCGAAACAGAAATTTTCGAGTCGTGTCAGTCGATCCGTTTAACCGAACATGAGTCAGCGGAGCCAGCGTAAATTGATCAGTGAGGGCTTCGCGCAACTCCGGCGACAAATTTGACATCGATTCGAAATTCGAGACGCGTTTTTTGAAGATCCAATCGAGGATTTGCTTCGCACGAAATTTGGGCTCGCCGCGTTCCGCCAGCCAGGCAATCCAGTCCGCATCCGTCAGCCCACAGGCCACAGATTTTTGGGGAGATGAAGGTTCAGTTTCCACGAATCAACAGGGTACGTTCGATGAACGTACCCTGTTCGATCGAAATCTCCAAACGGGAAAACCACGATCACGCGGATTGGTCATGGTGTCCTCGAAGATAGATTAATCGTAACTATTTCTAATGAGCGCACTGCTTAAAAAAATCGGCTCAGGGCTCGTGGCTCTGAGCTTTTTCGTGGGAACGGCCGAGGCGGGTTCTGATTTTGATGACAAAATCGAGCCGTTGCTGGCGACGTATTGCTTTGATTGTCATTCAGATGGCATTCTGAAAGGTGATTTTGCGATGGATGAGTGGGAATCTATCGATGAACACGCCAATGATCATGTTCACTGGCTGAAAGTGTGGCGAAATCTTCGGGGATCGGTCATGCCACCGGCTGAGAAAAAGCAGCCGACAGCTGCCGAGAAGGCCCTGATTTCGAGTTGGATCGAGTCAAAAGTTTTTAAATTGGACCCGAAAAACCCCGATCCGGGCAGAGTCACCATTCGTCGACTCAATCGAACAGAATACGAAAATACGATTCAGGATTTGTATGATGTGAATTTCGATGTGGATGAGGAATTTCCTCCGGACGACACAGGTTATGGCTTTGATACAATTGGTGACGTGCTGTCGCTTTCGCCACTGTTGATGGAGAAATACATGACGGCGGCGGATACGATTGTCGACGATGTGATTTCTGGAGATGGCGGGCGGATTCCGATTCGGTCGCGAGAAGGCAAAGATTTGAAGCAGCCGGAAAATCCAAAAATTGATGGGGCTTGGCTGGATTTTCGCCATGAGCGAACGGTTGAAGCTAAAATTTGGATTCCGGGAACTGGCGAACATGAATTGGTGATCGAATATGCGATCGGCGGATCTAACGATTCTACTGAAAATACGGCCAGGGCCGAAATCTTGGTTGATGGGAAAAAAGTAGGTGAGCAAAACTTAGGGTGGGAGTTTTCGAAAACGCTCAAGTTTAAGAAAAATCTCCATGTGACAAAAGGGGAGCATGTGATTGGACTGAGAATGAATGCGGAGCAGCCTCCCGGAGAAGGGGAGGAGCGTTTGGGGTTGAAAGTCCGACGGGTGATTTTTACGGGGCCGCTGGATGGTTCAATGAGAGAGTACTCGACGGCAATGAGGCGAATTTTCTTTAATGGAATCGCTCCTCCGGATGCAGAAGGGCGCAAGAAATACGCTTATGAAATTCTGAAAAGGCAGGCAACGCGAGCATTCCGTCGTCCGGTTGATGAGGCAACGTTGGATCGGTTGGTTACGATCACAATGTTTGCGGATGCACAACCGGAGACGAGTTTTGAAGAAGCGATCCGGCAGGCAATGACGGCGATTTTGGTGTCGCCTAAATTTTTGTTTCGGGCTGAAATTCAGGCGGAGCCGGACAATCCCGTCAAGGTGATCCCCATTGATGAATATGCGCTCGCTTCGCGGCTGTCCTATTTTTTGTGGAGCAGTTGCCCGGATGAAAAACTAATAGAGTTGGCGGGCAAAAACGAGCTTCGCAAAAACCTCCGGTCTGAAGTTGATCGGATGCTGAGCGATGACAAATCCGAGAGGTTTGTGAAAAACTTTGTCGGACAATGGCTGCAGGCCCGCGACGTGGAGACGATCAATATTGATGCGAGGCAGATTTTGAAAATTCGCGACCTGAGCACGGCGTTAAAAATGTTTTCGGTCCGGTTGCGAGGTGAAATGAAGGAGGAAACTGAAATGCTCTTCGGACACATTTTGCGGGAAAATCGACCTGCAACGGAATTGCTGACGGCAGATTATGCGTTTGTGAATGAAGAACTGGCGAAGTGGTATGGAATTCCGGACGTGAAAGGGAAAGAGCATCAAAAAGTCGCACTGAAGCCTGAATACAATCGGAACGGCGGGGTTTTGACTCAGGGAAATTTTCTGGTGGTGACTTCGAATCCGACGCGAACTTCGCCCGTGAAGCGTGGACTCTTCGTCTTGGAGAATTTGCTGGGGACCCCGCCGCCGCCGGCGCCAGCGGATGTGCCAGAACTTGAGGCGTCGAAGTCGAAGAAGGAGAAGCGAACAATGCGTGAAATGATGGAAGTGCATCGGGAAAAATCCGTGTGCGCCAGTTGTCATAAGCGAATGGATCCGATTGGATTGGCCTTGGAAAAATACAATCCAGTGGGTCAATTCCGAGTTGAAGAAAATGGCAAGCCGATTGATTCGTCAGGGGAATTGGTGACGGGTGAGAGATTTGATTCTGTAGGAAAGCTCGCTCAAGTCCTCGCCACGGAACGTAAAACCGATGTGCAGCGCTGCCTTGCCGGGAAAATGCTGACCTACGGAATTGGTCGTGGGGTTGAGTATTTTGATGCGCCGACGATTGATCAGATTGTTGCAAAAGCGGAGAAGAAAGGTGGAACGCTGAAGGAGATTTTGATTGGAGTGATTGAATCGGCGCCTTTCCAAAGGCGACGAGGTGAGGGGAATGCCCTCGCTAAAAATTGATGAAAGCTGAAACGACTTTTTCGCTGAACGATCAGCTTTTTAATGCTGAGAAAGTCGAATGGCTCGCATTGCGCTTTGTTGGGGCATATCCCGATTTCCCTAAACCAGAATTTTGCAAAGCAGTCGTCTCCGAGTTCCCGACATTGGAGTTGAAACAGCGGCTCGCTCACATCACTGAATGCCTCGCGGTGAGTTTGCCGGATGATTTCCAGGAGGCTGTGGCGATCATTTTAAAAGCGCTGCCGGACCCGCTCGATCCAAAAAAACGGGATGACGATTTTGGCGATTTCATCATTGCTCCGTTGTCTCATTTTGTGGCGACGCGTGGCTGTAATGCTGAGCAATTGGAGGTCTCCCTGGCTGCTCTTTATGAAATGACGCAGCGATTTTCGGCGGAAGACTCTATTCGCTTTTTTATCAATGCGTTCCCTGAGTCTACGATGTCATTTCTGGCAAAATGTGCCGGGGATGAAAATTATCATGTGCGACGTTTGGCGAGCGAAGGGACGAGGCCGAAGTTGCCATGGTGCCAGAAAATAGGGATCGATTATCGCGAGCCGATTGAAATTCTCGATGCGCTGTTTTCTGATGAAACCCGTTATGTGACTCGCTCGGTGGCGAATCATTTGAACGACATCAGCAAGCTCGATCCGGAGTTGGTCATTGCGACGTTGGCTCGCTGGAAAAAGAGAGGAGCGCAGGATGAGAAAGAAATGGGATTCATCATCCGTCACGCGACTCGAACGCTGGTTAAGCAGGGGAGCAACGCCGCGTTGGCATTGATGGGATTTGGCGAAACGCCGCGGATAAGGATTCGCGAATTTTCAATTCTAACTCCGGAGGTGAAAGTTGGTGAGGTGCTTAAATTTGTGCTGGCGATTGAATCACAATCTAATCAGAATTTATTGATTGATTACCGAATGCAATTCGCGGGTGGCGGCAAACGCGGTGGACAAAAGGTCTTTAAGCTGAAACAGATCGAAGACGTGAAAGCGGATGCAATTTTAAAGATCCTAAAGCGGCATCCGATGAAATTGATGACGACTCGGACGCTCTACGCTGGAACGCATTCGATCACGCTGCAGGTGAACGGACAGGATTTTGGGACGCTCAGCTTTGAATTGAGCGCCTGAGTTCTTAAGCTAATCGGTCACTACTTTTTCTTCCCGGAAAACATTCGGAAGATTAGCAATAGAACAACGACGCCAAGAACAGAAATACCGGTGCTGCGCAGGTCGAGTGCACCGGTGATGCCGCCCCAGCCCAATAGGCTGGCGATGTAGCCGCCAAGGAAAGAGCCGGCAATTCCTATGATGATCGTAATGGTTCAGCCGCCGGGATCTCTTCAGGGGGTGAGAAATTTTCCAATAATGCCGGCGATTAAGCTCGAGCCCGAGCATATACCTCCAGTTGTCCATAATTTAGTAAGTTACAAAGACTTGGACGTTCCGGCGAACTTAAAATGTCACGGCTATGTCACCATTTCATGACGCGTTCGAGAAATGTTGCGATCCGTGGGTCTGATGGATTCTCGAAAATTTCCTTCGGCGTCGCTGTGGCAAGAACGGTTCCTTCTGCTAGAAAAAGGACTTCGTCGGCCGCCGCTTTAGCGAATCCCATTTCGTGAGTCGAAAAAATGATGCGTTGGCCTGATTCGCAGAGTTCCTCGATGACTTCGAGAACCTCGGCTTTCATTTCCGGGTCGAGGGCAGACGTGGGTTCGTCGAGAATGAGTAGTTCCGGTTCGTGAGCCATGGCTCGAGCTAATCCGACGCGCTGCTGCTGCCCGCCGGAAAGTTCTCCGGGTCGTTTTTCAGAATGATCTGCGAGTCCAAATCGGTCGAGACCGGCGAGGGCTGTTTTTTCCGCGTTGGCTGAAGTTTGCCCATGAACCTCGACTAACGGAAGTAAGATATTTTCCAGAGCAGTGAGATGAGGAAACAAATTGAATTGCTGAAAGAGAAATCCGTTTTTCTGCCGGAATGATCGAAGAGGGGCTGTTCGCTGATCCAACTGGGTATGATCGTGAAAAATTTCTCCGGTTGTTGGCGATTCCAAACCGCCGAGCAACCGAAGCAGCGTCGACTTTCCGCCGCCGGATGGGCCGATGAACACGAGAACTTGCGTGTCCGCCGCCGTTGCGAAATTTACGTCCTGCAATGCCACGCTCGATGGGGCGTAGATTTTGGAAAGATCGCGGACTTCAATGTTCATATTTGAAACGAGCCTCCAGTTTTCTGCTGATGAGTGAAATTGGCAGGGTGATGATGAGGTATCCGATGGCGAGCGGAATGTAACCTTCGATGGACGCGTAGGAATTTGCGACAGCCCCTCGGGTTTGCATGAAAAATTCGTGAACAGCAATGATGTAGAGCAACGACGAATTTTTCACCAAGTCTGCGAAGAGGCCAGCTGATGCAGGAAGGACACGGCGAATTGCCTGTGGAATGACGACGAATCGGTAAATTTGAAAATCGGAAAGTCCGATTGCACGGCCGGATTCCCATTGAGTTTTTCCGATGGATTCAATGCCGCCTCGAAAGATTTCCGATAGATAGGCGGCGGAAAAAGCGGAGAGAATTACGATGCCAACCCAAAATGGGGCGAATTCCACTCGCACCGAAAATAAGATTAGAATTTTCTCCTCAAGTGCGACGGAAAATACGTAATAACCGATCACGATTTGGGTGATGAGTGGCGTTCCGCGAATCAATTCAATGTATCCGCGGGCGAGGAGGCGGGTCATTTTAACGGAAGCGAGCTGAGCTGCCGTCAGGATCGCACCGAGAAGGATGCTGATACCAGCGGCGATTGCGGAGATAAGCAACGTCATGCCCCATCCTTTGAGCATGTTGCTTTGGTAGGGTTGAATCGCTTTCCAATTGTAATCGTGACTGGCAAGCGTCCAGAATAGGAAATAGAGGAACCCCAAAATCGAAAAACCGACAATCCAGCTAACGAAGGCAAATTTTGAGGAAGTCGAGGACGAGCCGTTCACGGGTTCGTCATAGCCGAAATTTGGGCGATTGTCGACTACAACGACCGTTGTTAGTGTGCTTTTTCAGCCAAAATCATGGCGGCTTCTTCTTGAAAAAGCCGATTTGCCGGAACATCAGTCAGAGGAATTTCTTTTGCTGCATTCCAGCGCCGAACGCCGTCAACAATCAGCCGGCGTCCCTCTTGTCCATCAACAAATAGAATGGGTTCGGTAATTCCATTGTCTTCGATGTCGTCTATAAAATCCTGCCAATCAGAAGTAGATCTGTCAGGATTAACTGACGGGCGAGCGGGATGGGGAGACAGAGCTGAAGGAAACAAAAATTGCGGGTATTTGTTTATGCAGAAGGCTGGGAGGGGACAATCAAGGTTTCAATACGATTGAGAAGTGGCTCACTCACTCTTCGGGAATTTAGAACCATATTGAGGTGGACGCGCGATACTCCCAGCGACGTGGCGATTTCACTTTGAGTAACTCCATGTCTTTTTAACAGTTTACGCAATTTAAATGCTCTTTGAGTGACTAGTTGTGTTTTGTGACTTTGAAGGGACATATATGATCATCCCCTTGTAAAGGTTACTTTTTAACGGGGATGGTATCTTTAAGTGTTCACTACAGTTAAAACTTAACGCAAGTAAAAGATTTTACTGACAGACTTTATCGAGCTTGGAAAGAATCGGGGATTTCGAAAGGCGAAATTGCGGGTTCGCTTGGGGTTGCTCCCGGGTCTGTGAGCCGTTGGTTTTCCGGTACGATTCCTAAGGGGGAGAATTTGACGCGCCTGGCAGAATTTCTGTCGGTGGAAGCAAATTGGCTGGTGCATGGAGAAACCAGCACGGATAACGTTCGTTTTCGTGAGCCATCAGTTTCTTTCAATATTACGGCCAATCCGGCCAATGAGCCGAAGATTGCGGATCACTCTATTCGTGAACAAATACTCGATACCCCTGATTGGATCGATACGACCACGCTGTTGGATGTGGCGCGTCGTGAAGCCGATGATGCGTATTTGGAAAATCGGGCACCCAACCGATTGCTCATGGTCGCTCTGCTGGAGTTGAAAAAGCGGTTTCGCAGCTGAAAACGTTGTTTTTTCAGGGATTTATTTTTTCGCGGGTGCTTTTTCCGGAACGGGATTCACTTTCACGGAAACCGGTGTGGAATAGGTCACGAATTTGGTGTCCTTCGCGACTGCTTTTGCCCTTGCTGCTTTTGCGGCGGTATCGGCCGCACCTCTGGCTACAGTTACCCGTTTAAGGAGAGCCTTATCAGCTTCGAGGGCTTTTTTTGCTGCTGCAAGTTCGACCTCGGTCGCACTGCTTCGCTCAAGCTCGATGACTCGCTTGTTCCCTACTTGAATCCGTTCAACGATTATTTTTTCGAGCGCTTCCAGCCGTTTGTGTTCTTTAGTTGCAGCGAGTCCTAATTTAGGATTATGCTGATATTTTGCGAGTCCGGTGCCCTGAAGCGCGAATTGAAAATCTCCGGGTTTGGCAGCGAAATTTCCGTTTGGCTTAAAATCGATGACCAATTTTCCGTCGGTTGCGGTTTCAGCAATGGCCACAGTTGGAGGACTCTTTTGCATTCCCGGAAAACCGTGAGGCTGCACGGTGAGGTTCCCTTTTCGTAATGCATTGAATTCAGTCGTCTTGATTGGAATTTCGAGCTTCTGATTCAATTCTACTTCCCAGACTTTATTGGGATCGATCGAAGTAAGTGTGGTGGGCGTGCTTTCTTCAGAAATCACCGAAAGCACGATTTCTAAATCGAGCCTCGAGCGGACCCGGAAGCTGTCGGAAAAAATTACTCCCCAAACAAGCGATGCATTTTGTGCGACTCGTCGGATGTTATTTTCGCCAATTGTTGCCCTGCCTGAAATGGTTATCGGGCCCGACCAGGCGGCGGCATTCGCGGCGGCTTTTATGACCAAAAATCCAGTGGTGGAATCGCCGCTCAAAGTTAGTTGCGGAGCGGACACGCCCTCGGGTAATCCACTGGCTCTAACTACAATGTCACCTTCGAATCCGTCTTGTCGGGGAGCGACCACGCGATAGACGATCGTTCCGTTTTTTCGGATTATGGGCGCGGCGGGAAATCCTGCGCGGCCATTGGTGGCGGTAATGGTTCGTTCCGTCGTGGTGAAGAGTTGAAAGTCGTGCTGGGCCTCGCGAATGGCGAGTCGGTAGAGGTGGGCCGCGCTTCCGCCGCCCGCTTGATTGATCACTGTTACTTCATACTCGCTATCAGCATCGGCTGTGAAATTCAGCATTGCATCCGTCGTGTCGAGATTGGTCGAATCAAACCGGTCGGCGCTGAAAAACGATGGGGTGTCGTCGTTTTCAGCGACGATTTTGTCATCGCCGACTTTCCGAAGAATCAGGACGGTGTCGGAGTTCACCTTCATTCGATCTGAAATCGATTCGATGAAATAGGTGGTGTCCTTTTTTGCCGAAAACCGAAAGGTGTCGCTGTCTCCCTTTACATCAAATTTTGCCGCAATTTCACAAGGCGCCTGAACGGTCTGTGAAATAGAATCCCGAACTTCAAAAATCACCGGCGCCGTTGCAAAGCCAATCTTGAGGGCATTGGAATTTCCGATCTGGTGTTCAAATCCGGGCAAGGTCGCTTGCCGGGGTGTGCTTGCCGAAAACCTTTTTGAAACGGTCGCTATGGGTGGAACATCGATTTCTACTTCGACAGACTCGAGAGCCTTTCCATCCAGTTCGACGCCTTCACCGAGGCTGCCGCCCGGTAAATTTCTTCCAAAGATCGTGAATTTTGTTTTGGTTCCGGGGACACCGGCCGGCGGCCAAACGAAATCGATGATCGGAACTTTCGAGACTTTTAGTCGGTAAAAATACTGGCTGCCACCCCGATATAAAATTTCGGAAACGGCGATGAAATAGTCTCCGTCCTCTGGTGCCGTAAAATCGATGAACGGATCGCGAACGAAGTGGAGGCGATTGGTTTCAAGCTCTTGCCCTGAGCTATTGAAGATAGACAGTTGCGCGTCGGCTTTTGAATCCAATCGTTCGGCCCAGACTTGAATCATGAGTTGCTCGCCTTTTTTTGCAGCGACTTTATACCAATCGGTTCCGCGACTATCCAACGTGCCTGACACGCCGGTTTCGATCGCGAGCGGCATGGCTTTATCCTGCGTAGAATGATCGCCTTCTTCGGGAATTTCCGCGGCGTCTGCCGGTAAAATCATAAATGGGCGAGCGGTCGACAATCCGAAATATCCCTGCGTCCGCGCTTCGACGATTCCCGGTTTCACGCCCGGTGGAATTTTTACGGTGAACTTGTTCGCGACTTGTTTCCCGTCAGGATAAATTTCATCCTTCGGCAGCATAACCGGCTCACCTTTGATCCTCACATCATTGAACCGAAGCGATGTCAGCTCCTCCAAATTGGTTCCAGAAACAGTCACTTCAACGGTTGAGCCCGCTTTCGCGAAAGCCGGAGAGATCATTTGGAAATCGCTGTTCGGCAGCTGCGCATTTGCCGTCGCGAAGCTGAGCAAAAACGCGGGGAAAAACAATTTCACGATCCAACCCTGTTGATTCATCGATTCAATACTGTTGGTTGTTAGGGCTATCTTCCTTCGCCCGGTAGGTTCGTTTTTTAGTGGTTGAACAAAAATTCTTTCGTGTTCACCAGTACCCAAATGATGTCTTCGAAGGCTTGCTGTTCGGCGATTGGATCGGCTGGTTTTTCAGCTGCTTTCCGTTTTTTTACGAGATGGGCTTTGGCTATGTTCAGTTCGTCAGCATTTGGTTTTCGCGATAGTGCAGTGAGATAAAGTTCAGTTAATCGGTCGTCGTCAGAGCGATCCATCGCCTTGGCGAGCGTGAGGGCTCGACCATCGCCAACGCTCAATTTTTTCTGAATCAAGTCGGCGTTAATCAGGTGCAGGCTTTGCCCCAGATTCGCTTCGCCCGTGCGTTCACATTCACAGGCGCTGTCCATCTGAGGGCGTCCGAACATCGTCAGAAACTCGCTCTCTTTGTTTGAATTGTCATCGGGCAAGGCGATTGCGCGAACTCCCGCCGGCTGCTGATTGAATGAATTTTTCGCGCCTGTGACATCGTTGAACGCATCGAGCAGAACCTCGGCTTGGAGGCGTTTCGGATAGAAGCGCGCGTAATTCTGCGTGTCATCGGCGTTCACTTCATTCGGAATGGCTTCAAGCTGATAGGTCCGGCTATTGCAAATTACGCGGATGAGGGATTTTAGATCGTAGCCGCTTTCTACAAAATGATCTGCGAGTCGTTCGAGCAATTCCGGATGAGTCGCGGGATTGGTCGGGCGAATATCATCCTCGGGTTCGACGAGTCCCTGGCTGAAAAAATGTTTCCAATACCGGTTTGCTAAAACCGTTGCGAACCACGGATTTTCTTTGTCACGGACCCACTCCGCGAGATCGTGCCGGGGATCGATTTCTGCGGGGATGTCGAGAGGTTCGCCTCCGGGAGCGGTTGGCTTCAGGTTCACTTGCGTCGCCGGATTGAGCACCTGAGCCAGTTTCCGATTGTGAAAAATGATGTCATCCTCGGGAAGGCGGTAGACTTCTTTGCGGTCGATTGTGGAAAAGAAAGCGGTGAATCCATAGTAGTCATCCTGGCTCCAGCGTTCATACGGATGGTGATGGCATTGGGCGCATTGCATTCGAATCCCGAGAAAAACCTGGGCAATGTCCTGCATGCGTTCTTTCGGATCGGTTACCGCACGATACCAACTTGCTGCCGGGTTTTCGCTGGTTGTTCCCGAAGCGGTAATCAGCTCACCGACCAATTCGTCGAACGGCTTGTTTTCGATTAGGCTGGTTCGAATCCAGGAGTGAAAGGCAAAGGTGTCGCGCGAAACCCAGGCGAGGCCGCGATTCGATTTGTTGCGAAGCAGGCCGGCCCATTTTCCTGCGAAGTAATCGCCGTATTCCGAGGTGTTGAGCAGCGCATCAATTCGTTTGGCTCGTTTACCAGGATCAGTTGAAGCCATAAATTGATTAGTCTCGTCGAGTGTCGGAATTCGGCCCGTAATATCGATTGTGACACGTCGAAGAAACGAGGCGTCATCGCTTAATTTAGATGGGGGAAGTCCAAGCACGCTCAGTTTTTTGAAAATCTCTTCGTCGATGAAATTCTCCGGTTTTGGCAATTCAGTGATCGTTTCTCCCAGCGGAATGGTGGCTCGAAAGACATCGACGTGTTCTTGAAACCGAACCATCACGGACGTGCTGCCTGTCTTATTTTCGAAGGTGACGAGACCATTTTCGTCGACGTGAGCCATCTCTTCCTGATTGGGTTCGAATTGGGCGGCACGCGAAATGTCGCGGACCGAGCCGTCGTCGAAAAAAGCGGTGACGAGCAATTGCTGGTTGGAACCGGCTTTGACCACGAGATCGCGTGGGAAAATTTCAATCCGTTCAACGGTTGGATCGTTTTCGGGCCCGTATTCAGCGCCTTCCGCAATCCAACGACGAATTAAGGCATAGTCGGCAGATTCGGAGTCCAGCCGAGCACCACCTCCATGCGGAAGGTTTCCCGAAGCCTTCATTAACAGAATGCTGTGGTCGGGTGCGGTCGGCATGACGCGGCGGCCTCGAGAATTTTTCACCAGCGTCTCAAAATCGATTTCGGGATCGTATCCGAAAAGCGAGAGGCTGAATCCGTTTTGCCCTTCCGCTTTTGCGTGGCAAGCGCCGGCATTGCAGTTATTTCGAGTAATCACGGGGACAATGTCATTCGGAAAACTGATCGGTTGCGGCTTTTCAAAATCGGAAACGGTTACGGAAATAGAAGCTGGGGTGTCTCCTGTTTTCGCCGCCAGAATGGTTGCGGTTCCATTTGCTAACGGTGCGATGAGACCGCTTTTGCTGACGGTTACAATTCCTTCAGGCTTTGCAGAAAATGTAACCGTACGTGTGACGTCCGTATTTTTTTCCGACATCACCACCATTTGTTGGCGGGAGTCAGGCCCGCGCATTTTTACCGAGTCCAGGCTCGGGTGCGCTGTAATCGTAATTTCCCCGGCCAGCCCGTTGATTGATACAAGAACCGGAAGGAACGCTACGAGTAGTTTGAAAAACTTGATGAAACGTATCACGATTTTAAAGCGTAACCGAAGTGGTGAAAGTTTTCGGGGTCCGTATACAGGCCTCTACGATCCAATAGGGTATGTTCATCGATCGTACCCTGTTGGATCGAAAAAATTGAAAAACGAATCTTTCGGTGACGCTTTCCTTTTGCTCTGAAACTTGTTATGCTTTTGCCAATGTCTGCCAGTTCCCGATTCATAAATCGCCTCACTACTTCGGTTTTATGCATTTTTGCTTTGGCAATGATCGCTGATGCATTTGACATCAATCCGAAGAGTTTGAAAGAGACAGAGGCAAAGGTGAAAAAACTGTCGAGCGAGGTATTGCCTGCAGTGGTGTCATTGGTTCCCGATGGACCCGTCGGGCGCGGTGGTTCTGGAACGGGAGTGATTGTAAATAAGGACGGCCTGATCTTGACTGCGGCACACGTAACGGTCGAAATGAACGATCGAGTCACTGTGATTTTCCCAAATGGCGATCGGGCGCGGGGCGTGGTGTTGGGGATGGATTTTACACGGGATTCCGCCATGGTTCAAATTACAGACAAGGGAGAATACCCTTTTGTTGAGCTTGGAGAATCGAAGCCGCTGAAGCCGAATGACTGGTGCATCGCGCTCGGACATGCCGGCGGTTTTCAAAGTGATCGTTCACCTCCGGTTCGGTTGGGGCGAATTTTGACGAATGATGACAAAAAATGGATCACATCTGACTGCACCTTAATTGGGGGAGATTCGGGCGGGCCGCTTTTTAATTTAGAAGGCAAGCTGATTGGGATTCACTCGAACATCGGACAGCAGCTTTCAGAGAATCGTCACGTGCCGATTTCTACATTTGTCGAACACTGGGATCAGCTCAAAAATGGAAGTCGCTATGGCGGCTCTCACGTCGGTGGGTTTCTGGCAAACCCGGATCGCGCGGCATTGGGAGCCAGCCTCGGCAATGCAAAAAATGATTCGGGTGCGCTTATTCAAGCGGTGATGCAGCGCTCACCTGCTGCGATGGCAGGTTTGAAAAAAGGAGATCGTGTTGTCAAAGCGGACGACTCTGAAATCAAAAAAGCAGAAAATTTGAAAGAGGTTTTGAACGAAAAAGCGCCCGGAGATCGGGTGATTCTGATTGTGAAGAATGGCGAGACGGAGCGGGGAATGTCAGTAAAGCTGGTGGCCGCCAAAAATCTTCGCGGTTTTCCACGATCGTCGTCCAAGTCTAGGCCCCAACCTAAGCCAAAAAAGGAAGACGCTGAACTTGGAAAGATGCAGCCGAAATTTGATAAGCGGATGAAGCAGGCTTTGAAAGACGGGATTTTGAAAATTGAAGACAAAGAGGTGGAATCCTATGGCGGGCCAAAAAATTATAGCAAATTGATGAATAAATTTATGGGTGGGCTTTCAAAAGAGGATCGCGCCAAATTTCAGAAAATGGCGGATGCACCACCCCCTGTGGATATCGAAAAATATGATCCGGATGCGCTCATTGAATTTGAAGAGAAATTCTTTCGGGATGTCTTGAATGCGTTCCACCCGTCGGTGGAAGCTTCCGCCGAGGCAACTCATCTCGTTTTCCGCGGCCGTGACCTGAAGAGTTTATGCACCATCGTGCATGAAGATGGCTATGCGCTGACAAAAGCGAGCGAACTTGATACAAAAAATAACCAGAAGCTGACGGTGATGATTGCTAAGGGGAAAATGATTCCCGCAAAAGTGGTGAAGCAGTTTCCAAAAAATGATCTCGCGCTGATCAAGCTCGATATGAAAGAAAAAATGGCGGTTGTGGCATGGTATCAGCCTGAAGACGATTTGCCGATCGGGACCTTCATTGCAGCGGTTGGATCGAGTCCTGATCCGGTTGCGATTGGCGTCATTAGTGTGATGACGCGGACGCTTGCCGGACAAAATCGGGGTTACATCGGGATCATTGCAGAGCACCATTCCAAAGGGGTTCGGGTGTCTCGGATGCCCCAGAATGGCCCGGCGCGGCGGGATGGATTGGAAGTGAACGATGTGATTCAGAAGATCGAAGGAAAGATCTGCGATACCCCGGAGAAGCTGAATAAAATGGTCAGCAGCACCAAGCCGGGGACAGCGATCAAAATCGATTACCTTCGTGATGGGCAGGCTTCTTCGTTGGAAGTGACACTTGGCGATCGCGGTAAAATTGATGATGGGGCGAAGGATCGAAACGGGAAAATGAATAAATTCGGAACCCGAGTGAGTGACAAAAGCACTGGTTTTCAAAATGCAATCCAAACGGACTTGCCGATCTCGCCGCAGCAATGTGGGGGCCCGGTTGTCGATCTTGATGGGAATGTGATTGGGCTGAATATCTCGCGAGCGGGTCGGATCAAAACTTACACGCTGCCGTCATCTGAAGTGGTCGCGCTTTTGGATAAAGAGCTCGAAAAAGCGATTTTGAATAGCACGCCTGAGCCTAAGAAAAAAGAAGCGGCCAAGGCAGAATGATCCAGATCATGGCTTGATTCCGCCCCTGCCGTAGCAGTCGAAAATACCCTACGGTTTCGTAATCATGGATCTAACATCTCCCATTCAGCGTTGTTCCGGCCCAATTGGGCGTCGCTCATTTCTCGAAGCGGGCGGACTCAGCGTTCTCGGTTTGGGGATGAGTGATTTCTTGAAGCTGCAGGCCCAGGCGAAGGCTGGCAATGATGCGGTGGTGGATAAGGATACGTCCGTGATTTTCGTTTGGCTTCCCGGCGGACTTCCGCACATGGAAACGTATGACATGAAGCCGGACGCGCCGTCTGAATATCGGGGTGTTTTCAATCCGGTTAAGACCAATGTTTCCGGGATTGAAGTGTGTGAACTGCTTCCGCGTCATGCCAAAATCGCTGACAAATTTTCTATCATCCGATCGATTCATCACGAGTTTGCGGATCATGGTGGGGCTCACAAACGGATGATGACGGGTCGTGCACCGAAAACGCCGACCGGAACTGTGAACGATGCGCCTGCGGTTTCTTCGATCGTGAAGAAAATGCTGGAAGGTCGCGGCGGAAAAGTGGACATGCCGGTATGCGTGGCTGAAGCTGACAGCGGACGAAGCGCGATTGATACCTTTGCAATGGGATCTGCCTGGCTTGGGGCAGCGAATACGCCTTTTATGGTTTCAGGTGATCCAAGTGCGGCTGATTTTAAAGTCGATAACATTGGGGTGAAAAACGAGATGGAAACGCGGATCGATGACCGACTCGCGATGCTCGAAGGGATGGACAAATTTCGTCGGGAAATTGACAAGACTGGCGCGATGGAAGCGATGGATAGCTTTAATCAGCAAGCCATGGAAATGCTAACGAGCGACAAGGTCCGTGAAGCCTTCGACCTTTCTAAAGAGTCAAAGAAGACCCGCGAACGTTACGGAATGACGGCGTATGGGCAGCGCGCCTTGATGGGCCGCCGACTGGTTGAGGCAGGAAGCCGATTTGTCACGATGGTGTGGGAAAATCCATTTCCGGGAAAACCCACTCCAAAAAACTGCGCTTACAACTGGGATTGCCACGCGGTGAACTGCCACGTGTTCGACGATTTTCGCTGGCGTGCCGATGTGTTCGACCAGGCGCTCACAGCTTTAATTGAAGACGTCTACGATCGTGGGCTCGATAAAAAAACGCTGATTGTTCTGGGTTCTGATTTTGGACACACCCCGAAAATCTCTGAGCGTCGCGGAACCAAAAGCGGCGTGATGCAGCCCGGTCGCGATCACTGGCCGAAGTCGATGTCGATCCTCGTTTCCGGTGGCGGCATGAACATGGGACAAGTCATTGGCGCAACGAATTCAAAAGGTGAGCATCCTGTCGAGCGGATCATGTCGCCAAATGATCTGTGGGCCACGGTTTATCAGCATTTGGGGATTGATCACACCGCGTATTTGACCAATCTCGAAGGTCTGCCTCTGCAGATTTTGCCGTCCGGAAAGCCAATTGCTGAATTGGGTGGCGTGGCGTGAAGCTATCTGTTCTTTCGACTTAATTTTTGCACTGAACGATTGTCGGTCCCATTGCCACAGGTGACCCGCGACAATGGAACCTCCAACGCACCCCTACTGGAGAGGAGAGGACATTTACGAAATTAGGCTTTTGCGGCGGTGGCTTTTCGTTCGATAAAACGGAACGTAAACAACGCCACAACGGGAAGGATCACCCACCACACAATCGAAGGCAGGCCAGTCACCTCATCGAGCCGGACTTTGCCCAATTGGCCAATGGAAAGGATGTTTGCTTTTAACCATGGGTAACTGAAGGCGTAGACGATTCCGCCGAGCAGCATCCCGAGAAATCCGACCATGGCATGAAGTCGCCCGGTTGCGATGGCTGCGACTGCAGTTCCCGGGCAATAGCCGTAAAGCACCATGCCGACGCCAAAGATCAGACTTCCGATCACAAGCCCCAGGACGTTGGCGTCTTCGACTTGATAGGCTTCGATCCATCCAAAGCCTTTCATGGCGAAAACTCCAAGACCACCCACGATAATCGCAGTGAGCATGATTTTGAGAACGGTAAAATCCTTAAAGCGGAATTGATTTACAATGACATTGTAGTCGCTGACACGGCCCTTATTCAATAAAACGCCGAAGATGATTCCGAACAGCGCAGAAATGACAAGGCCGCCGGTTGAGTCTTTTGGAATAGGTAAATTCATGAGGTTTGTTTCGTTAAAATTGAAGGTTGAAAGTGAAATCAGGCGTTGGCTTTTTTGCGAAACAAGAGTCGCGCTGCGACGATGCCGCCGATAAACATGACGGGGAAAAAGATCCAGCTGGAGAGGGCCAATTGCATCGTGCCGCTAATTCCATGTCCGCTGGTGCAGCCTCCCGCGAGTCGAGCACCGAAGAGTAAAATAGCGCCACCGAAGAATGCAGCGATCATCCGTTTTGCGACACTCGGCCCCTGATATTGTTCCCAAACCTCGGGGACTTTCTCGAATGAGATATCTTTTCCCAGTTTCGCGCTGAGAAATGCACCGACAGCGGTGAAAAGCAAAAACACCGTGCTGTATCCGAAGGCCGGTGCCTTGCTTCCCCAATAGGCGTTATTCGTGACAGCTTCTTTCCCGGCGAAGAGTTCCACGACCCAACCGGAGAATTTGGAGATTTCAGTCGACATTCCAATCGGTTTGTTGACGACCAGGAAAGCCAACCAACTTAGAACACCGATGCCGATACCGACGATGTAGGGGTTCCATCCTTTTTGGGACAACGAAAGTCCGGAAGTAGATGCGTTTGATTCTGTTTTCATAGATTTGGTTGTTAAGCTCGTAAACTATTGCATATTCAAATATAGAAATATGCAAATAAAAATAATTACGGATGATTCCAAATTACTGATAGAGGTGTAGTCTTTGAAAATCCTCCGCAAAAACCTATCTTGCAGCAATCAATGAACCAAAACAAAAAACCCAAACTGGATCGCGCTGCGCTTGAAAAAGTATCAAAGGTCTTTAGTGCCTTTTCTGATGCTACTCGTCTGGCGATTTTACAGGAGTTGATGGTTGGCCCCCGAACGGTTGGCGAGTTGGTGGAAGGCGTTGGCGGGTCTCAGGGAAACGTTTCGAAACAACTACAGTTGCTGAATGACGCCGGTTTGTTGGATCGAAAAAAAGAAGGCAACCGGGTGACTTATTCCATTGCTGATGAGATGGTTTTCTCAATGTGTGAACTCGTCTGCGACAAATTGAATCGCGAATCCCGAGCGGCTCAGGAGTTCACATTCCAAATCTGATGCGCGATTCAGAAAACCAATTTTTTCGATCAAGCAGGGTCAGTTCGATGAACTTACCCTATTGGATCGTAAAGGTGGGCGCTCCAAAAATCGCGTGAAGGAACGGATTCTCTCCTGATTTTCAACCACTGACTCGACCGAGCCATCAAACGCGTTATTGCCAGCGGCATGGAAACCTCTTAATGTCGCGCTGTGCTTGAGCTAAAAGACATATTTTTCACGATTCAGAAGGACGACGAGGATGTTCATTTGATTGATGCAGCGTCCATTTCGGTGCCCCAAGGACATTTCATGGCGATTGTGGGACCTTCCGGGTGCGGAAAGTCCACGCTTTTGAAATTGGTGGCTGGAATCAATATTGAATCCGACGGGAACATTTTCTGGGAGGAGCGCGATCTTTCGGAAGACGGAGATCTGGAGCCTTCAGAAATTGGGTACGTTCCGCAGTTTTCGATCGCTTACGAAAATCTCACGGTTGAGGAAAACATCGAGAGCGCGGTGCGTTTGCGGGTGAAGACTCGGGGACGGGATGAATTTTACGATTTGGTCGATAAAGTCCTGATGCAAACAGGCATGGAACCCATTCGGAGCCGTCCGGTAAAGGTGCTTTCCGGCGGCCAAAAGCGTCGCCTTTCGCTTGCCCTGGAATTGGTGACTGAGCCGGTTTTACTTCTCGCCGACGAGGTGACGAGTGGACTGGATCCCAAATCGGAGAATGAAATTGTAAAGTTGCTTCATCAACTGAGCCGGAAACAAAACCGGATCGTGATGAACGTGACGCACAGTCTCGCGAATCTTGAATTGTATGATTCCGTTCTCGTTTTGCACGAGGGCAAAGTTGTCTATCACGGTCAACCCAGGGCGTTGGATCACTATTTTAATGTTGAGGAGGCTGAAGATGTCTATCCACGGCTCGCAAAGCGGAGCAGCACGGATTGGCAGAAAAGCTGGAACAAGCACAAGACGGATTACTATTCGTCAATGTTGGCGGCTTCAGCGGCGAACCAAACCCCGCCACCGCCTCCGGTTTATGACGAGGAGGGGCAATTGGTTGAACAACCGAAAGTAAGTCGCTCTGCCCAGACTCCGGGAATGCTGGCTCAGTTTTTTGCGCTGTTTTTCCGACGCTGTAAGAATTTTGTTCGCGATGGAGGACAGCTCACGCTCCAAATCGCGATCATGATCGGATTTCCGATTCTCGTGATTTTATTCGATCTCGATGGAGTGGATCAATTAGAGCGTCTCCGTGAAACGCTTCCGCAAACGCCTGCCGATTTTAAACAGGATACGGAAGTCATCACAAAAAACCTGAATCTGGCCGGTCTCGTTTCGGGTCTGGTGATGTTTCAGGTCGTTTTGTTGACGTTGATGGGTTCGAACAATTCGGCGCGCGAAATCGCGGGTGAACGTCCGATTTTTGAAAAAGAGAAACTCGGGGGTGTCCGTCCACTGGTGTATATCGTCAGCAAGGTCGCATTCCTTTCGATTTTTGTATTCATCCAGTCGTTATGGATGGCAGCTTTTGTCGACGTCATTTGTGAAATTCCAGCTCCGTTTATGGCCCAATTTAGCTTTCTGTTTCTGGTGAATGCTGCCATGACCGCAATCTGTCTGGGTATCTCAGCCCAGGCTCGAACGGCCGATCAGGCGTCGTTGCTGAGTATTTATCTCGTCGGATTTCAGCTGCCGCTTTCCGGTGCCGTTTTGGCATTGCCGGAGTTGGTTGGTTGGATCACACGTCCATTTATTTCCGCATACTGGAGTTGGGCGGGAGTGGTCGACTCGTTGGATGCCAATTATTTGGAATACGTTAAAGACGTCACCGATACACCATTTGTTCCCGGTTGGATTTGTGCGGTGGTTTTGCTGGCACACGTTATGTTTGGATTGATCTTAGCGTATGTCGGCGTCAAAAAACCACGCTGGCAGCACTGATGCGGGCGAGGTTGAATCCGTTATTCCCGATCCTCGTTTTGATGGGGATCGGTTTTATCGGAATTATTGCTCAAGAAAGAGCGTTCACTCCTCCGGATGCGGTGACCCGAAAATTCGCGATCGGAGAAACGCGGTTTCTCCCGGGGGATCAACAAAAAGCATTCTCCGAAACCCGCTCATTTTCTCCGAAGTCAGAAGCTGAGGGAATCGACTGGTTGGCCAATCATGACGAGCCGGGGCAGACGTTCGAGCAATTTCTGAGTGCCCGGCGAAATCTGGTTCAGCCGCCACGAACGAAGCTGTATGTGCAGCCGATTGGTGAATTTTCGGACAAGGAGAAAGCGGTGTTGGAACAGGTAAAAGCATTCGCAAAGATATTTTTCCAAATGCCAGTCGAAATGAGACCGGTAATCGACCCCGCGAAGCATCAAATCACATCGCGGAAAAACCCTGGTAGTGGGAACACTCAATTTTTGTCGACGGATATTTTAACTCTGCTTCGCGACGAGCTTCCTGCGGACGGCTATTCAATTTTGGCCATCACGATGACGGATTTGTATCCTGAAGAGAGCTGGAATTTTGTTTTTGGCCAGGCGTCAATTCAGGAACGGGTCGGCGTTTTTAGCTTTGCCCGTTATGGCGAGGCAGGTGATCCAAAGTATCTGCAGCGATGTTTGAAAGTATTCACCCACGAAACAGGACACATGTTCGGCGTCCGTCACTGCATTCATTTTCAATGTTTGATGAATGGCAGTAACAGTCTTTCAGAAACTGATTCCGCTCCGCTGCACCTGTGTCCGGTTTGCCTTCGGAAGCTCCATTCGGCTAAGGCGTTTGAACCCCGAAAGCGATACCAGCAGATGAAGACATTTTTTGAAAAACATGAACTCGCCGACGACGCCAAGTGGACAGCGGGACGATTGAAGGAACTCGCCAAGTGAGGCTTCAAACTTTATTCTTCAGATCCAGTTAGAATTTTTTAGCGTCGGCAGTATTAAAATGATGAAACTCCCATTTCAGTCCACATTCCTCTTTTGTCTGAGCTTCGCCTTTTTTCCGATTGCGATTCAGGCCGTCGATTTTGAAAAAGAAATCCTACCGATTTTGCAGGAGAATTGCATCGATTGCCATGGTCCTGAAAAACAGAAATCAGAGTTCCGTGTTGATCAGCGGCCGATTATGATGAGCGGTGGTGATTCTGGGATTGCGTCGCTCGTTCCGGGTGAACCTCTGAAAAGCTATCTCATCGAGGTGATTGATGGCAGTGATCCTGACATGTTGATGCCGCCAAAGGGGGATCCGCTCACGAAAGGCGAAGTGGCCTTGATCAGTAAATGGATCGAAGAAGGTGCCAATTGGCCGGGACAAATGGATGCGGTGATTGAAACGAAAATCGATCACTGGTCTTTTCTTCCAATCAAAAAACCGGGCGAACCGAAAACGGATGCGTCGAGCCCGATCGATGGATTTTTGTTGGAAAAACTCGCGGCTACTAAGATCGAGCCGAACCCTCAAGCAAATGCTCGCTCTCTGATTCAACGCGCCTCAATCACGCTTACGGGACTTCCGCCTAAACCTGAGCGCGTTGAAAAATTTGCCTCCGATTTTGGAAAGGACGCCGATGGAGCCTATGCGGCATTGGTCGATGAGCTGCTGGCTTCGGAGCATTTTGGTGAACGTTGGGCGCAGCATTGGTTGGATGTGATTCGGTGGGCAGAGACCAATGGGTCGGAAGCAAATTTGTATCGAAAAAATGCATGGGTCTATCGCGACTACGTTATTCGCGCGTTCAACGAAGACATTCCCTACCATCAGTTTGTGCGTGAGCAGCTTGCTGGAGATCAGTTTGGAGTGGGTGAAGCGACAGGATTCCTTGTGGCTGGACCTCATGTCCCCGCTGCGACAGTGGGGCGCGAGCCCAGTGCGATTCGTCAGGCGAGAGCCGACCGGATGGATGAAATTATGCAAACCGTTGGAGCGTCGATGCTCGGAATGACGGTGAGTTGCGCGCGTTGTCACAATCACAAATTCGACCCGATTTCGATTCAGGATTACTACTCACTCACTGCAGTCTTCCAAGGCGTTGAATTCGGTGGGCGCTGGCCGGAATACGGCGAAGACCATCCGCTTCAGCAACGAGCAAAAGAGTTGCGATCAAAAATGTTTAAAGACCGCTCGAGCCTCCGAGCGGAAGTGGGGCAATGGATGGAAGACTGGGGCGGTTACGCAGAATTTCATTTCCCCAAAACTGAAACCAAGGCACTGCGGATTGAATTCGCGAAGCCAAACTTTGGAATCGACGAGTTGCAGGTTTATGGCCCCAAAGACTATTCGGAGAATCTCGCGCTCGCCTCTTCGGGAACCAAACTGGTGGCCGATGATAAACTAACGAAAGCCGGCAACCCTGTCTCGACAGCGAATGATGGAGTTTTCGGGACAATGGCGTGGCGAACGAGTGTGCCGAAGGGCAGCAAGGAATTGCCGTGGGTTGAGGTGCATTTCGAAGAATCGCACGAAGTGAATAAGTTCAGGTTCAGCAGTAATCGTGAGTATTTCTTCGAAACCGATTACCTCGAAAAGAAGTCCAAGTTCTTCGCTCCGGGCTTTAAAATTTCCGCGCTCCAAGCCGATGGCAGTTGGAAGGAAGTGGGCAAAACTGGATGGGCGAAAGCGCTATTGCAAAAGAGCGACGTTGCCAAAAAAGCCCATGCACAACTGCAGGAAAATATCGCCTTGCTGAGTGAAGAGGGGCCGCGGCACAGCTTTGTGGGGGCCTTCACGAAGAAGCCGAGTGTAACGCAAGTGTTGCACCGCGGTAGCCCGGAGAACCCTCGTGACGAGGTCATGCCTGCGGGGTTTGCGATCATGAATGGCGATCTGGGTTTGACCTCCGCGACACCTGATCCGCAGCGCCGTGCGAAATTCGCCGAGTGGGTAGTGAACGAAGAAAATCCGCTTACAGCCCGGGTGATGGTGAACCGTATTTGGCATCACATTTTTGGAACGGGCATTGTTCCGACTCCGAGTGATTTTGGAAAAGCCGGAGCTCTGCCGACTCATCCCGAATTGCTGGATTGGCTGGCGGTCGATTTTGTGAAAAACGAGTGGTCGATGAAGAAAATGATTCGCCAGATTGTTCTAACGGATGCGTTTCGACGTTCGAGCCTTCCTGACGAGGCGAAGCTAAACGCAGATGCTGGATCTTTGCTGTTGTGGCGTTTCCCCCCTCAGCGGGTTTCTGCCGAAGTGATTCGTGATGGAATTTTACAAGCCAGCGGAAAGCTAAGTCCCGAAATCGGTGGGCGAAGCTTTCGGATTCACAACGTGAAAAAAACCTATGCACAATGGGAGGTCGTTAATAACTACGGACCGGAAACCTGGCGTCGGATGATTTATCAGGAGCGAATGCGTCGGGTGGATGACAAAATTTTCACAGCCTTTGATTTTCCAGATTGTGGACAAGTGAGAGCCAAGCGTCCGGTCTCCACAACCCCGCTTCAGGCTTTGAATTTGATGAATTCTGATTTTGTTGTCGAGCAGGCCAAGCTCATCGCTGAACGCGCGAAAGCTGATTCGCCCGATGCTCCCGTTGAACGAATGT
>CALAHF010000138.1 GCA_937891465.1 uncultured Verrucomicrobiales bacterium | reverse complement strand
TTAATTTCTGGCTTCCATAAGGCTCCACCACAAGCCCAATTCGAAGCCGTAGAATCGACGTGGAGCCGTTCGAATGGATCCGCACAAGCAAAGCGCCGGCGACGTCTTAGAACGCGATTTTAAGCCTCGAACGAATCATGATATCTTGATTCGGGAAGGACTCGACCTTTTGGCAAAAGCCGAGATTCAGAAAGCCATTGAAGCCTGGCCGGGCATTCGAAAAGAGATCGTTGATGATGCAGAAATTTGGACGCTATTTGACCGATCTTCAAACGGCCCATTTCGGGGGGAGTGTCCAACAAACGTCCAAGGAAAATTTCGAACGCCTTCCCAATATCCATAACTCGCTGAGAGTAATGGTGGCTCGACCCAGATTTGAACTGGGGACACAAGGATTTTCAGTCCTCTGCTCTACCAACTGAGCTATCAAGCCTTATCCAATCCATCACAGATTTGTGACGGGCCGTGAAGCTACTGGTTTTCACCCAAAAGACAAACAGAATTTTCAGGGATTGCCTCCTAGAATCGCCGCAACGGTTTTCAACACGATCGGCTCGTCGGGTTGGAGCGTTTCCTTCTCTTCCAACAGCCGCCGTGTCACGGTTTCGTAATCAACGACGAGTTCATGATGAGGTTCTAACAACAACCGAACGTATCGCACTGCGCGATCAATCAGCTTGAAATTGTTCGCGCTGACGTAGGTCATCAAATTGTCCTCGTAGCGGTGCAAACGGCCCATGATCAGAGTTGAATGGGCATTTAAGAGGAGTTTAAGGAGCAAATTCTGTCCGAAAAAATCGACCGATTCGGGAACTGCGATCCGATGCGTTGCGTTGCTAAATTTCCAGATGATCGCTTCTGTATTCGATGAAATTCGAAACGAATGTTGAGTTTTGTTGCTCCGATTTTCCACGACGGCATTTGAGAAATCGAATTTGGTCATGGCCTCAGCATTTGTCACCTGACTAAGATCTCCCCATTCCAACGGCCGGGGCTCGCGATTCAACAGATGAGCCCATGCCTCTGAAACGGAGTCAGTTTTTGGCAAATGCAGGTAGCAAAAAGACGGCGGATCGGATTCTCCGCTGCGTTCGAACGGAGTCAGGGTGAATGTTGGGCTCCGTTCTGTGGTGTCCGTCAAAACGGTGATTCCAAATGGACCCGGATCGTAGAGAACAAATTCTCCAGCTTTATAAGTAGCTGATTCTAATTCGGTAAAGTCGCTCAAAAAACTCCAATCGACCGTTTCAATTGCCCATTGTTGCCAGGCATCAAAATCTGCCTTCATCGCCTCAGGATTGCGGGAATGCTTCATCGCAAAGCCAATCCCTGCCATCAGCACCGTGCTGGCTTGCATTCGCGTGCTTCCCGAAAGTGCCATTGGACCCACCGCGAGATTGATTTTGTGAATCGCTGGATTCTCAATGATGGCTCGGGATCGCTCCACATGTTCGACGAGGATCGAATCGGGATTGCAATGGAGAAAAAACGGAGCCTGATCCGAAATTTGAGCGGCTGCTTCTGTCGCCCCAATCACAAACGGCGTTTCCCCACCTTCGGTCGAAGAAATCAACAAGTCGCCATCAGAAAAACCCCAGGTCCCGCATCTGTCGTTCGCCATAGTCCGGTCGGTCTTCAAAACGTTCGATGGATCGAATCAGAGCCGCATCACCGCCAGCCATGAACCCGATCACATTACCGGGTGTGGCTCCTTCGAGAAGGCCATCCCGAGCAAATATTTCCAGCGAAATGGACAACCGCCCCGTCGCCCCGCAACCGCAGAGAAATATCTTCTTCCCCGCATACAGCGTTGCCGCGATCGCTTCCGCTAGCGGAATCAGCGATTCCATTTTATCTCCCAGGATCGCCAACGCATCTCGATCAACCTCCTTGAGAAGTTCAATCGCCGCAGGCAGATCCTCGTTCGCGAGTTGAGAAAGCGGGGTTGTTTTGGGGTGGGGACGCTCGGTATCGAGCATGCCGAGCTGGAATTGATCCGCAACAGCTAGAAATTCAGATATGTGAATAAAAAACCACCGATCAGAGCGAACTCACGCGATTTTCTTGCTTGAGATGAGTGCCTTTGTTCCCCAATCGCACTCCGAATTCAAAGCCGCTCTCCTTTCTCCAAAAAATAACATTACCGTCATCCTGAGGCGGAGGTACGATAACGAAGGACCCCTGCCGGAATAAATAGTTATCGAACAATAGAAACCTTTTCCTGAATCCCCAAGTCTGCGCATCACTTCACCCGAATCCTCTGCGCATTGCTACTGCAGGCCGTCCGGCTATCCGGACGACTTTGAATTGGGACAATCTTTCTACTCTGACAGGGGTCCTTCGGCGTCGTGCCTCCATTTCAGGATGACGGTGAGATTATTGGTGAGCGATTGAAAATTCGATTTTTCATCAGCGCTATCAGGCGATAGTCGCAATCCCGTCACAAATCTCAACCCGCGCCGCCCCGGAAAAATCGCCATCCAACCAATCGAGATTGGTGGTCGTGATCAGCTTTTGCGAGGTTTTCGGCCACGCATTCATCAGCGCGTTGCGGCGCGTCACGTCGAGCTCGCCGAAGACGTCATCGATCAACAAAATCGGTGGTTGTTCGCGAAGTGATAAAAATAGCTCGGTTTGCGCGAGTTTCAGGGCGAGCGCCAAGGTTCGCTGCTGGCCTTCGCTGGCGAATTTCGCGGCAGGTCTGCCGTTGATCACCATAGTGAAGTCGTCACGATGCGGACCGGCAACGGTGATTCTCCGACCGTATTCTTCAGAGCGCCGCGATAACAATTCAGCTGCCAAATCATCGTTTTCGCCGGATTTTGAGAGGTATTCTATCCCGAGCTTTTCATCACGACCCGAAATCGTGCGCTGCGCCTGTTCGGCAAAAGGAGTCAGTTTAGTCAGCAATTCACGTCGAATTCGCGTCACGATCAATGCCTGGTCCGCGAGTATTTTTGTGTAGGCATCAATTTCCGGCCATTTCGGCGAAGCGTCGCGTTTCAGTAAAAAATTCCGCGACCGCATCGCTTTGTCGTAAGCCCGCAGTGCCGGTCGATACGTCGGAAATAGCTGGCTCGCCATGAAATCGAGATAGCGTCGACGCCCGTCGCCACCAGCCCGAACAAGGGCGAGATCGTCGTTCGCCATCCACACGACCAACGCGCTGTGATTGATATAATCCGCGCTCCGTTTTTGCATTTCGTCGTCGATCAGCAATTTTCGACCGCCAGATGAATACTGCATCCGCATGTCCGATTCGTCGCCGGCGTCCGTCACCAAATTTCCGCCAATGGCGAAGGCATTTTTCTCGAATAGAATGCAATCCGCCAGGGCGGAGCTCCGCGGACTTTGCAGCCGCAGCAAAACGCACATCGCTTCCAAAATGGAAGTTTTCCCCTGAGCGTTATCCCCGTGAAAAATCGTAATTCCCGGCTTCATTTCGAGCCGAAGTGACTCGAAGCAGCGAAATTGATTCAGGTTAAACGAGCTTAGATGCAAGGGAGTTTCAAGTGTAAAGTAACTAAAGGCCCGACGTTTCGGGTTTTCCGTTTCAGGTTTCAAGCCATTTTCGCTTCGGACTTGAAACTTGAAACCTCACAACTTCAAACTTCGTCACCCCTCAACTCGCATCCACATGGGCTCTTCGCGAACGCAGTCGAGTGCGGCAATGCGTTCGATAGTATCACAAACGACACCAAAAGGCGCGTAATGAAGCATCAACACAATCGGCGCCGCGCCCTCGCTTTCATTACCTTCGGGCTGAATCATGGACAAAATCCCAATGTCATTTTCACCCAACAGCGTTGAAATTTGCGCGAGCACGCCGGGACGATCTTCGACCTCGAGGCGGAGGTAATATTTTGAAACGGTTTCTTCGACCGGCATCGGCTTTCCATACAATCCGTGGGGGACAAATCCCGTCCGGCTATTTCCGCCCACCACGCGGGTCGCGGCATCGGCGAGATCAGAAATCACCGCGCTTGAAGTCGGATCCTGTCCGGCTCCTGAGCCATAAAACAGAGTTTCACCAACCACGTCTCCAGTTACCAGAATCGCGTTGAACACGCCTTTCACGGAAGCCAAAATGTGATCTTTCGAAATCAATGAAGGCTGAACCCGCACTTCGATGGAACCGGAATCCGGATGCAATTGGATGATTCCGAGCAATTTCACGGCGTAGCCCAAATCGTCGGCGAACTGGGTGTCTTTGCCGGACACTTTCTCGATTCCCTCGACGTAAATTTCGTCTTCAGGCAACCAGCACCCATAGCTGAGAGAGGCAAGAATGATCGCCTTATGCGCTGCGTCCCATCCATTTACGTCCAGCGTCGGGTCCGCTTCCGCATAACCGAGATCTTTGGCTTCACCGAGCGCTTCTTCATAGCCGAGACCGGCCTCAGACATCCGCGTGAGGATGTAATTGCAGGTGCCGTTGATAATTCCGGTGACGGATTCGATGTGATTGCCCACGAGCGATTCCTGAACGGTCTTGATGATCGGAATTCCGCCGGCAACGGCTGCTTCAAAGTAAATCGGAGTCTGTTGCTGCTCGGCTAGAGCGAAGAGCTCTTTTCCATGGGCCGCGAGCAACGCCTTGTTTCCGGTGACGACGACCTTTTTCTTCCCCAGCGCTGCTTTGACCAATTCAAACGCACGGTCGGTTCCGCCGATCAATTCTACGACGATTTCGATTTCGTCGTCGTTGATCAAATCATCCAAATCCGTCGACACGATCCTCTCGGGAAGCGCGAGTTCACGGCTTTTCGACAGGTCGCGGACGACGATTTTTCGCACAACGATATCCCGCCCCGTTCGTTCACGAAGGAGGTCGCGGTTTTTTTCCAAATTCTTGAAAACTCCGGCCCCGACGTTTCCGAATCCGGCGAGCCCGATCTGCAATGGCGGAAGGTCTGTTGGCATGTAAAAAATGGGGTTTTCGAAACAATAGTATTGGTTCAATGAATCAACCCTATCAGTTCGAGCCAGGCGGTATCGCCGATCGTAACCTACTGTTGATTCGTTTCGTGAGTCTGGCATATTTCCGCAAAAATGCTAACTGAACTCCTTACGACTGAAAGCGAAGCCGCGACGCGTGAAGCGGTGAACCGCGCAAGCTCGACGCTGCATACGGGCGAACCTGTGGCCCTTCCAACGGAAACGGTTTACGGTCTCGCTGCTGATGCGTTGAATCCGACTGCTGTGGCCCGAATTTTCGAAGCGAAAGAACGCCCGTCGTTTGATCCGCTGATCGTCCACCTTCCTAATAAAACGGCTTACAAAGATGTGGCTGACGTTCCGGAGGATATTCAAAAAGTGTTCACCCAGCTCATCGAAACTTTCTGGCCGGGACCGCTCACGATTGTTTTGCCGAAAAAAGCGCTTCTTTCCGATGAGGTGACCGCTGGATTGCCAACGGTAGCGATTCGAATGAGCAATCACCCGGTATTCACGAAGATCATTCGAAATTTCGGCGGCCCATTGGCGGCGCCAAGCGCGAACCGTTTTGGGAAAATGTCGCCGACATCAGCTGCGTCTGTCATGAAAGAACTGGAAGGTCGCATCCCCATGATCGTTGACGGAGGTGCTTGCTCTCGCGGCTTGGAATCAACAATCATTTCGATCACGGCGGGCGATCCGAAACCGGCCATCAAAATTCTCCGCCCAGGACCGATTGGGCCCGAAGAATTGAAGAAATTTGGCAAAGTCGACAAAGTAATCGGAAATCCAGCGGTTGAAGAAAACGCGCCGGAAGCGCCGGGATTGCTGGAAAATCACTACGCGCCGACGACACCTCTTCGTTTGTTGGAATCGCCGCAGGATTTTTCTCCCGAGGAGGGAAAACGCTATGCGTTGCTGAGTTATCGCGGCCAGGAAAAAGACGGGTATCTCGATCTCGCGGACTGGGTGGAATTGGCAATTTTAAGCCCGGGCTCCGGTCGTTTGGCCGAGGCTGGCTTGCGGCTTTTTCACGTGCTTCGCCAGCTGGATGAACTTGGAGTGGACGAAATTGTCGCTGAACCGTTTCCGGCACGCGGCATTGGATTCGCGATTCAGGATCGGCTGAAACGGGCGTCGATTAAAAGTCAGTCCTAAGTGAGATCAATGTCCCAATCAGGTTCGAAATCCGGATCGCTCAGCTCGTCCTGGTCCTGCCGGTCGATCGGAACCGGCGTCGGTGCGAGGAGTCTTCGAGAGACCAGCTTGGTCAGTCCGCCGGTAACACCAGTCGCTACAGCCCAAATGATCGCCTCTTTCCACGGAACGTCGGATTTTGATGGATCGCGCGGCGGAGGTTTGCTGGCAATTCGTTCGTAGCCTTTTCCAACCGTTCCCCGCGCCAAACGAGCAGCGGCCATTGGGATAAGAATTCCCATGGCCGCCAGCACCGTTTTTTGAATTTTTGGATATCGCGCCATCTTGATTAGCTACGGCGACCGAGGAAAAAAATCCCGAGGGCGAGGCCCACAACTGCAGCAATTCCGACAGCCGCAACCGGGTTTTTCTTAATGCCGTCCACGCAACGATCGTACTCGCTGAGCGCGCGTTTCTGGGACTTGTTTGCGACTTCCACAACGCTCTCTTTCGCATCGTTCACGGCGTCCTTTGTCGTTTCGGCAAGGGAATTTGCGGTCTGGACTGCGTAGCGTTTAGAATCTTCGGCTAAATTCAGCACATCGCTTTTGAGGCGATCCGTGGAAACAGTGCCATTGCTTTTCTTCGCGGTGGTCTTGGTCCGGGTGGAGTTGGTTTTCTTTTTGGTAGTAGTAGTTGCACTCATGATGCCCTTCTTATCCGCATCAATAGTGCCAACCACGTCAGATTATTCTAAATCGTTCACCACTAGACCTTTGTGAAAACCGTGTAAAATCAAACACCGACTCTGAATTTGCAAAATGCAATCGGCAGAATGTATTATGAGCGAGTTCGACGACGTCAGTAAGTCAGATATCGTCTGAGAATTTGGCTGCGTTTCTCAGCGAACTCGTCATCACTAATCAAATCTCTGTCCCGAAGGCTCGATAGTCCCTTTAGACGAGCCTCGACCGGTCTAACTTCGTCTTTCCTTTGGTCAAATCCGAAGTCATTGCGATGCAGGCTCTTTTCGTCATCGTCCACCATGTCGATCGAATCCGAATACCCTTTTCCGGTCATCGCGTTGTAGGCGTGATAGCCGATGATTCCGACGAGGACGACGCCCCAGAGAATTGTAAAACCACCACCAAAAGAATCGAGGCCTCTTCCGGAACCAACGCGAGTGTGGTTCGTAAATTGAGAAAATGCGAAGATCAGCATGCCGATCCCCACAAATACGGCAAGGGCTGAACTCAGTCGAGATGGACGTTTTCGGTAACTCCTCATTTTGTTTAGGTAAGCCGAAACGGAACAATCTCGATTACAATTCAGCATCGTTTTTGAACCCCTTCGCCGGCAAAATCAGCGGGTTCCTGCCCCGCTTCTTCCGCATCCAGTTCACCGCCGCTCGCAGAAGGGTAATCCGGAACATCATTAGCTCGAGCTTCCGCTTGCTCGGGAAATCCATGATGACGAGGCCGATCAAGATTGTCAAAAACCCCTGACCCAGAACCAGCGGCAGGCTCATGACGATTCCCGCGAGGATCAGAAGACCACCGAGAACATTTTTTGCTATCAAACCTACCAGCCAGGCGACAGGCCTCTGGTTTTTCATCGAATTTTCCGATTCATCGGGTTCATGAATGAAATAATCATCCCGCATTCGCGATACAATGATCGGGACGGCAATCAACGCCCCGATGAAGGTAACGATGGAGATCCCCCCCATCCACCAGACCAGCGTTTCGTTGTTGGCAATCCACTCTTTCACGATGAAACAAAAACAGACCGCCGAAGCGGTCTGTTTGCAACCAGTTCAGACGAACCGGATTTCGAAAATCTTAAGAGAGAGATTACTCAGAATCTTCTTCTTTCTTCTCGTTGATGACTTCTGGCTCAGCAGAACCTGCTTCACCTTCAGCACCTTCTTCGGTTTCCTCTTCAACAACACGAGCAGCGTTGCAGATTGCAACGATCACATCGTCGCCAAGTGTGGCAGTCACCCCGTCTGGGAAATTAAGATCACTAATGCTGACTGTATCTCCAACTTCAACTTCGCTAACATCGTATTCGAGGTGATCAGGAAGATTTGCAGGAAGACAGTGAACTTCGAGTGACTGCACCATGTGCTCAAGAAGGCCACCTTCTTTAACACCAGCAGCTTCGCCAATCAATGAAACCGGAATAGTCGCGTGAATGGTCTCGTTCTCGTTAACTGCGTGGAAATCGACGTGGATGATTCCGTCAGTCAGCGCATGCTGCTGAATCTCCTGAACCATGGCCAACTTGGTTTTCTCCTTCGCGCCTTCAATTTCCAAATTCACGAGAAAGTTTGTTCCAGACTGCGTCTTAAGCAGGTTGGTGAATTCCTTCGCGTTGATCTGAATGGTGTATTCATCCTGAGCAGCGCCATAAACGACAGCTGGCACAATACCTTCACGGCGAAGACGCTTCGCTGCGCTGGTTCCGGATACGTCGCGTTTTTCAGCGGTGAGTGTCTGTTGTTTGGACATCGTTCTTTCGGTTTCGAGTGTTAAAAAGCCCCGGAAACGTTCCGAGAAACCCCATTTCTAGCGAGGGGCGCGGAAACTACGTTATCGACTAGGAAATGTCAAAAAGAGAAGTCACCGACTCGTTGTGGTGAATTCGGCGAATTCCCTCACCGAGTAAACCTGCTACGGAAACCACATCCACTTTCTCGCCTTTTGCGAGCGGAGTACTGTTCGTCGTGAAGAGTTCTTCAATCGGCGATTCAGCGATGCGGCGTTGCCCCATCTCTTCTAGAAGCGCATGAGAGACTGCTGCAAAAATGCGTTTGGCCCCTTTTTCTTTCAAGACTTCGGCAGCCTCTTTTAAAGTTCCTGCCGTTTCGGTCATATCATCGACTAGCAAAACATCTTTGCCTTCGACTTCGCCAATCACGCTCACGACTTCCACTTCGGTCGCGCTAACGCGATTTTTTGCCACAATCGCCAACGGACACTTCAATTCTTTCGAATACGAGTAAGCCATCTTCATGCCGCCGACATCGGGAGAAACGACCACCAAATTGTCACCCAATCCTTTTGCTTTGAGATGCCCGATCAAAACTGGCGCAGCGTAAAGATGATCCACTGGAATATCGAAAAAGCCCTGAATTTGCCCAGCGTGAAGGTCCATCGTTAAAACGCGGCTCACTCCGGCAGCTACGAGCAAATTGGCGACCAATTTCGCGGTGATAGGCACCCGAGGCTCATCTTTTCGATCCTGACGCGCATATCCGAAAAATGGCATCACTGCGGTAATCCGTTCCGCACTGGCCCGGCGCGCCGCATCCGTCATAATGAGCAACTCCATGATGCTCTCGTTCGTGGGCTGGCAGGTCGGCTGAATCAGGAAAATGTCCCGCCCGCGAATGTTTTCGTTAATCCGAACAAAAGTCTCCCCATCAGGAAATTTGGTAACATCAGCCGATGAAAGACCGACGCCAAGATACGCCGCGATTTCTTCCGCCAATTGCGGGTGAGTTGTTCCGCTGAAAATTTTGAGTTCCTGAGTTGCCATGGTGTTTCCACTAACCTTGCGAATGGTGACGAAAACGCCAGCGAAAAAGCAGAAATGACGCATTTCATCGATTTTTCACGAAAGTTTCACAACCTGTTCATCGTAACGAGGCAGTCTCTTCAAATTTCCAACCACTCATTCATGAATTTAAAATCACTTTTCCCTCGCGAAGCCGCCAGACTTTTTGCCCTTGTCATCCTCTCCGGCGTTTGGTGTGTCCTGCTGTGGTTCCTCCGCGCTTGGCGGACCGATTCTTCCCAGTATTTCTTTTTTGTCTACAATCTAGCCCTCGCCTTCATCCCGCTTGCTCTCAGCCTCGTCGCCGTCCGGATTCAAAACCGAAAACTCTTCGTTCCCGTCATGATACTCTGGCTGCTATTTTTCCCCAACGCCCCGTATTTGCTGACCGATCTCATTCATCTTCGGCCAAAAACCGACGCGCCCTTTTGGTTTGATTGGATTTTTATGATTTCCTACGCCGGAACCGGCTTTCTCATGGGCTGCTATTCGCTGTTGCTCATTCATCGCCGGCTCATCCAATGGTTTGGAACCTTGAAAGCATGGGTTGCCGTCATCGGAATCCTCTGTTTATCCAGTTTCGGAATCTATCTCGGCCGATTCCCGCGTTGGAACAGTTGGGATATCGCCACCCGCCCCGGCGATTTTTTCATGGATGTTTTCACGCGATTCACCGCTCCCCTCGAACATCCCATCTTATTTACCTACACCCCAAGCCTCGCATTTTTGCTGATCATTGGCTATCTGGCCGTAGCTGGCGGTTGGCTTCGTGATTCCGTTCCCGTGAAATGTGAAGCTCGCTAACTTTTTACGAACCAACAGGGTACGTTCGAAAATCCGTTTCGAAGCAATAGGGTTTGTTCGATGAAGCAATAGGGGTTGGTTCGTGAAAATGGTTTTTGGAGTGGATTTTTCAGCACGTGGCGGCAAAATGCCTACCACATGACTTTCGAACAACTCAAACGCACCTACGACCAGCCTTTCTTCGAACTGCTGAAACAAGCCCGTGCGGTTCACGAAGAACACTGGACCGAGAACGAAGTTCAACTCTGCACGTTGCTGAGCATCAAAACCGGCGGGTGCTCGGAAGATTGCTCGTATTGCTCTCAATCTGCCCGCTACACAACGGATGTCGATTCCGAGCGGCTCATGAAAACCTGCGACATCATGGAGCGCGCCAAAGCGGCACGTGCAAATGGTTCGACTCGGTTTTGCATGGGAGCTGCCTGGAAAGGCGTTCGCGAGGGTACGAAGCGTTTTGATCAAGTCATCGAGATCGTTGAAGAGGTCAGCGCTCTTGGTATGGAAGTCTGCACGACGCTCGGTGAACTAGGACCTAGCGAGGCAAAGAAGCTCAAGGAAGCCGGCGTTACAGCTTACAATCACAACGTCGATACATCGCCTGAGCACTACCCTAACATCGTCACCACCCACACCTACGAGGATCGTCTCAACACGATCAAAAACGTTCAGGATGCCGGTATGTCGGTATGCTGCGGTGGTATTCTTGGCCTCGGTGAAAATACCGATGACCGTTTGAAAATGCTCGAAGTGATCAGCAACTTCAATCCACAGCCGGAAAGTGTTCCAATCAACTCGCTCGTTCCAATTCCCGGAACACCGCTCGGTGATTCGGTGGCTCCAGTCGATAATTTCGAGATCGTTCGGATGATCGCGGTCGCTCGAATTTCGGTTCCCAAAGCAAAAGTACGTCTTTCGGCCGGTCGTTCTGCGATGAGCGAAGAATTGCAGACGTTGTGTTTCTTCGCCGGAGCGAACTCGATTTTCTACGGAGACAAACTTCTCACAACTTCAAACCCGCAAGCCGAGGCCGATCTCGCCTTGTTGGAAAAGTTAGGCATGGTTCCACAGGCTCCATACACCGACCAGGAGCGTCCAGCTGAGAAAGCCGCGACTGTCTGATTTACAAAGGCTCAACTCAAAACCCGTCTTCTCGATTGCTTCGGGAGGCGGGTTTTTTCGTGTCCTTTGCCTAACTCAATAAGTAAGAATTCTAAAAAATACATTGATAAATAGCCATATATCGCAGATATATTAAAAATAAAGTTTTACAAACTACTGAGTTTTTAAAATAATATGGCTTTCCTTCTTCCCATCACTTCCTTCCCAATCGCTGCATCTGCGCTTCAGCAGACTCTGGATCAACCGTTTTTCCCGGGGAAAGTTATTCTCTGGATTCTCTTCATGCTTTCACTCGCGAGCTGGGCAGTCATCGCATCCAAGCTGGTTTCTTTTCGAAAATTCAGGCAAGGAGATCGTGTTTTCACCAATCAGCTTCGTCGTTCAAAGAAGCCTCTCGAGATCCATGAAAAAGGCTGGTCTGAGCCAATGTCGCTTCGACAGGAAGTTTACACTGCCGGTGCCGGCGAGGCTGCATTCCAACTTCTGGGAACGATTCGGCAGAAAAACAACTCGTCGCAGATTGAGGGAACTCTGTCTGATGCTCAGATGATTGGCCTTCGCGATGCATTGCAGCGGGGAATCGTCGCGGCAGAGTCCCGTCTTAACATCGGAATCTCTGTGTTGCAGGCCACCGCAGCGGGCGCCCCGTTCCTCGGTCTTCTCGGCATGGTGTGGATCATGATGAGTACTTTCGCGGCATCAGCTGCACCCGAAGCAATTTCGCAGGGGCTCTCGACGGCTCTTGGAGTGATGGCGATCGGTTTGATTGCGGCGACGCCTGCAATCATCGCACAGATTTTTCTCCGCTCGTCTTCACGAGCCTATCTCAATGAACTGGGAGATTTTCGCCTTGAGCTGCATCGACTTTTCGAGCGCAGTCTTGCCTCGGTTTGGAACCCGGAAGGGCAACAGGAGATGTTTGGCCGACCAGAGGCAAAACCAGCCCCGGAACGTCCCGCAGCAGCACCGGCGCAAGCTGCTCGAAACCAGACAGCCCCCGCCCGCCGACCTGAACCGTCGCAGCAAACTCCCGTTCGTGAACGCGCACAAACTGCCGTGAGCCACCAACCTACCAAGCCGGTCTCGAAAGCTCAGAATATTAAAACCCGTGTCTACAAGTCGGTTCGTCAGGACGAGCCAATGATCAATCCGATCGCTATGAAAGCCATAGAAGCCCAGCAACAAGGCTGATCTTCCTACTTTTCCACCTATCCACTCTCCCCAAAACCATGAGTGCTCTCAAAATCCCAACTCAATTTCCCTGGGTCGTCGCCGCCGTTGTTGTCGCCCACGGGATTCTCGCAATTTTCCTTTTCGGAGGAACGGGAGAAGCGACCCGCCAACCCCGTTCGATTGCGAAAGATATCACGGCAGCAAAAACCGAAACGGCGGCCCCCAGTGCGGCAGCTCATCTCTTGGGTAAAACCGGTTCTGCGACTGCTGTCACCAGCGAAACGCTCCCTCCAAAATCGGGAACTTACGGCGAAGCGGACAATGCTGATTTCGAACCCCGCTTTCCGAAACGAATTCCACGTCAATCAGAGTTGAACGCAGCGATCGCCGCCACAGACGGTCCGGTAACCGCCCAGGACATTTTTGAAATCGCCGAAGCCAAAACCAATTCGGTTCCAGATGCCGGTCCGAAACCTCCTTTAGAAAAAAAAGGTTCCTCGATCCTGTCGCTTCCTTCGGCCGTGACTACAGCAAAAGCTGCCCCGTTTTCTAATACAGACATTGCCAGCTTTGAACCTTCAGCTACCGAAGAATCCTCGAATCGCATCCAAAATATTGATCGAACCGTTCCGGTTCCACGCGCCATTGCCCCTACACCGGAAGTGGTTCGTGCCGTGCCAGTCGCTGAAACGAGCGCTGACCCCCAGCTGCGCTTTAAAACCAGCCTTCCATCGATTTCAAAAATCAAACCGATTGAGCGAATTAAGCAACCCGCTGCGGCTCAGCCCCGTCCCGGGAATCAACCGCCACCAGCTCCGCAGGCCCAGCCTTCGAATCAAAGACAGTTTCGGGTCGTTAAGCCTCTTCCACGCTGATTTCAGAATGACTTTACCCATGCCGATTTTTCTTCGTTCGCTTGCGATTTCCGGAGCGGTTCTCATCGCAACAGCGATTCAAGCTCAACAACCGCAACTCCCAATCGCAGTCAAAGCGATTGCTGGAAGCAAGTCCGGTCCGGTTGCGACGAAAGTGCTGCAAAACGCACTAGCTCAGTCGGGATCGTTTAAAATGGTGAACAATCCCGCAGGAATTCCCTCAGCGGAAGCCGTGCTGACGGCGAGCGGGATGGATGGAAAATTGCTCGGGGCGGATGGCAAAGCGATTTTCAAACGTGAATACGGGCGGGGAAATTTTGAGCTGAACGCGCTTCAATTTGCGGACGACATCACCCTGACACTGACGTCAAAACCGGGCATCGCGACGAGCCAGATTGTGTTCGTGGTCAACCGACAGAACCGGCGCAGCCTCTACTTTTGCGATTACGACGGACGCAATGCCCGACCGATGATTTCCGACAGCGAATCCTGCGTCGCCCCGGCGATCAGCAACGATGGGAAGCTGGTGGCCTATTCATCATTGAACCGCGGGATTGGCAATTTGATGCTCCGAAATTTGGCTTCGGGAAAAACCGAAAAGTTAAATGAAAGCCCGATTTTCTATGGCCAATCGGCGTGGTCTCCCGACGGGAAATCACTCGCAATTGCCATGGCCACCGTTCCTGAAAAAAACGCCGACCTTTACCTCATCAATATGCGCGGACGTCGCGTCGCCAAAGAATTGCTCGAATCTTCCGTTTCGGAATCGCATCCCACGTGGTCGCCCGATGGGAAATCCATCGTTTACACAGCTCCCGTTGGATCGAATCAGACTGGGCTTTTTATGGTCAAAGCCGAAGGCGCGAGCCCAAAGCCAACTTCTTTGCAAACCGGCTTTGCCAACAGCTCGACACCAGATTGGTCGCCCGATGGAAATCGAATCGCTTTTGTAACAACAGATCCCCGCGGAAAAAAATCCGTCTGCGTGTCCTATCCAAAAGGAAACGGAAAAACGCAGCGACTCGCCGCAGGCTTCGATCCGGTTTGGGGAGCAAACAGTCGGCATTTAATCTACAGCACAGGTTCCGAACTGCGGCGGCTCGATATCGCGACCGGAAAATCCATGACGCTAGTCAAGGGTGTTGGCGCGATTTCAGAGCCCGACTGGACCCGCTGAGACAGCAATTTTTCGCCGGTGAACAGTCCGCCACCAATTCGGCAGGAGCCACACGGCGATGATCATGTTTAGCAGGATTCCCGCTCCGCAAATCACTCCAAGCGTCGATAATCCCTGAGTCCCCGCAAACGAAAGCGAGCCGAATCCTACAGCAGTCGAGCATCCGCAGAAAAGGAGCGCTTTGCCAATACCCTCGCGAATTCTGGTTGGGTCACCATTTGATCGCCGCAGCGCAAAAATCATGTGGATGCTGTAGTCGAGCCCCGTGCCGAAAAGAATCGGGATGCCGGTGATATTGAAAAAGTTCCATTCCATCGGGAACCACAACGTCAGCATTACGAGTACAAAGCCGCCGAAAAACAGCGTGGCGAGCGAAAGCAAAACATCCCGCCAATCGCGAAAAACTACCAACAGCATTACGATCAAGATCAGTCCCATGGGGAGAAAAACCTCGACGAAATCTTTCTCGATCAGTCCATGCAGTGCCGGAATCAACAGCGACCAACCAGCGACTTGATACGAACCCGATTCACTCTTTACCGGTGATGAAAGAAATGCTTTTCCATCCGTCGGCATGACGTCTCCCAACACGACGATCTCCCCGTCACGCTTCGAAATCAATCGTCCAAACAACCACTTCGAAGCCGCATTTTCAGGGAGCAAAACCGTTTTATCACGATCCGATTTTTGAACGAATCCTGTCCATTCGTGAAATACGCTTTTCGTCAATTCTCCCGCAGCGCACGTGAAGCCAGTGGCCTCAATCGCTGTCAGTAACTGATATTCAGTTTCCAGAAATCCTGATTTCAGCAATTTTAAATTCACCACCTGATTTTCAAAATTCGGTGTCAACGCCGTTGGAAACGTAAATTCCTGGAGCGTGCCCTTTTCGACTTCACCTTGCAGCTCGAGACTTGCGAGACGCAATTTCTCAAACACTTCCGCATCCGATTTTGCCGAAACGATCACGGGAAATTTGCGGTCCCCACTTTTCATTTCAGTCCGCATTTTTTTGACCGCAGCCATCGCCGAGCTGTTTTTTAGATGAAAAGGACGCGATTCACGATTCACCGTCGGCCAGCCTGCGATCAGAATCGTGACAAGACAGGCGAACGCGACAATCGCCGTCACAATCCACGCGGGCTTCGTCGAATAATCCGACGGCGTAATTTCTTCATCAGGCTGGGATTCACTCGGAACCTCCGCAATCATCGGGGTGAACATCCAGAGCATCACAATCGCTCCGATCCCAATTCCCAACGCAACCAACGTTCCGAGTTCGCGAATTCCCGGGAGGCTGCTGAAATTCATCGACACAAAAACTACTGCCGTCGTCGCAGCCGCCCATAAAATACTCGGGCCAATTTGTTTCCTCAGCGTTTTGGCACTTCCATTCCCCGCACCACGCTCCCGATACAATACGACACCGTAATCCACTGCCAGACCGATCAAAATCGCGGCGAAACCGATGCCCATGGCAGACACTTCGCCGAGAACAATGCCGCCGGCCGCAAAGGTTCCCAGAAAGACTACCGCCAGCATCAAAACAAGCCACAGCAACGGTTTCAAGCGCCGGTGCATCAGCCAAAACAAAATGCAAATCACCAAGGTCGTGAACAGCACGGACTGCGCCAGATCCTTTTCCATGCTCGTCGCAATTTCCGAGACAAAAACCGGCTCCCCCGTGAAAGCGATCTTCAAATGGTCGAAATCAAATTCGTCTCCGACTGCCTCTTTCCACGATTCAACCCCGCCTCGAACCGCATCGACCCAGGCACTTTCAATTTTATAAGTCGCAAAATCAGAAGCCACGGCTTCGACAAAAATGCTTCGAATTTCACCCGTGTCTGACTGAAATCCGCTGGATTTACTCAACAGCGCATCCCGTGAATTTCCCTCGCTTCCAAACTGAGTCAGTCCAAGCGGATCGTATCCGAGAACAACTGATCGTTCGGAGAAAAAACCCGACTGAATTTCCTCCATCGCATCGCCGAGAGTTGCCTTCGCTTTTTCAGAAGAAAGCCCCGCGACCATGGCCTCAAATCTTTCAGGCTCCCCATTCAGCCACATCCAGGCGATTATTTCTGCACCGAGTTTCGGATCTTCCAGAAGCGGCAATTCACCTCTCGCAGACGCGATTTCACTCTTCAAATGAGTTTCCAAATACGCCACCAGCGAACGCATCGCTTCTTCCGCGAGATACGGGTCGTCTTCTGCCTCGAGAATGATGACCAGCTCATTTTTCCGACTAAAATGCTTCGTGAGCGTCCCGAACGCTTGAACTTCCGGCAACTCAGCCGGCAACAAATCCATCGCATCCACATTAAACCGAACTCGCGAGAAGCTAATCAGGCCAAAAACGACCAGCAAGACGATTGGGAATATTATACGGAGAAAAAAGGATCGCATGAGGTTGGGAGGCCCCGCGAATCAACAGGGTATGTTCGATGAATCAACCCTGTTCGATCGAGAAAATCACTTCCCGGCTTCACCGGCCCATTTCTCGAATTCACCTTCGATCCCGGCAGCTTTTGCATCACCTAGATGAAAAACCGTGCGGTATTTCAAAGTCAGCGACTCACCATTTTTAATCGTGTAATCGCCGACCCCTTTTTCCGTTTCTTTCTCGAAATTTCCCTGACCAAATGGATTCGCCGTGAACAAACCGTAGTCCCGCGCGTGATACCACGTAGGGTAGCGCAGGTTCGTGGGATGATCCATGATCGCAATTCCGATAGTGCGGCCACTCGGCGCAGGTCCAGAATAATCGACCCAGCTGGCGCGTTTTCCCCAGACGTCTTTGTCGGTTTGGCCCGCGCTGTTGATCATGGTGCCTTTGGCAACTTCACCTTTCAAACGAAGCGTTGGGATCGTCCGGATCGACCAGGCCCCTTCTTTATCGTCGTTGATGGTGACGTCGCCATCGGTCGCCATCAGCGTAATGGTCGCATCCACAATCAGGGTGCCGTCTTCCTTTTTTGTAAACGCAAACTCACGGCGATCTTCCATGATCTTCTTTTTATCGTCCATTCCCTGCCACTCGGAGCGGACTTTGATCATCATGGTGTCGCCTTTCATCGACGTGCCGTTCATTCCTTTGTGGATGATCTTTCCAAATGGCTTGGGCTTCTTACCACTGGCTGGCTCGTGCCAAAAATCGTAACCGTTTACACTTCCCAATCCAAACCACATCCCGCGGTGGTGAGGATGATCCTGTGCCTCGCCTTCGACGCCATCTTTCATGGGCCAGTGGCGCGTCACGTTTTCATCGGTCGGGCCCATCAGCGGGTAGAAATATGGCTTCGCATATTCCTCGCCAGTTTGATAAGTCGTCACCAATTTGCCTCCCCACCGAAGCTCCATCGGATTGGTTCCCGTCATGCTCCAGCCTTTTCCTCCGCCGCTGGCATTGATGATTTGGGAAAAAGCGGCGCTCGACGAAAGAACGAGCACGGCGGCGATGAAGACTGAAAGTAAGGGAGTTCGCTGGTTCATGATGGCTAACAGAGCGACGGGCGTTTTTTAAATTGTTTGGCTTTTTTGTGTTTATCTCAAGTCTTGCCGATTTCTGCAAGGACGGATACGCTTTTTCCATGACCGGAAACGCGCGCCCTGATCGCCGAAACTTTTTGAAATCCGCCAGCCTGACAGCTCTCGCTGCGACTGGAGGAACGCTAGCCACAAGCGTGGTTGCAGCAGATAAAGTACCCACACTTCCTCACGAGTTCTGCACATTTACAAAAGCGATCCAGCACATGAGCTACGATGAGGTTTCTAAAGTGATCGCTGACATTGGATTCGACGGGGTGGAGTCTGCCGTTCGTCCCGGCGGACATGTCGAGCCGGAACGTGTCACAGAAGATCTCCCAAAAATGGTCGAATCGCTCAAAAAGCAGGACCTGAAACTGACAGTGATGACGAGTGCGATCAACGAAGTCAGCAAAGAGCAGCATACCGAATCCGTTCTCAAAACCGCAGCAGATCTCGGCGTCGAGCGATTCCGAATGGGGTATTACAAATACGATTTAAAAAAGCCGATCAAACCCCAGCTGGATGAATTTCGTCCGAAGCTGAAGGATCTTGTCGCGATGTGCACCGAATTGGGAATCAAGCCCGTCTACCAAAACCATTCAGGGAAAAATTATCTGGGCGGGCCGATTTGGGATCTTGCCGGGCTGCTTGAAGAATTTGATCCGGATCACGTTGGCTGCGCATTTGATGTTGGCCACGCCACGGTAGAAGGCGCCAAGGCCTGGCCGCTCAATTTCGCGAGAATCCGCAGTCACATCGACACAGTCTATTTGAAAGAACCCAACTGGCTCGATGGCAAAATCCAATTCGGCGCATTGGGCACGGGAATGGTCGACAAAGGTTTCTACAAAGCCCTGAAAACCAGCAATTTCACCGGCCCCATCAGCGTTCATGTAGAATACCTCGGCCACAAAGATCCAAAAATCATGCCTGCGGTGATCAAGGCCATGGCGGAGAATTTTGCGACAGCGAAACAGTTTTTGAGCGAAGCGTAATCGCAAGGTAGAGTGAGGCGTCGAAGTCTTTGGCTCCTCCTTTACACCGCATGTCTTTCGATACTCGCAAAACACTGATCCTTCGCGTTCGCAACCCGGACGACGCAGACGGGTGGCGTGATTTCTACGGCCTCTACGAACCGCTCATAAAACGCTTTTTTCAAAGCCGCGGACTTCAGGAAGCAGACGCAGATGACATCGTTCAAAACGTTCTTCAACGAGTCGCCAAAGCAGCACCCTATTTCGAATACGATCCGGCAAAAGGAAAATTCCGAAGCTGGCTTTTCACCATCGCGCGCAACGAATTGAATCGTCATTTCGGCAAAGTGATGCGTCGACCGGCTTCTACGTCACAACCTGAAGTTATTTCAAATCTGGTTTCAGCAGACGAAGCAGAACTTCGCAAAAGTTGGGAAACTGAATATCGCCAGCACCTCTTCCAATGGGCCTGCAAGCGCGTTCGCCCCGAAACCTCCGATCAAGCATGGAAGGCGTTCTGGGGCACCGCAGTCGATGAAAAATCGGCTACAGATGTTGCCGCTGAACTCGACACGACCGTTGGCGCCATCTACATCGCGAAATCTCGAGTGATCGACAAGCTCCGCGAATGCATCGAAACCGTTTCTGGCGAATGGGATCTTTTGGATTCGTAATTCTCGTCTACATTCGAAGTCCAAATGGCTATGTTTGACGTCCGAGAAAAACCCCTAATGGTAGAACGCGCCCTGCTCGTGGGTGCCTACTTTGATCGAAATGACGAAGACGTCGCCAACAGCTTGATCGAAGAGTTGGCCGAGCTCGTCTCGACCCTCGGAATCGGCATCGTCGGGAGTAAATGTTTTTTCGTGCGTCAACGAAATCAGCGCTACCTAACCGGCTCAGGAAAGTGCGAGGAAATCGCCGAGTACGCAGGCGAAATCAAAGCGGACTGCATCATTTTTGACAATGAACTGAGCCCGATGCAGCAACGGACATGGGAAGAAGAGGGCAACATGACCGTTATTGATCGGGAAGAAGTGATTCTCGATATCTTCAAAATGCGCGCGAGAACGAAAGAGGCCGCGCTCCAAGTGGAACTCGCCCGCATGCAATATGCCTTGCCTCGATTGGCCAAAATGTGGGGTCACCTCGACAGGCAGCGCGGTGGCGGCGGTGGTGGAAAAGGTGCCACTCGAGGTGATGGTGAGCAGCAGATCGAGGTCGATCGTCGTCTCGCCCGCAAGAAGATTGGTCGCATCAAAACCGAACTCGAAGACGTTCGGAGAAATCGGGAAACACAGCGCAAACAGCGCGTCGAAGAAGGCGTTCCCCACGCATCGATCGTCGGCTACACCAACGCGGGAAAGAGTTCGCTCTTGAATTTATTGGCCGAATCTGAAGTCCTCGTGGAAAACAAACTGTTCGCCACGCTTGATCCAACAACGCGTCGGATCGAATTGCCCGATGGCCAGCCGTTGCTTCTCACCGACACCGTTGGATTTGTTCGAAACCTTCCCCACCGTCTTATTGAAGCGTTCAAAGCGACCTTGGAAGAAGCCATCATCGCTGACTTTTTGATCCACGTTCTCGATGCCAGCGCTCCCGAAGTCTTCGCGTTTTACGACACCACCGTGAGCGTTCTCGAAGAACTCGGAGCCGGCGACAAGCAAACCATCATCGTGCTCAACAAAATCGATTTGCTGAAAGACAATCCGGATCGTCTCCACGAAATCCGCTCTTATTTCGATGGAAAAGCATTAGAGATTTCCATTCTCGAAAAGAAAGGCATCGAACCGCTCGTCAATAAACTGAGCGATATGCTGGTCGATCGCATCAGCCGAATGAATCTGCGCATTCCCCAATCCCGACAGGATATGGTCGCGCTGTTACACCGTGAGGGAAAAATTGTCACTGAAGATTACGAAGGCAACGATGTGCTGCTCACCGCAATCGTAGGAAACGGTCACAAACATTTGTTCGAGCCGTTTCTGAATGCGGAGGCGAAATAATCAGCCCGCAATTCGCACGCGGCGCTTTTTATTCAGTTTCAAAACCTGCCCTGCAGTCCATTCGGGTCTGGCTTTGATATCGGTCAATTTTTCACCTTCAAGCTGGACACTACCCTGACTAATCAACTGCCGAATCTGGCTTCCGCTGGGAGCTTCATCTGGAAAAAGCGCACGAAACGCATCGCCAACCACACCGAGCACATCCTTGCGCTCACCGATCGTGAATTCAGGCAGATCCGCATCGCCGACATCCTTGTTTGAGAACAATGCCTCCCAATTGTCGCGGGCACTTTTGGCGGCCTCATCGGAGTGATAGCGAGCCACGATTTTTTCACCGAGCAACTTCTTCGCGTCCATGGGATGCATTGCTGAATCAAGCTCTTCGCCAAGCAACAACAGAAAATAGCGCGCCATCAGCTCGTCCGAAATACTCATCAACTTGCCGAACATCTCGCCGGGCTCTTCAGAAATTCCAACGTAGTTATGCAGACTTTTGCTCATTTTCTGCACACCGTCGAGACCTTCCAAAATAGTCAAGCACATCACGATTTGAGGCTCCATCCCCTCGTCTTTTTGCATGTCGCGACCGACCAGAATATTGAAAAGCTGATCCGTTCCGCCCAACTCCACGTCTGAGCGGACTTCAACCGAATCCCAGCCCTGAACAATCGGGTACTGAATCTCGTGAAGGCGAACTTCCTGATCATTGGCGATCCGATTTTTGAAATCTTCCCGCTGCAACATCTGCTGCATCGTAACCCGCGCATTCAGCTGGATCACGTCGGCAAACGTCATTTTATTGAACCATTCACCATTAAAAACGATCTCCGTTTTGTCTTTATCCAAAATCCGAAACGCCTGCTCCGTGTAGGTCTCGGCATTCGCCAGAATAGCTTCGCGTGAAAGCGCCGGACGCGTCTTCGAACGGCCGGACGGATCCCCAATCTGGGCAGTGAAATCTCCAATGATGAGCACCGCCTGATGACCCAGTTCCTGAAATTGGCGCAGCTTTTCCAACACCACACTGTGTCCCAGGTGCAAATCCGGCGACGTCGGATCAACCCCGAGCTTCACCCGAAGCGGCGTTCCCTTTTCCAATTTCGCCAGCAGTTCCTTTTCGGAAATGCAGTTGGCAACTCCGCGGGTAAGGAGTTGAAGTTGTTCGGACGCTGGGAGAAAGCTGCTGCTCATAATTTTAAGCGGGAACAAACACCCGCGAAAAAACGAGTCAACCCTGTTGGTTCATCGAACATACCCTCTTGGTTCGTAAAAAGTGATTCGACTAGTAACTTCGACTTCCAGTCTAAGCTACACTTTCGTAAAGTCCGCCCGCCAACCAACGTCTTAAATTTCAGCATATGCCTTTTCCCTTTGATAATTCCTACGTCAATTTGCCCGATGGGTTCTTTCAGAAAGTCGATCCCACGCCCGTCAGCGCACCGGAATGGATTGCCTTAAGTCGTGAATTTGCGGCGGAACTTGGCATTGATGTCGATAAACTCGATTCTCCTGAGGGACTCGCTTTTCTCGCAGGAAATGCAAAACCTGAAGGCAGCGACCCGCTTTCGATGGCCTATTCCGGACATCAATTCGGCGGGTTTTCTCCCCAACTCGGTGACGGCCGCGCCATTTTGCTCGGTGAATTGATTGGGAAAAACGATGGCGTTCGACGCGATATTCAGCTCAAAGGATCTGGCCCAACACCGTTTTCAAGGCGAGGGGACGGGCGATCTGCCCTCGGTCCAGTCCTTCGCGAATACCTTGTTTCTGAAGCGATGGCCGCACTTGGAGTCCCCACAACCCGGGCGCTCGCTGCAATCTGGACAGGAGATAACGTGCTAAGGGACAGGGGATACGAGCCGGGCGGTGTTTTTACACGTGTCGGAAAAAGTCATATACGTGTAGGGACTTTCCAGTGGTTCGCTGCGCGGCAGGATCATGAAAACCTCCGCGTTCTCGCTGACTACGTGATCGATCGGCATTATCCCGATTCACGCGACTCTGAGAACCCATATCGCACCCTTCTCGAGAATGTCATTCAGCGCCAAGCCCAGCTCATCGCGAAATGGATGCACTTGGGATTTATCCACGGCGTCATGAACACCGACAACATGGCGATTTCCGGAGAAACGATCGATTATGGTCCCTGCGCGTTCATGGACGATTACGATCCCGCCAAAAAATTCAGCTTCATCGATCAGCAAGGACGCTATGCGTATAGCAATCAGCCGACCATGGCGCATTGGAATCTGACCCGCCTCGCAGAAGCGATGCTTCCCTTACTCGCTGATTCCGATGACAAAGCCGTGACCGAAGCAGAATCCGCTCTAGAAAAATTCCCCGACATTTTCCAAACAGCTCTCGTTTCCGGGTTCACGAAAAAAATAGGAATCGAAAATGGCGACGAAGACGATTGGAAAATCGTTCAGTCATTGCTCGCACTGATGCACGACAGCAACGCTGATTTCACGCTCACTTTTCGTCATCTGCGCAATGCAGCCCAAGATTCTTCCGAAACTGATGATCGCCCCGTGATCGATCTTTTCCAAAGTCCCGAGCCTATTTCCAAATGGCTCGCGGAGTGGCGCTCCCATTTGCAGAAAGCTGGAATTTCAGCCGAAGCAGCCACAGCCCAGATGCTAAGTGTGAATCCCGTTTTCATTCCCCGAAATCACCGTATCGAAGCCGCCATCCAAGCCGGTATGAAACAGGACTACGAGCCGTTTAATCAGCTGCATCAGATTCTGAAAAAGCCATTTGAAGAGCAGCCTGAGTTCAGTGAATTCGAAGCCGCCCCTGAAGCGAGCGAAGTGGTTTGTGAGACGTTTTGTGGAACGTGATTCAGATTTCGCTGTTGATTTCTTTGGGATTCGGGACATTCCAGTTGTCCTCACACTCATGCGAATCACTCTCCAATGTGTTTTTTGGCCGCTCTTTATTCTGTGCCTCTTGGTTCTCGCGTTTTTCTCTTGGGGCGTCTGGGAGAATTCTGTGAGACAACGATCACTCGGCTTTGGAATACAAACTGGCGATTGGCAGACAAACATTTCAGCAAAGCATGGTGCTGTCGAAATCTACGCCTTGATACGACCAATAAAGCAGAAGCCGGGATTCGTTCACGATTTTTGGATCGATGCGGCTGGAGGCCTCCGCTATTTTTTTCGTACAAGTCTCGCCCTACTCGCCACCTACTCGGGTGGGGAACTATTTTATTCAGATAAATGGGAAAAGAGCATTTCCGAAGATGAGATCACTCTGTGGATGCCGCTGAAATGGGTTGTCAGTGTCCTTTCGCTGGCTTGCCTTGTGTTGATCCTCCTGCTTTGGGCGACGAGAATGCAGGAAGAGGAAGGAGAGTAATGCGAAGCGTTAGTGAGACTAATTGCCAATTCAAACATCTCCTGAGCCAAACATACTGATATAGTGATTCAAATAGTGGTGCTCGACCCAACTGTTTTTTGCCCACGGAAGCGACAATTTCCGCTGGTTGAACGGCTTGCGCTCTTCTGAATGCTCCATGTCGACCATAAGCGTTCCGTCCTCGCGCCGATACGTCAATCGCCCCACGCTGACAAAGGTGGATTTTTCCTGCTGTTTGATCAGATTCTGAAGTGCCACCAGCACAGCGGGCAGTTTGAAGAACCCACTTATTGTTCCCAAGCCGTTGGCGATCGGGCTGCCATTGGCAAAAGTAGGTGGGACATGATGCACGATATCGTCTCCGAATTCGACTCGGTAGACCGGGAACCGGATGCCGCGCTGAAAATTGACGTCGGCTCCCCGTGGCGCTGCAAATGTGTAGACTTCGTGAATGGGAAAGCCTCTATCTTTCAGCCACTTGGCAACGCATCGACAACTTTCTCCGCAATCAGTTTGAACTGCCGATAAAATCCTTCATGGACCAGACCGGGAAGCGACGTTTCCTTGGTCTTCAATTGCTTTAGACGAAAATTCTGGATCCAGTCGATGAGACTGTCCAGCCGGTAGGTTCCAAAACGTCCAAAATCCGTCGATGTTCCTTTGTCAGTGATAGTTCCCTGAAAGGAGACGACGATGTAATCAGAATATTAGATGATACCCGCAAAAGAAGTAGGGAAGCGACTGTCGTCCTCGATCTTCTCGGCGCGCAGCGGCATTTTTCCACTGAATTTGAGGCGTTCCTTCTTCTCGCTCTCGCTAAATGTGTAAACACACTGGCTGGCTTTGGCCATTTGGATGGCCGTTTTTTGGTTGATTGGCATCGTTAGTTTTTACGGGGCAGCTTCAGGGTTTTCTTCTTCTTTGAAAAGAAAAATTGCACCCCTCACACCTGTCCAGAACGCCGCTCTGATAAAAAGCAAATTCCGATCAACTAAAATATATTCATTTCAAACTCACATCGCTTCCGAGCAACGCGCGCAAAGCTCACCACTTTCCAGGATCGAGCGTCGGCAACGTGGGCATTCGCCTAAGTCGGTCGCTGATGATGTTGCGGTGAGTTCATCGGCGGCATCGCCGAGTCCAATTCGGGAAACCATGAGGAATTCGAGGGCTTCGTCTGCCTGGTTTTCCAAGACGTCGCGGACCGGATGTTCGGCGGGCATCGCGAAAGTCACGGCGGCTTGCTCGCGCTTCTTGAATTGCTCGTCTTTAACGGAGGCATCGATTTGAATCTGGGCCAAATCACGCAACTTCGTGAGTTCTTCGACGAGTTTGGTTGCGTTGTCGCCGGCGAAAGTGGGATCGGCTTCTGGAAAAAGCTCGAGGTGAATTGAACTGGTGTTTCCAGCAAATTCCCAGGCTTCCTCGGCGGTGAACGCAAGGATCGGCGCGATGGTTTTCACGAGCGAATCGAACACACGATGAATAGCGGTCTGCGTGGCGCGACGCCGAGTGGAATCCACCTTGTCGCAATACATCCGGTCTTTCGTGATATCGATGTAGAGCGCACTAAGATCGACGGCGCAGAACTGGTTCAGCGTATTGAAAACCTTACGGAATTCGAACGCTTCGTAACCCTCGCGACATTCGGTGACGACTCGATTGAGCCGTTCCAAAATCCAGCGATCCAGCAAAGTGAAATCTTCATCTGAAACAGCGTCTTTTTCGACGTCGAAATCATTCAGATTCGCGAGCAAAATCCGCAGGATGTTACGGAAACGACGGTATGGCTCAGCAGTTTGTTTGAAGAGATCTTCGCCAAATGGAACCTCGTTTTGCCAATCAACCGAACTCACCCAGAGACGCAAAATATCAGCGCCGTATTTGTTGTAAAAGTGGGCCGCATCAGTCGGCTTTCCGGACTTAGCGGCGTCAGACTTCGAGATTTTTTTCTTATCTTTGTCGACCACAAACCCGTGAGTCATCACCGTTTTATAAGGTGCTTTGTCGCGCACACCGACGCTAAGCATCAGCGAGCTTTGGAACCATCCGCGGTGCTGATCGGTTGCTTCGAGATACAAATCGGCCGGCGTGCTGAGTTCTTCGTGGCGATCCAAAACGGCAACGTGGCTTGAACCCGAATCGATCCAGACATCGAGCGTATCGGTGCAACGAGTGGTGCCTTCAGGAAGACCCACTTCGTTCGCCCACCACGCATCGTCGTGCTCGAACCACAAATTCGTGCCGCCGGTCTCGATTTTTTCCGCCACCTTGCGAGCAACGTCCGCATCGATATTCGGCTCGCCAGTTTCGGCATCATAGAAAACTGGAAGCGGGACACCCCAGGTCCGCTGGCGGGAGATGCACCAATCCGGGCGTGATTCAACGGTGCCGTGGATGCGATTGCGGCCCCAATGCGGCAACCATGAAACTTGATCGATTTCTTTCAGCGCGGTTTTGCGCATGTCATCAATCCGGATGAAAAACTGCGGCACCGAGCGGAAAATAATCGGCGTTTTCGAGCGCCAGCAATGCGGATAGCTGTGCTTGTAGTTTTCTTTGCCAAGCATGTGACCGGAATCCTTCAGGATTCGCATCACCTTGAAATTGCCTTCGAAAACCTGAACGCCGATCAAGTCATCTACACCCACTTCATCGGTGAATTTACCCTCGTCATCGACCGGAGAAAGCAGTCCGAGATTGTTTTGCTGACCAGCCATGTAGTCATCCGCACCGTGACCGGGCGCAATGTGAACCGCACCGGTTCCGGTTTCAGTCGTAACAAAATCTGCGAGGATGATTCGTGACGTGCGATCCAAAAACGGATGCTGGGCTTCTTCACCTTCGAGATCAGTTCCAACAAATTCCACCAGTTCACCAGTTGGTTTGAATCCGGTTTTCTCACCGAATTTATCGACCAACTCTTTCACGAGAACGAGATTTTCGACGATCGTTTCTTCATCGGTCGTTTTCGTGAATTCGCCGCGAACATAGGTGAAACGGGGATGCAGCGCGATGCCGAGATTCGCAGGAAGTGTCCACGGAGTCGTCGTCCAGATCACCATCGACGTCTTTCCAGCGAGATCGCCGGTTACCACAGGAAATTTCACAAAGATCGCCGGATCTTTCCGGTCTTCGTATTCCACTTCTGCCTCAGCAAGAGCGGTTTGTGCGCCGTAGCTCCATTGAACTGGCTTTTCGCTTTGATAAACGAGGCCTTTGTCGACGAGCGTTGCGAATACGCGGATGATGTCCGCTTCGTATTCCGGAGCGAGCGTCAGATACGGGTTTTCCCAATCAGCAAACACCCCGAGACGGCGAAATGATTTCCGCTGGATATCGATGAATCCGCGAGCAAATTTCTCCGAAGCCGTGCGAATTTCCGCTTTCTCCAAATTCTGATTTTCGCTGACGACTTTGAATTCGATCGGCAAACCATGACAATCCCAACCGGGAATAAACGGACAATGAAAACCGGCCATCGACTTCGATTTCAGCACCAAATCCTTGAGCACTTTGTTCAGCGCCGTTCCCATGTGGACGTCGCCATTCGCAAACGGAGGGCCATCATGAAGGATGAATTTCGGAGAGCCGTCTGCTTTCCGTTTGTCCACAATTTGCTGGTAAATGTTCTGCGACTCCCACTTTTCAAGCCGGGTAGGCTCATTTTTAACAAGATCTCCCCGCATCGGAAAATCCGTTGAAGGCAGGTTCAGAGTGTCTTTGTAGCTTTTGGAATCGCTCATTTTAAATCGCCCTTTGATAGGCGCGGGAAAGTAGCACCGAGCGACACCGATTCAACAGCAGGAAAAGACCTCAAAATCGGAGAGTTCTACGACGTCTTCACCGCGCCATTTTCTGCCCGGGCAACCGCAGCAGCAACCGGATTAATCGCCGGTTCAGGTCGGGGTTTTTGAATTTCCTTGAGCCGGACCGTCACCGCGCCGGCGACTTCTGAAATCGAGGGTTTTTCGACAACTTTCGAAACACCGACTTCTTCGAGAGAATAGAAACTCGCTTTTAAATCGAGCCCAATCATGAGGGTATCGCCGTCACGCAATTCGCGGGCATGTTCAGATTCGACGGCTTCGTCGTTCAAGATGGTTCCGTTCGTCGAACCCAAATCGATGATTTCAAAGCTAGTTCCGTTAGGGGCTTTGCGGCGAAGTTCGCAGTGTTTCGTCGAGACCCTGTTGCAGGGAATCACGATCCCGTTTTCTTTCCCACGGCCAATAGAAATCGATTTTGCGCTGAGCAAAAAGTGATGATCTTTCCCATCCGGGAAGGTGATTTTTAGGCCGTGTTTCATGGAGTTCGTGCGGGTTTCAGACAGAATGAAGAATTCAAAACCCCCTGTCAATCCTTCAACAAGGTTTCCCGAATCAACAGGGTCTGTTCGATGACCCAACCCTATTGATTCGTAAATTTTCCAAATTTAATATTTCCGTAAAATGTGGCCGTAGCGCACTGATATACCTCGCCTTTAGGGAGTTATCTGTTACGTGAACCTTAAATAAACTCGGGCTTAATTTCGATTTCCCAGAAAACCGCTCACTTGGGAATTTTAATTTTTGATAGCTTTCAGTAAGGTTACCTACCGGTTTTTTCGGCTGTTCTGAATCAAAGTTGCGGAAAAACCTCGTCTGAAGGGAATCCAATCCATGACCGGCAGCCACCAAATCCTTTGCGATCAGTGAGAATAACCGGCTTCGGCAAGGTCCAGACGTTGACGCGGGCAAAACTGATCCCGAACTCGTCGCCCCACTCAAATCGTTCGCGAATAATGTCCTCTTTCCAGATGTGCTCAGAGTCGAGAGCCTGGATATCTTCCCACTTGGTGAGTCGGCCGGTTTCGATTGTTTCGCAGTAGATTCCGAAATCGAGTTCTTTAGCATCGTCCTCGGTTCCTGATTTTGGAGCGGGTGGATTTTTCAACACTCGGTCTGATCCATCCGGCATGGGCTTCACCTGATCGAGCTGCTCATGAAAGTAAGACGGAAACATGAAGAACTTATCGTGGATCCATTGGAAGCCGTGTTTGCCTTCGGAAATGCCGCCTTTTCGCAAAATCAAACTTTGTTCGCCGCTGGCAAGTGCTTCGCAGACAACCTGCCATTCTTTGAATGCAACGGGTTTCCAATCGGATGAAATGGGTGGTGGTGAATTTTCGGACATTGGAGTCACTTTCGGGCGGGTGCGATTTTTTGCAAATTCGGCTGATTTTCGACTGGAAAACGGAAAACCCTGTCCTACTTTCCTGCCCTGCACAATTCGCTGCAGGGAATAGATGGTGGCTGTAGCTCAGGGGTAGAGCCCCGGTTTGTGGTACCGGTTGTCGCGGGTTCAAATCCCGTCAGCCACCCCATCTCCCTTCTGTGCTAACTGAAGGAATGGAATCGCTTGAAGAAAAAATTGGCTATAAGTTTACGAATTCTCTGCTCCTCGCAGAAGCTCTGACGCACCCCAGCCTCGCCTACGAAACTCGGAAGCCACATTTCGACAATCAACGGCTCGAATATCTCGGCGATGCGGTGATTCAGCTGATCCTCACGAACGAGTTGTTTCTTCATTTCCCGGATTTCGGAGAAGGCCCGCTGACAAAGCTTCGGAGCCGACTGGTTTCACGAACGGGATTGAAAAGCTATGCCAAATCCATCGATCTCGGCAGCTACCTTCTTTTAGGAAAAGGCGAAGAATCTTCCGGCGGCCGCAATCGTCCCTCAAATCTCGCGGATGCATTCGAAGCGCTTTTTGGCGCCATTTTTCTTGATGGCGGATATGACGCCGCCCGGGACTGTCTCCTTGGGAAATTCTCACAGTTCATCAAAGCAATCACCGATGAGCCGGAAGAGGTGAATCCAAAAGGACAACTTCAAGAGCTTCTCCAGGCGATTTCCCCGAACAGTCCTTCGTATCGGATAACGTCGCAGGAAGGCCCCGATCATCAGAAAAGCTTTATTTCGGAAGTCAGCTGGAATTCCAACTTTCTTGGAAAAGGATCAGGTCCCAGTAAAAAGGAAGCCCAAATCGCAGCGGCATCAGATGCGATGAAAAATCAGCTCTGGCTGAAGGACGAGGAGGCTGCGAAGAACTTGTGAAAAGTGATGAATTACTCTGGGAAAACTATTTTTGTTCACAGGAAAATGGAGTTCTAAAGGATTGTGAGGCTTGTTACCAACACCACTATTTCGGAAGCTACAATTTAAAAACCATAGAGTTACAAAGTTGACGTCGAGTTTTGCACAGGCATAATAATAATAGTAATTTTCCTCTGTAAGATCTTATTCCGTACTAAGCGTGTGGAAAACTTCGCAAACCTCCCGCCAAACCCGCTTAGGAGAAATCTTCGAAAGGTCTTGTGAGGGTGCTTCGATCACCGAAACATTCTCATTCTGGGGAGCCCAGATTAGAGGGTTGGTTTTTCCAAAGAGCAAAATAGAGCGCACTCCGGAAGCGCCTGCCAAATGCGAGACTCCCGTATCATGTCCGAGGAACAGATCCGCAGCGGTGAGTTCAGCCGATAGCTCTCGAAGCGTTGGATGTGCCAAATGACGAAATAGAAGATTCGCGTTGTTGGCGAGCTCCAGAAATTGTTCGATCGTTTGATCTTCGGCTTCTCCGCTGATAAATAAGAACTGGGACTTCGGATGTTCTTTCAAAATGAGCGCCGCGACTTCAATCCACCCTTCGTAAGACCAGTTCTTCAAGGGGCTTCCGCTTCCGGGGTGAATCGCGATGACTCGTTCTCCGGCAGAATCAGGAATGACAGGAGGCTCAGGATCAGTGATTTCGAAAGCGGGTGTTTCGAGAAAAAGCGCCAGTTGTTCCAGCGGATCAGCGAGCTGGGCGGCGGCAGGTCGGAAGGGAGGACCCGACTCATCGATTTTATACGGCCCGGAGAAATAGGTCTCGACACCAGCGCGTCGCATATTGGCCTCAAAATATCCGTCTGGGTCGAAGAGATAGCTGATGACGACATCGAACTCGGAAAAGTAGTCGACGAGCTCCTGCGGCAATTTTGAGCCCGGGGCGAAGAAAAACGATAGCGGTCCGTATTCCATCGAACGGGTTGCGTCGGCCAGACCGGAGAATTCAGCAACGGGAGTCACGTTGGGATATCCGAGGATTTCGATTTTCGCCTTGGGCAACGAATTCTTGATAAGTTGGATGGCGGGGAGCGTCAGAATGAAATCTCCCAGGGCTCCACCGCGAATGATTAGAATTTTTCCCATGTTTACGTGTTTGGTGCCGCTTTTATTACAATTACAATTAGCTTTCAAGGGTCCGCGCTTTCGTGTATCCTCCCGCTTCCATAAATTGCGGCGGCCGGGGCTTCCTCAATGAAACACGAACACACCGGAAATTTTACTTACATGGCTCAATCATTCTCCTCTATGTCATCCGCTGTCCGTCACTTCGTCTTATTAACTGCAGCCGTCGTTCTTGTCACGGTTTCAAATGGTTCCGCTTCCGGGCAGGTCAAGCAGCCAACGAATTACGGCGAAATTGCTCAGCGCGTCACCCGCATGCTCGAAGAAGAGCATTACCTTCGTCAGGGGTTCGATGACGACATGTCGAAGCGCGTTCTCGATATCTACATCGAATTACTCGATTTTAGCCGGGTGTATTTTACTCAGGCAGATGTCGATAAATTTCGCGCGGATTTCGCAACGAACATCGACGAACTGGTTCTCAATAAAGAAATCCCGGCTGCTTCCGAGATTTACGCGATCTACGAAGAGCGAGTGAAATCCCGCGTCGGTTTTGCTCAGAAACTGCTCGAAAAGAATAATTTCACTTACGATTCCGATCGCGTGATTCATCTCAGCCGCAAAGAAATGAAGTGGCCGGCGAATGGTGAAGAATCTGATGCTCTGTGGCGCAATTTGATCGAAGGTGATTTGCTCCAGGAAGTCATGCGTCGCGAGGCTATCGAGCGAATGAAAAAAGAGCGTGAGGAAAAAGGTCTGAAGCCACGCGACGATTCTGAAGATTCCTGGAAGGACAAGACTGCAGAGCAGGTCATCAAAGAGCGCTACGACCGAATTCTCGAGAGCGTGAATGAAAACACGACCGAAGACGTTGCCGTCATGTTCGTGAAGTCAATCTCGCGGGCCTACGATCCGCACTCAGAATACTTTTCTCAGAGCCAGTACGACAACTTCGTCATCGGAATGAGTAAAAAGCTTACCGGAATCGGTGCCATGCTTCAGCTTGAAGAAGATGGCAGTGCTTCGATTCAGGGATTGGTTGTCGGGGGTCCGGCATTCAAGAACGGCGAACTTCAGGTGAAAGACAAAGTTGTTGGTGTTGGCCAAGGTGACGAAGGCGAGATGATTGACGTCATTCCGATGAAGTTGGACAAGATCGTTGATCTGATTCGTGGCGAAAAAGGCAGTATCGTTCGTCTCAAAGTACGCCCCGAAGATTCTCCCGATGGCTCGAAAGTGATTCAAATCGTTCGTGATCAGGTTGATCTGAAAGACAGCCTAGCTACGGCGGATCTCATCATCACGAAAGATCCTACAGGCAAAGAGCAGAAGATCGGTTGGATTGATCTTCTTTCATTCTATGCCGATATGGGCGGTGGCGGCGGAAAGTCGACCAGCACAACCGTTGACGTTCAGCGCTTGCTCACCCGACTCATGGCAGAGGGCATCGACGGATTGGTCGTTGACCTTCGTGACAACGGCGGTGGTTCACTCGAAGAAGCCGTCAACATGACCGGGCTGTTCATTCCCCGTGGTCCAGTCGTTCAGTCTCAGGACTGGCGCGGTCAGAAAGATTTTAAAGCGTCACGAAACCGCGATGCGATTTACAAAGGCCCAATGATCGTTCTTACCAATCGTTCGTCCGCTTCGGCATCTGAAATTTTTGCGGCAGCGCTTCAGGATTACAACCGTGCGGTGATCGTCGGCGAAAAATCCTCGTTCGGAAAAGGAACCGTCCAGCAGCTCCGCCCCGTTTATACGAAAAACAACTTCATGATTCCTCTCGGTCGCGGCAACGCCAACCAGAACGGTGCCTTGAAACTCACGATTCAGACCTTCTTCCGGATCAATGGTTACTCGACACAGCTCGACGGAGTGGTTCCTGAAGTTCGCCTCCCATCGACGAATGACGTCTTGGATATCGGCGAAGGAGCTTTGCCAAATGCGCTTGTCGCAAAGCCAATTGATCCTGCGACTTTCGAGCCCTATTCACGCATTGAATTGCCACATGATCAGCTTCAAGTCGGCGTTGATGCCAGGATTGCGGATGACCAGGAATTCAAATACATCCTTGAAGACACCGAGCGCACCCAAGAGCGAATCGACGACAACACGTTCACTCTGAATCGCGAAAAACGGAATGCCGAAACCGCTGAACTGGAAGCTCGCCGTAACGATCGAAAGAAAGAGCGGATCGAACGTTTCGCCAAAGAGCGGGAAGACGAAAAAGAGCTCTACACCATTTACACGTTTACTCAGGACAACGTTCACGAGAAGGAAAGAACCCTCAAAACCGACCTTTCCAGCGAAGACCTCAGCGGTATGACAACCGGCAAGAAAAAGGAAAAAGATCCTGAAGTTGAAGCCCTGAAATACCCACACGGTTTTGATCCATACGAGCGTCAGACCGTTGCCGTAATGCAGGATTTGATCGCAATCGAGCGCACCGGCAAGCCGGTTCACATTTCGAAAGTCACCAAGCGCGATACGACCGAAGTGCCGAAAAAAGAAGCGAACTGAGGTTTTCGACATGGGAATGGCGATCACCGAAAAATCATGCGATCTCAATTCTGGCTTGTCATCCTGAGAAAGAAGGCACGATGCCGAAGGACCTCATTCGAAAATCAGACTCCCTCAAAAGCCGAGTCCGCTAAACTACCGGACCGACTCGCTTGCATAGTTGCATTGTTCCGTGCGATTTGCTCCAGTGGCACTTCAGGCTTGGGGAATCGGGGTGATCTAAAATTTATTTGAGAGCTTTCGACTTCGGCAGGGGTCCTTCGGTGTCGTTCCTCCGTCTCAGGATGACGGTGAAAATTAGGTTTTAGGGCGTAGCGGAATTTTCTCTAGCTCAGTGATTGAAAACAAACTCGACTGAATTAATCAGCGACCAGACGACATCTTCCACGGCTTCGCGTTTTTCCTCGGATCCGGATAGGTAATCGACCGTTAGTTTTCGCTCGTCATCGGTCGGCTTTCGTGAAAGAAGCGAGAGGTAAATTTCATCGATGATTTCATCGCCACTCTCTTTTTCTGCGAGGACTTTGAACCACTCATTGCCATCTTCGGTGAGCTTCCGTTGCAGGCCTTTTGAATTCATGAGGTGCAAGGCTTGGACCACACTGCTGTCGGGCGCACGTTCGCAGGGTGGCGCGGCTGAAGGATCGGGGCGACCGAAGGCATCGAGAAATTCATTTCCAAATTTGTGATTCCATTGACCGGTCGCTCGCGATTTTTTGGCCAGGCCATCGAACGTTTCCGGCGAGCCAGTAAGATCGCTCAGCGCATCGAGCAAGACCTCTGCGGGCAAACGCCGGCGATACGATCGCGAGAAATTTCGGGTGTCCGTCAGGTTGTGCTCAGTGGGCAACGAGCTTTGCTGATAAAGCCGACTGCTCAAAATCCGGCGAAGCAGCTTCTTTTGATCAAATCCGTTGTTTGCAAAATCTGTCGCAAGCCAATCGAGAAGCGGTTCGTTGGTTGGCGGATTCGATTCACGAAAATCATCGACGGGATGAACGATTCCTCGGCCGAACATTTCGCCCCAAACGCGGTTCACGATCGCTTTGGCGAAGAACGGATTTTCTTTCGAAGTAATCCAATCGGTCAGCACGATTCGCGGATCGGTGTTGTCATCGATTTCGGGAAACTCCGGGCCGTCTGGGGCTTTGGGTGTCATGACGGCTTCGGTCACGGGATGTTTTACTTCGCCACCGGCTTGAAACCACCAGTATTCGGGTTCACCGGAAATCGGCGCAGAGATCCCCTGGCCTTTGCGTTTCATCGATCCGAAAAACGCAGCCATCGCGTAATAGTCGTCTTGCCCCCATTTCTCTGAAGGATGATGATGACAGCGGGCGCAATTCATTCGGATGCCGAGGAACAACTGGCTAACAAATTCTGCCATGTCGGCAGGCTCGCGTTTGTCGCGAAAAATGGCGACGGGACCGTAGTCGTGAGTGCTGCCTTGCGCGTTCAGCAATTCTTTGACAAATTCATCCCACGTCGTGTTGGAGCGGAATTTTTTGCGAATCCAATCATCGAGCAAATAGACCGGTTTCGTGCCGACGCGTTGTGTATTCGGGCGGAGAAGATCGCCCCATTTCGTTGCCCAATAATCAGCGTAAGCGATTCGATTTTCATCTGAGAGAAGCTCATCGATCAGTTTACTGCGTTTGTCAGGAGACTTGTCAGCGAGGAATGATTCAACGCGTTCAGCGGTTGGCAATTTTCCAATTGTATCGAGCGTCGCGCGGCGGATAAACTCGCCGTCCGAACATGGCTCAGGAGGCATCAAACCGAGTTTCTTGAAGCGTTCGTAGGCGTAATGATCAATTTCGTTATTCGTTTTCAGGTCGGCATAAACCGCATCCGGCAAAACGGTATCCGGCGGAATCGTGACCCGCGTGTTGCTTACTTTATCGAGGTATCGAACGATGATGACACCCGCTCCGGGCACCGAACCCGCCGTGATTTTCCCATCGTTATCAACCTGTGCAAAAGCCGCTTCGTTCGACTGAAATTCCGCGAGGTGAGTGACATCGCGAGTTGTTTCATTCGAGTAATGAGCCGTGATTTTGATCTCTCGCGAGGTTCCTTTTTTGTATTCGGCTTCCGGTGGTGAAACTGTGATTTTATCCAGAGTGGGTTCGTCTGGATTCGAAAAAGGAGCGCCTTCCGAAATCCATTTCGCCAGCGTTTTGTAAAACTCAGAACCTACTTCGAATCGCTTTTCACCTTCGTGCGGAATCGTATTGGTCGCTTTTAAAAGCAGTAAAGAATTCTCCGGAGCAGCAGGGAAAATCCGGCGCCCGCGTGCATCAAAAACGATTTCGTGGTAGTCCGAATCGGGATCGAACGAGAAAATGGAGAGCCCGAATCCGTTTTGACCACCAGACTTAGAATGGCAGCTACCGGCGGAGCAACCTGCCCGCGTCAGAATTGGAAGCACATCGTTTTTAAACGAAACGGTCGGATTATCCGCACTCTGAAGAGAGCTGCCCAGGCAGATTACGAAGAGAATAATGGAATGGTTGATCTTCATTTTTTTTCCTCTTCCTTGTTCTTGTTAGCAACTTCCATCATTGGCGGTTCCAATTGTTGAACCCGCTTTCCATCTTTATCCCAGATGAAAATCCTCCCCGATTCCGTTCCTGAAAACAACATCAGCGACGATTTGTCGTAGGCCATCACAGTGAGTGGTTCTTCGGCGGAAATATGAGCTTTTTCGCGTGCGCCCGTCGATCGCTGTTCGCCTTCGTGTTCGACGAGATCGGTGAATGTTCCGGGTTTTCCCAGTTGATTGATCGCGACAATTCGGTCGGTATTGATGGCTTCTTTTTTCTTCTCGTCTTTTTCGTCGGCTTTCGATTTGGTTTTGCCGGGATCAATTGTCCAGGCCAAGCCATTCACCGGCCCGGAGCTTTTTGTCGAAAAACTGCTGACCTGTTTTCCGGTTTTGACCTCCCACACTTTGATTGCTTCGTCATCGCCGGCGGTCGCAATTCGTTTTCCCTCGGGTCCAAAGGCCGTTGCAATGACATAGCCGGTGTGGCCTTCAAGCGTGATGGTGGGTTTGAAGGTTTTTGCATTTCGAATGATGACCAGTTTGTCTGCCGAGGCCGACGCGAATTGAGAACCATCAGGATTAAACTCGAGATCAAAAATGGAATCGTCGTGAGCTGAATCGACCACCGTTTTTACTTTTCCGGAGGCCACGTCCACGCTGTGAATTTTCCCCACCTGCGCGGGAAGCGAGTCGGCGGCGATTACGGATTTTCCATCTTTTGAAAATGCCAACGCGGTGATTCTTCCTCTAAACGGGTCTTTGTTTTCCACGATTTTTTCCTGCGACCAATCGGCCGATTTCCACAGAATCATTTTGCGAAATCCGCCGGAAGCAAGCCGCTTGCCGTCATTCGAAAATGCCAGCGATTGCACAAGATCCAGATGTCCCGTGAGCGATTTTCTCAATTCGAACGTGGGGATTTTTTTAGGGTCTTCGTTGGGAACAATTTCGTAAACATCGACAGCATTTGCGCGACCAGCGGCAAGCCATTTTCCATCGGGCGAAAGCGCCAAAGCGAGAACCGGCAGGTAATTGGTTGGTATCGCAGAGAGCTTAACGTCCGCAATTTTTGGTTCGTTGAGCAGCTTCCATTTGGCTTCGTCCCAGGGTGCACCGGCGTCGATCCATTCTTCCAATGCAGCGATTTCAGGAGGCTCGAGTTGGCCCTTCGGCGGCATGTGAGAATCGTGATCGGGAAACAACGTTTCGATCAAATAACTCTCACCCGACTTCCCCGAAACGATTGCAGCTCCCGTGTCTCCGCCTTTCACAAGCGATTCACGAGAATCCATCAGCAAATCACCTTTCCGCTTCGCTGGCGTGTGGCAGCGAACACAATTTTCCTGCAAAATCTCCAAAGGATCCGGGGCTTCTGCCGCAACCGCAGAAAGAAATGAAGCCATTGAGATGGCGACAATTGAAGGGATGTTTTTCACAGGTAAAAGAGCCGCCATTTGCAAGCTGCGGTCAACTGGCGCGAAATGGGTTCAAATCCTGCGGAGTCGATCAACGTTTTCTGGATGAAAACGGCTAGGTTGCTACACATGACTCATAGCAGTCCACAATACCTAAAGATCATCAGAGTCTCGAAGTAGGTATTTTCCGTGAAGCCATTCAAAAAACATCTCACCATCTCCGAATGAGATAAATGCATGAGAAATGACGTTTTCATCACAAACATTGAGGTAATCTGTTTTTTCTGAACGGCTATTCCAAACCGAAATACCATCCGCAGAAATGGCAGAACCCACGATTCCAAGGATTTTGCCTGAGCTTTTATGCCACGCATACAGTTCGTCCGACATATACCCAATTACCACCCATCCCGCCTCGTTCATTTTGCGAGCTGAATCAACATCGTGGTTAAAACCTTCAATTTCACCAGCCCTAATAAAAGTGACATAACCGTGGTCAATGGATCGTGATGGAATTGCAGTTTCCAAATATTCGAATAGCCCGCCACTAGGGGACACATTCAAATTCTTTTCCACACGAATAGCCATCGGTGTGAGCCCAAGTTGAACGTCTTGCTTGTTGCCAGCCTGAAGGGCTTTATACATGGAATCTCTCATCGTTGGATTGAAACCAGTCAGAAAACTAAATCTCGTGCAATTTGTCCACGCTCTTCCTCGCCCACCAAGCTTTCCAGAGGATTTGTTTCACTTCTTTCCGGTCGATTTTGATCCGATTTGAGAGCGCATTTTCTCCTTCAGCTTCGAGTCGAGTCAGCGTTCGTTCCCCAATGATTAGGGGCAATGCGGTCGCGAAACGAACTCGGTGATGGCGAACTTTTTCGAGGTAATTCCAGCCTTCGCCTATCCAGTCGCGGCACGTTGCCTGCCAAAAACTCATTTCACGAAGCAACAGTGTAGGTTCATCGATCAGACCCTGTTGGATCGTTTTTTCGACGGGAAGATAGCAGCGACCGTTTTCCAGATCTTCGCCGATGTCGCGCAGAATGTTGATCAGCTGCAATCCTTGCCCGAACATTTTTCCCGAATGCATCAGCGCCTCGCGATCCTCTGGGTCGGCGAATTTCTTGCCCAGATTATCGTATCCGACCCGTGTCCAAAATTCACCGACACAACCCGCAACGGAATAGGTGTATTGCTCCAACTCGTCGTGAGAAACCGGCCGCTGACGAATTTCCGCCGCCTTTTTTAAATCCCATTGCTGGCCTACCGTAATTTTATCAAGCACCCCGCGAACGGATTCATAATCGAGCGCATTGAGTTGCTTCATCCAGATGAGGCAGTCATCGAGCTTTGTTAAGAGAACCTTCTCTCCCGCATGAGACTGATGCCGAAAGAAGGTATCGAGTCGCGGTAGGGGTTCATCATTCAGAACCGCTTCCCGAAATTTCGCCAGCGTCTCGATTCGTACCGGCAGGGGTGCTTTGGCAGTGTCCGCGAGCGTATCCGAAGCGCGAGCGAGCAAATACCCCAAGCTGACTGGCCCACGCATTTTTCCCGGGAGAAAACGCATCGATAAGTAGAACGAGCGCGAGACGTCGCGGAGGAGTTTGTTGAAATCGCGCTGGGTCATCGGCTGAGGTGTTCGCGAATCCATTCGGGATCACGTCTCATATCAACAATGGTCCAAACGATTACGATATAAGATTCATCAGTGTAGAAAATTCCGAAGGGAAAAACATTACTCACAACGTGGTTGTAGTCTCGATAAGCAATGCTGTGGATGCCTGCAGAATTTTTTTGCCTCTCGATATCAGCCTGAAGACTAGCGCTGAAATAGTCGGCTAAGCCTGATTTTTGCAGTTCATAGAAATGAAACCCATCTTCTAAGTCTTGAAATGCTTCTTTAGAAATTTGGATGCGCTTCATCGGCGGCCAATCGTCGATTTTACGTCATCCCATTCCAGTAACTTACTTTCACCTGATTCAACACTAGCACGTCGTTGATCGAGCAGATTTTTCACCGATTGAGAAATCTCCATACCTTGAATTTGTTCGTGGAGATCTGCCCAAATCGATTCCATGATTTGGAATTTTTGATCAACTGGGAGTAGCTTGATTTCAGCTGGTGTCATGCCTGTAAAGTAGCATTTCGGGAATGATTCAGCCATTAAAATCGACTCCTATGAATTCGGTGGTTTTACGAAAATTAGTAGTCACTTCACACCCCAACCCTCATCAAAAAATCCCGCAGCAGGAATTCCACCCGGCCAGCGACTGTTGGATGGTTCTGTAAAATCAATGATCGCCCAATCGGGTAGTTTTGGGGTCTGGCGGGCGTTGTTGAGATAATCGTATTCCCGATAGGTGAAGCTTGAATTGAGAACGACATAACGCTTAGGATTCAGCGGGTTCGGAAAGATCATCGCGATGGCATGCTTGCTGGAATCGTAAGTTTGATCCCCGATTTTCAGCTTTTTCTCATTCCAAGTGATGGGAAGTTGATCGATGATTTTTGCGAGAACGGCGTTCGATTTCGGATCGCCCCACAGAACGAGATTATGATTGGCGATGTCGTCCTCTGAAATTTCAGTATCAGCTTTCACTCGGGCATCGCCGCGCATTTGCTGACGCCAGTGAGTGACGCCGTGATCAAATTCTGAATCGGTCCATTTTTTTACATCGGTATTTAACGGATGGCCAGTTGGCGTCACCATCATGAAGGAATCCATGAACGCATCATCAATCGGGCCGGAGAGACCGTGACGTTTCCTCAGACCGGTCGTTTCGGCTGGGTTTGCGACAATGTCCCACTTCTGGCCGTTGCGCTGGAAGGTACATTTCCACGAGCCATCGGACAAAACAGATGGGCAAGGGCCACCGCCATTTGGAAATTGAACGATAACGGGAAACCCGATCGGAACAGGGCAGTCGCCTGGCGCGAATTCGATGGTGAATCGATCAACGCCTTCGGGATTCACTTTGATGCTGTTCGGCGGAGTGAACGCAGCAGAGATCGTGGCAGGCTCCCAATGCTCGGTAAGTGCATCGACGGTGATCCAATGCATCCGGTTGTAGCGAAGTGTGTAGGTTTTGAATCGCACGACATGCGGCACTCGGTTGCGGCCTGCTTTGACGATGGTTTCGAGTCGCCGCTCGATTTCTGCCATGGAATCGTTGTCCATCGCGTGCGCCATCTTCGGCCCGATGATGTGGACCATTTCCATGCCTTCTTTTTGGTAAGCCGCAGCCATCATGTCAGCCGCTTGCTTTTGTTTATCGAGTTCACCTGAATAAGCAATCACCGGCAGGTTCGACAAATTGGCGATCCAGTCAGTGCAGTCATACCAACGCCACAAGGTCTTTTCCCATGGCTTGGGATCGAGCGTTTCGCCTTGAAATGTGCGAAGGAAATCGGGCGTTTCAGAAAACCCGGCACCGGGTGTCGCGGCGACAAATTGATCGGCGTAGTGCACTGCAAATTGCCAGCACGCGGCGCCGCCCATGGAGAATCCACGATTCACAATGCGACCTTCATCAACCCGCAAAAAGCCCTTCACGTGTTCCAGAGCTTCGAGACAATCAATCTCGCCCGCGAATTTATTGGCGTTCGAAAATCGAGCGTAGGGATACAGAATGATCGCGTTTTTCGGGTTCAATTTCCCGCCACCGCCGCGTTGACGACCATTGATGAAAGCGACTTCATTGGTTTTCTCACCTCGCCCGTGAAACCAAAAGTCGAGCCGCCATTCGTCTTGTCCGGTGAAGGTGTAATTCTCAGGAATGTCGACGCCGTAAGGCTGCACCGTGCCATCCAACTTCGAACGAAATCCACGCACAACCGGACCCGTTTGCTTGAGCCAGGGCGCTTCTTTTTTGCGAAGCGAAGCCACGCGCTCCAAGGCGGTGTCGAGTTGAGCGAGTGCGAGTTTGATCTCAGCCGGCTTCTGAAATTCCTGATACTCCAACGCACAGCGTGCCGCCCGATGAAACACCTCAACGTCAGGAATCAGTTCAAGAAACTCCGGCGACTTCGCGAGTTCCTTTTTCAACGTGGCAATCTCAGCTGCGAGGGCATCGAGTTTGGCACGAAGCTCGGTTGCTTCTGTCTCGGGCACTTCAACCCCGAGTGGCGGAATCCGCCGCACATTTTCGATTTTATTGTCAGCTGGGCCGTCTGCGAAAACGGAAACGGTGAGCAGAAAAAGGAACGTTGTTAAAAAGTTGAAGTGGTTCATTCGGAGGCGAGCCTACCACGGTCTTTCGGCTCGCTGAAAGGAATGAATTGCGCGAGGAAGCTCTATTCCGCCGCTGATTTTCCGTTAATCATTCCAGCCATGACAAGCGCAGCCAGTCCCCAACCAATGACGATATCGAGCATCCCCCAAAGGACATGGCCGGATGAAAATTCCCACCAGATTTGATTGGGATACATTCCCGCAATTCCGATCAGAGCCGCGATGAGAAGAACGTAAAACACTCGCCCGATGTAGTTTAGCCGGGGAGCAACCGCTCCCAACAAGATTGCAAAAATAAAGCCGCAAACGAGCGTCGCGGTGAATGCTCGAAACAGCGATTTATTCATCGAGTAATCCGCATCGGGTCCGGGCCTAACGGATGCAAAAACAAATGGGCCAGTTGCAATGGCTTCGTCTTTTGCTTCCTGAGAAAGCGATTGATCACCGGGAATGATGTAGATACCGGATTCATCCGCACCGGCTTTCATGGCCTCGACGACTGCGGATTCGTTAGTGAATTGATTCAAGTTGTCGATATGAAATGGGAGCGCGATCCAGGAAATGCTGCTCCAAGCGAATGCGATGATGCTGCCGATTATTGCTGCGAAAAATGCTTTGATCATGCGACGAGTTTAGGAACATGATGTTGTCTTGCCAATCTAATTCCCATGCCTGAAAAACGCCCCACCAACATCCTCTGGCTCACGACTGATCAGCAGCGCTACGACACGATTCGAGCGCTGGGGAATTCTAAGATCAATACGCCGAATATCGATCGTCTCATCGGTGAAGGCGTTGCCTATTCGAATGCGTTTTGCCAAAGCCCTGTCTGCACGCCGAGTCGGGCGAGTTTTTTAACAGGGCGTTATCCGCGCACGACTCGCTGTCGCCAGAACGGTCAGCAAATGCCGGCGGATGAAATTTTGTTGCCCAAGATGTTTGCGGATGCTGGTTATCGATGCGGGCTCGCGGGGAAGTTACATTTGGCATCGTGTTCGGATCAGAAAATCGAGAAACGCATCGATGACGGGTATCACGATTTTCATTGGAGCCATCACCCGCAACCTGATTGGGGTGACACGAACGCCTACACGGCGTGGCTTTCGCGCAAAGGGAAAACGTGGGATGAGTTGTATAATCAACCGCCCTCTGGCAGTGCGTATTGGAAAAGCGGGATTCCGACAGAGCATCATCAAACGACGTGGTGTGCAGAGGAGACGATCGATTTTATCACCGAAAACAAAGATCAGCCGTGGTTTTTCACCTTCAACTGTTTTGCGCCGCATCATCCGTTTGATCCGCCAGCTGAGTTTTTAGAACGCTACGATCCGGCGGATATGCCGCTTCCGAAAACGCGCGCCGGAGAGCTGAATTCCAAGCCGTCGTTTCAAAAACTCGATGCGGAATGGGCGCACAATTCCAAGGGTGAATTTTACACCGGCGCGATGACCGATGATGATCGTCGTGAAGTCTGCGCGGCGTATTACGCGATGTGCGAGCACATCGACCACGAAGTTGGAAGAATACTCGCAACGCTTGATGAAACCGGGCAGGCCGACAACACGCTGGTGATTTTCATGTCCGATCATGGCGAGATGTTGGGGGATCACGGCATCTATTTTAAAGGGCCGCATTTCTACGACGAAGCGGTGCGCGTGCCTTTGGTTCTGCGGTTGCCGGGAGTTTTTGAAGGCGGCGAAATTCGCGATGGTCTGGTCGAACTGATCGATCTCGCATCGACGATGCTTGAAGTCGCGGGTGTCGAAGCGCCGCCTCACCGTTTGCAGGGAAAATCGCTGACCGATCCCCAATTCAAGCGGGAGCATGTGTTTTCAGAGTACTACAACTCGTGGACTCATGGTGATGCCTATGGCTCGATGTTGCGAACGGCAGATGAAAAAATCGTGATCTATCACGGAACCGGGCAAGGTGAATACTACGATCTCCGCGAAGATCCTGACGAATTTACAAATCGGTTCAAGGACCCAGAATGCTCAGAAAGGGTGCGCGCGCTCATGCAACAGTGTTTCGATGCCAGTGTTTTCACAATGGATCCCGGGCCGGAACGCGAAGGTCCGTTTTGAAAAAACCGATGTCACGAACCAACCCTATTGGTTCATCAAACATACCCTATTGTTTCGTAAATCCGGTGACTTCGTTACTTGACGCAAAGCCTCATTTTGCCGGTATTCTATGATTATGAAACGCCGTCATTTTGTCGCTCAATCCGCGCTCGCAGCAGCCGCAGCGGGGTCTTCTCACATCGCATTTTCGGATTCTAAATCAAAGCGCCGGGTCGGTATTATTGGTCACTCGGGGCGGGGAGACTACGGCCATGGGTTGGATACCGTTTGGCTGAAGTTTCCCGAGGCTGAGATTGTTGGTGTGGCGGATGCGGATGAGAAGGGACTCGCGAAAGAATTGAAGAAACTGAAGCTCGGTAATGAGGTTGGGTTCACCAATTATCGAAAAATGTTGGCGGAGACGAAACCTGAATTTGTATCGGTTTGCCCGCGTCATGCCGATCAGCATCGGGAGATGTGTCTTGCCGCAATCGAAGCTGGAGTGCGTGGGATTTATGTGGAGAAACCGTTTCTGCAAACGCCGAAAGATTGCGACGACGTTCTCGCTGCTGCGGAAAAAGCAGGCACGAAAATCGCGGTCGCGCATCGGAATCGGTATCATCCCGTGCTTCAGGTAGTCGATCAACTGATCGCTGACGGGAAGCTGGGCAAGTTGCTTGAGATCCGTGGTCGAGGAAAAGGAGATCGTCGGGGAGGCGCGGAAGATTTATGGGTGTTGGGAACGCATGTGTTGAACGTCATGCAGTATTTCGGCGGGGCTCCGAAATCGTGTTCGGCCGTGATGTTGCAAGACGGGCGTCAAATCACGAAAGCAGATGTCGTTTTAAAAAGTCGTGAAGGACTGGGACGATTAGCTGGAAATGAACTTCATGCTCGCTACGAGATGGAACGGGGAGTGATCGCGACGTTTGATTCAATGGCTGATGACGACACTAAAAATCAAGGTTTTGGGTTGCTGTTAGTCGGAAGCAAAGGCGTCCTCAATATTCAGATGGACAAAAATCCCGTGGCCCATTTCCTCGAGGGAAATCCTTTCGAGCCGAACACCGAGCCAACCGGCTGGCTGCCGATCACGACTGCTGGAATTGGGAAAGAAGAGCCGAAGCCGGAGTTGATTGCATCAGTCAGAAATCACGTCGCGGCCTTGCAGGACTTGATTGCATCCGTCGATGAGCCCAATCGCCAGCCGTTGTGCAACGGGCGCGATGCGGCTTCGACTGTGGAAATGGTGTGCGCCGTTTTTGAAAGCCAGCGACAAGCTGGGAAGACGGTGACGTTTCCTTTGGAGCAGAGGGAGAATGCTTTGGCGCTCTTGTGAACCCAACGGGGACTCACTTTATCCAAACCAAGTCATCCCAATTCGGCGTGTCGTTACCCTTCGTTTCGCCGGGAGTTGAGCGCCCGTCTTCAACGATTTTTGTGATCGCCGCGACGAGCCTTTTTTCGACTTCAGGATTGTCGCTAAGAACATTCTTGGCCTCTCCTGGGTCTACAGACAAATCGTAAAGCTCTCGCTTTTCGTTCTTCTTTTTGGTCTCCATGACGAGCTTCCATTTGCCGTCTCGAATCGCGAAACGTCCGTTGGCTCCGTGCATGATGAGCGGTGGGCGTGGTGAGACTTCTGCTTTTGGATCGATTATGCTGGAGTAGAAACTCACGCTGTCTTCGCCAGCTTCATTGGGAAGATTGGTTCCCAACATTTCTGCAAAGGTTGCTAACAAATCGGTCTGACAAACGGTGCCGTTGATTTCGCGACCGCCTTCAACTTTTGCAGGCCAACGAACGAAAAATGGAACGCGGTGGCCGCCTTCATAAATGGAGCGTTTGCCTTCGCGGTAGATCCCATTGCTGTGATGATCGAATTTTTTAATGCGCTCTTTCCACGTGGTTTCCGGGCCATTGTCGCTGGAATAAACGATCATCGTGTTTTCGGCGAGTCCCGTTTCATCAAGCATCTTGAGGATTCGGCCCACATACCAATCAGTCTCGATCATGAATTCGCCGTAGGCTCCGGCTTCGCCTTGCCCTCGAAATTTTTCCAGTGGGATGACCGGCTTGTGGGGTGAAGTGTAAGGCAGGTAGAGAAAGAAAGGCTTTCCGTTTTTGGCGGCCTCGGCTTTCCCCTGAATCCACTCAATCGACTTGTCGGTAAAACGCGTCAGGCATTCGCTGTCGCTGAAATCCGGAGCGACTTCGAGATCGTCTTTTTTGAGTGGCTCTTTTTGGTAAGGCGGCATGATTCGGTAATCGGAAATCGCGATTTTGTTGGGCTTTTTGCGTGTGTATTGCGTAGGTGGAACCTCAGCGAAACGACCTTCGAACCAGGCGAGGACGCCGTAGTTCATCGATGCGGGGATTCCCCAAAAATAATCGAACCCTTTATCAAGCGGCATGTCTTTGACCGGCTTTGTCCAATCGCGATTTCCCCATTCACCCGGAAAATCCATCCCCAAATGCCACTTTCCAACCATGGCCGTCTCGTAGCCGTTATCCCGGAGAAGTGAAGCCAGCGTCATCCGTCCGTCCGCGATGAGGCATTCTTTCTCGGCGCCGTAGACACCTTTTTTTAAAGTGGTGCGCCAGTTGTAGCGTCCGGTAAGCAATCCATAGCGCGACGGTGTGCAAACGGTGTCCGAGCAATGGCCGTCGGTGAAGGTGACGCCTTCTGCTGCGAGTCGATCAAGGTTTGGCGTTTTGAATTTTGAATCCGGATTCAGGCAGCTGGCGTCGCCGTAGCCTTGGTCGTCGCTGTAAATAACGATGATATTGGGCTTGTCCGCTGCGCTTGCGGAAAGAAAGCCAAGAGAAAGCAGCAGGCTCGTGAGGATCAATTTCATGGCGGGATGCTATCCAATCGTGCGGGGGTGGGTCAACGAATTAACCCTGTTCGATCGTGCGATGAATGTATTTTTTGGCACGAATTTTAAGGAATTGGGACGAATGCACACGAATTTTTCTGGCTCTGGCTTCGTGTTCATTCTGTGAAATTCTTTCAAATTCGTGCTGACTTTTCAGTTCTGGTGAAAATCGATCGTGCGAGCAATCGCGGCCATTTTTACGCTTTCCCAATCTGCGCTTTTACCCCAATTTCCTTGCAATCATGCTTTCGAAAACACATCAGGAAAAACTCACTGCGCTTGCGACCGCTCTTGTTGATCAGGACAATGCCCGCGTGCTTGTCGAACCTCAGGATCGTTCGACCGGATTTTGGTTTGGAGGCGGCAATGTCGTGCAGGATCCTCGCGATGGTTCGATCCTGATTTGCGGACGTTTCCGGAATTTTGGTGATTCGCGGACCGGAACAGGCGCGGGTGCTCGTGGGTTGGAATGCGCTATTTATCGGGCTGATTCGGTGGACGGTGAGTTCACAAAAATCAAATCGTGGAGCAAAGCAGACCTTTCGTGGGGCGGGCAGGATGTCGTTTCGATCGAAGGAACCGCGCTTCACCTGATTGGTGATACGGGAGAGATCGAGTTATTTATCTCGACGGAAAAGGGTCACAGCTACCCTGAAGGATATGAAGGTTTTCAAAAGCCGGGAACGGGTGTCTGGGCGATTGACCGTATTTCGGCGGATTGTGTTGAAAATTTGAGTCCTGACGGAATTCAGGAAATCATTCCGAACGACGTCGACGACCTCGGTCGCCTTCACAGCAAGGATCCCTGGGTTTTTGATATGGAAAACGGCGATACCGTCCTCGGTTATTGCACCCATCCGTTCACGTGGTCGAGCAGCGGAACCGGCGCTTACATTCGTGAAGTGGGCGGCGAATATTTTGAGTTGGTGACGAAAAACATGCTGGCTCGCGGACCGGTTTGGGATATTGCAGGGGCTCGCGTCACGGAGCGCCTGAAGGTGCCAAAAATCGGAGTATTTGCCGATCAGCCACAGACTTCGCTGTATTTTTACGATAGCTGCGAAAGCCTGCGTCAGATGGATGAAAACCCGACTGCGGTGGCTCGTCCTCGCGGTTGGTCGTGCGAAGAGCTGGCGGCGATCGCGGTAGGATTGGATGAGGAATTTCCAAAAATCGAGAGTCTGTCGCCGCTGGCGCCGCTTTTCGTTTCGAAGACAGGGACGGGATGCATTCGCTATGTTGCGACGTTGGTGACACCCGAGGGCATTTTTGCTAACTGGCAACAGAGTCAGGAAGATTTGAGTCAGCCGCTGATGGGCAGCTTTTTGCCGATGAGTGAGGTTGAAGCGATACTTGCCTGATGAAAAAGGACGTCAAAGATTATCTGTATCTGGTTGTTTGGGCGTTGCCTCTGTAGGCGGTGATTGTCATTGGCGATTATCTATTGGCCCCGAAGGTCGAAATGTTAATCTAGGAATCAGCTCTCCCCATTGCAGAGGGAAGTGGACTCCGTGTCCTCATTTCGTTGTTCAAACTGTTGTTGGCGATTTTCGGATTTGCTCATAATTCATTTTGGATAATTTTCCCTATTTCTATCGGGTTATTATTCGTTTTAGAATTGCGATCGAGTTTCTGGAAAAAACACAGACGCTAGATATTCAGCATCTTCTGTTATTTTCTGACTTTGCATGCGGTCTCATTACTCTTGTTGATTTCGATAATCTCGATAGCGCTCGGTCCGTTCACTAGAAATTGATCAGCCATCAGTTGACTCCCACCCCGTCCGCGCTTCATTGCGGTTTTTCTTTTTCGCCCGCCCGCTTATGCAAGACGCTATCGCCGTAATCGATTTTGGTTCGCAATACACACAACTTATTGTGCGCCGTATCCGCGAACTCGGGTATTTTTCCCGGCTTTATCAGCCCGAAGAATTGACCGAAACCGGCAAGCCTGCCGCCGTGATTTTGTCAGGCGGCCCGCGCTCGACGCTTGACGACGACGCGCCGGATATCGATTTCGAATACCTGCGCGGGTTGGGTGTTCCAATTCTAGGCGTTTGCTATGGAATGCAGCTTTTGAACCGTAAATTCGGTGGTGAAGTCGCTCCTGGAAACACGCGGGAATACGGTCCGGCCAAGCTGTATAAGAAGAGTGATTCACCTTTGTTTGAAGGTATCGCCGAAGAATCGCAGATCTGGATGAGCCATTCAGACACCTGCAAAATGCCCGAAACAGCCACCATTTTGGGAGAAAATCAGGATGGAATTCCTGTAGGGCTTCAGTGGGCTGAGGGTTGCTACGGGATTCAATTTCACCCCGAAGTTTCTCACTCACATGAAGGCACCCAAATTCTAGGGAACTTTTTGAAGCTGGCGGTCGATCCGCCGGAATTTAAGATCGATTCGTTCAAAGACGAGCTAATTGAGAAGGTTAAAAAGGAAGTCGCTGGTCGCAAAGTCGTCTGCGGAGTTTCCGGCGGAGTCGATTCCTCAGTGCTTGCGGCGTTGCTGCACGAAGCAAAGGTCAATACGCGGAACATATTCGTTAACAACGGGTTGCTGCGGAAAAATGAAGTTGAAGACGTCATCCAAATTTTTGAGAGTGTCGGGATCGATATCGAAGTGGTCGACGCTTCTGAGCGATTCCTCACCGCTCTTGCCGGCGAAACCGACCCCGAAAAGAAGCGACTCATCATTGGCCGGATGTTCGTTCAGGTCTTTTTCGACGCGGTGGGTGAAGACATTGGAATGCTGGCTCAAGGAACGCTTTATCCGGATGTGATTGAAAGCGCGACCAGTGGATCGATGGCTTCAACGATTAAAACGCACCACAACCGGGTCGACCGAATCATGGAGCTGAAAGCCGAGGGCCGTATTTTGGAGCCGCTCGATTCGCTTTTTAAAGACGAAGTTCGTGAACTCGGTCGTGTGCTTGGATTGCCTGAAAAAGTGGTAGGTCGTCATCCATTTCCGGGGCCTGGCCTCGCGGTTCGTTGTCCGGGCGAAGTGACTGAAGAGAAATTAAAAATTATTCAAGACGCTGATGAAATCTTTATCAACTTGCTCCACGAGCATGGCTGGTATGATAAAATTTGGCAGGCCTACGCAGCGTTAATCCCTACGAAAACCGTTGGGGTTAAGGGAGATGTGCGTTGTTATGAATACGCTTTGAGCATTCGTGCCGTGACAAGCGAAGATGCGATGACGGCCGAATGGGTTCATTTGCCCTACGAGCTGCTCGGCGAAATCTCGAATCGGATCCTCAACGGAGTTGATGGCGTGAACCGCGTGCTTTACGACATTTCGACAAAACCACCTGCGAGTATTGAGTGGGAATAAGTCCGACTTTTACGAACAAACAGGGACAAAAGCAGGCTTGCCCTGCGGTCTGAAGATAGCTGGAACCGGCAATCGCAAGATGTCACTGTTTCGAATGAACAGGGTTGATTCATCGAACATACCCTGTTGATTCGTAAGGCCCGTTTCCCAGTTGCCAAGATTGCGTTCTCGCATGAGGATTGCGCCTCTCTTATTTTTTCATGAAAAAAGTGCTTCTCACCGGTGCTGCCGGATTCATCGCCACTCGGACCGCGTTTCAACTTCTTGACGACGGTATTGAAGTCGTTGGAGTGGATAATTTGAATGATGCCTACGATTATCGTTTGAAGGAGCACCGATTGGGTGAACTTAAAAAGCGCGACGGTTTCGAATTTCACAAAATTGATATCGGTGATCTCGCGGAGCTGCGGACGGTTTTCGAAAAGCATGATTTTGATGTCGTTTTCAACCTCGCGGCACGTGCTGGAGTTCGCTACAGCATTGAAAACCCGCACGTTTACATGCAGTCGAACGCGCAGGGTTGCCTCAATGTGCTGGAGTTGATGAGAGAATTTGGCGTGAAGAAAAAGACGCTCGCTTCGACTTCTTCGCTCTACGCAGGTCAGCCGATGCCATTTGTCGAGACGCTGCCGGTTGACCGCCCGCTTTCGCCTTACGCCTCGTCGAAAAAAGCGGCGGAAGTGATGTGCTACACTTATCACCACCTTCATCAGATTGATGTGACGGTGCTTCGTTACTTCACGGTTTATGGTCCTGCGGGACGTCCTGATATGGCTCCATTTCGCTTCATCAAATGGATCGACGAAGGCACACCGATTACAATTTTTGGTGACGGAAAGCAGAGCCGCGATTTTACTTACGTGGATGACATTGCCAGCGGAACGATTGCTGCGGCCAAACCTGTCGGCTACGAAATCGTGAATATTGGCGGTGGGCAACGCCCTGTCGATTTGCTGGAACTGATTTCTACGATGGAAGACAAACTCGGCAAAAAAGCGACGATTGATTGGAAGCCGTCGCACGCGGCGGACATGAAAGATACCAGCGCGAACATTGAGAAAGCGGAATCGCTTCTCGGCTGGAAGCCCCAGGTGAGTCTGGAAGAAGGGATCGACCGGACGATTGAGTGGTATCTGGAGAACAAAGATTGGGTTTCCCAAGTGGACGTGCAGCTGTAAAATCAGCACATGTCAGTGCTCGATCGATTCTCGCTCTCCGGAAAACGGCTTTTTATCACCGGCGGGAGTCGTGGCCTTGGACGGGAAATGGCATTGGCCATCGCTGAAGCGGGAGCGGATGTGATTCTTGCGGGTCGTGATCAAAGCAGCCTTGTTGAAACGGCAGCTGAAATTGGTGAATTGGGTCGCGAGGCCAATTATGTCGTCGGAGACATCGGTATTCCGGAAGAATGCGACAAGATTTGCTATCAAGCGGCAAAGGCATTCGGACCAATCGACATTTTGATCAACAATGTTGGGGGCAGGCTCATCGACGACCCGATCGAATCGCAGTCGCTCGAGGATTGGCAACGGATCATTGATCTGAATCTCACGAGCACGTTTTTGTGCACGAAGATCATCGGTGGGGCGATGATTGATCAAGGAAAGGGCGGACGGATTATCAATGTGGCGTCGATTTCTGGAATGATAGCGAATCGCGGAATCGGCGGGCGGAGTTATGAAACATCGAAAGCTGCTGTGATCCAATTCACTCGCGCAACTGCCGCTGATTGGGCGCAGCATGGTATTGCGGTGAATGCGATTTGCCCCGGCGGATTCATGACGGCACCGAACCAGCGGTGGGCGAAGGAAAACCCGGAAGTGATCGCCGGTTTTGAAGAGCAGATTCCGATGGGAAAATTTGGGGAGCCTGAAGATTTGGGGCCGTTAGCGGTTTATCTGGCAAGTGACGCGTCGCGATACATGACGGGTGCGTCGTTGGTTATTGATGGGGGATACACCTTGTGGTAAAAAAGTTTCCCGAACCCTTCTTTAATTGATGACTTTGAATTCCACTTTTCCGATTCGTGCTCTGCTGGTTGCAGGAGTTGTGATGTTTTTTTTGAGTAGCTGCGGCGATTTCAAACGGGCCCGTTCGAAACGGATTGTTGAAAAGGCATTCGAGCATTTCGACAATGAAGAATTCGAAAAGGCAAAGGAAGCGGCGGAACTTGCTTCGCGGTTAGGCTCCGAAGATTGGAGGCTATTCGAAATTCGGGCTCGACTTTTTTCCAATCTGGACAGCCAGAAGAGGCTCTCACGAGTTATGAAAAGGCATCTAACCTTTTAGAATCGTCCGATGATTCGGAGCCGATTTTGGTTTCGAAATTATTAGCATCGAAAGGTCAAGTGCTGAGCCGAATGGGGAAATACGCTGAATCGGCGGTTGAGCTTGAGAAGGCAATCGAAGTTACGGAGGACGATGCGGAATCGCTCAACAACTTGGCGTGGCTATTGGCGGTGGCGCCCGATGAATCTGTTTGTGATGGAAAACGAGCAGTGGGTTTGGCAGAGAAAGCTTGTGAATTGTCGAATTGGAATAATCCAGCACCGATTGATACGCTGGCTGCGGCTCACGCTGAAGTGGGAGAGTTTGAACTTGCGATAAAATATCAAAAGCGGGTTCTTGAGATGTTACGTGCGCAAGGAAACTTGACTGAAGTTCAGCTGCAGGAGATGGGATTCGCTGAGCGGCTTTCTTTATTTGAATCTGGAAAACCATTTCGAGAAGATTTTGTGAAGGAATATCAAACCGAACATCCTCGCAAAATGGAAAACGATTCGTAACGTGGGGCGTGCCTTCTGATTCATCCGATTTTTTCGACGCGCTCCACCCACTCACAGCGAAGTGGTTTCGGAAGAGATTTAAGCGGCCTACGGAAGCTCAGGAATTGTGTGTTCCCCGGATTCGTAATCGGGAATCGGTATTGCTGTCATCGCCAACCGGTTCGGGAAAAACGCTCGCAGGATTTCTCGGGGTCATTGATACGCTGGCTCGCGAGCATTATGAAGAAACATTGAAAACGAAAGCGATTCGTTGTTTGTATGTCTCTCCGTTGAGGGCGCTGGCTTATGATATTGAAAAGAATCTGGCGGGGCCGCTTCGTGATTTGGGATTGGATGAAGTCATCACGGTGGGACTTCGCACTGGCGATACGTCAGCTTCAGAACGCGCAAAGCAACGCCGCAAGCCGCCTCACATTTTGATCACGACGCCGGAGTCACTGGCGATTATTTTGCCTCAGAGGGGATACCGTTGCGCACTGGAAAAATGCGAATTCGTGATTGTCGATGAGTTGCATGCCTTTGTTGAAAACAAACGCGGGACTCACATGTCGGTGTCGCTGGAGCGCCTTGAACGGCTTCGGAAAAATCCTGACAAACCACTTTGCCGGATTGGGCTTTCCGCAACGGTTGCGCCGATGGATGAAGTCGGAAAATTTCTCGCGGGAAGCGGGCAGCTCGTTCATCTCGCCGAGGCAAAGATGGAGCGGAAGTCGATTGTTGAAGTGCTGACGCCGATTCGAAAAGAAGCTTATCCGCCGGCAGGTTATACGGCGACACGGGTCATTTCGGACATGGCCAAAATCGTCGAGCGAAACACCTCGACGATCATTTTTACGAATACCCGAAGCGGGGCGGAACGGATTTCGCATCGACTAAAATTAGCATTGCCGGAAATCAACAATCTAATCGAATGCCACCACTCGTCACTGGATCGGGACGTTCGTCAGGACGTGGAAGATCAACTGAAAATGGGCAATCTCCGGGCAGTAGTGTGCTCAACGAGTTTGGAATTGGGAATCGATGTTGGCAGCATTGAAACCGTCATCATGGTTTCAACCCCGAAGGGAATTTCGCGAACATTGCAGCGCGTGGGACGCTCGGGGCATTCGATTCATAAAATGAGCCATGGGGTGCTCGTGGCGACGAACATCAATGATCTGATCGAATGCATCGTCTGTGCCGAGATGACGAAGCGCCGGCAGCTGGATCCAGTTAAAATTCTCGATTCCGCATACGATGTCGTCGCCCAGCATATCGTTGGCATGGCAATGGACGGCGGGGTGAGTGCGGATGAGGCGTTTGAGGTGATCACGGCAGCGTATCCGTTTTCAAAATTGGCGCGGAAAGATTTTGATCGAGTCCTCAACTATCTCGAAGGCGGTGGGAAGTCGCTCGAAAATCAATACCGCGAGACCTTTGGAAAGATTGTCGAGAAAGATGGTGTCTACGTCACGCCGAGCAAAGCGGTGGAGCGCGAATATCTCATGAACGTGGGGACGATTCATGCCAATGGAATGGTGAGCGTGATCCTTGGGCGAAGGCGCTTGGGTTCGGTTGAGGAAAGCTTTGTGAAGGGTTTGAAGGTGGGTGACGTTTTTGTTTTATCCGGAAAGACGGTGAAGATGATCGAAGCCGGAGTGGGCCAGATCAAAGTCGAACTCGCACCTGGCCGACTGCCGAGTGTGCCTGCGTGGAATGCCAACAAGATGCCCCTCGCCTCCGGGTTAGCGCGCGAAGTCGCGGATCTCCGCACGGAGATGAATCAGCGAATGGTCGTCGAAAAACAGTCTTCCTCGGAAGTCGCAGAGTGGTTGGTGGAACGCTGGAGTATTTCGCAGACCAATGCAGCTGCGGTGATCGATCATTTCGAAAACCAGCTGACGCTCTCAAAAATCCCCACCGGAAAGCGGTTGCTGATCGAACGATTCGTCGATGAAAAGGATGATCCGGAGCGGGTCCATTTTTTCTTCCATTCTCTAATTGGAAGAGCTGCCAATGATGCATTGTCGCGAATTGTCACGACGCGCGTGAAAGAAGCCGTTGGCGGAAATGCGCTGGTGACGATCGATGATTACGGATTTCTTCTCAGCCTCAAATCGTTCCAGGAAATGGGGTTGGCTGAATGGAAATTACTTTTCGAACGCGACAACGCCGAACTCGATCTGAAAGCCGCGCTGGATGGCAGCCAGCTAGTGAAATGGCAGTTCGGTGGTGTGGCACAAACGGGACTGATGGTTCCCCGAAACCTTCCCGGGCGGGAACGTCAGCTTCGTCAAATTCGATGGAGCAGCGACATTCTGTTCAACATTCTCGTTGAGCACGAACCGGATCACCCACTCCTGGAGCAGTCATATCGCGAAGCAACCCACACCTTTCTCGACATGGATCGTGCTTGTGAATTTCTTGAAGAAGCCAGCAAACTCGAATTGGAGCTCGTCGAAGTCCCTGCGGTGGCGCCGTTTTCATTCGGCATTTATGCCAGCAAAATCAAAGAGTCGATGATGATGGAAAATCCGGAAGAAGCGATCGAACGGCTTTATCGGGCGATGCGCGAAAAGTTGGGCAAGCCGATTGATTAAAACTCGTTCAGTGGGCACGTTTATCCTTGAGCAAAAACCTTTCTCACCGTGGAATGTTTCAGCTCTGCCCAATGGATTTGAGATCGAAAAGGATGCTATTATTCATCTCAAATAATCTACCTCTCTACTTTTCAATATTATGTTTGTCTCCCATCTGGAATGTCCGAAGTGCAGCACCAGCTACGCCTCAGAAGAAGTTCAACATCTTTGCACATGTGGCAGTCCGTTGCTTGTGAAGTACGATTTGGATAAAGTCCGCGAGAACATGACCAAGGAAATGGTTGCCGGTCGCGCCCCCGATCTTTGGCGCTATCGCGAACTGCTTCCTGTCGTTGATGAGAAGAACATCGTCACGATGGGGGAAGGAATGACGCCGCTTCTCAAGCTCGATCGTCTTGGTGCGGAAATCGGGATGACGAATTTGTTTTTGAAAGATGAGGGAATCATTCCGTCCGGAACGTTTAAAGCTCGAGGATCAGCCGTGGGAGTCTCGCGCGCCAAAGAGCTGGGCGTGAAAACTCTCGCCATGCCGACCAACGGCAATGCTGGGGGTGCCTGGGCCTTATATTGCGCCAAGGCAGGGATCGAATGCGTCGTGGTTATGCCGAAAGATGCTCCGTCGATTCCTCGAAGCGAATGCGCGATTGGCTGTGCGACTCTCTATTTAGTCGACGGATTGATCAGTGATGCGGGCAAGATTGTGGCGCAGGCAGTGAAGGAAAACGAATGGTATGATGCCAGCACCCTGAAGGAGCCGTATCGAATTGAGGGAAAGAAGACGATGGGACTTGAGCTTGCCGAGCAATTTGGTTGGGAAATGCCTGACGTGATTCTTTACCCAACCGGCGGCGGTGTAGGGATCATCGGAATCTACAAAGCACTGAACGAGCTCAAAGAAATTGGATGGCTGGAAGGGGACCTGCCTCGATTGGTTGCTGTCCAAGCCACCGGCTGCGCTCCGATTGTGCGGGCATGGGAGGCGAAGGCAAAGGAATCTGAATTCTGGGACAATGCTGGGACGTGTGCGTTTGGAATTACGGTTCCCAAAGCGATTGGTGATTTCCTTGTGCTTGAAGCCGTTTACGAAACGAATGGATGCGCGATAGCCATCACGGATGAAGACACGCTTGCGGCCGAAAACCTTTTGGCGTCTGTCGAAGGTGCATTTGTCTGTCCTGAAGGTGCAGCAACGCTGGCCGCAACCCAGAAACTTTTCGCCGATGGTTGGATTCAATCCGACGAACGTGTGGTACTTCTCAACACGGGATGCGGAATCAAATATCCGGAAACAGTGCAGTGTGACCCTCCATTGCTTCAACCAGGCGAAACGCTGCCGGCGAATGGGTGAGAATCCGTCAGTCGTGCAGAGTCGGGGATTTTTGCCGTATACGATCAAAAGCGCTACGGCTGAGCCCGCTCGATAGAGGTTTGATTAAACTTCATTTAGTGGGCATCGTTTCTCCATGAGCCAAACCATTCTCTGCTTCGGAGATTTCAATACGTGGGGTTTTATCCCCGGTTCTGAGGGTGAGCGTTATGCGCCGGATGTTCGATGGCCAGGCATTCTAAAAACGTCGCTCGGTGAGGCTTTATCATTATTGAAGAAGCTCAGAATGGACGGATGACGGCTTGGGATGATCCATTTGAGACCAGCGTCTCGAAATGCGGGCTCGATCACCTGCCTGTGGTTTTGGAATCCCAAAAGCCGCTCGATTTTGTGATCATCATGCTTGGCACAAACGATTTGAAGAGCCACATGAATCACAGCGCGACAACCATTGCTCATGCCGTCGCCGCGTTGGTTGATGTTGATGCCGGCACTTCCCACTCATCCCCTGAAGTGCTCATGATTTGTCCCGCCGCTGTGTCGGAAGGCAACTGCCCGTTTTGGCATTTGTTCGACGGTGCTCCCGAGAAATCGCGTGAGATGCCCACAGCCTATCGCGAAATGGCTGAAGATCGTGGTGTCGCTTCGCGTATTCGCCCATGGGTAGGACGTCGATGCGTTTGGAAAAATCAGTTAGAAAGGTGGTGATGCGTTCGAGCTTTATATCAGCTGCCTGATCCATTGCCGGGAAGAAATCGAGGTCCGGGGCGTCTTCGGCGCCGAGAAAGTCGGTCGGATGGAGGAGGAAGGACGAGGCGACGCCGGACATCCGGCAAAGTGTGAGTGCGCATTTAAAATAGGTTTTGGCTGCAAAGTTGGAGAATTTTGCCAGAAATTGGAGATAGCTGGCGTGCAGCGGAGTTCGGAAAATCGGGCAGGTCGTGACCGGCAATTCTAGAAGGTCAGGCGACCCATCCCACTTCCAGAAAAATGGTTTCAGTGGGCGAAACGCGTCTTTCCAACTTCCGTAATGATTGCTTCGCTGATCGCGTTCTTCGCGATTCAGACTGGACGTGGCAAAGTAGTAAAGCCGGGCGAGCGGTCCGGTGCAGGAAGGGAAAATCGAGCCATCGTATTGATATCCGTTTTCTGCGAGAAACTGAAGCCTGGACCGCGCCAACCGACGGGCTTTTGGCCGGGTTCCAACCACCGACATGACCTTCGGGAGAGTCGGAGGAATGACCCGTGCATCATTGAAGGAATACGGATTGATTGGATTTTTGATGAGTGAAACCATGTGATCAGAAGCCGGGGACAATATATTAAAAACTACAAAATTTATAAAAAATATAATAAAACATTATAATTTCACAAATTCTTTTATAAAAAATATGGTAATTTTTTATTCTCCGACTTGCGAGCAATAATTTTCATCTCACCGATGTAAAAGGGGATGATCATTTCGCGGAGTCGATTGGGAAGGATTCCGCTGATGCCTTTGAGAACGCGATAGATTAGCGGATCAATACTGTTGGATCGAAAAACCTACTAAAGTCGGTCCGTGAAAACTTTGATCGAAGCAACTCGCCGAAGTTTCAAATAAAGCTCTTTGACGCGGGCGCTTTGACGTTCCGATTTTAGACGAGCGACGATCTCCGGTTTCAGCGTTTCGAAGTTCAGTAATTCCGCAGGTTTTTTCTCAATGAGCTGGACGATGTGCCAACCGATTTTGGTTAAGAAAGGCTCGCTGATCTCTCCCACATTCAGCATTTTGACCTTTCGGAAGAAATCATCCGGCATCCGATTTTCGGTGAACCAATTGAGATCACCTCCGAGTTTTTTGGTTCGCTGATCTTCTGAGTATTGCAGGACCATGGCCGCAAAATCGGCTTTCTGTACTGTGATCTTTTCGTGAATTCCGCGGATCAGCGAAAAACGTTCGGGACCGTCATCAATGACGGTGCTGATGAAAATATGACGTGCGCGAAATCGCTCCGGATTTGTGAACCCCTCCCCTTTTTCGCGATTCTCTTCGAACCAGGCACTGGCCTCTTCATCGGTAACTTCCACGGCTTTTCCGATCCGACTGTCGATCCACCGCTTTTGATTTACGACATCGGCCAGCGCTTCGTGCCTGTCCTCGGTAGTGAGCTTTTGCTCTTCTGACCTTGATTCGAGCTCTTCCGGGGTCTCAAATTGAGATTCGAAATAGACGATGAAATCGTCTATTTCGGCCCGGGGAGCTTCGAATTTTGCGCCCCTAGAGTATTGCTGAATCAGGACATCATTGATCAATTCCTGAAGAACGGTGAACCGAAGGATTTGCTCATTTTTTTCGGACAGCTGGTCGATGTCCCGGCCTCTGCTAAACAAGTGTTGCATCAATGCGACGTCGACCTGCCGCTTGGTGATTGGTTCCTGATTTACGATTGCCAACCACTGACTTTGATCAGGGGCATTTTGCAGCGCGTTTTCTTTTCGGGCGTCGATTGCTTGCCGAATCGGGCCTTTGAAAAAATAAAGGTCTCCGGCGAGATAGAAAAAGACAATAAGGTAAAATCCGAATCGCCACGGAAAACGGTCGGGCTTTGAACCTGAGGGCGGTTTCATTTCAGATTCGCCTCAGTGTTTTCCATGCCGAGGTTGGCGTAAATCTCCCGCGTTGCCCGGGATTTATTCAGTGTGTAAAAATGAATGCCATCGACTTTGTTTTCGAGTAGGTCGAGGCACTGCTCGGTTGCGTGATCGATTCCAACTCGCTCGACGCGCTCGGATTCGTCTCCTGCTCGGTCCAGTGAGCGGAGCAGTTTGGCCGGGAAGTGAGCGCCGGCAGCGAGGTCAGCCATGCGGTCCATCCCTTTTTTGGTCACGATAGGCATGATTCCGGCGATGATCGGAATGTCGATTCCGGCGAGTCGGCAACGATCCCGGAAATCGTGGAAATCGTGATTGTCGAAAAACAGTTGGGTGACGATGTAGTCCGCCCCGGCATCGACTTTTGCTTTCAAATAGTCCATTTCCTTCAAACGATTCGGGGTCGTCGGGTGCCCTTCAGGAAATGCGGCAACTCCAATGCCAAAACCACGTGGGTCTGGATGAGCACCGGTTTCGTTAAATTTTTTGATGAATTTAACCAGCCCGGCAGCGTGTTGAAACGCATCTTGAGAGCGATCGTAATCTGCGAGGTTGTGTGGAGGATCACCGCCGAGGGCAAGAATATTGCTGACTCCTGAGGCGGCATAGCGCTCAATGATCGAGTGGATTTCATCCTCCTGATGACAAACGCAGGTGAGATGAGGACTTGGATCGAGCGAGGTGGTTTCCTTTAACTTCACTACCAAATCATTAGTCAGATCCCGGGTTGATCCTCCCGCTCCATAAGTCACGCTGACGAAGGACGGTTTGTAGGGTTCGAGTTCTGCAATCGTAGAATACAGAGCTGCGGCGCTTGCTTCGGTTTTTGCGGGGAAGAACTCGAACGAAAAAGTCGTTTGGTATTTGGAAAAAATGTCCTGGGCGTGCATGGCAATTTGGATTGCAACAAAACACGTTGGAACGCCTGAAGACAAGGGAAAGCAGGACTAATTTTGGAGTTCAAAAGTTGTATATTTTCGATTCTGAGAAAACTCCAAAGTTTAGGTGGTACATTTGACAGGTCTAAATTCTGGCAGTATTTTTACCCTGATGCAGCCTTTGGACTCTTACCTCCCCTCTTCTGAGTTTTCTCCACGAAACGCGTCACGACCTCCTTTTCAGTTAGTTAGGGTAAACGAACATGGAATCGTTTTAGAATCCGAACGAAATTTTGATATTGGTACCACCATGGCATTGGGATTTCATGTGAACGTTGATTCAAGGTCTGAAAAATCCAGATTTATCAGTGTAGAAGCGATCCTTGTGGGATCGAAACCACGCGTTACCCGGAGTGGGCAGCTGGTCCAAGAGATCACGCTTTTGTTCAGTGAAATAGATCGAAAAGATCGGGAAACGCTTCTACAGGCACCGGAATTGTTGGAGGCGTCCATTCCCTATTGGAGTCGCACGGCAGAAGAGCTTTTGAGCGGCTTGAACTGAATTCGCAACTGGCGCGGATCTTCCGCCAAACTCCAGGTTGAGCGACGCGGTTGAAACGCTAGAGTTCTGCTTTTCACAAACACAGACAGATTATGGGAATGCGTATTTTAGTTACTGGCGGAGCTGGCTTCATTGGTTCAAACCTCGTTCATTACTTGCTTGGAAAAGCGGAATCAGAGCTCGGAATCGAGATCGAAAAGGTAGTAAATCTCGACAAGCTGACCTATGCGGGAAATCCAGAGAATCTGACGTCACTTGAGGCAGATGCCCGTCACACCTTTGTTCAAGCTGATATTTGCGATGCTGTGGCGCTCGCCGAAATTTTTGCAGATCATGATATTTCACACGTGATGCATCTTGCTGCTGAGTCCCATGTCGATCGCTCAATTGACGCGCCGGAAGAATTTATCATGACTAATTTTGTAGGGACATTCCAGATGCTTCATGCGGCACGGAATCATTTCGAAAAATTGAAGGCAGATGGGAAATCGGAAGATGAATACCGTTTTCTCCACATTTCGACCGATGAGGTTTACGGATCTCTGGAAACAGATGATCCAGCGTTCTCGGAGACGACGCCGTATGCCCCAAACAGCCCCTACTCTGCGTCAAAGGCGGGAAGTGATCACTTGGTTCGCTCTTATTTTCACACGTTCGGGATGCCGGTGGTGACCACAAATTGCTCCAACAACTACGGCCCCTTCCAGTTTCCTGAAAAACTCATTCCTCTGATCATTGCGAAGGCGCGTCGGGGAGAGAAGCTTCCGGTTTATGGCGATGGCTCCAATGTTCGCGACTGGTTGTTTGTCGAAGACCATTGTCGCGGGTTGACTGTTTCGTTGGTGAAAGGACGTCTCGGCGAGGTCTACAATATTGGCGGAAAGTGTGAGATGAAAAACATCGACGTGGTCAAAGCGATCATTGAAATCGTGAATGATCTGCTACCCGACGGGGAAACGCGGACAGCGGATGAACTGATTACATATGTGACGGATCGTCCCGGCCATGACAAGCGTTATGCGATTGACTGCTCGAAAATTGAAAGCGAATTGGGATGGGAACCGCAGGAGAATTTTGAAAGCGGACTTCGCCGCACCATCGAATGGTATTTCGCGAATGATGCGTGGACCCAGTCTATCGAAGCGGGAACTTACCAAGGCGAGCGTCTCGGCAGCGCTTAAGCAACGGCTGGCCAGGTGGTCAAAAGAATTTTGGCGTCCGCGGAGATTTCGCTGAGCGGACTTCCTGCAGGCGCGATGAAAAAGTCACCTTTTGTGCAATCGCCAATGGCGCCGGAAACAACGGTGATAATCGCAAATCGATTGCTGATTGCGGCGTTGAACTCTTCGAGATTTTTTATGGAATGCTGCTCCATCCGGAAATAGTCGCATTTACAAATCAGAGTGCCGACGGCTGAATCCATCGAGGGTTCGACATCCTCAAAATCGATGCAGCGAAGGGATTCTTCGATATGAAGATCGCGAGGCTTTCCATTCATGCCAACGCGATTCCAATCAAAGACCCGGTAGGTCGTGTCGGAGTTTTGCTGGATTTCGTAAATCACTAAACCGGCACCAATCGCATGGAGTCGCCCGCTTGGAATAAAAATATGTTCTCCCGCTGAAACGGGAATGCGATGCACACAATCATCAACGGTGCCGTCTTTTAGAGCGGCTTCGAAATTTGAACGGGTAACGCCGCTTTTCACGCCAACGTAAATTTCGGCTCCAGGGTCGGCTTTGGCGATAAACCACGTTTCAGACTTGGGTTCGCCTCCCATTTCGGCCGCAATTTTTGCCGGCGGATGAACTTGAATGGAAAGGCGGTTCCTCGCATCAAGGATTTTGCATAAAAGGGGGAAGCGATCTCCTTGTGGGGCGTTCGCGCCGAAAATTTCCGATCGGCTGGACGAATCGTTCCACAAATCGGTGAGAGTCCTTCCGTGCCACGTGCCTTCGCTGATTACGATGGAATCAGCTTCGCTGCGAGCGGAAATCTCCCACGACTCCCCAAAGGGTTCTTCCTGATTTGGAAGCTTGCGTTCAAACGAGGTTTCCAACTCTCGACCACCCCAAACTCGCATTTGATAGATTGGCTGAAAACGAATCATGGGGCAGTTTTTCGAACCAATAGGGTATGTTCGATGAATCAACCCTATTGGATCGTGGAATGTTTATTCCTCGGGCGATTCCATTTTGGAAGCCTCAGGCTTTCCAGTTTTGGAAGCGAGATAGTCTTCGACCCAGCGAATGCTGTAGTTGCCATTCTTAAATGCGGCGTGATCGATGACTTCCAACTGAAAAGGAATCGTCGTTTTGATTCCTTCGATCAAAAATTCATTCAAGGCACGCTTCATGCGGGCAATCGCGATATCGCGACGGGCTCCGTAAACAATCAGCTTGGCAATCATAGAATCGTAGTGCGGTGGCACCTCGTATCCCGAATAAACGTGGGTATCAACGCGGACACCTCGTCCACCTGGCGCGTAATAGAGATCGATTTTACCCGGACTCGGAGCGAAATTACGATAAGGATCTTCCGCATTGATTCGGCACTCAATGGAGTGGCCACGTGGAACACTATTGAGAACATGCTCCGAAAGTGGCTCTCCGGCAGCGACTCGAATTTGCTCTTTGATCAAATCGCAGCCACGAACTTCTTCAGTAACGGGGTGCTCGACCTGAATCCGAGTATTCATCTCCATGAAATAGAAATTCTCCTCGTCGTCGACAAGATACTCGATCGTTCCACAGTTCTCGTATCCGATCGCTTTGATCAGATCGACAGAGGCTTTTGCCATCCGCTCACGAAGCTCCGGCGTCAAAAGCGGAGAAGGCGTTTCTTCGATGATCTTCTGGTTTCGGCGCTGCATTGAGCAGTCCCGTTCCCCAAGTTCGATCGCATTGCCGTGTGAATCGGCCACGATCTGAAATTCGATGTGGTGAGGATTTTCCACCAGTTTTTCGATATAGACTTCGTCAGACCCAAAACAAGCCATCGCTTCATTCCGGGCCGCGTTAAAAGCTGAGCCAAGGGTTGCTTTATTAAGAGCGGGCCGCATTCCACGACCACCGCCGCCGGCACTTGCCTTGATCATGACGGGATATCCGACTTCTTCGGCGACTTTAAAAGCCTCTGCTTCTGTCTCAACGATTCCATCACTCCCGGGAGTAACGGGAATCCCATGCGCAAGCGCAGTGGCGCGGGCCTGGTTTTTATCACCCATCATCCGAATAATTTCGGCGGAGGGTCCGATGAATTTCACATTGCAGCTTTCGCAGATCTCAGCGAAGCGCGGATTTTCAGAAAGGAAACCGTAACCGGGGTGAATTGCATCGACATTGGCAATTTCTGCCGCGGCCATGATGGAATCCATTTTCAGATAGCTTTGAGTGCTCGGTCCGGGGCCGATGCAGATCGCGTCGTCCGCGAGCTGAACGTGCATGGAATCAACATCTGCCTCTGAATAAACAGCGGTGGTGCGAATTCCCAGCTCTTTGGCTGCACGAATGACGCGCAGAGCGATTTCGCCACGGTTAGCGACAAGAATATTGCGAATTTTGAGAGCCATGGTGTGGTTCGCGGGTTTAGGCAGGAGAAATGAAGAGGCGGACAATTACGCGGTTTTCACGCGGAACAATGGTTCACCGTATTGAACCGCAGTTCCGTTTTCGACAAGAATCTTGGTGATTTCGCCACCGATTTCGGCCTGAATTTCGTTCATCACCTTCATCGCCTCAATAATACAAACGGGTGATTCTGCCGAAACCGAGCTGCCTATTTGAACGAAGTCAGGAGACTCAGGATTCGGAGCGAGGTAGAAAGTGCCAACCATTGGTGACGTGATTTCCTGCTCTCCAGCAGGAAGTGCGTCGGGATCCACATCAACAGGAGCGGCCGCTGGTGCCTGAGCCCCTTGTCCTGGTGCTTGAGCATACTGTGCAAATTGGGGAACTGCTTGAGCGGCGACTTCGTAGCCACCTTTCTTTAGTTCGAGCTTTGTGTCGTCTTGCTCAAGTTTAAACTGAGAGAGCCCATGTTCGTCCATGAGCTCGACGATTTTTTTGATTTCGTCTAGATTCATAATGCGATGATTGTTGGCGATGTTCGGTGAAAAAACAGAGGCTTTCCATCCAAAAAGAAGCCGTTCGATTCAAGCCGCTAAAACGGTTTGCGTCAAGCAATCGAATCAATGATCTCAAAGACTCGTGCGGCATCTTCTTCGTGATTGTAAAAATGGGGGCTGAATCGAACAAATGGTATATTCTCGCGGTCATGCCTAAAACTGGCAACCACATCACGATTCAGGAGGTTTTGATAGAGTTCGGTCAATTTTAAAGGGTCTGAACTGGTGAATGCGGTGATCGCCGATGCATTGGGGCCGTCGGTGACGTTTGCGATTTCAAATCCGCGTTCCGTCAGCTCGTTTACGAAATGAGTTTTAACTTCGAGTAGGCGTTTGGAAACAACGTCGATGCCGATTTCCTGGTCGAGAAGTCTTATAGCAGCATCCATTCCAAGGATTCCCTGAGCATTTAAGACGCCGGGTTCATAACGTCGGCACCCGGATTCGAAATCGACGGCGTCCTGAGCGATGAAATTTGGGGATTGGACATTCCACGCTCCAAGGAGTGACGGACGAAGTTTATCGAAATGTTCTTCAGCGACATAGAAGATACCGGCGGTCATGGGGCCGAGCATCCACTTGTGGGAGTCTGCGGATAGAAAATCAACGTGTTCAACCGTGGTCGGAAAAGCACCCACGGTTTGAATGGCATCGAGGCAGAAGAGTGCTTCAGATTTTTCGTGGATGAGCTGACCAATCGCGTCGAAATCGATTCGGTAGCCGGTAAGGAAGTGACAAGACGCGAGAGCCACGAGGCGAGTCCGTTCAGTCAGCGCTGCCTCAACCAATTCAGGCGTGATCGTTCCGGGTTCCTCCGGTTTTAGAAAAATCGTTTTGGTTCCGTGTAATTTCTCAAGATTTTTCCACGGGTAAACGTTGGCCGGATAATCATCGAGATAGCAGATGATTTCGTCACCTTCTTTGAAGTTGAGTCCATTGGCGACCAAACTGAGGCCGAGTGAAGTTGGACCGAGTAGTGCAATTTCGTTTGGCTTCGCGTGGATGATCTTCGCGCAGGTTTCGCGGGCTGCGTCCATTTGGTTGATGAGAAGATCCGTGTAATCGACTTCGCCTGTGGAGGCGGCGCGATTGAATTCGTTCATCGTGTCGGTTACCAGTTTTGGAACCGCGGTAACTGCAGCGTGTGCCAAAAAAATCCGATCGTTTTGGAGACAGGGAAATTGTTCCCGACGAAAAAGCTCGTCAGTTTGGGTGCGTTTAAGGAAGCCCATGATTGTTAGACGCGACGAGCATTCTCACCTTCCTCGATCAATTCCCAAAATTGTTTGGATTCACTGAGAGCTTCATCTTCTCCGACTGGGAGATTGGTTCGGTAGAGAAAATCCTGATACGTATTTTTGTTCAATACCCGGTGGACGATCACGGCCTTGTTGTCATTGGAAACTTCAAAGTAGATGCGGACATCTTTTGCGCGGAATCGAAAAAGCGTCTCGCCGTCGCGTGCGATCTTTCCAAAGGGCGCTTCCTCGTTTTCGTCGCCGTCGAGTTTTTCGAGGTCGGCCGGTGAAACTTGAAATTCATTAAGAACTTCGAGTTGGGTCATTGTCGGAAGTTGAGAAATTTCCGCCGCACTGATTTCGTTGAAGATGATCTGGAACACACGGGAAAATTCACTTCGGATGGCTTCCGCGCCAGAGATATTTTTATGAAACGATCGGACTCTGTCGAATCGTAAAAAAGTCCAGAGGACTGCGGCAATGATGAACAGGCTACCGTTGCTGCCTTCCGGCCCTGGCGGAATTCGCAAGCCACCATTCCGCAGCCTCTGGACGACAACTATAAAACGTTTCAGTTTGTTTGCTTTAAAAAAAGTCCCTTTTCGGCAAAATCGATCTGATTACTCGTTTCGGTCCGAATAATTCATTGGTCTTTCAGTCGGTTTTGCGTTAAAAATAGCGCCCCTCTGAAAGCCAGTAATCGTAGGGAATTTTACGAATCAACCCATACCATGTCGGAAGCACCAGAATACGCAAAAGGACTCGCAGGAGTCATCGCCAATGAATCGAAACTTTCTCAAGTGAAGGGCGAAGAAGGTGTGTTGCGTTATCTGGGCTATAACATCGCCGATTTGGTTGAGCATACTACCTTCGAAGAAGTGCTCCATCTTCTTCACCGTGGCAAACTCCCAACTCAGGTTGAGTTGGATGAATTGACCGGTGCCCTTCGCGCGCAGCGTGAGTTGCCGGACGGTGTGATTGAGTTTTTGAAGCGCGCGCCAAAGGAGGCGTCTCCAATGGATGTCGTCCGGACTGGAGTGAGTATGCTGGGCCTTTATGACACAAAAGGGAATTATCAGGATCGCGCTCTGAATGAAGTCCGTGCGCTTTCGATTTGTGCGAAGATTCCTCTTATCGTCGCTTACTTCCACCGATTCCGTCAGGGACTCGAAGCGCTACCAGTTCGGAGCGATTTGGGCGAGGCAGCTCACTTTTTGTATTCAATTACTGGAGAAGAACCCGGTCCCGAGGCAGTGAGGACGCTCGATGTCGCGTATATCATTCACGCGGATCACAGCATGAATGCCTCGACGTTCAGCGCACGGGTTACGATTGCGACACTTTCCGATATCTACTCTGCGATCACTTCTGCAATCGGAACGCTTAAGGGACCGCTTCACGGTGGCGCTAACGAAGGTGTGATTCAGATGCTTCATGAAATCGGCAGCGAAGATAAGGTTGATGCTTACGTTGAAGATTGTCTGAAGAAAAAGAAGAAGATCATGGGAATCGGACACCGCGTTTACAAGGTGCTCGACCCACGCGCGCCGCATCTTCAGAAGATGGCGATTAAGCTGACTGAAGAACTCGGCGAATCAAAATGGCTGAGGATGTCCGAACGGATTGCGGAGTTGATGCGTGAGCGCAAGGGCTTGAATGCGAATGTCGATTTTTATTCTGCGACGGTTTATTATTCGCTGGGGATTCCAACGGATCTGTTCACTCCGATTTTTGCGATTTCACGTGCGGCTGGTTGGACAGCCCAGGTGCTTGAACAGCTTGATGACAATCGTCTCTATCGTCCGCTGACTTATTACTCAGGTCCAACTGAAGATCAGCCGATCATTCCGATTGCAGAGCGTTCGTAATTAT
>CALAHF010000137.1 GCA_937891465.1 uncultured Verrucomicrobiales bacterium | reverse complement strand
TCTCAAAGAGAGAGAAGGCGTTTCGCAGATATCGACCGTTGCTGTTTATGATCATCGAATGATGGGAGGGAGGGGGCACCAAGCTTCCAAGACTCTCACGAATTTATGTTCCGTTCTGATGGGTGGGAACGCTTAAAGCAATACTCTCGTCTCAAATGTCTGATGACGTTACAATGCAACATATTTGTAAATACATTGTGAATTATTTTTTTGCCATTTTTCGATCCAACAGGGTTGATTCATCAAACCAACCCTGTTGCTTCGTAATTTCTTACTTTAGAAGTCCAGCAACGACTTCTGAAATATCCATCGAGGCAGGATGGCCGTAGGCAGCGATTTTCCCCTCTTGATCAATGATAGCAGCAGTGGGAATTCCGCGCACTTTGTAGGCGACAGGAGGTGCCGACTTAAAGCCGCCTTCCCCACCCCAAACATTATAAGTCTTGTCCCAACCCTTTTTCGCCAGGTGGTCAGATGCCGTCTTAGCTTCGTTGTCGATGCTCAAGGCAACAAATTTTACTTTCTCCGCCCATTCCGGATGCCTCTCGCTATAACCCTGCATTTTGGCCATCGGAGCTTGACACGGGCCACACCAAGATGCCCAAAAATCGATCACAACCACTTGCCCTTTGAAATCGGAGAGTTTTTTCCCTGTATTGTCTGATAGCTGAAAAAACTCAATGTCAGGTGCTTGATCTCCCTTTTGGAGCGCCACTTCTTTCTTGGGAGCCTTTTTGGCCATGGGCGGAGTTGCTCCTACAACTTTCGCCGCACTGGCAACGTATTTACTGCCTCCAAACTTTTCGGCCAAGAGGTCGTAGCTTTTCTTTGCCGCATCCGCCTCATCCGTCTCCTTCTGCCCCTGAACGATATGGTAAAGTGCGTGAGGGGCTTCTTCGTTTTCAACTGCAGTAAAGCCGTCATAGGCTGCCTGAAAATCGGGAATTGCCTCAGCCCACTGCTCTTTCATTCGATGAGCCTCGCCGCGAAGCATTCGGGTCTCCGTCATCAAACAAAAACCCTCGTGGCCTTCTATCAGCGAAGATGTCAAGTCGATCACTGCATCGTATTTTTTAAGATCAAACGCGGCCTTTCCCCCAAAGAAGAGAACATGAGCGGCACCGTCAGAATCGGGATGTGCTTCTGAATATTTTTGGCAGGCAGCAACCACGCCCGCATTGTCTTTGGCATCGCGAAGCTCAACGATCTTTATGAAATCGGAGAAGGCACTCTCACCAGCATTGGCAACTTCAAGAGTGTAAAGCGAGGCCACCACAGCTAGAGCCGTGGCGAGAAATCGAAGACGAAAGGTTGGATTCATGCACCCGTTTTATCGGAAAACGAACGCGTGATCAATGTAAATCAGCCCAGTCAGAGACGAGGCGTAATCCGAGTTCCCTTGACCCAGTCTTCTCCAAGGCGTTCTCGCTGTTTACCCTGGCGAAAAATGTTCAGCAAAATTCCTATCGCCGCCATCGCGGCCAATAGCGCCGAACCACCGTAACTGACAAACGGTAGCGGCAACCCTGTGTTTGGAAGCACTGCGGTGGTAACCCCTATGTTCAAGCAGGCCTGAAACACGATGAAGCAAGTTACTCCGAGTCCCAACAACATGCCGAAACGATCGGGAGCATGAAATGAAATCGCGATTCCTGATACAGCGATAAGAACGAACGCAAGCACGACCAACAAAGTGCAAATGAGTCCGAGTTCTTCGCCGATCATAGGGAAAATAAAATCGGTGTGGGCAAACGGCATGTAGAGCATTTTCAATCGCCCTTCGCCGATTCCGCGACCTTCGAGACCACCTGACCCGAGCGCCAACAATGAAATCCACTGCTGCCACGCGTCACCGAAACGGTGTTTTTCAGGATCGAGGAAAGCCGTGATCCGCTCCATACGGTCCGGGGCGTATTTTAGCATTCCCCAAAAACCAGTGACACCCATCGCCACCAACCCGGTCAACCATTTCCAGTTCACCCCGGCGACAAAAAGAATCACAAAACAACTCGCGGACAGGACCGCTGTGGTTCCCATATCAACCTCGAACAGGACCAGGGCAATCATCACGCCGGCAATCCCCATTGGAAAAACAAAGCCGCGCAAAAACTTATTTCCGCTGTCGGGATGCATCGAAAACCAATGCGCTAGAATCACCGCGAGCATGATCTTAGCAATTTCAGAAGGCTGCATCTGTGCGCCCCCTATTTTAATCCAGCGGTTCTCATTGTTCACCGTCGTGCCGATTCCGGGAATGTAACAAAACGCCAACAACAGCAGCGTGGCACCGTAGAACCACCACACATGCTTTTGAAAGAAACGGTAATCGATCGAGGCCAACGCCCAGCAAACACCGCATCCTAAAATCAACCACAACACCTGCTTTTTCACTTCGCGATACGCATCCGTCTCGCTCGCGTCGGCACTGAAGATACTCGTGCTCATAAGCATGACCATTCCCACAACAATGAGGAAGGCCACTCCGGCGAGAAGGAAAACAGGGCTGCGTTTAGTCATGCGATTTACGAATCAACAGGGTAAGTTCATCGATCCAACAAGGGGATCGTGGTAGCGAATTTCAGTTACCGGGGATCTTGAGCGTCTGTCCGAGTTGCATTAACTCAGGAAGGCTGATTCCGTTTTCGGCCATTAACGTGGTGTGTTTGACGCCGAACTTGCGTGCAATACCATAAGCAGTGTCGCCTTTTTTAACAACGTAAGTCTTCGGTGCCGTCGTGGGTGCAGCAGCGGCGGACGCAGATGCCGGACGACGCGTTGCGGCAACCGGAGCGAGCGCTGGAGCAGAATTGTCTACTCGTGCAGCGGCAACAGCGGTCGTTGCAGCAGGCCGAGAACCTGCAACTTCTGGCGCAGCGGTTGCAACCGCTATTTTCTTGCTCGTTACGCGAATCCAATCACCAGGCCGAAAGCCGTTTGAAATATCATTCTCCGCTTTGATCGCGGCGACCGACACACCCATTTTCCTTGAAATATCGACGAGAGACTCAGTTCCAGCAACGCGATATTCAATTACGCCGGGAGCGGAATCAGTGGCAACAACAGCAGGAGTAGCTTGGCCACCAGCTGCAATTTCGTTTGTCGTCGCAGGTGCTGGAGCAGTTGATTCATTCCGAGCAGATGCCGTTGCCGCAGGGGTCGAAACCGTCGCGACTGAACCCGGGGTCGTTGCTTTTTCGATCATTTTAAAAGCAAGGATGCCACCGACGGCAACCACGTGAAGGATCAGCACGATCGTAAACACGCGTGTGAGTCGCACGTCGGGAGTATCGAGATACCAATCCTGTTCCTCTGTCACATGGGCTGGAAGTTTTGTCTGAGCGAAAAGCCGCCCGAATACACCACTCCGAATCCCGCGATCCGATTTTCTATTTCTACGTTTGTTGTTCATAACTGGGTTGTTGTTCTGTTAGATTGAAGGTCAGTTCAAATGGTTGACTGCAGCTCGGAAGGCTTCCCCCCGTTCGCCATAGCTGGAAAACATGTCGAAACTCGAAGTTCCGGGCGAGAAGAGGACCGTTTGCCCCTTCGTTGCGGCGGAAGCAGCCGAGTTCACTGCGCTTTCGAGAGAGTCGCTAATTTCACAAGCAGCGACGTCTTTCCACGCTTCAAAAATTCGTTCACGCATCTCGCCAATGCAAAATATCCGAGTCGTAGCATCTCCAACGATTGGAGTGATTTCGTTGTAATCGAGCCCTTTGTCTTTTCCGCCGACGATCAGGATCACGGGCGCTTCCTGGCCTCGCAGCGAGCTTTCGAGTGCGTGAAGGTTGGTCGCTTTGGAATCATTTACGAAGGTGACGTCAGCTACTGTAGCAACGATTTCACAACGATGCGGAGGCGCCTGAAACGAGCGAATCGTTTCTTCCATAGCCCCGTATTCGATTCCGCGGCACTGAACGGCAGCCATCGCCGCCATGACGTTTTCAGCGTTGTGCTTTCCGTTCAATCGGGTTGAGCGGAATTCCAAAATCGAATCGGCATGATAAAAAATCGTGCCATCATTTAAAGTCAGATCGGCATCATCTGAGAATCCGCTAAAGGTGATTTTCTGCGCAACGGTTTCAATCACCTCCCCTGATTTTACAATCGCAAAATCATCGGCAGTTTGATTTTCAAAGATCCGCAGCTTGGCATTTCGATAATCCTCAAGAGCCGTATAGCGATCCATGTGATCCGCCGCAAAATTCATCCACAAGGCAACCGAAGGGCGGAATGTCGCAATCGTTTCGAGTTGAAACGAGCTGACCTCGACGACAATGGCATCGTAATCTACTCCAGAGAGAACGACCTCGGCATAAGCCGTTCCCACATTTCCAGCGGCGACCGCTTTCAAGCCGACTCCATTCAAAATATCGGCAGTAAGTTCTGTCGTTGTCGTTTTGCCGTTCGTTCCCGTAATCGCTATGACGGGAGTGTCCGGGTTGCACTGCCAAGCGAATTCGATCTCACCAATAAGCGGAACCCCTGTATCGGCGAACGCTTTTCCGATAGGCCACCCGGCATCGATTCCCGGACTGATAATGGTAAGGTCGGTATTTGCAGGCGCACTTAGTGCTGCCTCACCGAAAACCGAATCCACTCCGATTTCCGCGAACACTGATTTACGAGGCGCCAGTTTCTCGGCATCGCCAGAGTCATAAACACGGACCATTCCAGCCCCGCGCGAACGCGCGAGTTCGGCCGCCGCAAACCCGCTGGTTCCGGCGCCGAGGATGGCAATGTTCTGTCCTGACAAATTCATAAATTGATTCAGTTTTTCCTAACGTATCTTCAAAGTCGCTATTCCAACGAGTGCGCAAATGATTGAAATGATCCAAAATCGATTGATCACTTTCGTCTCTGACCACCCTATGAGTTCGAAGTGATGGTGAATGGGTGACATCTTGAAAACTCGCTTCCCGCGCGTTTTGAAACTCGCGACCTGAATCATTACTGAAGCGGCTTCCATCACAAAAACACCTCCAATAATGACGAGCAGAATCTCCTGCTTGCAGCAAATCGCGATCATTCCCAACATCCCACCAATGGAAAGTGAACCGGTATCTCCCATGAAAACACGAGCCGGATGACAATTAAACCAAAGGAAGCCGAGGCACGAACCAAGCAGCGCCGTGCAGAAAATAGCGACCTCACCCTCCTGAGGATGAAACGGCATGAAGAGGTAATTCGACACGACCGAGTTCCCGACGATGAAAGTTAAACCCGAATAGGCAGCGACCGTTGTAAGCGTGCATCCCGTCGCCAATCCGTCGAGACCATCCGTGAGGTTCACTGCATTTGAGCAGCCGACAATCACGACTGGAAGCAAAAACACCAACCACAAGCCACCCGCAAAAGGCTCTTTTTTAAACGGCACCCAAAGCTGTTGAATATGGTTTGAAACGGAATGAACTGTGCCATCTTTTCCGATAATCGGATCCACCCAACCGTAATCTTTATGATCGTAGAGGTAGAGAAAAAGGACCGCTACAAAAGCCACCACGAGTTGAACAATTAATTTTGTCTTTCCGCTAACACCGTCAGATGTCTTTTTAGTGACCTTTTTGTAGTCATCAATGAATCCTAGAATCGCTGTTCCAAAGGTTACAAAAACCAACGCGGCAATAAACGGGTTCGTTGGCTTCGCCCAGAGGAAAACCGAAAACAAAACGGCCGCAACAATTAAGATTCCTCCCATTGTCGGAGTTCCCACTTTACCACCGTGCAGTTCGGCAAGTTTGTGAACTTCATCTGCGGTGCGAATGGGCTGCCCCACTTTTAAAGAAGTCAGCTTGAGAATCACTTTCTCGCCCAACAAAAGAGAAATCAAAAATGCAGTCAAACACGCACCCGCCGCACGGAACGTACCGAATTGAAACAAGCGGAGAAAGTCGAACCACTCCTGCTTATTTGGGTCATCAAGTAGATGAAGGTAGTATAACATCGTTCAGGTCTATTTTGAAAATTGCTCGATCACTTTTTCCATTGTCGCGGCGCGACTCCCCTTCACCAGAACGAGATCACCTGGTTTGAGTTCGGATTTCAGAAAATTTCCAGCCGCTTCGTGATCGTCGAAGGCATGATCACTGCCACCGCTTTCTGCGATGAGTTTTGCTTTTTCTGAAACCGTGACAAGGAGATCAACTCCTGCTTCAGCAACTGCTTCACCAAGCAATTTATGCTCGGCTTCTTCATGCTCACCGAGTTCGCCCATGAATCCTAACACTGCGATACGCCGTCCTGCCGTTTCAGTAGACGATAAAGTTTTTAGGGCTGCCCGCATCGAATCAGGATTCGCATTATAGCTGTCATCGATAAACTGAACGCCGTTCACTTCACGACGTTGCAAACGACCACGGGTCAGCTCCGCTTCTGAAAGTCCTGATCCAATTGTTTCGAGATCGACTCCCAATTCAAGGGCAACAGCAACTCCAAGAAGCGCATTCATCACCATGTGTTCGCCAGCTACTCGAATCGAAGTTGAAACACGCTTTCCACCGGCAATGACATCAAAGAAAGTCCCCTCGCCGGTGGCGATGAGGTTTCCGGCCTGAACATCACCTTCACCAATTCCAACGGCAATCATTCTTGCTGCACTACGTCCGGCAATCGCTTCCGCGAAATCGTCGTTTGCGGGCATTACGAAAAATCCACAGCTCTCAACCATTTCAGCGAGCTGACCTTTTTCCTCCGCAATTGCCTCGCGGGTTTTCATGTGCTCGATATGGGCCGTTCCGATGTTCGTGATGATGCCTGCGTTCGGAGCGGCAATATCTGCCAGGACTTCAATCTCTCCGGGGTGGTTCATTCCCATCTCCCAAACACCGAATTTATGTTCGTCGGTTGAATTCAGAATCGTAAGCGGCAGTCCGATATGATTATTCAGGTTACCAAGCGTCGCATTGACTGGACCCGCCTTTGCCAGAATCGTTTTGAGGAAATCCTTGGTTGATGTCTTCCCATTGCTCCCAGTCACACCAATAGCAAAGATATCGAGCGACTCCCGATAATTCTTCGCGAGCATTTGCAGCGCAACCAGCGTGTCTCGCACGTGAATGATTCCGCCCTCGAACGACTCTGTGTCTTTTACCAAATTGCTTACAATGATGGCCGCAACTCCAACTTCCTGAGCGGTCTTCACAAATTCATGACCATCGAAATTGTCACCTTTCAGCGCGAGAAAAGTGTCACCCTCAGACAACTTGCGCGTGTCCGTCGAAACAGCCCCGACACAGTCCGACGGCACACCTTGAATCAAGGCTCCACCGGCCCATTCGGCCATCTGTTTTAACGAAATTTGGTTCATGCTAGTAAAAACGTTTCGAAATTATCAATTAGTTAGTCCTCAGACCGAGCACGAATGCACTCACCCGCGACTTTCCGATCATCGAAATCATGCTTCACGCCATTGATCTCTTGATAGTCCTCATGACCTTTGCCAGCGATGACTACGATGTCCCGTTCGCCCGCGAGGCTGATCGCGAACTCAATGGCCTCGCGCCTATCTTCGATCACTTTGTAATTTCCGTTCATCCCTGACTCAGTATCGCGAAGGATTTTTGCAGGGTCTTCGGTTCGTGGATTATCTAAGGTCAGAATCGACAAGTCAGAAGCTGTGTCCGCTGCTTTTCCCATCAAGGGACGCTTGCGAACATCGCGGTCACCACCGCAGCCAAAAACTGTGATCAACCGATTCGGACGAAGATCGCGTGCTGTTTTCAAAGCGTTCTCCAGAGCATCCGGAGTGTGAGCATAATCGACAAAGACACGATAATTGATCCGACGATCGCCATCGACCGCTTCCATTCTACCCGGCACCTGAGGCGCATTCTCCAGGTTTGAGATCGCTTCTCGAACATTCAAATTGATCGACTGAGCCGCAGCCAACGCAGCAAGACAGTTGTATACATTAAATGTGCCAATCAGCGGAATTTTCACGAGAAGCTGACGCCCTTTAATATACAGTTGAAACTGGGTTCCGTTCAAATCCGGTTTGATCCCAGCCACCCTGAAATCGCAACCCGCGCTCTGACCGAAGGTGAGTTTCTTCACCCCGCCGATCGGAGCCTTCAAAAGACGCTTTCCATACGAATCATCAAAATTCACGATCATCGTTGGCTCATCGTCTTGTGCAGCCATCTGCTGGAAAAGTCGTTTCTTCGCATCGAAATACGCATCCATCGTCTCGTGGTAATCGAGGTGATCCTGAGTCAGGTTGGTGAAGACACCGGCCGCGAACTTCACGCCGCCAACGCGATGCTGCGCCAGTCCGTGAGAAGCTACTTCCATCACCGCTGCGCGACAATCCGCATCCCGCATTTCACGCAGCATACGGTGAACATCCGTCGACTCGGGAGTCGTCCGTGATGCGACCTGCACTTCATCTGCAATCTGATAATGAACCGTCCCCAGCATCCCTGCCCGGCGCAAACTCGCCTCCATCAAATAGTGAATCAAAAAAGCCGTGGTCGTTTTCCCGTTCGTTCCCGTCACTCCGACCACCGGCATTTCGTGAGATGGATTTTCATACAACTCCGCCGCACACGTCGCCATCGCCGCGCGAGCGTTATCGACCTGCAACCAAGGAACCGAGGTGTTCGCTGGAAATGATTTTTCAGAAAGGATTGCTGATGCACCATTTTCCAGCGCCTTCGGGATGAACTCATTCCCGTCCGCTTCTTTTCCGCTAAGGGCGCAAAAAAGCGACCCCGGCTTCACTTGCCGCGAATCGTAGTCGACACGCTCAATCGCGTGATCATTCAGCGAACCGGTAACCGATTTGATCTGGGTGCTTTTAATGACGTCCTCAAGTTTCATACCCGTATTCCCACTCACTCACCCGCAGCCCCGTTTGCATCGTTCCGATTAGTCAGTTCAATCGGATCCATCTTGTTCAATTCGTCGCGAAGCTCTTCCGGCTTATCCGGAGTAATCCCGAGCAGCTTCACAGCCCCTTTGCCCATTTCCGCAAAAATCGGACCCGCAATCGTTCCGCCATACAAATTCACTCCAGTTGCGTGTGGGTCATCGACAATCACGATGCCCATCAACTGGGGATCGTCCGCCGGGAAAAAACCCATGAACGACACTACGTAACGTCCGGTCACATAACCGACACCTTCGACATTCTTGCGCGCAGTTCCCGTCTTGGCAGCAATGGTATAGCCTGGAAACGCTCCCTTAGAACCGGTTCCCCCTTCACCCATTACTTTCTTCATCGACCGAACCATGTAGCTCGCCGCACGCTGACTGATCACCCGCGTTTGGGCTTTGCGCTCCGGTCGTTGAATCACTTTCCCTTCCTGAGTTTCTACGGCCTTCAAAATCGTAGGGGCCTGATATCCTCCGCCATTCGCAATCACCCCCATTGCCGTGATCATCTGCAATGGCGTAACAGCAACAGAATAGCCCATTGCCTTAGAGGAGAACGACGAGGCATTCCAAGTGCTCACCTTAGAATTTATTCCTGCACTTTCCGCAGTCAGTTCAATCCCGGTTTTCTTCCCAAATCCAAATTCAGAAATGTAGTGACGAAAGAGATCTTTATTCAGACCGCGAGCAACCATGTAAGCAGAGATATTACTCGATTTGGCAAAACCCATTTCCGCCGACAACTCACCGTAAGGATGGTGATCATTTAAGACAAAACCTTCCAAATTGTATTTGCCCCAATGACAGAAAATTGGACTTGTTGGCGTAATCAAGCCCTTATCATAAGCAGCGCCGTAGGCAACAATCTTGAAAGTTGAGCCCGGCTCGTAAGTATCAGAAACCGCAGCATTTCGGCGAATTCCTTTTCGTGATTCCAAATCAAAATGCGGACGACTGGCCATCGCCAACACCTCACCATTTCGGGGGTCCATCCAAATTGTAGTGATCTTTTCCGGAGCAAATTTTTCGACGGCCTCTTCCATTTTCTCCTCCACCATCACCTGCAATCCCATGTCGATGGTAAGTCGCACATTGTTACCGGCAACCGGCAACTGCTCTTCACCGCGAAAGGCATGGATCTCACGAGTCTTCCGGTCGCGCTCGATGTAGCGGTATCCCGCTGTGCCGGTCATCGCATCGTTGAACACCTTCTCGATTCCCTCTTTTCCTTCGTAAATCCCAACATTTTCCTCGCCGTCTCTCTCACCCATGTATCCCATCACGTGAGTCAATGCCAGCGGACTTGGATAAAAACGACGCTCCCCTTTTCGGAGATAGATTCCACCAAGACGGTTCTCGTCCAGTATATCCTGAAGGTCACGATAAAAATCATCCTCGATGTATTTCGCCAGAACAATCTCGCCTTTATCTTTCGACTTCAACAACTTGGCCAATTCATGCTTGGGTACCCGCAACTGCGGCGCCAACACTTCATTGATCCGACCAAGATAGAGCGACTGCAGTTCGTCTGTCCGCGACTCCATGGATTTTCCAATCCGAATGGCACGCTCGTAACGACGCTTCATCGCCCTTGCTGAAACCGGCTTCCCTGTCCGCTCCGACTCTTCTTTTGCCAAAGCAAGACATGCTACTCCCATGTCACGCACCTGAAAACAATCGACTACCAACGAGTAAACGGTTTGATTCCGCGCCAGCAACTCACCATTCCGATCAAGGATTCGCCCACGCGAAGGAGTCAACGTTTCCTTATGAACGTATTTCGCCTTTGCCTGCAGAGAATAGCACTCATGATCCACCACCTGAACGTACACCAAACGCGCCGACAGAAGGCTCAATCCCCCGGTCAGCGCCACACAGGCAATAATCAGTCGCGTTTTTAAAGACTTGTCCAAATTGTAAAATTTCGCTTAAGGCTGCATCACAAACGCCACTTCTATTCCGGCGATTTCACGAAAATCCCGCCGTACAGGCTCGATATTCCAAACCCGCAGCGGATCAATGTCCCGCAGATCACTTCCCTTCCAACGAAGACGACGTGACAATTCCGCACGATCCATCACCCCGGCGATACGGAGTTCCCACATTTCAATTTCGCGTTCAAGCTGTTCAATTTCGCGTTCACGTTGCGTGATTTCATTCCCCTTTGTCACGTGGCGATTTCGGATCGTCACAAAACACGCGCCGATTCCACCCAGAGCAAGACAGATGAAAAGCACCCGAAACAATCCCGGTGTTTTCAACGGATTCCGATAGCGATTTCTCTTAACCATAACTCTAACCTCGTTTCGTTGTTTCTTGCGTTACTTCAACCGCCTCAAATCCGAACTCCAACACGCAGCTTGGCGCTTCGAGACCTTGGATTTGCCGCGACTTCCTCAGCAGATGGCTCAATTGCCTTCCGCTGGACTAAATTGTAGCGATATTCAGGATTCGGACGCGGCTCAGGCCACTCCGGACGATCAATTTCTTTCTTACTCGCGTTCTTCAAAAACTGCTTCACAATCCGATCTTCCAACGAGTGAAACGTAATCACCGCCAACGACCCACCGGGAAGCAGCCGATCAGCAGCCTTCTCCAAAGCCGTCTCCAAAACACCCAACTCGTCATTTACAGCGATCCGCAACGCCTGGAAAACCTTCGTTGCTGGATTCCTAGCACTCCGCTTTGGAATGACTGATGCAATCACTTCTGAAAACTGAGCCGTTGTTTCAATCGGAGACTTCTCCCGAGCTTCAACCACGCGACGAGCAGCCTTCCGCCACATCTCCTCCTCGCCGTAGTCGCGAAAAATGCGAGCCAACTCATCTTCGTCAGCATTATTGACCAAATCAGCAGCGGACTCACCCGCGTCACGATTCATACGCATGTCGAGAGGACCGTCTTTCATGAACGAAAATCCTCGATCTGCAGAATCCAGCTGCCGAGAAGACACCCCGATATCCAGCAAAATCCCATCCACCTTATCGATTCCCAGCTCATCGAAAACCGCATCTAAATTTCCAAAGTTTTGCTGAACCGGAAGAAACTGATCTTCAAAACGCTCAAGACGAGCAGACGCATAATCCAACGCCTCAGAATCCTGATCACACCCGATCACATGAGCGCCCGCTTCCAAAAGCATTTCCGTATGACCGCCACCACCCAGCGTGCCATCAAAAATCTGCTTCCCCATCGCCGGCTGAAAAACGTGCAGCACCTCATTAGAAAGCACCGGCTGATGATAAAATGGCAGAGGACCACGATTACCCGCTCCGGGCATCGAAATGACTCCTCGATTTGGTTCTGGCGAGATTTGTTCGTCCATATCTAGCGAAGATGAAAGCGCCATGCCATTCCAATCAGTCGACGAATCGACTTCTACAGACGGCGTCGACGCGTCGTCTTTTTCTAACCAGGGCTTGATGGGGATGATCATAAAAATTGCGTAAAAGATTGGCGGGAGTTAGAATCTTCCAGAGATCCTTAAACTTCTAACCGAGAGAAGAAATTCTTAGAATTACCATAGATTCAGCTATGAAGCAGGCATCATTATACTACTTACAGGTTATCATTAGCAAGTATAAAAAGTAAGGATATCTAAAATAGTTTCAGTTTTGATAAATCTCAAATCTGCGCCACTCCCAAAAATCGGGCCCTTTTTCGGCTCCCATCTGCCCCATCTGCCCCATCTGCCCCATCTGCCCCATCTGCCCCATTTTGCTCCCACGGACTGCTCCGAATCGCGCTCGGGCCACGTTCCGTAGGGAGTGTTTCGGTTCGCCTGTAATCGAATCAATAGGGTTCATTCATCGAAGAGACCCTATTAGATCGAAATTTCGTCATAATTTCCATATTTTGATCTCAAAGAAAAACCGAAAATCGATTCGTCACCGAACCAACAATCCGTTCCGAAAAAGGCAGATTGAATCGGAAACCCTCCGTTTTGATTGATATAAAAGGCTTTTTCGACTGGATCAGGCCATGGCTTGCGACTTGTTCATTGAATAGCGGGTGTATTTTAATGACCAAATCCCAAATCCTATTCGAAATGACGAATCTCAAACCACTCACTTTCATCCTATTGCCACTCCTCACCTCGCTACACGCCTTTTCCCAAAATGCCGAGCCAACCAATGCGGACGAAGCGGTAGCAAAAAAAGCAAAAGCCGCCGCCGAAATTGAGGCCAAATACAATCGCTTAGTTGCGGAACTTCCCCCTGCTCAAAAAGCGTGGGAAGAAGTGCTCATTACCGAACTCGGCAGTTTCTATCTGCCGATTCATCAACGCCAGAAACTTGCCGGAGAATCCAACGCCTGGGATTTCGTAAAAGGCGATCCGGCTTTACCTCGCGTGCTGTTGATCGGCGATTCAGTTTCCCGCGCCTACACTCAGACGGTTCGCAAAAAACTCGCAGAAAAAGCGAACGTCCATCGCGCCCCGGCGAATTGCGGCCCGACCTCCACCGGATTAAAGAAAATGGACATCTGGTTGGGTGATGGAAAATGGGATATCATTCATTTCAATTTTGGGATCCACGACCGCAGCACTGCAATCGCCGACTACAGCGGTCGCCTCGAGCAACTCGTCACGCGATTAAAGGAAACCGGCGCAACGGTAATTTGGGCCAGCACGACTCCGATTCCTGACTCGCCTAAAAAGAAATGGACAGCAGCGTCCATCGTAGAGCGAAACGTCGCCGCCGCCAAGATCATGAAAAAGCATGGGATTGCGACCGACGACCTTTTCACCGCAATCACCCCTCGCCTCGCCGAGCTTCAAAATCCTGACGACTGCCATTTCAGCAGCCCGGGAAATGCATTCCTCGGAGAAACAGTCGCGGCGTTTCTCGAACCGAAATTGAAAGAGTGAAACCCGGTTATCGGCTTCGATAATCCCTCGGGGTAGTCTCGTAACGTGCAAGAAAGCTCCGATTGAAATGCGCCAGATTGTTGAAACCCGAATCGAACGCAATTTCTGAAATTGCTCGTGACGTCTCAAAAAGCTCGCGGGCGGCACGGCTCAGCCTCAGCTCGAGCAAGCATTCCTGAAACGTTTTTCGCAAATGCTGTCGGAAATACCGGCTCAGCGATTGCGGATGCAGGCAACCTTCGCCACCTCATTCAGCGCAAGCTTCTCCTGCCAGTGATCTTCGAGGTAATTGAGAATCCGCTGAAGACGCTCGTTTTGCTCCGCTTTCTCCGGAGCCATGAAATGGATACTGGTCATCGTCTCGCGCCCCGCGTCATCACTCAGTAAATCGAGCAAGTCCAACAATCGGCTCAGCCTTTGCGGACCTGCCGGCGCGTCGAAAAGACGAGTGATCGCCTCGCTGGCATGGTCCCTAACTCTTTCCGAAAATCGCAGGCCTCGGCCAGAATCCTTAAAAAGTTGGCGAACAGATCGTAACTCCGGCAGATCAAAAAAATGCGCCCCAAAAGCTTCCGGCAGGAATTGAATGACCCGGGAATGACTGCGCTCACTCTTCCAGTTTTTGTAGCGGTGCGGAAGGTTCGGTCCAAACATAGCGATATCACCAGGTTCGTAAGTATCAAATCGATCAACCACCAACCGCTCCCCGCTACTCGCAAGAATTTCAGAAATCTCAAGCTCTGGGTGAAAGTGATGCGGCCAATCGAAGGCAGGCTCATCCCATCCGAGGCAGCGAAACGAAGCCTGCGTGTCGGGTGATACTTTCTCGAACGTCAGCTTCATCACTTACTCAAACGAAATCACGCCCTTCGCATTTCGACCCGCCAGCATGTCATCGAAGGCATCCTGTAAATTCGCGAGCGGATACGTTCGCGTGATCAATTCATCAAGCTGCAGCAAGCCGCGCTCGTAAAGCTCCATCAGCTTCGAAAAATCCTGCTCGGGCTTCGCCTTTCCGTAGAGCGGGTTGATGTAGATTTTATCCCACTCAAAAAGGTTCATGTCGAATTCGATGACTTCCTCGATTCCAGAAACCTGAACCGCCGTTCCCGCATTGCGCACCATCGCGAGCGGAGCCGCCCCGAGCGCAGGAATTCCGGTGCATTCAAAAGCGTAATCAGCCCCTCGCCCATCGCAGATTTCCGCGACGCGTTTTGCTGCATCCAAAAGCCCCACGTCGTCGCGCGACGCCTGGATGGTGTGCGTCGCGCCAAACTGTTTCGCCATTTCAAGCCGTTGCTTATTCACATCAACCGCGATGATTTTCCCAGCTCCGGAAATCCGCGCCCCTTGAATCGCATTCAGGCCTACTCCGCCCGTCCCAAGAATCACCGCGCTACTTCCTGCGGTTAGCTTCGCAGCATTCACAACCGAGCCGTAACCGGTCATCACACCGCAGCCGATGATGCACGCCGAGGCAAAAGGAATCTCCGCCGTCATCGGAATCACCGCCTCTTTCCTCACCACCGTATGACTACTGAGCGTCCCGATATTGAAAGATCGTTTCAGCGGTTCGCCATTCCACATCGTCGCCCCGGAATGCGCAAGACCGTCATCTGGATTCCTCCCCGTGACTGGAGAATTCACCTCGCAGATGCTTTGATTTCCTCTCCGACATTGGAAGCAAGTCTTGCACGGAATCGCCCAGTTCAGAAGCACCTTGTCCCCGACTAAAACGTGATCGACGCCCTCACCTACGGCTTCGACAACGCCTGCCCCTTCGTGGCCCAGCACAAAATGCCCACCCCAATTCAGCGAATCAACATCGGTATGGCAAACGCCCGACGCCTTGATCGCCACGAGCACTTCACCCCGCTGCGGCGAATTCACCTCGATCAAGTCAATCGTGAACGATCCCGCTCCGTCAGCGACGGCACCTGTTGCATTGATTGCCATGTGATTTCAGAAAATTAGTTCGCTTCGAGTTTCACCGTCAGGGTGTGATAAGCATTGGCTCGTTCGTAGCTTCCTTCCTTCTCAATTTTTCCTTCGGCCTCGATCACTGTAACCGACGACGCCATTTCAGAAAGCTTCGTCAACAACGTGCGGACCGGCAATCGAGCATGCGGCGCGCCTAGACAATTATGCGCCCCGTTTCCGAACGCAATATGCGGATTGGGTTTGCGCTCGATATTCACCTCCTCGGGGTTTTCAAAAACTGATTCATCGAAATTTACCGCCGCCCAGTTGAGCGAAACCAAGTTGCCCGCCTTCACTTCAGTGCCATGCACATCGGTGTTCACCGGACACATCCGCCCGAGGTGGGTAACCGGTGAAGCAAATCGAATCAGTTCTTCCGTTGCCGTGATCACTGTCTTGGGATTTTCCCGAATCGCCGCCAGCGCCTCGGGATGCTCACCGAGATACCCAAAAATAGTCGATACCGTATTGATGATCGTGTCGCGCCCGCCCGCAAAAGCGATATTGGCGTAGCCCTGCATTTCATCGCGCGTTAGCGGTCGCTCTGCGGCGCTGATTCAATCGAAACTCCAGGATAACCGGCATTGACGCGTTGCGAGACAATAGCGAAGGGATGTATCGCGAATGGTTTGCCGCAATCCGATCTAGGATTTCCTAGTTCGTTCCGGCTTGCCCTTCGACCCGCACATAAAGTCGATCTTCCGCCAGCCTGCCGTGCTCGTCTTTTCTCGAAACGTGAACGAAATAATTCCCCGGTTTTTCATAGGTATGTTCGATCACCGCATATCCATCGGGAGCCAGTTGCTTCACGTTCCCATCGGACTTCGTGGTCACCTTTGGGGAGCCGTCACCGAAGTCCCAGATTTCTTCACCGTGAGTGAAGCCAAATGCTCTGGCTTTGAAAATGACGGGGGTTCCGGGTCGAATATTGAAGGTCGGATGGTAGGTTGCGTGGACTCTTGGAGGTGCTAATTTTTCGCCGTTTTCTCCCTTTGAGAAGACTTTAACCCGTACAAAATTGACGTCGGAGTTCCCTTCGAAATCCGTCACGATCAGAGTTTCCCGATAGGTCCCGGATGTCGGGTAGGCTTTTTCAGGAGTCGGGCCGGTCGCGGTGGTTCCATCGGAGAATCGCCACTCGTAGGATTTGATTTCCCCTTCCCGAGACCAGGAGCGCGTTCCATCATGTATCACTATATTTCCGGCGAAGATTGCATGTCCCGGTCGTGCCACGGCGAGAATCGTAGGATCATACAGCTCCCGGAATCCTTGCCAGAGGAAGGCATAACTGTCCTCGGTGCCCCAGCGACCGGAGGGTTTGCGACTCTTGATTTCGAAATGAAGATGGGTCCAACCGCCGCTGCCACCTTCTTTGCCGACGAGTCCGAGGCGTTGTCCCATTTTTACTTTCATCCCCGCTTTGATCTCTGGATCAAAAGAATGAAAATGACTGTAGCGATAATACCAACCGCGATCATCGAGCAGGTAGAGGACATCGTAGCGCGGCCCTACAGGAGAATCCGCCGTGGGTTCGTGACCGGGAAGAATCCGGTTTCCAGCTGACACGACAAGGGCATCTGTCACTGCGACGACTTCGGTGAGGCCTTCACATCCTCCGAAATCCATCCCGGCATGGTAGTAAAGTTTCCCGTTGGGGCGGGCTGAGACGGGTTCATTTGAAAAAGCAGTGTGACTGGCGAACCAGCGTTGCTTGAGTGGATATCCAAAGGTTCCAGGATTAATCCACGAAGCGTCACCCGCCCACACCCGAATCCGCGCGCCTTTTTCCAAAGCCCAATGATCGATATGGCTGGTGTCGCGAAGTCCACCCGTGACAGGACAATCAAGTTGAACGCTACCAACTCTCTCCGGTAGTCGATACACTCCAGCAACGAGGGTGACTTCTTCGCCGTCGACAGAAACGTTGACTTCAGCGCGGGAGATTTCTTTCCACACTTCGCCCAGTGGTTCATTCACTGAAATCAGGGTCAGTTTTGCTCCCGATCGGGTTTCGACCGTTTCGCCTACATCCATGTCAAATGTTTCGAAAGCGGCCGTTGGCTTTTCGTTCTCGCGAGATGCGAAAATGAAAACCAACAAACCCAACAGTAAGATAGGAAGCGCGATTTTTTTCATCAGATGTTCCAGCCTCAATCGAAGCAAAATTTCTAGCAAGACATGACCGAGGCGGAATTGCGCTTTCGCCCCTCAAAAATCGAAGAATTTTTACGAATTCATTGCCGTTGAACACGAACGTACCCTATTAATTTGGCGAACTAACCCTGTTGCTTTGTGAAAACTCTATCACCATACGAAAACCCACTTTCTGGTCACTCCCTCACGAAACATTGGTTCGTGCTTCGGCATGGACGCAGCGAAGCCAACGAAAAGGGCATTGTTGCAAGCCAACTTACGAATGCAGAGCATGCGTTTGGTTTGATTGAATCCGGTCGCGCTGAAGCCGAGGCTTCAGTTCGTGAGGCGGCATCGAAGCTCCACGAACAGGCACCGCTTCGCATTTTCATGTCACCATTTCTCCGCACTCGCGAAACGGCGGCGATTGCCGAGGAAATCCTAGGAGTGAAGCCCGAAGTCGATGGACGGTTGCGGGAACGGGATTTTGGAGAATTCGAACTGCTTTCGGATGATCACTACGAGCTGGTCTGGAAAGTTGATCCAGTCAATCCGACTGAGCATCCTGGCGGTGCTGAAACGGTTTACGAAGTCGCGGACCGGACGAGTGAGTTGATTTTGGAAGCTGAATCGGATCCGGATTTTTCAACAGGGCTCATTGTTACGCACTGTGATGTCGCGATGATTTTATCGTGCGTTTTTCAAGGGCTTGATCCACGACATCATCGATCGCTTGATCCAATTGGGACTGGTGAAGTCCGGCTGTTTAATAAAAGCGCTCAATCTTAACTGGCTTGTCTCCGCGCCGACCGGTCACGATTTGATCGAAATTATCAGGACCTATCTCGACGATGTCAATCTCATCGTCTGCATCGCTTTCGATAAGTCCGCCGATTCTAACATGCATCGAATTGAGCCCGCCCAGCCACGCTCGGGTGTCGGTGATGTAAACGGGATCGCCTACTTTTGCGCGGAGCTTTTCAAGCACTGCCGCTGAAACTTTCACCACCGGGAGGTCTGCGTCGCCCATTGGCTCAGCTTCCACCTCGCCTTTTCGCGGCATCGCCAATGTGTTTGCTTCATCGTCTTCGCTGCCTTCGGATCCCTTGTAACGCTTGATCGCTTCCTTAACCGTTCCCCAAACCAACCCCGCTTGCCTCTCTTTCGATTCCGGTTTCGTGAAAAACGTGACAACAATTCCAATCGAGGCGCTCGCTACCAAGCCGAATAAAGCGCGCATGAATTTGTATTGTTTTGCTCCAGCGAATAATCCTTCGTCGGCATCACGGAAATTTTCATCCATCGGCACGCCGTGAGCAAATGGTCGGATGATTTCGGGGATAAAAATCGAAACTCCGATCACGAACAAACCGCCCACGATCGTCGCGAGCGCGGCGGTCGCGGTGTAGCGACGCCAGAAAACTGAAAACATAAGTGCGATGACAAGCGGAGGCGTCACCGCAGCGGTCATGGCTCCATGAGCAGCATAGATCGTTTTGAATTGCATGAACACTGGGACCAACGCGATTCCTAACAAAGTCACACCGATGGCACTGAGCCGGGCCGTGCGAAGTAGCTTTTTCTCGCTGGCTTTCGGATTCACGAACGGCTTGTAGACATCATTCACGGCAATGGCGGAAACTGCGGTAATCAAGGTATCAACCGTCGACATGAGCGCCGCAGTGAGCGCGGCGAGGATGAGCCCGAAGACACCGGGGTGCGATAGAAACTCAGCGGTGATGTAGAACGCTTTTTTCGGTTCCATCTCGGGGAGAACGCCGGCGTGGACAAATGCCTGGCCGATCCAACCGCCCGAGGCAACAACGATTGCGGCAATCGGCATCAGAATCAGAGGCATCGCAATCGCTGCTTTCCGGGCTTCCCGAGTCGATTTCGTCGCCATGTAGCGCATCAGGATCCCCTGATTGAGGAAGTAGAAGAACGCTGAGTTCGCCATCGCATCCTGCCAGAAAATCCCGACAGCTGGAAAGGTCGGGTTCTCATTGAAATTGTTAAACGCCAGCTTGTGACCTCGGGGCAGGTTTCCGAAAAACGCATCGAATCCGCCGAGATAATGAACGCCCAAAATGAGCAGAACGATGCCCGTCGCGAGAAGCATCATGCCTTGGAACAGGTCGGTCATGATCACAGATGTCTGCCCTCCGAAGGTGACGTAAATGGCAGAAATTCCAGCCACAAGAATGGCCGCTCCCATCACATCCCAGCCGAGCAGATGATGAAACACCGTGCCCATCGTGTAGAGGTTCACGCCGACATAGCTGATCAGATAAACCAGTACGCCAGCCGTCGCGGCGACACGCACCTTACGATTGAAGCGTCGTTCGAAATATTCCGGCACGGTCGTGATCCGCGAAAAATAGAGAATCGGTAACCATCCAAACAAGAGAAGTGGCATCAGCGCCCAGTCGTTGAGATAACTTTGGCTCGAGGCAAACCCGTAATTGTAGGCCGCTTGAGAATATTTCACGAAGCTGTAAGAGCCCACCAAAGTTGCGACGAGACTGAAGGCGATCATCCACCAGGAAAACCGTTGTCCGCCAAAGAAGAAGTCTTTCGTCCCCTTCTGCCTTCGGCCAAACCACGTGCCGATGACCAAAATCATGACGAGGTAAACGCCGACAATCGCGTAGTCGATCGGTTCGCCGATCATCTTCTCGGGCCGTTCTTCGCCCGTGTAGGTAACCGCTTCCCTCTCTGACATCGGTGCATACTGCAGGTATCCTTGCAGCACCATAAAAAATAGGAGTCCACCCAGCATCAAGAGCAGATTACGAAACCCACGACCTGAAAACCCCACGCTGCCTTGTCGAAACGCGAAATACAATCCAATCGCAAAAATCACGCCACCGATGCTGTATTGGTAAATGTAGGGATCCATAAAAGTCGAGCTAACCCTAGAGATCCAAATTTCGATTTGAAAGAAAAAACGATGCGGAGGGATCTTTCTTCACTCTCGTGATTTCAACGCCTTCGCAAAGAACGCTTCCATTCCCGGATGTGTCTCTTTCTGCATCGCTCCAAACACCCCGTGCCCACCCGATTCATAGCTCATCAGCGTCACGTTTTCTGCTCCTGCTGCTTTCAATTTCTCAGCCAGAATCTTCCCTTGTTGAAACGGCACGACGCGATCGTCCTTGGCGTGGATCAATAAGAACGGTGGTGCGTCTTTGGCCACGTAGGTGACTGGTGACGCTGCGGTTGCCCGATCGGCAAGCGTTTTAGGATCGCCCTCAAGCAAGCCTCGATTCGAAAACGGCTCGCCTTTCCAACTCAAAAAGTTGGATGGAGTGGCCGAGGCGCAAACGGCTTGCACGAGGCTAGACTGATCCAGATGAGTTCCGTCGCCTTCAAGATCAGCCTCTTTTTTAACCAACCCAAGAATGGAAACGAGATGAGCTCCGGCAGAATTTCCGTAAGCACCAATGCGCTTTGGATCTAATCCCAGCTCATCGGCATGAGCGCGAAACCAGCGCACCGCGTTTTTGACATCGTGAATGCAGGCGGGAAATCCACCACCATCTACCGTGAGTCGATAGTTCACCGAGATGCAAACATAGCCTTTCGCCGCGTAGCCCGCCGGCAGTGAAGCCCATTGGCCACCATCTTTGCTGCCACTTTTCCAACCGCCCCCATGAACATACACGAGACCTGGCCGTCCACCTTTCGGGGCGTCGCTCTCTGGCAAATAAACGTCGAGCTTCCAGCGGTCATGCCCTTCACGATAGACCTGGTTTTTCTTCACCGTGACTCCACTCGGCAGAACTGGAGCTGGCCGGGTCCGTTGCTTTCCGGCCTGAGCTTTTTTCTGGGGGAGCCGTTTATCGAGTGCTTCCAATTCCGCTTTGGTCAATTTTCCGTCCTTATCCGCATCGTTCCGGTCAAAGAATTTTTTCATCAATCCTGACGTTTCATCGACGGTTAAAACACCATCGTTGTTTTTATCCGCAGCGAGCCATTGTGTCACTCGCTCGCCTTCGGCATTCGCCGTCGAGAAAATAGTCAGGACCAAACATAAAAGAATTCCGAAGATACGCATAACAATAGGAACCCCCGTTTGGGGCTCAAGTTTCGGAGATTTTTGAACCAGAGTTGCCGTAGCTTCGGCGGGAGAAATCAATGCGGATGCTTTAAGAGATGCTGCCGTAGCAGGTCCTTGCCATAATCATTCCCATTCGGCGTGCGGATGGTGGCGTGAATATGGTTGCGGGTCGCTTCGCCGCTACGTCCCAGAGCAATGGGACGCTGGTGATCAAACTCAATCAGCACGACCGGACTGTGAATGCGGTAGAAGAAGACTGAATCCTCTTTCATTTCGCCAACCCAGGCGAAGTAAGTTTTATCCAGATGCGCTTTGATCTCTGCCATCTTCACTTTGGCGTGACCTTCACGAATGTTGCCAATCCATTGTTCACAGAGGTGCAGAAATTTCTCCTGCTGCTGATCGTCCAGTTCCGACACCGAGATTCCTTCGTAGGGAATGACTACGTTGTCGCTGAACGCCTCGGTTTTGGAATTTGTGCCATCCTTCACTGATTTCATTACCGCTTTCTTCTTTTGGGCATCAGTCAAACTCTTCGCCAGCGCGAAACCGGCATCTTGCTCTTCCTGTAAAACGATCGTTCCAGCGTAGTCACCTTCATCAGCCCACACCGGCTCTGATCCCAGAAACATCGGCGTCACCACCACCTGATCAGCCAGCAAAAAATAATTAATGATGCAGTGGTGACCATCGAACTGCCAGCCCCAGGGTTTCGTCTCTGAAGGCTCCCCCATGAACGTCAGGTGATAGGACCAGCGACCGTAACCGTATTCGCCATGCCGCCCCGACAACTCAGCAATCGTGTGGTTCAGCTTCATGATATCCTGAGTTGTCTTCAATCCGCGAGCGCTGAGTCCGGCACCGATCATCTCGAACGCCAGCTTCCGTTGCTTTTCGTCCAGCTCCTCAAACGTGACGCCCTGGCGGGGCAAAGAGTGTTGATTCGCCCAGCGACGCCACTCGTCATCGTCCACGGGAAAGGTCGATTTCTTGCGTTGTTCGTCAGTCAGCGCGGCAAGAAATTTGTTCGCGGCGTCAACCAGCTCTTTTGTCGATACACCGGTTGATTTGATTTCGAACAATTCTTTTCCCACTTTTCCATCTGCGGTCACACCGACAAAAGGTTCGGCCAAAGCAGCTTTCTCCCGTTCAGCAAAACGCGAACTTCCCCCTTTTCCTTTGCCGCCCTTACCTTTCCCTTGAGGTTGCTGGGCATGAGCAACACTACAAAGCATCGAGGCTCCCAGGATTGCAATCGTTGTCAGAGAAATGGAGGGCTTTAAAGTCATGGTTCGTGATTTCGTTTAAGTATTTCAGTAACGGTCTTTCTAAGAAAGGGAACCCCTGTTCGATAATCTGGTTTCGGAAATTTTCGAACCAACCCTGTTGGTTCATTGAACTTACCCTATCGTTTCGTTGGAAGTGTCATCGGCTTCGACGCATCCAGCGTCAAGGATTGACGCTGCTCGCTGCCTTCGGTGGCCTCATTTCCCAAAGTCGCGATGGCTTGATCCGCCAGCCTACGCATTTTCGCCATCACTTCAGGGTTGTCGGCTGCTACATCTGTCTTCTCCTGCAAATCACTCGCAAGGTTTACCAATTTCCCTTCGCAGCCTTTCCCTTTCGTGTTGGCGTCAGTCCATTTTGGAAACGTGTTCTCGAGCGGCAAATGCCATTTCCAGTCGCCCCAGCGAACCGCTTGCAATTGCCGGCGGCGGTAATAAAACAAGGCGTCGTAAGGGGATTTCGCGTCTTTTTCACCAAACAGGAGCGGTGAAATATCGTGCCCATCCAGCTTTGCATTCGGCAGATCGGCACCACTCATTGCGCAGAACGTCGGAAGAAAATCCATCGTGGTTGCCAACTCGGAACAGCTGCTTCCTGCTTCGATCTGATCCGGATAGCGGACAATCATCGGCACGCGCATCCCACCTTCCATTGTGCTGCCCTTCGCTCCTGACAGGGGTGTATTTGAACCTCCGTTCCGACCATTCGAGCCGTTGTCGGACGTGAAAATCACCACGGTATTCTTCGCCAGATCGAGCCGCTCCAGGCAATCCAAAATTTCTCCCGTTGACCAATCAATTTCTTCGATCGAATCCCCGTAACGACCATTCGCGCTCTTGCCATAAAAATCGGGAGAAGCGAACAGCGGTGTGTGAGGAAATGTATGGGGCAGGTAAAGAAAAAACGGCTTCTCCTGATTCACCGCAATAAATTCGACCGCTTTTTCAGTGTAACGTTTCGTGAGCGTTGCCTGATCCGCGGGCGCTTCGATCACCGTTTTCCTATCAACCAAGGGCAACGGCGGATCTCCCCGCCCAACCTGCTGCATGTCGTTCGAATACGGAATGCCATAATAAGAATCGAACCCATGCGCAGTTGGCAAATGTTCCGGCTGATCGCCGAGATGCCATTTCCCAATGCATGCCGTCGCGTAGCCCTCCGATTTTAGAGCTTCCGCCACTGTCACTTCATTCGGATTCATCCCCCGCTTGTTTCGCGGAATCAAAACCCAATGACCGGTTTCCGCTTCATGCAATCCGACGCGGCGTGCATAACAACCCGTCATCAAACTGGATCGCGACGGCGTGCACACCGGACTGGAAGCATAGAAATCGGTGAAGCGCATCCCCTCGCCTGCCAACTGGTCGATCCGTGGCGTGCGATTTTTCTCCGAACCATAGCAACCGAGATCCCCGTAGCCAAGGTCGTCACAAAAGATGATGATGAAATTGGGTTGGTTCGCGAAAAGCGCGGAACTCAAGATCAGACCGGTGATCGTCAGGATTTTTGCGAGAGGCATAACGTTCTTTAGAATAATTTTGAAGAGATTGGTCACGCCATAGAATTACGAACGAATGGCAGGACGGCAAGAAATGAAATCAATTAGTAAGACACAACTGCCACAAATTTGCGTTTTGTTTTTGGCTAGCCTGTCGATAGTCTCATGCGTATCCCCAAATGGCTGCCGTATGAAATCCTCTTCTCCCTACAGACTCCCCGGAATGGAATTGATCGATCACACGTTTGATCTTCCGCTTGATCACAGCGAACCGGAGAAACGTCGCATTCAGGTTTTTGTCCGCGAGGTTCGTGATCTCGATCCAAAGAGCGCTGAAAAACCCTTTCTCATTTTTCTACAGGGCGGCCCGGGATTCCGCGCGCCGGTGCCGATCAAAAAAGAGGGTTGGCTGAAGCGAGCGCTAACTGAATTTCGTGTCTTGATGTATGACACCCGCGGCAATGGTTTGAGCACGCCGATCGATCATCAAACCCTGCCTTTGGAGGGAAGCCCGCAGGAACAGGCTGACTATTTGAAGCACTTTCGGGCCGATAATATTGTTCGCGACGCCGAAGCGATTCGAGCGGAGTTGAGTCCCGATAAACCGTGGTCAACGATCGGACAAAGCTACGGCGGCTGGTGCACGTTGACTTATTTGAGTATCCATCCGGAAGGACTGAAAGAGTGTTTTGTTTTTGGAGGTGTGCCGGGACTCGATACGACCGCGAGAGAAATTTATGAAGGGACCTTTCCGATTATCGAAGAACGAAACCGCCAGTATTTCGAGAAATTTCCGATGGATAAAGAACGCCTCGTAAAGCTGGCGGCTCACCTCTCGGAAAACGACGTGCGCCTTCCAAATGGAGACCGTTTGACGCCTCACCTTGTGCAATTGCTAGGGATAAAGCTTGGGTTTGTAGGCACGTCTGAAGAAATTCACTACCTGCTGGAAGAAGCATTCGTCCAGTCAGGCGATCAGGAAATCGTGAGCCATGCGTTTCTCAAAGGGATGTCCTCGAGACTGCGCTTCGATACAAATCCGATTTTCGCGATTCTTCACGAAGCGATTTATGCCCAGGGCAGTGCGACTGAGTGGGCTTGTCAGGCCGTTCAAAAAGAAAGCTACTCGCACTACGACAATTTCGACGACTTTCGTTTCTACGGTGAAATGATCTTCCCCTGGATGTTCGATGAGATTTCTGAACTCCACGGTATGAAAGAGGCCGCAAATATTCTCGCCTCCTACGAAGGCTGGCCAGCGGTCTACGACAAAGCCGTTCTGAGTCAGAACACCGTGCCAACTGCCTGCGTGGTCTATACGAACGATATGTTTGTGAACGTGAAGTTCTCGCGTGAGACGATTGATTCCGTGCCCAATATGAAGGCGTTTTATACAAGTGAGTTCGAGCACTGCGGAATCCGCGCCGGGGGCGAAGATCTCTTTTCCCGGCTGATCGATCTCGCTCGCGGAGAAGTTGAGCGGTGAGTCCTACTTCGGGAGCTTGGGAATATTTTCCAATCCAAGAGGAATCCGGTTCACCGGCGCACTGCGACCACTGGATTTCAACGTTTCGAGAAGCGCCTGCAGTTCCTTCCGCTTGGCTTCTTCTTTGAAAAAAAGATTGGTCGTTTCCCCGGGATCAGTTTCAAGACTAAAGAGTTGCCCCGTCGCTTCAGGAGCGGTTTCGGGCAGTTCGTATTTCTGAAGAATGCCTTTGTCGTAGCCATTTCCGCCGGACCCCATGTGATCGAGGTATTTCCAATTTCCCTGACGCAGCTGAAATTCTCCGCGAAAACTTTGGGTCAAGAGGTGCGGGCGAATTGATTCCTTCGAGTCCTGAGTCCCAAGCATCGCAGGCAGCATGTCGAAGCTATCGGTCGCTGCATCGTCCGGAAGCTGATAACCGATCACCGAAGCAAGCGTCGCCATAATATCCGTCGTATTCGTCATCTGATCAGAAACCTGGCCTTTCGGAATCCGGCCCGGCCAGCGTGCTATGAAGGGCACACGATGACCACCTTCCCACCCGTCCCGCTTTACACCACGCCAACCACCGGAGGGATCGTGATCGTGATCTTCCCGCATCCACGCGACGTGCATGGTTTCAGCACCGTTGTCGGTGTTGAAGAGAATCAGCGTTTCCTCATCGATTCCGAGTTCAGTTACGAGATCGAGAACGCGGCCGGTCAGAACGTCGAGTTCGTGGACAAAATCCCCGCGAGCACCGGCTTTGCTAGCTCCCTGAAATTCCGGTGAAGGCAGCACCGGAGCATGGCAAATCTGCGTCGACAGGACTGCGAAGAACGGAGTTTCCGGTTTTTGTTCACGATGATCAGTCACGAAAGTCCTCATTTTTTTATAGAAAAGCTGATCAATTCCTTCGAATTGGTAGCCGGGAGATTTCCACCCTTCATCGTTGTCCCAGAGCCATTTGCCTCCGTGATTGGGAAGCGTGTCACGCTTGTGCCGCATGCTCGCAGGGAACGGTACCATGCCGTTTTCGATAATAACGTAGAGAGGATCAGTCGTCGGGCAGTTGGGCGTGACGAACGATTCGTGAAATCCGCGCGCATTCGGACCGTCGACAAGCGGCGTGCTTTTTTCGTAATCGATCAGGAGCGAATTTTTGAAACCATTCCCCAGCTTCCTGCCGTCTTTATCCAGCCAGGTTAGCCCCACGTGCCATTTCCCGAAAATCCCGGTGCGATATCCCTTTTCCTGTAGCATGCCGCCGAGAGTCAGCTTCCCAGGTTTCAAATAACTGGGACCGCCGGGGCCTTCGAATGCTCCGCCGCCACGTCCGGTGGAACGGTAGATTTGTTGCCCGGAAAACAAGCCGTAACGCGAGGGCGAACAAATCGTGGATGGACTGTGAGCATCGGTAAACCGGATCCCCTCAGCCGCCATCCGATCGAGCCGAGATGTCTGATAAGCGGACTCTGAGTTGTAACAAGAGAGATCGCCAAATCCCATATCGTCGGCATAGATGATGATGATGTTGGGCAATTTTTCTTCACCATTGGATCTGACAGCGATCAAGGTTGTTATCAGAAAGGCGGAGAAAATCGGAAGGAGCGAGCGAATCATTTCCCGCCATGCTAGCAGTTTAGAACTAAGCTGGCAAACCACCGTCGCCTTTATCAAGGCATAAGAGTAAACCTGAAAAACCTCTCGAAAAAGAACCGGGGGAAATCCAATAGACGGTTTCAAGCGACTCAACCAACTGATGCAAGACAATTAGCACGCAGTGCGTGGGATCGATCAGCAGACAGCGCACAGTAATTTTAACACCAAAATTACCATGACAAAAAACATGAAAGCTGCCCTGTTTGTCGAACTGGGAAGAATTGTTCTCGATGAAAAACCCGTCCCGGAAGTCGGCGCGAACGATGCCCTTATTCGGATCACCACGACGACGATCTGTGGAACCGATATTCACATATTGAAGGGCGAATATCCGGTGGAGAAAGGCCTCACGATCGGTCATGAACCGGTAGGAATCATTGAAAAACTCGGCAGCAATGTCCGGGGATACAAAGAAGGCGAACGCGTTATCGCCGGAGCGATCTGTCCGAGCGGATATTCTAACGCCTGTCTCGACGGACTGGCCTCTCAGGACGGCCAGAGTGCAGCGCACGGTCTCAAACCAATGGGCGGCTTGCGCTTCGGAAATACGATTGACGGCTCGCAGGCCGAGTACCTTCTGGTGCCGGATGCAACGGCTAACCTTTCTCAGGTTACCGACGCACTGACCGACGAGCAGGTGCTGATGTGCCCGGATATCATGTCGACCGGATTCGCCGGAGCAGAATCCGGAAACATCAAGATCGGTGACACTGTGGCTGTGTTTTCCCAGGGACCAATCGGGCTTTGCGCCACTGCCGGAGCCAAATTACGCGGTGCGACTACGATCATCGCGGTCGAAACGGTTCCGAAGCGGATCGAGATGTCGAAACGTATTGGTGCCGATATCGTGGTCGACTTCGGTGCGGGCGATCCAGTGGACGAGATCATGCACATCACACAAGGGCGCGGCGTCGATGTCGCGATCGAGGCCCTCGGCTTACAATCGACTTTTGAAAGCTGCCTCCGGATTCTCAAACCGGGAGGCACGCTGTCGTGCCTCGGCGTTTACTCCGAAGATCTCACGATCCCACTCGATGCGTTTCACACCGGGCTGGGCGACAACCGCATCGTCACCTCCCTTTGTCCCGGTGGCAAAGAGCGGATGCGGCGACTCATGAATGTGATTGCATCGGAACGGTTCGATTTCCGGCCTCCGATCACCCACCATTTCGATCTCGAGCAAATCGAGGACGCCTACGAACTGTTCGCAAACCAGCGCGACGGCGTGCTCAAAATCGCCATTACTCCATAGACAGATGGGTCGTGGCCGGCATCACGAACCGGGAGAAGCCGATCACCGCATCTTTAGCAGGGTGTTTTTGTGAGAATTAGATCGAAAAATGATCAGGCACCATTTATTCTGGCCTGCATTTATGAAATTTGTCTCGCCTCACCTGTTTGGAATTTGGCTGCTTGTGTGCGCCGTGTCACCAGTGTGCGCGCAGCCAAGTATCCCCGGATTTGATACGAGTCAGATCGATTCCGAACTGAAAGGCCGAATTTTAATTGAAGAATTAAACTGCGTAGCTTGCCACAGCAGCGACGCGCCCTTCGCTGGTCGATCAAAAATCGCACCACGCCTGGCAGCCGTCGGGTCGCGGGTGAACCCTGCCCATCTTGAAGCGTTTATCGCCAATCCCCTCATCACAAAACCTGGAACGACGATGCCGGACGTAATGGGTAATTTGAACGATGAAGATAGAGCTGAGACCGCAAAAGCCATCACCCATTTTCTGCTTTCCAATCAAAAGCAAAACGACTTCTCGCTTCAACCTCCGGACCACGTTGCTGCGGTCGAAGGAAAACGCCTCTTTCATTCTCGCGGATGTGTCGCCTGCCATTCAGCACGCGATGAACGTGGTAATGAAAACAGCAATGAATTGATGTTGCCACAGCCGACCCCACTTGGTGCTTTGGAAAAGAAATATAGCGTGAAAAGCCTCGTCGATTTTCTGAAGCGTCCTCATGCAGTTCGGCCGTCTGGACGCATGCCTGATATGAACCTTCAGGGAAACGAAGCCGATCGCATCGCCCATTATTTGCTACAAGACACACGCGTCCCTGGCCACCTTTCCTACACCCTTTATCGCGGCCAGGTCTGGGAGGGGCTAAAAAGCGATACCGTCCAGGCGGAGCGGGCTAGTCAGGTCGATAATTTCGCGCTTGAGAGTCTCGGTAAAATTCAGCATCAAACCGCGATTACCTACGAGGGTTGGCTGAATATTCCACTATCGGGGAGTTACTCATTTTTTATCGAAATGAATGGTGGCTCGTTGCTGATCGATGGAATGGAAATCATTCAAGAAGTCCCGAGTAATCGACGCGGTCCGAAAAAATTCAACGGCTCAGCCAAGCTCTGGAAAGGATGGCACAAAATTCAACTGACCTATTTTCACACCGGCCGCGACCCGAAATTTTCCTTCGAAATGCAAGGTCCCGAGTTTCCACGACAGGCTCTTCCGAGCGCGATGCTTTCGGTTTCGCGCGAGCCCATACCCCCATTCGAACCACTCGCAGTCGAGGCTAAACTCGCAGCTCGTGGCAAAATCCATTTCGAAAAATTGGGCTGTGCGAGTTGTCATAACGATCTAGATGTAACCTCCCCTCCCGGCCCGGCATTTTCTACATTGAAAAACGGTCACGGCTGTCTCAGTGAACAACCCGGAGAATTGCCGACTTTCATTCTTAACCAAAAACGGCGCGAATGGATTTCAAAAGCGTTGCCAAAAATAAAAACCCAGCCTCTCAACGATCAGCAAAAAATCGCAACGACGATGGTCAAATTTAATTGCATCGGCTGTCACGATCGAACCGGCGTTGGCGGAATCCCTCCAAAGCTCGATCAATATTTCACCGGCACCAAACCCGCCTTGGGAGATCAGGGCCGCATTCCACCATCACTATCTCATGTCGGCGCTAAGCTGACCCCTGAATGGATTGCCGAGGTGCTTTTGCGCGGCGGTCGACAGCGAAACTATCTCGATGCGAGCATGCCTCAGTTCGGCGAAGGCAACGTCGGCCATCTCGTCGAGTTATTCGGAAAAGTCGACAAACTCGAGAAAGTGAAGTTACCCGAGGTCTCAAACATTCAGGAATCGAAAGACGCCGGGTATGAAATGATGGGAACCGAAGGATTCAGCTGCATCGCCTGCCACGATTACAATGGTCAGGAAGCGGTTGGAGCAGGTGCACTGGACATTGTTAACGTGACCGATCGTATTCAGAAAAACTGGTTTCATCTCTACATGCGCGAGCCCCAACGATTCCACGCAAGCGTGATCATGCCGAGCTATTGGCCGGGTGGAAAATCAGTTCGGCCCAACATTCTTGAAGGAGATTCCGGTCAACAAATCGAAGCGCTTTGGAACTATCTCGCTGACGGCCCACGCGCCAAAAAGCCGAAAGGACTTTCACGCCAATCCAATGAAATTCGGGTCAGCGACGTCGCAGAAATCTACCGGGGCCGGGGAACGGCGGGCTACCGCGGTATCGGGGTGGGATATCCCGAACGACTCAATCTCGCCTTTGATTCCGAAGAGATGGCGCTGCGCTTGCTGTGGAAAGGCGCGTTTGCCACCGTCAACCACGGTTCGTTCCGCGCCCACGGCGAGCAGCGAATCGCGTTCCCACTCGGCATTCCCTTTCACCGGCTCAAGTCCATGGATGACAGCTGGCCTTACAAAGGAAAGAGCAACTACACATTTCCCCAGGACCACGAGTATCAGTTTCGCGGCTATCAACTCGATGAAAAACGAAGGCCCACTTTTCGATACGACTACGGCGATATCAAAGTCGAAGACTTCTTTGAAGACATCCCCGAGGCAAATGGCAAAGCTTGGTTCAAACGAACCTTCACCTTTGAAACCTCAGATGCCCAAAAGGCCTTTTATTTCAGGGCCGGCTCAGGCAAAAAAATCACCCACCCCTCAGACGGAACCTACCTCGTCGATCAACTTGAAATCCGAATTACGAGCCCGCATAAAGGCGTCATTCGCGATGGGGATCCGGCTGAATTGCTCATCCCCCTCACCTTGCCTGAAGGTAAATCCAATTTAAACCTCGAATACCGATGGTAATTTCACGAACGATCGTCAGCCTCCTGGCCTTGATTTCACCGGTTCTCTTCGCGGAAGACCTTGGAGAAATGTGGGGCACGGCTGAAGAAGAAGCTAAATACTACCCGATCGTCAACATCCCGATCCCGCCGGAAATTCCGATGCGGCCCGGCAGTTTTGAGATCCTTCCGGATGGACGCCTCGCTGTAGGAACCCGGCGCGGTGACATCTATTTTATTTCAGGTGTATTTGAAAATCCACCCGCTCCGAAATATCGTTTGTTCGCTAGTGGGCAAGATGAAATCTTTGGGCTCGCGTGGAAAGACGGCGTCATGACAGTCACTCAATTTGGCGAGGTCACAAAAATTTACGACACCGATGGTGACGAAGTCGCCGACGTTTATGAAACGCTGACCAACAATTGGGGCTACGCTGAAGGTCACGAATTTGCATTTGGCTCCAAACACGATCCCGAAGGAAACATCTGGGTTGCACTTGGATTGAGTGGTTCTTACAAATCCAACAATCTCTTCCGAGGGTGGGCGGTGAAAGTCACGCCCGATGGCGAAATGATCCCGATCTGCAGCGGCTTGCGCAGTCCCGGCGGCGTTGGTCCCAACGCAGAAGGCGCCATGTTTTGCATCGAAAGTCAGGGCCCCTGGAATGGAAGCTGTTCCCTGAAACATCTGAAGCCCGGTGGTTTTCTCGGACATCCCGCAAGCTACAACTGGTATCCCTTCGTTCCTGGAATGGATGCCCCCGCAGTGGAACCCAACAGCCCTTCGCGTTTTCAGGTCGAAAAGAAACGCGTCAAAGAACTAGTCCCGCCCGTGATTCGTTTTCCCTACATCAAAATGGGGCGCTCCATTTCCGGATTTCGTCTCAATCAAACCGGCGGAAAGTTTGGTCCATTCGAAGATCAAATTTTCCTCGGCGACTACACCCTCAGTCTCATCATGCGTGCTACGACCGAGAAGATCAACGGGGTCTGGCAGGGGGCCTGTTATCCCTTTCGTGAAGGCTTGGCCACTGGCCTAATGCACGTCGAGTTCTCTCCCAAAGGTCAATTGATCGCCGGAGGCTTCACAACCAACCGTCAGTGGCCCGTGCGCGGCACCGAGCCGTATGCTATTCAGCGAATCGACTGGACCGGCGTTGTCCCTTTCGAGATCAAGGAAATCAACATCACGACTGATGGATTCGTCATCCATTTCACAAAGCCGATTGATACCGCCCAATCGACAAAAACGGATCTCTACAAACTCGAGACCTACACTCACAATTACGCGGCTGGATATGGCAGCCCCGAGGTTGATCACACCACGCCAAAAGTAATCAAGGCGGAACCTGCAGACGACGGCTTATCCGTTCGAATTTATCTCGATGGAATTGTCGAAGGCCACATTCATGACTTCGATCTCACCGGAATCCGATCCAAAGAAGGCGCGCCGTTGCTTCACAAAAAGGCTTACTACACGGTCAATGAGATCCCAAAGAAGTGAAAGCCTGCCTTAAACCTCAACATCACGGCACCATGACATTCCGCACTATTCTTGATAAAAACCGGCTGCATATCACGTGCAAAGTCGATTTCTCTGGCCGGCATCACGAACGATCTTCAACTGGTCAAAATACGCTCAAATTTTTCCGTAAGATCTCAGCAGTTTGATTCAATCCTCCAGTCGTGAAAACCCGCTTTTGTTGAGAAATTCGCCTCACTGGTAAAAAAGTTTACCTGACCAAGTAAGGGCGCTATAATCTAAATGGTGGAATCCCCTTCCTGAGGCGATTTCCCCTCTACTCTGAATTATGGAAAGACTTCGCATTTTCACCCTGCCCCTCTTGCTTGCCGCAGTGATGCTTCTTCCGATAACATCGTGTGAGAAGATTAAAGACGCGACCGATAAAGTCGGTGAGGCCTTAAACCGCACACCGGAAAAGCCCGGACCGGCAAACCAGCCCGATCCAACACAAATTCTTGCTGAAGAACCTGATGCGGTGATGCCACCTCCGCCAGATCCGGAAGAAGTTCGTAAAGCGGCCATCGTCATCAACAAAGAGGCACGCGTTTCCATTCTTGGTTATCACGATTTCACGACGGACGAGCGTCCCCGTAGCGATATGATAATCAACATCGATGATTTTCGGGACCAGCTGCAGCAAATCAAGGACGCCGAACTCCCCGTCATCAGCATGCGCGAATTCCTCGATTGGAAACAGGGCGAAGCTGATATCCCGGCAGAATGCGTCATGATAACCGTTGATGACGGCTGGAAAGCCAGCCATACCCTGGCCACAGATATCATGGCCAAATTCGGATTTCCCTTCACCGTTTTCCTCTATAAAAACTACGTTGGAGTGGGGGGACGCTCCCTGACGCACGACGAAATCCGCGACATGATCGCTAAGGGCGGCACCATCGGCAGCCATTCCGTGTCCCACAGCAACATGGCAAAAAAAGGCGGTAAATCTGCCGATGATTACAAAGAATGGCTCAGAGTTGAGCTCGAAGATTCTTACCAGTTTCTCATGGATAACTTTGGCGAAACCGGCGGCGTCGTAAAAATATTTGCTTATCCCTACGGAATTTACAGCGATCAAATCAAAGAAATGGCGACTGAATACGGCTACGAAGCGGCTTTCACCGTGAATGGCAAAAAGACCACGTGGGATGTCGACAAACTGGAAGTTGGCCGCTACATCGTTCATGGCACCACCTTGGCTAATTTCTCACCAGCCATGAGTTTTGGCGGCGGAAGCGTCTCAGGAGCCGGACGGAAACTTATTTCAGAATCCAAGAACGAAGACGGCGAAGTTGAAGGGCCATTGGTCACTATGACTCCGGCCAAAGACGCTAAAGTTGCCACCCGCCTCCCCCTCATCCAAATGGATCTCTCAAAACTGAACGGCGTTGTCGCAGATAGCATTTCGATGCGGATCACTGGTCTCGGGATGGCTCCTCACGAATACGATCCCGAAACCGGAATCGTTTCCTATCAACTCCCCATGCGCCTCCGGACCGATAGCTGCGGCGTGATGGTTCAATTCAAACATTCAGGCAGCAACGATGTTGAAAAAATCGGCTGGAATTTCAAAGTCGATCAATTGGCTGAATACTTGTCCAAAGAAAATTCACTGATCGTTTCTCCCATGAAAATGACCCCGCCAACGGAGAATGCAAAAGGCCAGCCTGTCGCTCAGCCGACCACGGCAGCGAACTGAAATTAGAGAGAAAGTGCATCGTCGCTCCTTCTAACTGAGGCTTTTTTCCCCTGGGATGGTGAAAGTATTCCACCCGCAACACGCTCGGAAAAATTCGCGCTACAACGAAGAACCCAGCCGCTCTCCGTTTTAAATCGCTACACAAAAAAGCACAGGCATTAAAACCTGTGCTCTTGCGTAAGTTGAATCTCGTTAAAAAACGAGGAATCAAAAATTACTCTGCACTCGCAGCTGCGACTTCTTGCGCAACCTTTGCAGGGTATTTAAGCTTCGTCCGAACTTCGAGAGGGTTCATTCTAGCGACGGTTTCCTCAGAAACTCCAAGCGAGATTAGACGCTTACGATGATCGCGTTGACGACGCATTTTCGCACCGGTCTTCTTGCGTGGACGCGTCAAATTTGTCTTGAGGTATTTTCTTCTTTTTCTCATGGGTAAATCCTCCTCTTTGAGGGCGAAATAGATAGACGGCAACTCGAGGGCGGTCAACTGGGAATCCACCAGTTTCAAAATTACTAAATGACTGCTTAAATTCCACCACTATCCCCTACATTCCCGTCCTCAGAATTTCCAATTCTAACAGTTCTGTAATGTTTGCAACCCCCAGTTCGTTATCTTCGTCTGAAAAAGTGACCCCATGAAAAATTTCCGCATCATGACCGTATTCCAGGGAATAGGTGTGGTTCTCTCAATTTCGCTTCTGGCTCAAGGCCCGGGCGATATTCCAGAGGGAC
>CALAHF010000136.1 GCA_937891465.1 uncultured Verrucomicrobiales bacterium | reverse complement strand
CTCATCGCTGAACGCGCGAAAGCTGATTCGCCCGATGCTCCCGTTGAACGAATGTTTGAACTCGTTCTCGCTCGTGCCCCGAGTGCTGCAGAACTTGAGACGTGCAAAAAAATCACGAAAGCAAACGGCCTCGAAATTGTGGCGCGGAGTTTGATGAACTCGAACGAGTTCGCCTTTATGCCGTAAACCAATTTTTACGAAGCAATAGGGTCTGTTCGATGAATCAACCCTGTTGCTTCGAGAAACCAAAAATTTACATTTATGAACGAAGCAGAAAATATTTCAGTTCACGGAAAACGTCTTTTAGATCGCCGCAATTTTATGCGGAATGCGGGGATGAGTGTTGGAGGGCTGGGGTTGGCGCAATTGCTCGCTGCTGAGAGCACAACCGAGTTTTCCGGTAAAGCACCGATCCGCCCGTCTTTTGATCCTGATAATCCCTATCTTCCTCGACATCCGCATTTTGATATGCCGGCGAAAAAGGTGCTCGTTATTTTTTGCCCGGGAGCAGTCAGTCATGTTGATACATTTGATTACAAGCCGGACCTCACTAAATACCACGGTCAGAAGCCGCCCGGGATGCCTGCGGTGACTTTCGAAGGTCCAAGCGGAAATATTGCGAAGCCGTTTTGGGATTTCAAACCTCGTGGTCAAAGCGGAAAAATGACGTCGGAGTTGTTGCCAAACCTTGGAGCGCTGGCGGATGATTTTTGTTTCCTTCACTCATTAAATACCCAGACGAGTGCGCATCCACAGGGAGAAAACTTTCTTCACACGGGGTTCACAATGGAGGGTTTTCCTTCATTCGGTGCCTGGGCGACATACGCGCTCGGTTCTTCCAGCGAAGACTTGCCGGCGTTCGTGGCGATCAATGATCCTCGTGGTTTGGCTCGTTCCGGAAAAAACAATTTTGGGAACGGTTTCCTTCCGGCAGCCTTTCAGGGGACTGATTTCAATGCGAAAAATCCTCCGGCAAATTTGCGCAGACCTGAGGGTTATACTTCAGCTGACGACAAATCGACGATTGAATTATTGAAGCAGCTGAACGGAAATCATCTCGAAAAATACCCGGGTGACGCAAATCTCGCGGCGCGAGTTGCAAGCTACGAACTCGCGGGACAGATGCAGTTGTCCGTTCCTGATATGATGGACTTGTCGAAAGAACCTGAATCGATTCACAAAGAATATGGAACGGATTCCGGGAGTGATTTGAAAAAGGAGTATGCAAAAAACTGCATCCTTGCACGTCGTCTCCTCGAAAAGGGTGTTCGTGTCGTTCAGCTTTTCAATGGTAGCGACCCTGCCGGGGGCAATGGAATCACCAATTGGGATTCGCATTCAAATATTAAAGACACTCACGCCATGCAGGCTGAGATCATGGATCAACCAACTGCCGCTCTCATTAGCGACATGAAGCGTCGCGGGATGCTCGATGATACCTTGATCGTTTGGTGCACCGAGTTCGGTCGCATGCCATTCCTTCAGGGCAATGGCACGGGGCGGGATCACAATCCAAGTGCGTTCACATGTTTCCTCGCGGGAGCAGGTGTGAAAAAGGGATTCAGCTACGGGGAAAGTGACGAGTTCGGCTATAAGGCGGCCGTCGATCCGACTTCAGTTTACGATTTCAATGCCACGATTCTTCACCTGTTGGGGTTGGATCACGAACGACTCAGCTATTATCACAATGGTCTGGAGCGTCGGCTCACAAACGTTCATGGACATGTGATTCACGATGTTGTGGCATGAGATCCGATTCTATGAACGAGTAGGGGTGGTTTGTGGAAACCAACGGTTAACCGCGCGACATGTCGGTGTGCATCCGCTTCACGAAACCGAATCTGCCGCGTGATTTGAGAATGCGTCGGCTCTTTTCGATGTCACCTGTTTTGAGAATTTCAATTTCAACGGTGCGAACTCCCCAATGATTCATCGCCTTTGTTGTGGGGCGGTAAATATCGATGGTGCTGGTGCCAACGAGCGCGATTCCATAATCGTCGACGACGTAAATAGTTGGCTCGCCTTTGATTTTAAATTTTGTGCCCAGAGGGAAACGTGACCAGTCTGCGGCGGCGGACGTGTATTGCTGATTGCATTGCAATTGAGTGCCTGATGCCGTGGATTTGCCGTAAACTAGGTGATCGTCTTCGGAATGAGTGTAGGCAGTAGTGCGAATTGTGAAGCTTTGAGCTACGATGGTTTGCGCAGTTACAAAGAATGCGGATCCAGTGAACAGCAAAATACTGAGAGTTTTAAAGAGGTATTTCATTATCTGATGGACTTGGTTGTTTGCTTGTAAATATAATAAATAAAA
>CALAHF010000135.1 GCA_937891465.1 uncultured Verrucomicrobiales bacterium | reverse complement strand
AAAAGGCTCTCTTTCACATCTGCGGAACCTTTTGGCGGGTCAGAGCAGGCTTCAACCACTACGAGACGTCCTTCCTCGGTTATGTATAAGGCATCAATAGGCCCAGCCGGGGTCCACAACTCTTTGCATACCGGGATCGGATTCAGGTAGGCGCTGTCGATTTCACCAATCGGCAGGCAACCGGGGTGGTCGAAAGCCAGATTTCGAATGTAATCCTCGTTGAATTCTCCTCCACCATCAGCATCTCCCACCATCACCCGGGATAAAGAAACCGCTTCATCGTCCCTTACAAGCAGTGGCTCGCCATGATAATTGTCAGCCATGGCGGGATGATAGCCGTTCTTTTAATCCAGCACCAACGCTAATCTCACAAAATCACAGGGTATCACCCCCTAGTTGTCCTACCCCATGTGTAAAGTGCTACCATGAGCACGAAAACTGATAGGAATTTGCTTTTTCAAGGATTTTTATCGGCGCGTTGGTCCTGCCGGGATTGAGGGGGTGCATTGGGATCGAATCGAGCCGCTCCGTTGCGGCGAGGATCTTCTTGCGCAGGGCGAACTTCGATTCGGTCAGCCGATCGAGCTTACGCACCATCTTCGCGGCGGAGAGCACGCGTGGCTCTTTTGGAAACACCTCGCCCGTCTCGACAATGCGGAACTGGAACTGCGTCTCCGCGAGCGGGTCTGCGAGCCATTCATACGGCACCGGCAACCTGAAGCCATTGCCATCAGGAATGCCCTCTTTGAGGGAATCCCCATCCGCCAAGGTCGAGATGATCTCCTTTCCCCAGCCATCGATCAGCGCAACATGGAATTTCAGATCCGGAGCCTGCGGTGCGAACACGCCGCCGTGAAAACTGAGATCGACGATCCCGAAATAGCGCTGTTTCAGCGGCCCCGTCTTGGGTTTGCGGCCGAATTTCATCCGTCGGCCCTTGCCTTCCATCGCTCCGCCCGCGCTAGTGCCTCGCGTTGCTTGGCCTTCCACTTCTCTGCGCGCGCGACCTGTTTTTCGTAATTTTCACGCGGCACACCGGCCTCGCCGCTGAGCCGCGCGACCTCATCCATCGATGCGAAGGCGAAGCTCTCCAATGTCCGCGCCGCAGCCAGCTCCAGGCACTGCGATCCCGCCGCGTAGCCGTCTCCGCCGATCAAAAACTCCCACAGCCGCTCTTGCAGCAAATTCTCGCCGGTGGCGATTTTCAGCTGCGCATCGAGTCGCTGGGATTCGATTAGTTGCTGCCAGGTGCCAAAGTCGTGTGGATCTGGATCGACACCGGCCCGTTTCCACGGTGCGCGAAAATGCACCAGGCTGTGGCGCGGATCCGTGCGCACTGAATCCTCGCCATAGCGCGCGATGATGCGGTGCCAGAGATCGAGATCGCCATGCTTTGGCAAGTCTTCGCGCCAGTAACCGACTTCGTCGAAAACTTCTCGGCGGTGGACAAACGACGACGCGGCAATGCGGTTCTCTCCGTCTAGAAAGCGTGCCCGGTAGCCAGCATCATGCAGCGGCGCGACCACTGGGATCATATGCCCCGACGTATCGACCCACAGCGCACTGCTGACGCCGAGCTGTACCGCCGGATCTTTCATCAGGGCGACCAGGCGTTCGACATGAGAGAAAAAATACAGATCGTCGTCCGCGAGGAAACCAATCAGTTCACCGCGCGCCTCACGCAGGGCGATGTTGCGGTTCGCGTAGCCGAAATTGGCGCCTTTGGGCAGATCGAACCAGCGCACCCGCGGGTCGGATTCGGCAACCGCCTTCACCAGCTCGCCGGTGCCGTCATCACAGCCGTCGCCGACCACTAACACTTCCCAATCTTGGAAAGACTGCCCGAGTAAACTCTGTAGCGCGATCGTTGTGGTCGCCGCACGGTTGTGCGTCGGCAACAGGATCGAGATGGTGACTGCCCCCTTCACGTCAGAATTCGATCAGTAACCGCTGAGACCCGGCGGCAGCTTGTAAGGGATCTTGTCAGTGTAGAGTGGCAGGCGGTACTTGTCGGGTGACTTGTTGCCGTAGCGTCCCGTCGGGCAGTTGATGAAGATCACTTCCTTCTCGGAGAGGTTGTAGTCGCAGTGCCAGACACCGATCGGCATCGTCAGCGAGCGGCGGCGGCGCTCCGAAAGCAGCACGTAAAAACAGCCCCCGAAAGTCGGTGAATCCTCGCGGCCATCATACATCGCCACCGACATTTCGCCCTGCAGCACCGTGTAGCGATCCTCGTGCTCTTTGTGCAAATTCCACCCCTTGCCAATCCCCGGCAGGATCGTGCTGACATAGACCCGCGTCAGTGGTTCCGGGTGCCAACCCCATTCCTCGTCGAACACCTCGAACAGATAGCCACGCTCGTCGGCGTGCACCGAGACGTCGCGCATCAATGCTCCATATGGCAGCCCGACGACCTCCTGTCCGCTAGCATCTGAGAGCTCCTGATCCCGCTTCGCTAGCTCGAGCAGGTGTTCGTTATTTGGCAATTCGTTATTTGGCAATTCGTTCATTGGTTTTGGTTCTTGCTGATTCTGAACTGAAACGCTCCCGCGGACAAGATTGGGTTTCAGCAAACTTAAGATTCGGCATGCCGGTTGTGGCACGCGTGGGTAGAATCAAACTCCCTCTCACCTCCTAACACCGCGCCAATCTTGTGCTTCTTACTACTTTGTGCTTCTTACTACTGATAGGAATTTGCTTTTTCAAGGATTTTTATCGGCGCGTTGGTCCGGCCGGGTTTGAGGGGGTGCAGTCGTTGAAAGACACTTTCTATTTTTCCTCGCGGTTTTCTTCAGAATGAAGGCGGTTGGCTCTAACAGCTCCTGAATACAAAGGAATCCTCGTTGTCGGGTTTTTCCACCCAGCTTCGATCAAAAGGTCTCCGTCTTGCGAGTTTCCGAAGGGGATAAAAATCTGGAATGTCACAGGTGGTTCTTCGCTATGGAAGGCCTTCCAGTAATCGCTGAACTGATTTGGACCGTAACAGATCTCGACAGGACAGTTCTTTTCATCAATCGAAACGACGAGGTAGATGTTGACATCCGTTCGATTGGTTAGTGTTGATGTTAAATAGGCTCCCTCGATATCAATTGCCATTTCGCCATCATTTTCAATCATTCGAACTTTGACCTTCGATTGAGGAACATCCAATCTGTTACCGCTTTGATCCTCTCTCTTTGGAAGGTGGAATAGAATCAAGTGGAAAACTAACAGGGGCCAGTAAGCCGGCTCAGAGAGAATCAGACCGATCAGAACAAAGATGGGTAACACGTTACGGTAGAAGGGATCAAGAATTCGATCCCATTGGTGATTGATATCAAACTTTCCAAAAGGAGCGCCGTATTTGAGCTTCTTCAGTAACAGAAACAAGAGATAGAACCCCAAGCCAAGAAGCGGAATCGAGGACCAAGTTGAAAGCCAGCCAAGTCCAAGACAGAGAAGAGTGACCTCAACCGGTATAACAACCCGAAAAAGCAGATTACGCGACCTCTCCGAGCCAAGGCGAATCACGGCAGTACGGACTCCGGACGCTGCATCGCTCGCCAAGTCCTCCAATTCGTGACCGATGATTCCCCGCAGCCCTGCACATGCCTGCCAACCGATCAAGATGCCGGCAAGACCCGGAAATATTCCTTCTCTAGAGGGTGCCACCAGTATTGCGATCAAAAACGGAATTACGTGCGCGTAAGCGGAATCCACGAAGATTCCGAGGACCGATTCCTTGAACCGCGTTGGCGGAAAGGAATATGTGAAAAACAGGATGCATTCAATTGCCGCTAATATAAAGACTGGAAGGTCAGCGTTGGCCCCTGCCAGAAAGAGAAATTGAATCAACGTCAAGAGAACGAGAAGTCCGACTCGCTTAGTCAGGGACCAGCTCCCGGCCAAGTTCTTTTTCGATGCACGAGCATCGAGATCAGCATCGCCGATGTCGTTGACGATATGGCCGAAGGTTGCGGTCGATACAAAATAGCCCAACAGGCAAAAGAACGTCACAACCACCCTACCCGTGGGTAGGTCACTACCGGATAGGAGCCAATATAAAGGGATTAACAGATAACTGATCTTGTAAGTCCACCAACCAGTAAAACGGCTGGCTTTTTTCAATTGATCGAGAACCCCTCTCATGGATTCGATTTGTCGAACCTAATAGGCAGCCGCTCTGGACCACGTAGAACGAAATAGTTTCGAAGAGGGCTTTTCTCTTCTGGCCAGTCTGCCGCAAAACGCGGGAATTGCTCAAGCAGGAGCCGAATTACAACCTTTGCCTCCAGGCGGGCAATGTGCATGCCTAAGCATTGGTGAATGCCGTTCCCTAACGACAGATGACGATTGGGTTTACGATCAGTTAAAAATACATCACCTTCTTCGAAGACGAATTCGTCACGGTTCGCAGCCCCCACCAGCAACTGGATCTCTTGTCCCTTCTCGATCTTCCGCCCTTCAAACTCGATTGTAGCCGCGGCTACCCGATGAACACTTTGAGCGGGGCTTTCGTACCGCAAAACTTCCTCAATGAAACCAGGTATCTCTCCAGGGTGCCTATGTAGCTTTTCCTGCAGATCAGGGCGAGTGGCAAGAATGGTGACAGCGTTGGCGATCAGGTTGACGGTAGTAACAAACCCTGCGGTCATCAACAACATGCAGAAGTCGACGAGTTCCGCCTCAGAGAGGCCACCGTCCTGATCGGACTTCAAAAGAAGCCGATGGAAGGGAGAGTCTTCGGCTCGCTTCCTGATCGCGGAGAAGTGTGCATGAAAGAATTCACGGCAATCCCGCATCAGGGTTTGTTGATGCTCTGGCGCCCAGGATTTCGCAACAAGCAGGGCTTCCGCCCAATCCCGAAGTTTTCCATCGTTGCTCTCATCAAGGTCCATCAGGTAGGCCACGACACGCGCTGGAATGGGAACAGCGACAGCACTCAAAAATTCACAGGAAGACGATTCGCGGAAACCATCGAAACATTGCTGAGTCCACTCCTCGAGCAACCCCTCAAGATCGGTGAGACGTCTGGGGGAAAATAGTTCTCCCACTGCGGCTCGAACGCGTTGGTGAGTGGCACCATCTGTACCTATTAGTGACGGATTCGATGTTCCCGTGTTTAAAAAATGCGTTGGGTCTTCAAGAATCTGCCGGCAATCCTGGTAGCGGCTGACGAGCCATGTTTGGCTGAATGTGTTGTAGACCACCGGGTTCTGCTCGCGAAGTCGTTGGTAGACTGGGTAAGGATCCCTGCAGAGCGCCGCTGACTCTAGGTCGATCTGAACGGTTGCAAACGTGGGAGGGCTATTCCCGGAGTCTGGTTCTGTCCGTTGAGAATTACCAACTGGCGGAGCGAAACGACAGAGAGCTTCAAGGCAAAGTGCTGTAGTTAGTTCTTCAGAGCCCCAGAACTCCTTGGGCCCACGGTAAAAAACGGATCGCGGCCACGAGCCATCTTCCCTTTGGGCTGCACTAAGATGATCGATCGCTGCGGGGATTCCCTCAAGATCAGGAGCCAGGATCAGGGCTGCTGAAATGATCATGGATGCGTTGAGACTTGATTCGTTGGAAATAGCTTTGATTCGATCTTCAAGTTCCGGCCTCACTCCACTCAGTTTTTCTACCATTTCGGGACCGGACTTTTGGGCCACCTTCGCCAATGCGTAGTAGAAAGAGGCGATGTCGGCATAGAAGTCGCTCGCAAACGAATCGCTACCGCTGGCAATCACTTGGGTCAAATAGTTGGTTAGCGCTGCTTTCTCGCCTTCGTCCTCAAGACACAAGTAGACGTTTGCGTTCACCACTGGATCATTGCCAACTGGGTTGACTGGATCCCTGGGGTTGGCAAAACGAGGGTGTCCTGCGAATTTCGGCGGAATCGCCGGAGAGCGTTCAATCGAAAGTTGCTCCAAGCTTGAGAGATAGGCGCCGAAAGAGTCATGCGCGTTGGCTCCCGGTATCAACCAAGTACGATAGGCGCCATTCTCAGACCGCATTTCATCGAATATCCAATGATTAGAGGGAATTTGGCGGTTATTCTCCCTAAGCGCGAATGTCGCGCAGGCAGTGTCATCCAGATCAGGTGGGATGCGGCTATGTTTAAAGTTTCGGTTTGAGTAATAGCGCCAAACTCCTCCCGCCTCCATCTGACTTTCGAGAAATCCGAGCGCTCTCTCGATCATGGGCTTTGACTCCGGCAGACATGCATCAAGTGCATGGATAATCATCGCGGTCACAAAGGGGGAACTGTCCCAAATTACGTTTTCCAGGGATGCTTCGGTCGAAATGAGTGTTTCGAACTCGCCGTCGGGGTGTTGTGCCCTGGAGAGGAAAGCCATACCCCGCTCGACGATGTTTGGCTGTCGGTCGGAATCGTTTTGGCTCGCTGGAGCGGGGCTATCCCCAATTGATTGCCTTCCGGGAGACTCGGAATCGAAGTCAAGGCGCGAGTCCTTTGTCTCTGGTAGAGGGAATCCTTCGTAAAGCCATTGCCCGAGCCTGGTCCCATAATCCGCGAAGCCAAAATTCTCGCTGACAAAAGACCTGCCCAACTTTTTAACCTTGTCGCGCTCCGGCACATCTCCAATGAGGTGATCGATCGCTTCAGCTGTCGCTTTTAGGTTTTGATAATTTACCACTCGTCCGAATCCTGTCTTTGATATCATTTCGGCACACCCCTGATCCCGATCAAATCCTATCACGGGCATCCCGGCAACAAACGACTCGAGAACAACACTGGGAAACGGATCAATCCGGGAACAGAGCAGGAAAACGTCCCCTTGTTGCATCGCCGGCCTCACATCTTCCATCGCGTCGAGGTGATGAAATCTGCCGATCACTCCTTCACGGCGCATGTCGTGGAGCAGGATCTCGAAGAGCCCCTTGTCATCGATTTTTCCAATCCAGAGGAAATGAGTCCGCTCAGGGTGTGAAGGGCTTCCAGCGTAATAGCGGATAAGTTGGGTGAAAAAATCAAAACCTTTACGGCAATCAATGGTGCCACACGAAATTACCAACCGGTCCGCGGGGCCTAGGAAGTTGTCCCTGCGAAACTCCCTAGTGAAAGTTTCCAGTGTCTCGGGTGCGAGCGGCTCTTTCTCCAATTGATAACATCCCTGCGGAAGGATGGAGAAATTGGGGCCACTCTTTCCCGGGGCACAGATTCCTGTGCCGTTCGTGACGAAGCACTCATAAACATCACGACAGGGAAAAATCACTGCCTGCGCATGGTCGAAATGGCGACGAATCCAATCAGGATCAAAAGCGTAGGGATACTCATGTACCAGAGAGGTCACTTCGAACCCGGCATTTCGGCAAGCGACAGCAAGCTCTGTTGAGCATAGAGAATTGACCAGAACATTTCGACATGGAATGCGTTCGGCTAGTACCGAAAGGAACCTTTGGGTATCCTCTGCAGCAGTAGAAAGACCTTGCCCAAGATTCTCTGCAACCAAGACGGATGCCTCTTTGAATTCCTTGTGAAGGGGACCTCGAGGCCCGAGACAGAGCACCAGCACATCTTTATTGAAGTGCTTTTTGAGATGCCTAATTATCTCAAGCGCTATCATGGGAGCACCCGTGCGGGTCATTTCGTGGATAGCAACTATGACCATTCGGTCGTTAGGCATGTCGATCAAAGAGCGGGCAGCCTGGCGCAGTCTCGCTGCGACCACTGTATGAGATTCACCTTTCTTGTCGATCTCACGGAGGATTCGCCTCACGGGAAGAGGACGCGGTTCCTTCGGAAAGCAATCACCGGTCTCGACCACTCTGAATTGAAAGCATAACTCTTCGTTATCCACATTGAGCCATGATTCGGGAATGGGAAAAGAGAACCCATGGCCATCCGGAATTTCCGGCTTTAGAGCATCCTCATTTGCCAGCTTGGAGAGACTGACTCGTCCCGTCCCGTCAACCAACTCAACAGTGAAGTGCTTCGCCGGATCGTCAGGTGAATAGACCCCACCATAAATAGAAATCCCAGAAGTCCCGAAATATCGCCCCTTGATGGAGAGTTTGGTTTTTCGTCGGCGAAACAGTCTGAATTTTGATCGGTTCTTTGGCTCCGGAACGCGTTTGTTCATAGATTCAGGGTTGCCACTCTTGTATACTACCGTTGCAAGCCGGCCAAATTGGCCTTCGTATTCTTTTGGATCAATTGTGCAAAACGGGGGATGGAAGGAGAGATATTCGCGGATCGATTGGTAGTGTCCTGCATCTTGGCTGCCCTTGTATTCTATGGACAGTTTATCCCTCGACTTGAGCCGTTCTAAATATTCCTCCTCGGAATTATGCATTAGTGCAATTACACGGCTGTCGGATGGAAACTCCTCCGGTGACAAATCAGCTGCACCCACAAATACCGGAACTCCGCAGTGGTAGTCTGCAATTCGCTTCAGTAATTTACCCCGACCTGCGTAGACTGGATAGTTTTCGAGATCGATAGTGACGCATTCCGGAAAATTCAGCGCCAAGTGGATCAATAATGTGCTCTTTCCTGATGCAGGGGGGCCGTAGAGGATTGTAATACGGTTCCTCAATTGATAGGAATTTGCTTATTCAAGGGGGGTTATCGGCGCGTTGGTCCGGCCGGGTTTGAGGGGGTTCAAAATATAGCCTGGCACTGTTTTTCACAAGAATCGTTCATTTCGGTTAACGTTGTCAACTGATAGGAATTCGCTTTTTCAAGGAGTTCTTATCGGTGCGTCGGTCCTGCCGGGATGCAATGATCTTTTGATTCATATTCACACCATTAATAAATAAGCTTGGGAAATTCAAGGAGGAATGTAAAGGTAAGGCCGTTATGGGCGATGATGAGAAACCCGCTAAATACATTCTGACTCTGAAAGAGGCGGCAGATCAAAAAGGGGACTCCTTTTTGGCGTTACAGCGCAACGAACGAGGGCCTTACTTTTCTTTCAATCCGCCTATTCCCTTTACGAGAAATCAAAGCCCCATATTGCAGGTCCGATCGCTGAAATCGCAACGTGGATCAATGACGGCTCCATATGGGCTGATATTAAGAGTAAGCTGAAAAAGCAAAAGCGATGGAACTGGTGTAATCCAGAAGAAATTGATGCCCAACCGTTGGCAGATTGGAACACCGAAATTGACGTTCTCCCTTTTGCTAGAGAGAGCGACCTCCTGTATAAACAATTTTCTCCGGAACAAAATGAAATAATCCGGAGCATGGACGCAGAGCAAACGCGCCAAGACGTAATCGCAGAGTGGACTGTAAATTGCTTTGGCCTTCAAGAGAGTCAATCAGATCAGCTTAAAGAAGCCCTTAACGAACTAACCAAAATCCACAATCCGATTTCAGGAACCTTACTTGAGAAGTGGCAGACTCGATTGGAGGAATTGGATAGAGTAACGGAAGTAAAACTTCTCAGTGAAGTTGATGTGTCAAAGTTGACTGATGGTGAACGAGCAATTTTTGACGAAGAATTCAGTGATCAGCAAAATCTTAAATGGTTCCGCGAACACGAAGCGCAATCACTCGAACGTGAAGAGATTTCCTTCACAGATTTCCGCTCTCTGCGCCAAGCGAAACCTTTTGATAAATGACTGAGATTTTAAGTGAGGCAGAGGGATACCTCGAACTCGGAATGATTGAAGAGGCGTGGGAAGCCACAGAGAATCTTGAACCGCTCGACCGATGCGAACCGCTTGCCGCAGAGATGCGCCTTAGAATCGCCACAGCAGGCGAAAAATGGGAACTCGGAGAAGCCTTGGCAAACGTGTTGATTTGCTCAGAGATTGAACCGGAGCGATGCCGGATAGCTTTCATCACGCGAACGCCAGGCGATTGATTCGGGAAGGATTGGAAGTAATGGGAAAAGCCGAGATTCAGAAAGCCGTTGACGCTTGGCCGGAGATCCGAAAAGAGATCGTCGAAGATTCCGATATTTGGCGAGTTTTTGAGTGAATCGGAACAAATCCAAGAATCTCAAAACCGGCAAAGGAATGGCAAAGGAATTCCCGTAGAAAATCTCATTCTTTATAACTTGTTAAGAATGATGGAGCCATTTGTCGGACTCGAACCGACGACCTGCAGATTACAAATCAGCTGCT
>CALAHF010000134.1 GCA_937891465.1 uncultured Verrucomicrobiales bacterium | reverse complement strand
ACGCCGAAATCACGCCGAAATCACGGCGTTATTGCGACGGGCCGAAGATGAATCGACCGATACCGCGCAGCGCTTCGCCAACGCCACCCTCACCATCATCCCGCCGCTCACTGCGCCGACGCTCGCTTTCGCGATAACGTTCCAGCCGCTCCTGATCGCGCTGAGCATCGGTCTTTTTCGAGAAGAAATCGAACAGCCCACCGCTACTGCGACCATGGCCGGGACATTTAAAACGGGGAATCAGATCTCCCGGCAATCCCATTTGATAGGGAGCAAGCGACCCCCGGGTTTCCAAACCACCGCAGGCGCGGCATACCTCGACAGTTCTCAATTCTGAAGGTGGGCCAATTTTTTCGGCTTTAAAACCAGCGGTCTCGGCTGTTTTCATCACCTCAGTCCAAATCGGAAGCGCCAAAGTGCTGCCATAGCCGCGGCTCATAATCGTCGCTGGCTTGTCCATTCCCACCCACACGCCGGTTGTCACTTTGTCAGTGAATCCAAGAAACCAGGCGTCGCGGTAATCGTTCGTCGTGCCCGTTTTGCCATAACTTGGGGCGCTATAACCCAGTTTTTCCGCCGTTTGGCCGGTGCCAGCTTGCATCACGTTTCCAAGGACATCACTCGTTAGCCAAGCAATCGATGGACGGAGAATTTGCTCGGAACGAATTCGGCTTTGAAAAAGCACATCGCCCTCGGCGCTTTCAATTCGATCAATCAAATACGGAGCGTTATTTTTCCCTTGAGCCGGAAATGTCGAATACGCACTCGTCAGCGTCATGAGCGTGGTTTCAAATGCTCCGAGATAACTCACTGGCGAATCGGGAATTTCACCCATCTGTAACGCCCGCGCGAGTCCCTGAACCTGCTCGAGCCTGGCGATTTGCCCCACCCGAACCGACATCGTATTGCGTGACCGAATAAGCCCAACCGCCGCCGGCTGATCCCCCAGAAATGTGCCGTCGCTATTTTTTGGACTCCAGAATTTTTTATCGCCCGTGTCGTAGCGGATCGCATCATCACTCACCCACGTTCCTGGCATGAGGCCCTCGTCAAACGCCGCTGCATAAACAAACGCTTTGAAAGTCGAGCCACATTGCCGTTCCGCATTCAACGCTCGGTTGAACGAACTCTGTTTGAAATCCCGACCGCCAGCCATCGCCAAAATGGCGCCCGTCTGGTTATCAATCGAAACGACAGCCCCCTGAACATAATTCGTCGCTCCGGACTTCCATTTGCTCTTCGACGGATGAGGAAACCCCGACCGCGATTCAATTTCGGTGAGATGCGAATTCAGTTTCGTCTGGGCCGTATTCTGCAATTCCTGATCAATCGTCGTGTAAATCCGCAGACTTCCCTCCGCGATTTCATCAGGATCTAGGAAATCATCGAGTAGCCCATGAATTTCCTGCAACACATAACTTCCCGTTGCTGACCGCTTGCTTGAAGGTCGCAGTTTCACCTCTTCATTTTTCGCCGCATCTGCCTCCGCTTGAGTAAGTTTTTCGTCCGCAACCAAACGAGCCAACACCTCGTTGCGCGCTACTTTGGCGGACTTCAAATCCCGAAACGGATTCAACAAACTTGGTCCCCGAATCACCGCAGCCATCATCGCCCCTTCCGAAACCGTCAACTCCGAAGCCGGTTTCATGAAAAAGCCCTGCGACGCGCGTTCGATTCCATACAGCCCGTAGCCGAAATAAATCCGATTCACATAATGCTCCAAAATCTCATCCTTCGAAAGCCGACGCTCCAATCGCTGCGCCAACGCCACCTCCTGCATCTTTCGTGCGAGCGTTTTCTGCTTCAAACCCCACGCATTCCGCGCCAGCTGCATCGTAATCGTCGACGCCCCTTGCTGGACATCGCCATCTTTCAGATTCCGCAGAGCAGCGCGAGCAACGCCCCGAAAATCAACTCCGCCATGCTTATAAAACCGGCTGTCCTCCCGCGCGATCAACGCTTCCGTGAAATTCGGCGACACATTCTCCAACTTCACCGCCACTCGGTTTTCGCCATGCCCCGAGACATAGCCCATCGATTCCCCCTTCCGATCAAAAACCAACGTGCGCTCCGGTAGATCATCCAGCTTCTTAAACGGAAACGTCAGCGCCTTGATCGTAAAATACAGCCCCAACGCAATGCAAAACGTCAGCCCCGCCGCCGAAAGCCAGCCCACCGGCGCCACCGCAAACCGACGAAATTTCGAATCCTCCCGCCCCGGTCGGAGCAGCGTGCGAATCTTGCTAAGGAGTTTGCGGAAAAAAGACATAGGCACCTGAAATCTCGCCGTTATTTGACGAATCAACCAGCCCGATTTTACGGGAAAGTTTGGTGGGGGGGCAGGTGCGAGGTGGAAACGCCCAAGTCATCCTACGCCTGACCGAGGGCGCGCTCCAACTTCTGAGTTGATGGTTGAACTGTCATGGCAGATTGAACTCTCGGCGGGTCAGGCGTGTTAGGCGTGTTAGGATCGACGCATTGTTCGCTGTTTGTGGTGATCGACTCTCGTCTGGATGTAGGCAAAATCTTCTCGGGAAACCGTATCAGGAAAACCTATGCGTTCAACAATTCGGATCGGACGTGAAAAATCGTAAAACTGCTGTTCTCGTGGCTTCGCGCCGAGTCGGCCCAGAAGTTCTATGGAGACCTCTTCGTTGAAACGGTTTCTCCTAGCTCGTGCTTGATAGAGGCTGAGGTCCTCTTCCGGGAACGCCGCGCCAATCTCATGAAATACCCATCTCGAGTCCTGCTGCGAGCAGTGAACAGTCCTCTCCTCGAGATTTCCTCCTGCTGAGATCGCGCGGTGGCAGAAATTGGATCCCGGCTGAAATACCCCTGGCTCATCGGACGCCTTCCAATGAATCGTCCGCAGTCCGTGATTCTTAGTCAGGCAGAGACAGAGTGAATCGTATCCATCACATAGGAAGCAATTCGTCCATAGTGCTGTCCACTGGCTGTTCGTGGGGATGCAGAAGAACTTGGTCGGAACGTTCGTGAACACATCGACAGAACTAAACAGCGAATTCCAGTCCGTAAGACTCGATTCCGATTCCTCAAGTCGCTCTCGTCCTGTCCATCGTCCAATCTGAGTCCGAACTGCTTCGGCCACGTCACTCACATCTCCTTCGACAAGGTCTATCGCCACTCCAAGGGGGAACCAATCGTGGAATATGCGGTCACCTCTCATCTGGAAGGAGTTTTCTTCAGCAAACTATTGGTTTATCAGAAAATCTGCAGGTTCATTTCTTAATAACCTGCAAATCTTCCAGTTATTCACGGATATTGGTAATTAACCGGAAGATTTGCAAGTTAATCCTCAAAGTCGATGATTAACCGAGAGATTTTCGGTGAAATCGATTCCGTTTTGACCGAGGTGGAAGTTCCACGAACCACTCCTCTTGGTTCCAATGGCACGAGTTTATGCGCCATTGTCGCATGCCCTGTGGGCTGAAAGCCCTATCGCACAAAGCATGGGCCTTCAGGCCTATGAATGATCCCAGTATCAAAAGCGGCCTGAAAGGTCGCTCGCAAACATCGTTTAAAAACCAAGCTGAATATGGAAGTGACGATTGCTGGCGACCTTTCAGGCCGCTTTCCTGGAATGCGATTTCTCCCCAGGCGTGAAAGCCTGGGCTTTGTGCGAACGAGCTTTCAGCCCGTTTCCGAATCCCAAAAATTTGATGACAAATTGCTTAATCTCGTTCCATTGCCCTGTTGGTTCATCGAACGCACCCTATCTCTTCGAAACAACCCATTGGGTTCATCGAACATACCCTACCAAATAGCAGCAGGGTTAACTTGTTGAATTTCAACAAAATCGTTGTCGCGATTAGGTGGGGTTTTGACAGGCGGTATCGCGGTCATATTTTGCTGTTGGTTCGTGGGATATGGACGAAAAAGGTTTTTAAGGTGGGGCGAAGGGTCCCTCCTGAGCCGCGTGGTCCGAGGAAACGAATCCAATCCCAATCGCTTCGCGGCGATTTCAATAGATTTTTCGGACCACGCGGCTCAGCGGGACGCTTCGCCCATCAACGTCAGGTTAAATCCCGCCATTCCATTTATAATCAGTCGATTGTAGAATCCTGAAGGGATTCCGTCCTATAGCCCAGGGTTGCGGAATTCCGCGGGCACGCGGAATCGAGAAACCCTGGGACATCATCCAATTCCATTGCCAACGCTGAAAGCGTTGCGTCCTTCCAACTGATCTGATTCGATCCGCCACATTGGAAGGACGCAATCCCCTCAGGATTGGGACGGTGGTGGAATTCGGATTCCCAGGGTCTCTCCGATCCGCATTGCGACGCGGATCTCCGCGACCCTGGGCTGTAATATGGAATCCTATCAGGATTCTGTAACGATCAACGGTTTACCGTTGCTGATCCTGACGCCAATGGGACGCTTCGCACCACCCTCAGCGTTCTCTTAAATTCTAACATCTCGTTTTCTTGTTGCGCCTCCATCTATGAGTGGAGCGAGCGCAAAAAATTCAGCGAAAAGCAGGCCCGTCAGACCACCCCATGAATAGCCATGGAACGGCACGCTGTGCCTGAAACCCGAATCTCACGAACGGCCATTATTCGAGAATTTTGCCCCTTATTCTCCTGCGAAAGGGCAAATCAACGTTGATCCGGCTCTTATTTTCCCGCGAAGGGGCAGAACTTTTAGCAAGTTCTTCTACATTTCGTCAGGCTGTAGAAGAAAATGCTAAATCTTCTTTGATTAACCTCGCTTCACTCGCAGGACCTTGAAGCAGCATTTCTTTTATCAAAAATAACAACGCTATCGGTTCATCGAACGCCCTCGGTTGCTTCGTTTTTTCACAAAAGATCACTTTTCCGAAATTCGCGGTTTGCCTTCGCCAAAAAGTCTCTACAATGGCAAGCGTGAGCGAAGGATATCAGGTTTTTGCCCGGAAATACCGCCCCAAGACGTTTGACGACGTTTTAGGGCAGGATCATGTCGTACAGACACTTAAGAATGCGATCGAACAGGAGCGTTTGGCCCATGCTTATTTGTTCGTCGGGCCCCGTGGAACGGGAAAAACGTCGACCGCACGGATTCTCGCGAAAGCACTGAATGGCCCGGGCGGTCCGAAAGTAGATTTTGATCCGGATGATCCGCTTTGCGAAGAAATTGCGGCTGGAAACAGCCTCGACGTGCTCGAAATCGATGGAGCGTCAAACAACGGCGTCGATCAGGTTCGTGATCTTCGTGACACGGTAAAATTTGCGCCGTCTTCGGGCAAATTCAAAATTTACTACATTGATGAGGTCCACATGCTGACGACAGCAGCGTTCAATGCGTTGCTGAAGACACTGGAGGAGCCGCCGGATCACGTGAAATTCATCTTTGCGACAACGGAGCCGCAGAAGATTTTGCCGACAATCATTTCGCGGTGTCAGCGTTTCGATCTCCGCCGCATCCCGACGAACATTATCGCCGATCACCTTGGTTTTATCGCCACGGAAGAAGGTGTGAAGCTTTCAGAGTCAGCAGCTTTTGCAATCGCCAAAGGAGCGGAAGGCGGTATGCGTGACGCGCAGTCGATGCTCGATCAGCTCGTTGCGTTTTGCGGTGAGGAAATCGGAGAGAAGGACGTTCTCGATATTTTTGGATTCAACTCGAACGAAGCGATCGTGGAACTCGGCGGTCTGATTCTGAATCAAGACAACGCCACTGCTTTAGAGCGCGTTCACACTCACAGCGAGTCTGGAAAAGATCTTACGAAACTGCTTTCCGATTTGATCGGTTATTTCCGTCATTTGCTCGTTCTGCGAGTGGATCCGAATTCGGAAACCAGCGATGTGCCGCCTGAGCTGCGTGAAGTTCTCGAAACGCAGAAAAACCTCGTCGACACCTCGCGATTGTTGTCATTGATCGACCTGCTGGCCGAAACCGATGCCCGGATGAAATGGGCGCCGAACAAGAAATTGCATCTTGAGATCGCGGTCATCAAATCAATTCAAAACATCAGTGAAACCTCTTTGGATGAAGTCATTTCAATGATTTCCAGCGCGGCAGGAGTAACCGGAGTGGCTCCAGATGAGGGTAGCATCCCACGAGCACAGGCTCCGCAGAGCCCCGTGGTTTTTGCCGCTCCACCGAAATCAGTTTCCGAACCAGCAGCCGCCGTTTCAACACCGGCACCGGCTCAGGAAAAACCGGCCGCACTTGTTGACGTTGTTCCGCCAGTTGTGACGCCAAAACCTGCTCCAACTCCGGCAACACCAGCTCCGGCTCCAACACCTGCAGCTCAACCTACGCTCGCACCCGCTGCGCCCGAGGAAGAGTCCGCTCCAACAATCGTTCCTTTATCTGGACCTGTTTCGGGAATGGAACTGTGGGAAGCCGCCTGCCCTCGCCTGATTGCTGCCCGTCCGCTCATCGAAACGTGGTTGAGCGCCGCAAAGTTTTTGAGCCATGAAGGCATGGATTTTACCGTCGGATTTTCTTCGATGCAGGGATTTTACCGGGATTCAATGCTGCGCCATCAGGAATTGCTCGATTCAATCGCCACTGAGCTTGCCGGAACGACTACCCGGGTGACTTTAGAGGTTCGGGATGATATCGCCCCGGCAGACCCGCCGGAAATCGAAGATGACGAACCGGAACCGAACGCAATTGTTGCTGCCGCTCCTAATGCCGACAACGCAGCGACACCCCAGGCAGGAGCGCAACAAGTTCAATCGGCCGGCGCTGATCAAGCTCCCGTTGAAGATGATGCGCCGCCGGAGCCTGCAGAACCCGATTTTCACGACGATCCACTGATCAAAAAAGCGATGGAAGAATTCAAAGCGCGTGTCGTCGAAAGCTAACTTTTTTAAACCAACCCATTTCCCCTATCTATTTATGAATATCGCAAAGATGATGAAGCAGGCCCAGCAGATGCAGAAGAAAATGGCATCAATGCAGGAAGAACTCGCAGAGCAAATCGTGGAAAAAAGCGTGGGCGGCGGAAAAGTTGTCGTGACAGCAAACGGCGCGGGTGACGTGCTCAGCATTAAAATCGACAAAGCGGTGGTTGATCCAGACGACATCGAAATGCTCGAAGACTTAGTGCTTCTCGGCGTTCAGCAGGCGATTGCTGAGGGCAAAGAAAAATCATCGTCAGAAATGGGCAAGCTGACCGAAGGCATGGGATTGCCACCGGGGATGGGACTCTAGGATACCTTCCGTCTACATCTCCAACGCTGAATTTTCAATCGAATGATGACTAAACTTCTTCTCACTGTGCTTTCTGCGCTTTTGATTTCGAATTCAGCGCAGGCTGACGACCGGATTTATGAACTTCGGACGTACTACGCGAACGAAGGCAAACTCGATGCGCTTCATGCGCGGTTTCGTGATCACACCGTTGGGCTTTTCGAGAAACACGGCATGACCAATGTCGGATACTGGGTGCCGCAGAACAACCAATCCAACGCTCTGGTTTATCTGATGGCCTATCCGGACAAAGCCGCTCGCGATGCTTCGTGGAAAGCGTTCATGGGTGATCCTGACTGGAAAAAAGCCTACGCGGAATCGACCAAAGTCGGCAAGCTGGTGAAAAAAGTCGACAATCAGTTTCTGAAAACAACGGATTACTCGCCTGAGCTGAAGATCGAAAAGAAAGATCCCGCTCGGCTATTTGAGCTTCGGATTTACACGACAAACGAAGATAAGCTCAAGAATTTGAATGCCCGCTTTCGCGATCACACCGTTGAGCTTTTTGAAAAGCACGGCTTGGAAAACATTATTTATCTGAATTTGGTTGAAGGTGAAAAAGGCGCTAAAAATCAGCTGGTCTATTTCATCGCCCACAAAGACGAGGACGCCAAAAAGACGAACTTTAAGAAGTTTAGCTCCGATCCTGATTGGAAAAAAGCCCGCGCTGATTCCGAGAAAGACGGCAAGATTCTTGTGCAGAACGGCGTTTCATCAACACTACTCGTTCCAACGGACTACTCCCCGTTGAAGTAAGAGTTTGAGTTCACGAAAGAACCAACCGCATCTTTCGGTGTGGGATTCCTGCCTCGTCGAACTCGGGGCCTTCCGCGACGAACCCACACGATTCGTAGAAACCGATCGTCCAGTTCTGACCGTGAAGCGTGATTTCAGACATGCCGTCTGAGCGCGCCTGATCAATCAGAACGCGCATCATTGCCGCGCCAACACCGTGTTTTCGCCACGACTTTAGAACCGCAACGCGACCGATTTTCAGAGTTGGCAGTAACCGCGCCGTCCCAATCGGAGTTCCTGTTTCCGAATCAATCGCGAGGACGTGTTTACTGATGGGATCGTGCTCATCACGCTCCATTTCCTCCGGGACCTGTTGTTCAATTACAAAAACTTCCGTCCGAACCGCGAGTAACTCAGGGTGAGCGTCGTTCCACTCTACGAATTTAGTTTTGAAATTAGCGGACATCATTGAATTGGAAATTTCATTCCTCCTCTTCTTCTTTCGATTCGACCGGAGCAGGAGATTTCATCGGCACTGACGGTTCAATCACAACATCGTCGCCCGCGGCGGGCGGCGGAATCACTTCAAGGCTTTCGCTCTGATACACCCGCAGCTGGGATAGAATTTGAGGAACGTTCCAACTTTTCTTCTGCGCATCGTGGACAATCTCTTTAGCGCCGAGAGCGGCCTCGGGCCGTACCAGCCGGATATCGCGATAGGTTTGGAGATAACCATCAAGTTCATAACTGGCCTCCAACTCATCGAAAGAGATTCCTTTTAGACTGAAATTTCTCAGATCAACAACGCCTTTGGTGATCCACGTTTTTGAATCCAGAGTCGGTCCTTCGCCCACCGCAACGATGTAAACCGTTGAATTCTTGTCGAATGACCACGAGTTGAGAAAATCGCGAGCTTTTTCATCGACCACAAATGGCGTGAACGTCCGAGGATCCATCTTGATTTGAGATTGATAACGAAAAGCACGCTCACCGCCGTTGGTATAAAACATTACATTGGCCTGGGCAATTCCGGATTTGTGGGCCAAACGCGCGTTGCGAATATAAAATCGATTCGCCGAAGCCGAGAAATCGAACTCAAAGCTATCAAAAACCTTGCCACCTTTGCTCACAAACCGGTCGCATCGGAATTTTCCGGTCATTTCAGCTGGAAACCAATACTCAGGACGATCGATGCGTTGCAGCTCGTCGAGAAGTAGCGTACCTTCAGCTTGAATCATAGGTGGCGAGAAGAACACAACTTCGTCCAGCTCTGAACCGGTATAAAATTGAGACGACAACGCTTTAAAATCCGCCGTCGAATTTAATCCGAACGTGACCTGATTGGTTTCCTGCTTCCATTCGCCATTCAAAACCAGATCGCCCTTGGTATCCTGCAATCTCAGCTCTTTGAGAACCGCGCGGTCCCGCTCACCGTCGTACTCAATATTCACATCCAGCGCTTTGACTGTGTAGTTTCCCAATCGAAAATCACGAGCCGTGAATCGAGCGGTGGCCCGCATTTGATTGATGTCCAGCAAATCACTCCGAAACTTCACATCCAATCGCGGGACTTCATTGGTCAAAAACTCAACTCGCTTAAGCTCTCGAAGCAGCCCTCGAATCTGCTGTCGACGATCAGCAATCTTTTGCAGCTCAACGCGTTGCTGCTCTGCACTTTTCTTCTTTGTTGGGACCAATCCCGGCTCGTTTTCCGGCCGGAAAAGCGACCCCACCATGGAAATTTCAATGCCTTCAATCTCCGCAAAAGCACGCACGACTTCAATCTGACTCTCAGTTACCACCACGCGACCGGACAGATTGGTCATCCGCAATTTTACTTTGCTTTCAGGATTTCCCGGATCTAGCGGCAGGGAAACTTTGGCGTCCTGAATATCCAGCGTTCGAATCGATAGCTGTTTATTATTCAACACATTGCTGAAATCGATATCGAGATAAACATCATCAACAAAGGCGATTTCCTCGTTCTTTTTATTCGTTTGAAAAAAACGGACATCTTCCGCCACCAAACCACGCAGCGGGCCCAGGGTGAGTTTCCCCAACTCCACATAATAGCCGCGCTTGGCCACTTCCTGTTCGATTCGAAGCCGCCAGCTTTTTGAAAAGCCGTTCTTTCGAGCCCAAACCGCTCCCCAGATTCCGCTGACGAGAAGAATCACGCAAAATAAAGTAAAAATGCGGCGGGCTAGCTTCATTGCATCTTTTGAGACGACACGAAAAAAGGGATGAGGCAGATCGTCTGCCACATCCCTGAAATCATCGCTTCTCAGCGGCTGGATTCAAGTCCGATCACTCATGCGCATCACGCACGTCGATCATCGTTTTTAAAATCGTATTCCAAGTCTCTTCAGTTTCGAGAACGTCGTTCGGGAACATGCACCCGTCCCAGCAAATGTGCTCGATGCCGCGATCCGCATAATCTTTCAGCCAGTAACCCGCGCACTTCACGATGTCCATTTTTCCGTTTGGATCATCTGCCTGACAATGCTTTCCAGTCTTATCGTGACTTCCGGCACCATGAACTTCACCATCGTTCTGAGCCACGTGGAAATCTATCGTCCACGGACGCAGCTTGTCGGTCATTTCTTCATACGCCGCATAAAACTCTTCATCAGTGTAACCTTCTTTCACCAGCGCATACTCAGGTGCATTGTAACCAAGCGTGTACAGGTAGGTGTGAGCCAAATCGGCCTGAAAACCAAGCGTTTCAGGCATTCCAACTTCCTCAAGAAGATCGAGCATGTCTTTCCATGAATGCATTCCCGCCCAGCAGATTTCACCTTCTGCAGCAAGGCGCTCGCCATGATCCGCCGCGATTTTTGCCGCTTCACGGAAGGTTTTAGCAATCTTTTTGGTGTTCCCAACAGAATCTTCTTTCCATTTTTCAACACCAAATTCTGCGGAATCAATCCGGATCACACCGCGCTTGCGGACACCGTGTTTGTTGAATACTCCGGCGATCCGGCAACCCACTTTAACAGCGTCGAGAAATTTTCCGGTCTGCTCAGCATCACCCATCGCTGAATCGCCAACTGTTCCGCCCCAGACAGGTGCCACCAGTGAACCCACGTCAAAGCCGTAGCCTTGAATTGTGTCAGCAATTTTGCACAACTCGTCGTCCGTCGCATCGGGATCCGTGTGCGGATGAAATAGAAAGTAATCAATTCCGTCGTATTTTTGGCCATTCACTTCCGCAGCAGCAGTGAGTTCAAGCATGCGCTCGAGTGAAATAGGCGGCTCCTGGCCTTCGTCAGTTCCTTTTCCGACGAGTCCGGGCCACATGGCGTTGTGAAGTTTCAAAGACATGATTTTTTGGTTTTAGATAGGGTAAAATTCAGAGTGGAAAAGCATACATAACGCCTCACTATGAGGCAAGACTGAAATATCCGCGAGCGTGTTTCCGAGAGTGCCTTTTCGAGAGTGCCTTTTCGATGTCTGACACGGACAGGCAAAAAATACTTGCAACATCCGTAGTTTTCCGCCACAGTTCTCTCGTTCGAGGGCCATTTGGCCAGTTGCTGAGAGCGTTTCTGCTCTCTTCTTCCGGAACCCTTGTTTCCGTTTTTCGAAAGAAGCCTTGAACCCACTCTGTGGAGGAAAATTGTTTTTCGAACCGGGCTATTTTTTATCGCAAAATGGCACCGTTCGGAGAACTGAATTCCGAATCTGAAACTCCTTTTCTACCTGTCTCGTTCACCAGTCCGGCAAACGCTATTTGCTCAAACTCGAATGGTTCGAAACTACCTTTTACTACTTTCTAATTTTCCAGAAACCAGCTGAACGAGCTCGTTCAGTCAATCAAAGTGCCTCTTCACATACGAAGGCCACTCCTGATCCACGTTTTATTACGATACCCTTTTTTTATTTCATGAGCGATTCTACCGAAGAACCGAAACCCCAGTCCAGCAGCACTAAGCAGCCAGAACTGAATCTCGGTGCCTCCCCTGCCCCTCCTAAGAAAAAGACTGCCCGAAAGGCTGCCGCAAAGAAAAAGTCGGCCACCAAAAAGGCTGCGCCTAAAAAGAAGACGGCAGCTGTGAAAACCAAAGCAAAGGTAGAATCTGAAAAAAAAGCCCCCCCAACGGAAAAAAATGAGTCAAGTTCGGAGGAAACGCCACGCGCAAAATCCGATGCGGGTTCTTCAAGTGACTCCACAGATTCAAAAGGATCCCGTAAATCACAAGACGACCAACCAAAAGCATCAGTAAAGGCTGAATCCAGTGCACCTGATCAGGAATCCCGCAAGCACGAGGATCCAGAAAAAGAAAACCAGGGCGGAAACGAAGGCAGGGACGACAACAATCAAAAGAACGACCAGCGTAACGATCGGAGAGACAATCAAGATCGTGGCGGAAATCAAGACGGTCGTGGAAATCAAGATCGTGGCGGAAATCAAGACGGTCGTGGAAATCAAGACGGTCGTGGAAATCAAGACGGTCGTGGAAATCAAGACGGTCGCGGAAATCAAGACGGTCGCGGAAATCAAGACGGTCGCGGA
>CALAHF010000133.1 GCA_937891465.1 uncultured Verrucomicrobiales bacterium | reverse complement strand
CCGCGATTTGATGATTTCCCCGCGCTCAACCTCGCCAAACGCGCTGGTCGCGAAGGCGGCACACTCCCCGCCGTGATGAATGCCGCTAACGAAATCGCCGTGGCTGCTTTTCTTGAAAAATCGTTGGGATTTCCCCAAATTTGGGAAACCGTTAATCATGTGATGGACGCACACCCTCAAAACCCGAAGCCAACGCTCGATGAAATTATCGCAGCCGACGCCTGGGCCCGAGATGAAGCAACATCGCTGCTTTCGAAATGAGCACTCCAAAATCTGCATCCCACACCGGCCCGGTTCGCATTGGCCTTGACCTTGGCGGCACTAAAATTCTCGCCAAGGTTTTCACCGAGAGCTACGAGACACTCGGCAAAGCCAAAACAAAAACCGAAGGCCATCGCGGCGTAAAATCCGGTTTGAAACGGATGGTCCTCACCATTGAGGAAGCATTGGAGGAAGCTGGCGTATCAGCCGACCAAATCACCAGTATTGGCGTTGGTTGCCCCGGCCCAGTGAATCCAAGAACCGGCGTCCTCATCGAAGCTCCCAATTTGGGATGGAAAAACGTCCCGATCACCGAACATTTTAGCAAAGCCTTCGGCGGAGTCCCCACCGTGATTTGCAATGACGTCGACGCAGGTATTTACGCCGAATACGAAATGGGAGCTGGCAAAGGCTCCGATTGTGTTGTCGGAATTTTTCCCGGAACCGGTATCGGAGCAGGAGCCGTTGTCGGCGGTCAGCTGCTACAAGGTGCCAAACTTTCCTGCATGGAATTGGGCCACATCCCACTTGGACTTAATGGCTCATCCCTTGAAACGGAGTGCAGTCGCCTGAAAATTGCCATCGAATCCGCCCGCGCTGCGTATCGTGGTCTGGCCCCGCATTTGCTGAAAACCTGCGGGACCGATATTTCAAAAATCACCTCAGGAAAACTGGCTGACTCAATTGCAAATGGCGATCTGGCGATCAAGGAAATCGTCGTAACCGCAGCAAAAACCCTCGGAGTGGGCGTCGCGACTGTTGTTCACCTTCTCGCACCCGATAAGATCATTCTTGGCGGGGGATTGGTCGAAGCATTGCCTGATCTCTTCGTTAAACACGTTCGAAAATCCGCCAACGCGCATCTCATTGAAACCTATCGCGACAGCTTCAAAATCGTCGCGGCAGAACTCGAAGACGACGCCGGCGTGATGGGGGCAGCCGCCTGGGCAGCCCGCAAATCGAGTCAATAGGGTTGATTCATCGAACAGACCCTGTTGGTTCGAAATGGCTTTTCGAACGTACCCTATTGGTTCGTCAAGCATACCCTGTTGGATCGAAAATCATGAAAAAGGAATCTGTTATTTTGGGCTTCGGAATGTTGACGCTGGGCTGTTTAATCGGCTTAGGCATCGGATTTTTTGTCGGAGTCGGCGGCACCTTGTTTCGGACCAAAAACCTAATAGATGAGGTGACCGCGAACCATCCTTCGAATACAAAATTAGCGGACAATACGATGCGAATGAAAGCGGTCTCGAAGCAATTTTCGTGGCACTTTCACTACCACGGGGCGGATGGAGATTTTGGAAAGACCGAAACCAGATTGATCTCCGATAAAAACCCTTTGGGACTCGATTTTGAAAATGACGAAGCCGCGCGCGATGACATTCACACCACCGAACTCGTTTTACCGAGCGATACGACCGCATTTTTCATGCTGACTTCGGCGGATGTGATTCACGGATTCAGCGGCTTGGGTGGTTGGGAGCAAGACATCATTCCCGGGACGGAATTGCCGCTTCCGATTACCACGAATTCGACAGAAGAACGGGGACAAATCAAATGCTCTCAGCTTTGCGAAAAAACCACGAAAATCACACTGCCCAGTTTCGAATTGTCACTGAATCGAAATTTAAAGAGTGGCTCTCGAATCAAAAACCGATTAGCGACTCAATTCAAATACCGAAAGTCGATTGAAGAAAAAACGGCTTGTTGAAGGGCTGTCCAACCTCGTTCGCCATTGTCTTCGCCATCATCGAACTGACGCAGAAAGCTGTATGCTAAGGCCAATTCTTCCGCGCTAGGATCGCGAACCAGCGTGCGACGATACAGTTCGGTGATTCGCGCTTCGTCATCAGCGGCGGGAAAATCAGCGAGGATTTTCAGTGCGCCGGCTTCGGATCGGTTTTCGACGAATGACGAATTCATCAGGAAAAGCGCCTGACTTGGGATGGTCGAAACGGCTCGTTTTCCGGCTGACAAATTCGGATTCGCGAAATCAAATACCTCAAAGAAGTCGTTCAGGTTGTTCCGGAAAACAGGCATGTAAACGGAGCGATAATTGTCCTTATCAAACTTGTAATCGTATTCGATCGAAAGCTTTTCGGGCATGGTGCGGCCACCTGACAGGGGTTCCATTTCGCCCGAAATAACCAGCATTGAATCCCGAATGGCTTCGGCCTCAAGGCGACGACGGTTCTGATGCGAAAAAAGCCGGTTCTCGGGATCCAACTCGGCGGCTGATTCTGAAGCAATCGAACTCAGCTGATACACATCGCTCAACATCATCTGACGAATCGTTTTCTTGAAAGACCAGCCGTTTTCCACAAATTCAGCGGCGAGGAAATCGAGCAATTCGGGGTGACTTGGCAGCTCGCCCATCGAGCCGAAGTTGTCTACGGTCCGAACAATGCCTGATCCGAAAAGGTGATGCCACATCCGGTTCACCGTGACACGCGCTGTCAGTGGATTTTCCGGAGACGCAATCCAATCAGCCAATTCACGGCGACCGCTTTCTCCTTTTTTGATTTCTGGATCGGGGCGATTCGAGGGCATCGCCACTCTCAAAAAACTACGCGGCACGGGATCTCCAAGGCTCCGGGGATCTCCCCGAACAGCCACTGCATAGTCACCAGCATCGCGCGCGTCTTCAACCGACATAGCAGAATCGTAAACCGGAATTCCTTTTTTGACTGTCAAACCGATGAGCTTTCCACCGACACCTTTTTTCCCACCAGCTGTGGTTTGCTTCGCAAATTCAGCGTCGAGTTTTTCTTTTTCATCGTAAAATTTCATTAGCGCCGCCGCTTCTTTATCGGTAAGCGAACGTGCCTCCATCAGCGGCAGTGGCTTGTGAATCCAGTTAGAAACGTTGCCGTATTGCAAGGTTTGCGTGCTGCGAAAAATCCCGGCCATCGCGTAGTAATCCTTCGCCGAAATCGGATCAAACATGTGATCATGGCATCGCGCACAACCAATCGTCATGCCGAGAAACGCGCGCCCCACGGTATCAATTTGTTCGTCGACCACTTCAAGCCGCAGCAGCATTTTATCCTGCAATTCGTAATTGGTGGGACCCATCGTAAGGAACCCCGATGCCACAATTTGTTCGCGGCGCTCAGTATTTGAACTGTGCGGCAACAGATCACCTGCGATGTGTTCGCGAATCATTTGATCAAACGGTTTGTCGGCCGCGAACGAATCGATAACGTAATCCCGAAAACGCCACGCCTCTTTCATCAGCAGCGCCCGTCCACCACCACTCGACTCCGCAAAGCGAACCACATCAAGCCAATGCCGCCCCCAACGTTCGCCAAAAGCGCGCGTTTCAAGCAGTTCATCGATCACGTTTTCGAGAGCATCCGGCGAGTCGTTCTTCAAAAATTCGTCGAGCTGTTTCGGGGTTGGCGGCAGCCCCGTTAGATCAAGATGAACTCGACGCAGCAACGTTGCTGAACCGGTCCTCGGTGAAATCGCGACTTTTTGGGCGGCAATTTTTTCGTAGAGAAATTTATCAATCGCAGTTCTTCCTCCATTTTTCGGGACAGCCGGTTTTTCCACCGGACGGAAGCTCCAAAACTCGCGTCCTTTTTCGTAATCAATTCCCGTTTCAACCCGTGAAATCAGCTCACCCTCGCGAGGATCCGGCGCACCCATTTCCACCCATTTTCGGAAATTTTCGACAATATGGGATGGCAGTTTCTCCTTCGGCGGCATCTGCAGATCCGGATTGTCGTAGGCAATCGCCTCAACCAAAAGCTCCAGCGCATCGCCCGAGTCTCCGCCGGCCAGCAGCGATTCGCGATTGTGAAGATGCAAGCCGCCCTTCCGCTTTTCCGCCTTCACCGAATGGCATTCATAACAGCGCTCCGCCAAAACGGGTCGGATTTTCGATTCAAAAAACGTCAGCTGATCTTCAGAAATTTCTGCAGCCACGAGCAATCCCGGGAAAGCTCCGAGGAGTGTGATTGCGGCGAGAAAAGGTTTCATCTAGAGAACAAGTTACCCTTTTTCGAAATTGGACACAAAGTCCGCAGTTGCGGTGATTTTAAGCCTGCTCATTGTCGAAACTTTCGTCGAACTCTTCGCACGAATAACAATACATTCCGACGCACCCTAAATGAGACCCGTCCTTCAACCAATAAGCATATTTTCTTACACGCAATTGGGTTTCGCATTGCGGGCATCTGCGATTATGAAATTCAGCCAATTTTTTATCATCTCGGCGTTCTTTAATCATCAAAACCTGAGTGATGATTAGAAATACCACGATGATTACGGCACCGAAAATTCCGAGTTCAAACGCGATCAAAAAGCAAACCGGCACTACAATTGCGCCGAGAACAAGCACGCAATAAAAACACCCCGAGCCTCCAGGTTCATGAATTTGAATATTTTTGTCTTCACTTACCTTCATTCAAACAATCCTTTACTCACTCAATCAACACCGGCCCACTCGCATTCACGCTCGCGGCGCCCTTGCTCTCACCAGGCAACTCGCCGTGTTTCCACGACTTATCTTTTTTGCCATTTACTGACTGACGGTCTTTTGACGGATTGTCAGGTATCGAATCCGCCGTCTCTTCAGTCCATCGATCCAAAAGCGCGTTCATCTTTTTCAGCACTTCGGCATGCTCAGGCAGTTTCGCTACGTTGGTTAATTGACGGGGATCCTCCGAGACATTAAACAGCTCTTGTGCCGAGCGGGGCTTTTGGAAAACGTCTCGCTGCTCAGCCTTCAAATTTCCTTTTGCCTCTTCTGCCCACAACTCTTCACCAGCAGGAAAAGATGCGTCACTTTCCATGCTCAAGTTTTGCAATTGGGGTTGGTTGTTGCGAATGAAAAGCCAATCCCCTGTTCGCACCATGCGCTCATGAGCCTGATAGACATGCCAGTTGTGTTCGGCGAAGGCGACGCCTCGAACCGACGCTTTCGGATTTTTTAAGATCGACGCAAAACTGACGCCCTGATGACGCTCATCGATTTTTTCAACACCCGCGATGTCTAAAATCGTCGGCCCAATGTCGATGGCGCTGATGATTGAATCCGTCACCGCTGGTTCGATTTTGCTCGGGCATGCCATCAAAAACGGTGTCTTGATTCCGCTGTCATACAGCCGCGCTTTGCTGCGTGGAAAAGGCCGACCGTTATCCGCCATGTAAATGATGTAGGTATTTTTCTCGATCCCTTGCCGCTTCACTTCCTCGACCAACTTACCCATGTAAGAATCCGTCCGGCTCACTTCGTGATAATAATCAGCGAGGTCATCGCGCGTCTTCGCTCCATCAAAAAGGAACGGCGGGACATCAATTTCTGCCGGATCATAACGCGGCGCGGTGTCGTCATATTGCCAATCCCGATGGGCATCCGTCGAAGCAAACCACAAAAAAAACGGCTTCTCTTTGGGGCGCTCTTCCAAAATTTTCACCCAGTCCTCTTCCTTGCCGGGACCTTTTCCTTTCGAAATCAATTCGAACGCCGGATCTGCATTTTTTCCCATATGATGCTTTCCAGAAAGCGCGGTGTAGTAACCCGAATCCCGCAGCGTTTTCGGAAAAAGCGGCTGATCTTTCGGCAAGGTCGTGTGTAACTCCGGCGCGCCCGTGTTGTGTGGATACCGCCCGGTGATGAGGCTACACCGACTCGGCGAACAGCTCGACGTTGTGAGATACGCGTTGTTGAATCGAATCCCGCGTTCAGCCATCGCATCGAGATGCGGCGTCTTCACAAACGAATTTCCATAACAACCGATGTCGTCATATGAAATGTCATCTGTTATAAACAAGATGAAATTCGGGCGCTCGTCGTCGGCGGCACGAGAAAATGTGGTTGCAAAAACCAGCGCTAAGACGGCAAGAGACCGAAAAATCGAAGTAGTGATCATTCCCGAAGTCTCGGCCAATGACGCCACAAATGTCCAGTCCGCGAGGGTGCGAGGCTAAGATTGCGCTCTGCTTTTGCGACTCCTCGGAATAGAATTCGAAGGCGAATTGAACAAAAAATCTCCCGAAAAAGACAAATCGTCACTGCAGCGTCGATTCATAAGTGACAACCATCATGCCACCGACTTGGGAACAGCTTTATGAAACGCACGGAGACGCTCTCGTTCTCTACGCCGGACAATTTGTGTCGGCGCGAGGGGAAGCTGAAGACGTCGTGCATGATGCTTTTGTGAAGCTGTTTTCGAAACGAAAAATTCGGCGTCACCCCAATCCAAAGGCCCTCCTTTTTCAATCCGTTCGCTGGACAGCACTGGACCGCCTGAAAAGTGATTTACGACGTCAAAAGAGGGAAACTGAAGCCGCAACCGATCTATTCGATTGCCATGTGGTCTCAATCACTGGCGACGAGGATTCGGAATTTTCCGCGACAATTTCTCGATTGCTCCAGTCTCTCCCCGATGATCAGCGCGAAGTTCTTGTGCTTCATTTGTGGGCCGACCTTTCGTTTCGGGAAATTGCCGACCAACTCGACATTTCAGCCAACACGGCGGCGAGTCGTTATCGCTACGGGCTTGAAAAACTGCGCAGCGGATCAAGCGAACTTCTCGATGCGCTTCCCTATCAAATTTCAATGCTGACTTTGGACTGAACCATGAATTTCAACGAAACACCTGAATCTCCAAACCTCGAGAATCGACTCCGTGAGCTTTCCCCACGTGCGGCAAGTTCTGATTTGCAGAAACGAATCGAAAAGAGCCTCGCCTCGCAAAAACGCACATCGCGAAATCAAATCATAGCGATGGCGGCAGCAGCTGCGATTGCCGTGGGAGCATTTCTCTTTTTCAGTTCAAATGCCCCGTCATCAAAAACTGATGTCCCGACGGAAATCGCTATTCGCCCCGTCGGCCACCAAAAGGTTTTGGTCGAAGCTGCCGAGCCTGTTTTGGTTCAAGCCCCGGGCGCGGCTCCGATGTGGCAGATCGATTTAAAAATGTTGAATCGTGCCTTCATCGAAACGCCGGACGGAATACAGCCCTCTCGTTTTGTGTCCGAAAACCGGTCGGTTTTTATGCCCGTTGTCTACCAGTAAGTAACTCCTTAGAAAACTGAATAACTCATGAAAAAAACCATCCTTATATTCGCCGCGATCCTTGCCATGCCCGCCGCTTTGTTTGCGGAAAAAGTGCCTTACCTCGGCATCGCTACAAAAGAAGTCAGCCCGGAATTGAAAGCCCAACTCGACATCAAACATGGCGTCGTCGTCGCCGATGTTGCCAATGGCGGTCCCGCCGAAGGATCTCTTCAAAAACACGATATCGTCACCAAACTCGGTGATCAAAAATTAATGAATCCAGCTCAGCTTTCGGAGTTGATTCAAACGTTCAAGAAAGATGAAACCGTGGTCGTGGAATTCGTTCGCGCCGGAAAAAATGAAACGGCGGAAGTAACGCTCGGTGAACACGAACTTGCCGAAACCAAAGAAGACATGTTCACCAACCTCCTGGGTGGAATCTCAATGGGAAAACCAATCGTCACAGTTATCCCGGCAGATGGTAAAATCGACCTTCCGAAAGGCCTTCCCGAAGACATTCAGAAAAAGATGAAAGTAATGATCGAGAACGCCAGGAAAAACAGTGGCTCGAATGTTAAATCCGATATCAGCGTGATTGTAAACGGACAGGAAATGAACATCGGCGAGGCCGATAAAATGGCGATTAATCTGAACGACATCCTGAAAGAAGTCGGCGTGAACATTAATGGAAAAAACGGGGTATCGGTAACCAGTTCATCGGCTTCTTCCGGCACCTCAGAGGCCGTCGCGACCACCGTATGGAACGATAACGGGGTGACTTACCAAATCACTTCTTCAAACGGCGACAAAGTCGTCAAGATCACCGAGGGTGGAAAAACCATTTTTGAAGGGCCGGTAAATTCCGATGAAGAAATGGATGAGATCCCCGAAGAGCACCGCAAAAAGCTCGAGGAAATCCAGGGTAAAGTAAAAATCTTCAACGGTAAAAAAGACCACAAGAAGAAGAAAAAAGCGGAATAACCTCCGCCACGATCCAATAGAGTTGGTTCATCGAACGAACCCTGTTGCTTCGAAAAGCCATTTCGATCAGATAGGGTTGGTTCGTTGAACATACCCTGTCCGATCGTTTTTTTGCGTTCGGCATTCGCCGATCAATCTCCGGATTTGAAAAGGAATTCCAAGTCGGCCATTTCCAGATTCCGGGCAAACCCTTCCTCGCCGAGAACGCCGGTCATCATTTCGGATTTCTGCTGCTGCAGCACGCGGATTTTCTCCTCCACGGTCTCTGCCATTAGCAAGCGATACGCGATCACTTTGCTTTCCTGTCCAATCCGGTGACAACGGTCAATCGCCTGAGCTTCCACCGCCGGGTTCCACCATGGATCATACAAAATCACGTAACTCGCAGCCGTAAGGTTCAAACCGGAACCACCCGCCTTCAACGAAAGCAGGAAGACATTGGCGTCCTCGGTTTCCTGGAAATCGGTGATGACTTCGTGACGATCTTTTGTCTGACCCGTGAGGTAGGAATACGGACGATCTTCGTCGATCAATCGATCTCGAATGATGTCGAGCATCGAAACGAACTGACTGAAAACAAGCACCTTGTGGCCCTCTTCTTTCAGCTGATCGAGAAGGTAGAAAAGCGCATTCATCTTGGCGCTTTCTTCGAATTTGTGTTTCTCGTCGATCAACGCGGGGTGACAACAAACCTGACGCAAGCGCATCAGGCCCTGCAAAATAACAAAGCTGTTTTTGCGCAAACTTTCGTCGGTTTCGATGCCGAGAAGGATTTTCTGAATCCGCTCGAGTTCACCCTTGTAAAGTTCGGCCTGTTTGCCTTCGAGTTTTGAGAAAACGTCTTCCTCGGTTTTTGATGGCAGATCGAGTGCCACTTCACCTTTGGTTCGACGAAGCAGAAATGGTCGCAAACGGGCAGACAAACGTGCCTGAGATTGCGCGTCTTTCCGGCGATCAAAACGCTCGCGGAAATATTTACGGTCGCCAAGAATTCCCGGCATCGCAAAGGCCATGAGCGACCACACATCGAGCAAGCGGTTCTCGATCGGTGTTCCGGTTAGGACCAAACGGTTCTGGCCCTTCAATTCGCGGGCTGATTTCGCCGCTTTTGAATCGGGGTTTTTGATTTGCTGGCCCTCATCAAGAATAATTCCAAGCCACGTGGTCGATCTCAACTCATCAGCGCAAGTCCGTAATTGACTGTAGTTGACGACGAGAACGTCGACTTCTTTTTCAACGCGCTCCATGTCGAGCTCGACTTTATTTCGCAGCACTTGCACGGTCATTTCCGGCGCGGCTTTGATCACCTCAGCGGCCCAAACATCGAGCACTGATTTCGGGCATACCACGAGGCATGCTGGCGGCTCGCCTTTGCAATCTTTACGAAGCCAAAGCATCCACGTCAGCGCCTGAATGGTTTTACCAAGACCCATGTCATCCGCCAAAATACCGCCGAAATTGTTGGTGCTGAGATAACTGAGAAAGTGAAAACCTTCGATCTGATACGGACGAAGATTGACGTTGAGGCCTTGTGGAATCTCGGGACGAACTTGCAGTTTGAGGCTCTTTGCACGCTCCGAAATCTTCTCCCACGCGGCTGCATCGAATACTTCTTTCGCAAGCGGCTCAGCAAGCTGAAGTGCGTGAAGTCGATGGACTTCGCCAGTGAGGTCGAATGGGTCGAGACCAATGCGGCTGACAGCGTCCTGCTGCTCTTTGTCGAGATTCATCTTCAGACGCAACCAACCTCCGCGGTCCATCCGGACGAATTCTCCGCGAGCCTGGACGAGCGCTTTGATTTCAGCTTCGCTCAGATCCATTCCCTCGACTTTCACGACGACCTTCAGGTCAAACCAATCGATTTCCTGATCAACAACCTCGAATGTCACCTGCGCCTCAACCGGCTCAGCCTCGAGCGTTGCCAAATCTCCATCTGCATCGATTTCGATATCTTCAGGAAGGGTTTCAAGCCACTCGGTATATTTTTCGGGAAAGTTCTTTGTCACCCGAACTCGGTAACAACCAGTGTTCGGATCGTAACTTGGCTGCATCGGTGCAATGAGCGAACCAACGCGGTAGAGCAGGTTTCGCTCGTACTGGTAAATCGTGTCAGTGTCGCCGGCCGGCTGCTTAGTGATTTCCCAGCCTTCACGGCCAAGCACTTCCTCACGCGATCCTGATTTGTTCGAAGCAACTGCCCGGATGAGCATGTGCTCACTCGAAGCGGTCGTCGTATTCGACGCAATCTTCAGTTCGAATTTCACTGAAAGCGGCTCTTCTTTGATACGGCTTTTCAGTGACTGCGGGATATTGGCTCCGATCCGCGTCAAAAACGCGACCCCGGGCTCACTTTCAATGACCGCTTTTGGAATGATGTGACGCGGGTCGATCAAAGTCTCGTCGTTGACCCAAACCTCAGGCCCTCGGAAAATCATCTCGTCGCTGAGGAACAAATTTTCCTCTCCCGGAAGCAAACGGAGCGTATGCGATACATCTTCACCTCCCGATGTCACCAAGTGTGCCTCATAATCATCCGAACCGAGCGTGTCCTCACGGCAAGTCCAACTGAGGTTTGATTCTGCGATTTGCAGCGGCAATTCATCCAAATTCACAACCGTCCCAGCAACCTCTGATTGATGAAACAACCGGTTCAGGAGTTTGCAGTTATCGATGCGATCCAATCGCAACGCGCCATCCTGCTCATCCTCTTTTGCGGTCGCCCGGAGGAATTTTCCCCAGAGAATTTCAGACGCACCACTCATTCGCAGGGCACCACTTTGATAACGCTCTTTGAGGCGATCAAAACCTTCTTCATTTTCCACTTTTTGGAATTTCGAAGACTCTTTGAGTGTATTTCGCCACATAAGTCGAGCCTCACGACCGCTCAATCGCAGACGAAATTCCACTTCCTCAACACCGTCATCCGGCGGCCGCTTATCAAAAACTTCCACACGGTATTTCCATTCGGAAACCTCACGTGCGCGCTCCCACTCAGCCATTTTTCCCTCGGCCCAGGCGTGATCTGTGATCCCGTCCATGAACTCAGGATATTCAAAATTTCCCTTCCGAAAGGCGTAGGAAACGTAGTTCCAAAATTCGATAATGTTTGTCGGAGGAGACGGCCAAAGCGTCAACGGATCAAACGAATCGATTTCCCAACGAGGTGAGAGTCGCACCAAATCCGAGTCAAAAACCTCACGCTCCAGTTCGAAGCGGCGATAACGCCGCTCAACTTTGTTCAAGAACTCATCTTCCTCGCCCGTCAGGCCGCGGCTCAAATTTTCTTCCAAAACTTCCGTCAGCGATTGCTCGCCCACTTCGTTTGGTGATTCCGGGATATCACCCTTCCTTGCAACCCGCTCCAGCATCGTTGCATATTGCGCCACACGTCCCTGCTGACTTTTGTCATCCGATTCACCGGACCACTCGTTGCCCTGGAGTCTCAGCGTCGTCCGACAGGACCAACTGCCATCTTCCACCTTTCCCTGGACTTGAAGGTGAGTACCGAAAATCTGGACTACCGCGCCTTCGTCGTGGAGTCGTTGACCTTCATTTTTTTCATCTTCAGAGAAACCGTTAAGAAAATCCAGGGTCGCACGATCGACATTCATAAAAAGGCAGATAGAAAAAGGGGTGTTTGGGAAAGTTGTGAGAGGAAAACCAGATGCTGAGTCGCGCAAAAACGCGGGAGAGAGGATGTACACAATTTGTGAGCATTTCGCAAGGTTTCATCCTGAGTCAGGTGTAAATAAAGAGGAAGAAAACTCTTGAATTTTGCAGATTTAAAAAACGCATCGGTTCACAATTTCTTAGATGCGAAAAGAATGCTCCACGATCGAATAGAGTTGTTTCACTGAACAGACTCTGTTGGTTCGTGAAGTCCTATTTTACGCTTCATAAGAAGCAACGAGCCTTCCGCCTGCATACAACAAAAAAACGGACCCGATTGGAGTCCGTTCTCTCATTTTCCCTCTAGTCCAGGGAGAAAAGAAAACCGTATTCTGAGAACAGATTACTAAATTTTCGAAAAATCAGAGCAACTGGTAGTGCTGCAGCATGATTTCTTTGTTCAGCGAAAGTTTCGAACGAACTTTCTCGATCGCATCCGGAGCGGTCTCAAAATGCACTTGCAGGTAATAACCGTGCTTCTGCTTGTCGTGGTTCTCGTGAGCCAACTCTTTTTTACCGATACGATCAATTTGCTCAAGCATAGCGCCTCCGCCTTCGAGCTCTTTGCTGATCGAGCCGATATTTTCGTCGATGCCTTCTTCCTTGCCCTGAAGTTTCAGGATATAAACTGCTTTGTATTTCCGTTTCATACTTTGGATGATGAATCCGATTCTTCCGAAGTCGAATCGTTTGGTTTTTGTTGGTTTTCTTTCTTGGGTTTTGGTTTTTTCGCCTCGTTTTGATTGAACGTATTCATCGCCATGTCCACTCCAGAGGAAAGCGCATAATTTACCCCTTCTGTGGCTCTTGCCATGTTTTTTTCCAAATCATTTTTTTCGTCTTCAGAAAACTTTCCGAGAACGTGTCCGATCATCTTTTTTGTCCCACCGCTATCGCCGATTCCAAACTTTAAACGCGGAAACTCATTGGTTCCCAGGCACTTAATCAAGGACTTTACGCCATTGTGCCCACCGGCAGAACCGGACATCCGATACCGCAACTTCCCCAACGGGAGGTCAACATCATCATAGACCACGAGAATTTCTTCGGGCTCGATTTTGAAAAACAGCGCAATTTTGGCCACGGCCTCTCCACTGAGGTTCATGTAAGTCTGCGGTTTTACGAAAATCAGACCACTCCCCTGCCTCGCGACATGGGCTTTCCATTTCCGCTCCGACTTCCAATCCCAACCCCGATCAGAAACCAGCAAATCAGCGATTTCGAACCCGACATTGTGCCGGGTCCCCCGATATTCTTTGCCGGGATTCCCAAGCCCAACGACCATTCGGATTTCAGAACTCATCCTTAGATCGACATCGCGGAAAAGCCCCCATCAACGATCATTTCAGTGCCGGTAATGAACGATCCCGCCTTATCTGAAGCCAGCAAGATGGTCGCACCGATCAACTCATGCGCTTCACCAAAGCGATTCGCCGGCGTATGACCGAGAATTGAAGCCACTCGATCTTCCGTCAGGACTTTGCGATTTTGCTCCGCAGGGAAAAAGCCGGGGACGATTGTATTCACCCGCAATTTCTGTTCAGCCCATTCGCGAGCGAGATTTTTCGAAAGATTATGAACCGCAGCCTTACTTGCCGAATAGGTAAAAACGCGACTGAGCGGCCCCAGTCCGGAAATCGAACCCACATTGATGATCGATCCGCCCGTGCCCTGCGCGAGCATGTGTTTTCCAAAAATCTGACAACTCCGCAAAATCGCCCCCAAATTGATATCGAGGATGCGGGCAAATTCGTCGTCCGGAATGTCAAGAATCGGCGTAGGAGAATTCACACCGGCCCCGTTTACGAGAATATCAATTTTACCGCCGGACCACTCCAACACCTTCTTCAGCAAAAACTCCAGTGATTCACGGGAAGCCACATCCGCAGCAAAAAACTTCCCTTTCCCGCCTGCTTCATCGATCAAGCGAAGCCGTTCGGCCCCTTTTTCCTCATTGCGACCAACAATCGCAACATTCGCGCCCGCTTGCGCCAAGCCCTGAGCCATTTCACCACAAAGGACGCCGGTTCCGCCGATCACTACGGCAGTTTTTCCTTCAAGCGAAAAGAGGTCATTTACAAAATCGTTACTCATTCAGATCAATAGAATCGAGCGGCGAAAAACTCAAGCCACAGATTCATCATCATCCGATTCACTGGAAACCACTTCGGACAGTTCATTTTCGAACTCAACTTCAGGCCCCTCTTCGATTTTCTTCTGCCATTTCATGGAAATCCGCGGGCGCATCAATCCGTAAGTCAGGTAAGCCATGAAGATGAAAAACGGAACCACCTCGTAAAACAGGACGGCCAAAACGCAGGTCATGATGACAACAAAAAGTCCGATCAACGAACGACGCGACCGCCAATCCACCCTTTTAAAGCTCGGGTAGCGAAACTCGCTCAACATCAGAAATGAGAGCAATAGCATCAACGCAAGCAGCAGGTATTTCCAAAATCCAATCGCTTTGTCTTCGCCATTCAAAAACAGCAACAACATCGTCAGCGTAGCAATCAATCCCGCCGCCGCAGGAATTGGAAAGCCCACAAAATCACGGTGATTCGGCTCCAAACGGCCTTCGCTTTCTTCCTGCGAAAGGCAATTAAAACGAGCCAGGCGCATCCCCCCGCAAAGCAGATAAATGAATGCAACCCCCCAACCCAGCTTGCTGTTGAACTCGCCCGTGACGATATCCATCACCAAAAGTGCCGGAGCAATTCCGAACGACACAATGTCTGCGAGCGAATCAAATTCACGACCAAACATCGATTCCTGACCGCGAATTCGGGCCATCCGGCCGTCCAGTGCATCAAAAAGACATGCTCCGAGAATCGCGAAAATAGCATAGTAGAACAACCGCGCCGTATCGCCGTCCGTCGCGCGCATCCCCTCAAAAATAAAAACAATCGCCGAAAATCCGCACGCGAGATTTCCCGCAGTCATTAGATTCGGGAGAAAGAAAACCTGCGGAGTACTCCACGGGCCCGGGACATGTTTCGGTGGTTTCACGGCGGTAGTTAAACCGATTTTATTAGAAATAGAAAACCAAAAGTGGAACCCTACTTTTTCAGCATCGAACGCTTCAGAACAAACTCACCTACGTTCTCGCCGTCGATATTGATGCCTTCAAAAATCACCTGCGGGTCCTCTGCCGTCGTGTCGAATTTCATCAATCCAAATGAGCACTTTTTGCTGTATCCCCAGATCAAACCGTCAGTCTTCACGACGGGATGCGTGTGCCGATTCGTCAGGCGAGAGCTCATGAATTCGTAGAGCTTGTAGCCGGCGGGGCGCTCCGTTGTTCGCAAATCAGTGCGGTGGCGGTCCGCAGCGATCAGAAAAACGCCTTCGATATTTTCCGTATCAATGAATGAGAAAATTTCTTCGCGCTCTTCGGGAAACCCATCCCACGGGTCTTTGCTCCCTGGCTTAATTTTCTCAGTGAACGGAACCGGCGAAGCAATCACCTTAAACGTTCCCGTTGATTTCTTCAGCGTTTCCAAAAACCACTTCTTTTGAACCGGACCCAGCATCGTCTTACCGTCGCGATCCCTATAAAACCGGCCGTCCAGCATAATGAAATGCACATCCCCAATCTGAAAATCGTACCAGCATCCCGGATTCTCGTCCCCGCCGCCGTAGGATGGATTCACCCAGTTCTCCTTGAAAATTTCCCACACCGGTCGCTTCCATTTTGGCTCATCAATATTCGGTCCCGGATTGCAATCATTCGTCGCAAAATCGTGATCATCCCAAATCGAATACACCGCCGTTTTCGCGATCAGCTTCCGCCATTCCGGACGCGCCTGCCGCCGCATGTAGCAATAATAATTGGTCAAAGATTCCGCCGGTTGATCGATATAAACATTGTCGCCAAGCATCAAAAGCGCCGCCGGATTCTTCGCACCGATCGTATCCCACATCCGCTCCCATTCTGGGATAAACCCCGCCCCGCCTCCAAATGCGACGGTAAATTTTGCAGGCGCATTGGCTTTTACCGGAGTCATGAACGAGTGCTCGAAAGCCGGCGGAAACCATGCCGTCTTTGCCGAATAATTGTATTTCGTATCAGGCTTTAGGCAAGTCACCTCAAAAACCCCAGTGAAATTGTTGGACTGATCGGGTTTGATCAACGGAGCAATTTTATCATCCAAAAAGTCTTCACTGCCATTTTCAACAAAGCGCAGATCAACAACGGCCTCACCACTCAGTCGCACCCAAATTCGCGCCGATGTCGCCGTCACGTTCCCTAACATCGGTCCCGCTATAATTTGTTGGTTGCCCCATTTACCTCCTTCTTTTCCCCACTCCTGAAATTCCGCCAGCTCATAAAGCTTTGGCATCAGCGACGGCGGTCCCGCCAGCATTCTTTCAAATGGCAGTCCTGCTTCCACTGCGGCTTTTGCCCTCTTTAAAGCCGCTTTAGGATTGTCCTGATGCAGCAAACTGAGCATTTCGACAAACAACGTTTCCGCATCGCCGGAATCCGGTTTCTTCGCGTCTGTTTTTTTCAGAAGCTTGGCAGCTGCTTCGTATTTTCCCTCCGCGATCATCTGAACCGCGTTTCGCTGAATGTCGTGCTGAGCAAAAACGGGAGTGCCAAGGGCGAGTAATAAAATCAAAAAACGAGTCATCACGAATCAATAGGGTACGTTCGATGAACCAACCCTATTGGTTCGAAAACGCAAAACGAATTGACAGGGGCTGTTCAACGAATCGCCCCCGTTTGATCGTAAAATCGCAGATCACAATTTCTTCGTATTAAACGGCGCGGTCGGAACTTCGGAACTGGCTTTTTCGTTCAATTGTTTTTTCAAACCGGCGATCAAAGCCGCGTGCTCAGGTTTGTCGGCGAGGTTTGTGTGCTCGTCCGGATCGTTGTCGCGATCATACAATTCGTATCCGGCTTTGCCTCCGTTCCAATCGATATAACGCCAGCGCTCGGTTGAAATCGAGCGGCCCATGACGTGGCGCGCGCCGCCTTCCATGGGTCGAAGAACTTGGGTAATGCCAACGCCGTCCCATTCCGTTTCTGGATTTTCGAGAAGCGGTTTCAAACTTCGGCCATCTAATTTCAG
>CALAHF010000132.1 GCA_937891465.1 uncultured Verrucomicrobiales bacterium | reverse complement strand
ATCAGCTCTACACCAATCTCTTTTATGCAATAGAACGTTGAACTTACCGATGAACCAACCCTGTTGGTTCGAAATACATTTTCGAACGTACCTTATTGATTTGGCGAACAGACACTATTCGATCGTGGGAAGAGTTATCGAAACTTCTTCCAGAAATCGATCCCTAACGTCGTCGACTCTTCCACGGGTATGTAGCCGAGGGCCAACACCTGCATTTCTAGCTCAGCGAGATGGGCGGCCCCCCATGGAATGTAGATTTCAGCAAACTCAGCTGACTGCTGTTTGAAAACCTCCATTAGATGATCGTTGCGCTGTTTAACCAAAGCATCGGTGATGGTCTCGAACAGTTGCTCATCGGTCATCCCGTCGGGCATCGTGAGAAAGAAATTTCCCCGACTGATGTTATCGATCATTCCGAGCATTTCATTGAGAACGGTGAGGTGCTTTTCCTGAAACTGGGAGACGTCGATGTCGGCGTTCACATAATGAACGCCTTTGCTTTCGAGCGCGGCTACGTTGGCATCGTGTTGTTTTTCTTGCTGCTCTGCCTTTGCTGGATCGCTGGCCGCGCCTTGACCTTGGAGGGCCAGCCCGAAGCGCTTTGCGAGTCGAGCATAGGTTTCGCCGGATGCGAAAGCAGGGTTGAGCAACTTTTTGTTGTCGCTAACGCCTTCGGTGAGGATCAGTCGCTTGCCTTCGGTGGAGGCGTGCATCCTTTCGTTCAAACGGCGGTAATAATCAGGATCGCCGATGTGAACCATACCGACGAGATGAACGCGTTGACTGTCTTTTTCGAAAACCCGCTCGGTAAAGCTGACTCCGCTCGGAGTGAGTTTTACGTAATCGCCTACGACAGCTTCCATCGCTTTGCCAAGTCCGAAGAAGCCCATGGGCATGGAGATGATGCCAAAGCTGATCCAGCAAATGAAAAGGAACGCGCTGTGCTGCCAGCGAACCCAGGGACGTTGGCTGATTCTTGGTTTCTTCGCTACTGACGCGACCAGATAAATCGCTGAAACGAGCAGAAGGAGTGCATCCGCAATTCGGCAGGCGAGCATGGAGTCGACCCCCAGGCTGAGCGGCCAGCCCAGTGATGACCGAATCATAAATAGGAAGAAGACGCCCAGCGAGAAACGTTTTGGAACCGCGGCGATCACGATTGCAGCAACAAACCATACGGAAATGAAGAGGAAAAAGAGAACTGAGCTGGATGAACTTTGAATCAATATCGGCGAGCTGAATGTGACATCTGCAATCAACATCCAGAGACTCAGTAAGAGAAAGATAGCGGCGGAACCGATATTGAAAACGACCTTGGATCGGTCGGGGCGGGGAGGGGAAAGTTCGGCTGTCATCGCGTGAAGGTCGTTTAAAAGCGTAGCTCTCTTTTGGACTTTTCTAAAAGTAAATGCAGGGAATCTAAATCGCCGATAAAGACACAATGAAGTCATTGCTGGAAAGAGACCGTCAGGTTTGATTTTCGGATCATGAAAATCTCTCGTTTCCTGCTGTTGGCTACTTTGATGGGCCTCACTTCGTCGCTATTTTCCGGTGAACCGGCTTGGATTTGGTCTTCTGAAAAAGCGGGAGAAACCGAGGTGGCTTATTTCCGGAAATCGTTTGAGGTGCCTGCGGATGCGAAAAAGGTTTTGCTGATCATGTCGGCGGATAACAAAGCGGATGCGTCGGTAAATGGGGCCAAGGGTGGTCGTTTGAGGAATGGAAGCTGGGAGAAGCCTTCTGTTGAAGACATCACGGATCGGGTGAAGCGCGGAGAAACGAATTTGCTGGCGATTCAAGCAACTAACGGTGGTGGTGCGGGTGCTCTGCTCGCGGCGATTGAAATCACAGGGATTGATGGCAAAAAATCCACGATGGGAACGGATGCGACGTGGCAAGCGGGGATCGGCGCTGAAAGAGGCTGGAACGCACTGAAGTTCACTCCGAAAACTTCAACGTGGAAGGCTGCGACGGTTATTGCGAAACTGGGCGGTGGTCCTTGGGCAAAAGTGAATGCGGCAACGTTGGTAGCTGCGACGAACCTGAGAACTCCGACGGCGACTGCGATTGACGACATCAATTTGCCTGAGGGCTTTAAAGCAGAGTTGCTCTATTCAGTCCCTAAAGTGGAGCAGGGGTCGTGGGTTGCTATGACCATTGATGATAAGCAGCGCATGATTGTTTCTGACCAATATGGGGCGCTTTATCGCTTCAAAATCCCAGCGGCTGGGAAAACGCTGGCGGCTGAAGAAATTGAAAAAATCGATCTCGATATCGGTGGTGCGCACGGGCTTTTGTATGCGTTTGATGGTCTTTACGCGGTTCTGAATGTCCCCGAGCACGGCGGTCGAGGTCTTTACAAAATGACCGATACCAATGGTGACGATAAATACGACACCAAGAAATTACTTCGAAAGTTTGATGAAGTTGGCGGCGAGCACGGGCCACACTCAGTCCTGCTTTCTCCCGACGGAAAATCAGTTTTTATTGTGGTTGGAAATCAAACTCCGGTCACTGAATTCTCCAGCAGTCGGGTTCCTCAAGTATGGGACGAAGATCTGCTGCTTGAGCGCCCGATCGGTCGCGGATTCATGAAAGGAACGCCCGCACCCGGAGGCTGGATCGCAAAGACCGACTCTGAGGGTAAAGGATGGGAGCTGTTTGCCACCGGATTTCGAAACCAGTTTGATGCAGCGTTCAATCGCGAAGGAGAGCTTTTCACCTACGACGCCGATATGGAATGGGATATGAATACGCCCTGGTATCGCCCGACTCGGATTAATCATGTGGTTAGTGGTGCCGAATTTGGCTGGCGGAACGGTGGCGGGAAATGGCCAGCTTATTATGCGGATTCAGTCGGCGCAGTGGTCGACATTGGTCCGGGGTCGCCAACCGGCGTGACGTTTGGATTTGGTGCGAAGTTTCCGAAGAAATATCAGGACGCGTTTTACGCAGCTGATTGGAGTTACGGAAAATTGTATGCTGTTCATCTAAAGCCGGACGGAGCAAGCTACACCGCGACGTTTGAAGAATTCATGTCAGCCCAGCCGCTTCCGCTGACTGACCTGATGGTGAACCCAGCTGACGGCGCGATGTATATTGCGATCGGTGGTCGTCGGGTGCAGTCCGGCCTGTATCGCGTGACTTATGAGGGTAAAGAGCCGGTTGGAAAAGATGAAGGCGTTAAATTGACAAGCGCCGCCCTGGCAAGGCGTGATCTCGAAGCATTTCATGGAAAAGAAGATCCTGCGGCGATCGATCAGGCCATCACAAATCTCGATGATTCAGATCGTGCCGTTCGATTTGCGGCTCGCATTGCGTTGGAATCTCAGCCGGTCGAAAAATGGCAGGAATACATTTTGGAATCCGAGGGTGTCTTCTCAATTTACGGCGCGATTGCCCTGGCTCGTCACGGCGATAAATCGCTCCAGCCAAAGCTTCTTGCAACGTTGGATCGGGTTTCATTTGGAAGTCTTTCTACAGATGAGAAACTCGATCTCGTGCGGGCCTACAGTCTTGTTTTTACTCGCATGGGCGCACCGGATGACGTGACTCGTCAGCGTCTTGCTTCGCGATTCATGGTTCACCTGCCTTCAAAATCTCCCGAGCTAAATATCGAGTTGCTGCAGCTGCTTGTTTATGGACAGGCTCCGGTTGCCGAAAAAGGAATCGCTCTTTTGAAAGGGGCGCCGTCGCAGGAAGAGCAAATGTCGTTGGCGAAATCGTTACGTCATTTAAAAGAGGGGTGGACCCGCGAACTGCGCTCCGATTTCTTCAAGTGGTTCACTCGTGCGGCGGGATACAAAGGCGGCCCAAGCTTCTCGCTTTTCATTGAAAACATGAAGAAGACCGCGCTTGCGAACACACCTGAAGACGACAAAAAGGCGCTTGCTGAAATCATCAATGCGAAACCCGCAACGACACCGCAGTTTACGTTTGAGGCTCGTGAGTTCGTTAAAAATTGGGCCGTTGGCGATCTCGATCCGGTGATCAATGTTGGGCTCGAAGGCAATCGTGATTTTGAAAATGGGCGCAAAATGTTCGGTGCAGGGAGTTGTTATGTTTGTCACCGGTTCAATCAGCAGGGCGGTGCCATCGGGCCCGATTTGACCAGTGTTGCCGGGAAATTCAGCCCGCGCGATTTGTTGGAATCAATTGTGGAACCCAACAAAGAAATCTCTGATCAGTACGGCAGCATGATCTTCACGATGAATGATGGGAGCGTGGTGACCGGTCGGATCATGAATCTCAGCGGCGATAGCATCACTGTGAACACCAATATGATGGACCCATCTGCAACGACTAGCGTTGATCGCAAAAAGCTCAAAAAGATGGAAGATGGCAAAGTTTCAATGATGCCTCCTGGCCTGATCAACACAATGAGCGAGACCGATATTCTCGATCTGCTCGCCTATCTGTTGAGCGCCGGAAAAGCCGACGATCCGATGTTTGCGGAGTGATGATTTTCGATCATTAGTCGAATGAAAAAGGCAGGGGAACTCCCCCTTGATCTGCTGATTGCTCTGCCGTTTCCATCACGGCAAGGGCACGCGCGGCTTCGAGTGGAGTGATGACGGTGGGTGCTGTTTCCTGTCGAATACAGTTTTCGAAGTAGGAAAGCTCCCGTTCGAGAGCGCCGACTAAACGTCCATGTTGCATCGGCCAATACATCGTGTCCGGCTTTTTGGAGCCTTCGCTGTCCGTAATGGTGAGTCCGGTGTTGGCGCAGTCGATGCTGAGTTTTCCCTCGGTTCCGATGATTTCCATTTTGGCATCGATGCCGGTTGAAACACTTTCAGGAAGACACCACACCGTTTCGATCACACCAATGGCATCATTATCTCCAAAATGAAGCATGGCCCACCCGAGGTCGGGATATTGAAATTGATCAACCTTCACATTGCGGCCCGTGACTTCCGACGGGCACAGGCCGTCGAGAAACCACATCATCATATCGGCATCATGAATGCCGTCGCCGATCAATGGAGAAACTTTGTCGAGGCGAATATTACCCGGTGCTTTTGGCAAATTTCGTCGGGCGTGCATGGAAACGATTCGTCCGATTCGTCCCGCGTCGATCGCGTCTTTTGCGAGCGTAACGCGGGTGTCAAAACGGCAGACATGCCCCACCATCAGGAATCCCGGCGCTTCGCGAGTGGTATCTAAAATTTCGCGGCATTGGTCGCTCGTCGCGGCCATCGGCTTTTCCAAAAGAACGTGTTTGCCGCTCTTAAGCGCAGCAATGGCAACTTCGTGATGTTCTTGCCAATGGGTTGTGACACTGACCGCGTCGATCGAAGGATCATCGAGAATTTCCTGATAGTCCGTTGTCGCGAGAGAAACTGGGAACTCCCGTACTGCTTCAGCAAGGACTTCCTCGTTGCGATTCGAAAGCGCAACGAGTTCACTGCCTGGAAGTGTGGAGAGAACGCGGGCATGGATTTTTCCAAAACGGCCCACGCCGATCACCGCCCATTTGATAGTTTTCATGGGGAGAAACTATCAGTCGGCTTTCCTGACGTCAAAATCACCGTCCGACACAATGGCGTCAAAAGACATTCCGCCGATTCGACCACTACTACTTCTTTTTCAAATTGGCTCGCTCGGCTGAAAATACATTCCCAGTTGGTTTTGTGGGCAAGGTTTCTTTCCATTCTTCGATTTTCGCGATCAACTCTTTGGCTGTTTCGGCTTTGGATTCTGCGAGGTTGACTTGCTCAAGCGGATCATTCGCGATGTCGTATAGCTCAAAGTGGCTCAGGTCTTTGTTTGCTGCCAGCTTATAGTTTTGATCTACGACGGAATACGAAACCCAGTGATTGGGCTTGGATGGTTGCGCCGGCCAAGGATTGTGCATTTTCCAGAAGAGTGGCTTTTCGCGCATCGGTTTTGGCTCTCCTTTCAAGACACTGACTTGGCTGACTCCATCCGCTTTGTATCCAGCGGGGAGCTTTACGTCAGCGATGTCGCAAAACGTAGGAAGTAGATCGACTGCTGAAATCAATGAGCTGTCATCGATCTCACCTGCGGCAATTTTTCCCGGCCAGCGGGCAATAAAAGGCACGCCAATGCCACCTTCAAACAAGGATGCTTTGTAGCCTTTCCGTCCTCCGGTGATTCCTTTGGCGGCATTGATTCCCCAGCCGGCACCGGTTGCGGTGTCATAGCTGAGTTTCAATTCACCCTTCTTACTTGCGCGGGCAGGGCCATTGTCGGAACTAAAAATGACGAGCGTGTTGTCGGTCAACTCAAGGCGGTCAAGCGTATCTAGAACTTCTCCTATTCGGTCATCTGCGTGCGATAAGACGGATGCGTAAATGGCATCAGCCGGGTTCTCCATATCACGGAATCGCCACTCGTATTTTGGAACGGTGTGGAAAGGCGTGTGCGGTTCGTGAATCCAGAGATTGATGAAAAATGGTTTCTCTGCAGCAGCGCTTTTTTCGATGAAGGCAACCGCATGTTTGGAATCTTCATGAACGGGCATCTGTTCTCCAGCGCAATTGAAGGCACCGTATTCGTCGTAGCCGTAGTTTCCCGGAACCGGTGAATCGGGAATCATGTTGTTCGCGAGATGCCACTTTCCAAAATGGGCCGTTGCGTATCCTCCGCCCTGCAACATACGAGGAAGCAATGGGGCTTTTGGGTCAAGCCAATCCGGCATTCCACGTTTCGCATTGCTAGGCACCCAGGCAAAGTGGCCGTCGATGCTGTATCGAGCGGGGAAATGGCCGGTCATCACTGCGGCGCGGCTAGGTGAGCAAACGCCGCTGGCGACAGTGAAGCGATGAAAGTCAGTGCCTTCTTTGGCAAGCCGATCGATGTTTGGCGTCTTCACATACGGATGGCCGTGACAGCTCAAGTCGCCCCAGCCCCAATCGTCCGCGAAGATGAAAACGATGTTCGGCTTTTTGGATTCCGCCGCGGTGGACAATTGGGGAATAGCACCGAGCAAGGTGAGCGTGAGAATTAGGAGGGATTTCATCGTGGTTACAAAACAGGAGTTAAGGGGATCGTTATAAATTTGAAAGTGTTGAATTCAGATAACAAAGAATACGCGACTACTTCGGGCCGAATTGAATGGTGTGGTTTTTGTCGTTGGTCACCGGAATATTGAATGTCTGGCTCCAGGTTTTTAATTCAGGATCAAATTCCGTCTGCCAGAAGTCGTTGCCATGGACGCTTTGATCGAATGGTTTTCCGTCAATTTTCAAGGTGAAGCCCGAATGAGAATATAGACCAGTGAAGGTGAGGGGAACAAAGCCAATCCCACCGGTCAGAGTGAATTCTGCTTTATCCGCCTCGGTTGTGATTCGAATATCGGGAAATTTTCGTTCGAGCGTTCCGACTTTAATGTCCAGTTGGCGGTCATTTTGAGATGCTTCACGGTGGATCATTTGCCATGAGTTTCCGTGTTCCGTTAATGCGGGACGAAGGGATTTGTTGGGCCCGTAATACTCCGCTGCGGATTGCGGGACGATGATGTGTTCGATTGTTGCTTCAATAAAATCTCCGGGCTCCAGTCGCGACACGCCGGGAGGAGGGATTAAGTCCATTGTGGAAGCAGTATTTGTTCCGGGAAGATCCAGCCCGCGTTCTGCCAGCCACGGTTTAGCAATTTCGCCACCGAGTTTGGCCTTCCATTCGCGAATCACCATTCCACGATTTGCCCATGCCCCTTTTATCTGACCTTCGCGGGGAACAGCTTCGTGGAGCGACGCCCAGGGAACTCTTGAAACGCACTCAAAAGGCTCCGTGCGATACACGTTTCCACCCCATTGGGTTTTCCATTCGGTTGAAAGTCCCTTTATGTTTCCAATCGCCATCTTGTTCTCACCAGTTGAACTGTAGGTATCCGATCCTATTTGAAATATCACAAAGCGGGAAAAATCTACAGGTTTCGTGACATCCACCCGAATCCGATAAGTGCCGCGAACCAGATCATCCGTCCGCCCGAGACTGACCGTTGCGGAATGTTTGAGCCCAGTGTCCTCTGATCCAATTCGTCCCGAGTAGGTCACTTCAGTCAGGCACGGGCCGTAACGGTGGTGATTGGTTCGCATGGCGGTGTGAGGAATTCGGGTATGGTTAGAATCGAACAGCCGGAAAAAATCGCCGCCGCCGACATTGCTCGTCCAACTCCAGTTCGCACCTTGATTTGCCGCATTCACCATCAACGGCCGAACATCGGTGATTGTGGAATTCGCCTGCGCTTGGTCGGGATCGTAACAAATGCTCTCGCCCCAGGAACCGAGGGAACTTTGTTCCCACAATGAATTTCCGCCCCAGCCGATCAAGCTGAGTTGAGCGTGCGAGGCGGCAGGGACTCCGCCCCAGTGACCGTAGGCTATGGTGAGTTCCAGTTCGGTTGTAGAATTTTTGGGAAGTTGCAGTCGGGAAATTCCGTGAAACCATTGGCCGGAATACACGCCCGCTTCGGCGTCGTTGTGCCAGTTTTTACTGAGCTGAACGGGAATTCCCGTCGGATTTCCGTCGACGTCTCGCAAAACTGCAGAGATCCCTGTGATCGCACTGCCAATTCGCTGGCGAAATCCCCGGGCAGTTTTCTCAAACATTAAACGTGCGGTCTGCTCTTGGTCTGTTGGATTTTTCAGCGTCAGTTGAATGCGCTCAATCGCATCGTTACTTGGACCTTCAACTCCTGCGGGATTAATCGGTTGGATGCCATCGAGGTTGATTTTGTGCCACCCCAGAGAAGGATTAAATTCTACGGGACGCACTTTATTCGTGGCAAGTTCATGGGCTTGAACAGCCACTTTGCTTTCGGAGCTTGTTTTCGAAAACACAACGGGATCAATCGCCAATGCGGTCTTTTTCCAATCAGCTCCTGACCACGAGTCTTCTTTCGGAAGCTCCCAGTTTGAATGCAGTGTCTTTCCGTTTGCGAAAAGTGAAACTTCCATCGCTGCATGTTTCCACACTTCTGATTGCCGCGTCATGGAAGCCATTGCGTTTTCACGAAAGGTCCATTCTGCGATGGGCTTCAATGCAGGGCGGTGTTGCTCCGGATTTGCATGATGCTGGCGATACTCTGGAAGTGTCAGGGCGCGATCGTATAGCCGAACTTCATCAATGATTCCCCGGAAGTAGTAGCCGTCGCCGTTGTTATCTTCCCGTCTTCCGATGGCAATGGCTCCGGGAACTGGTTGGCGTTTTTTGCCAATTTTTAATTCGCCGGCCATTCTGCCATTGGCATAAAAGCGGAGCGTGTCGCCGTCATAACTGAGGGCAATGTGATTCCACTGGTTCAGATGCAACGCAAATTTTTGTTCTACGTCGAGGGTGTGCGCATTTTCTTTTCCTCCACCGAGGTTGAGCCGAATTTGGGGTACCGCGCCGTTTTTCAAAACAATCCCATAGTTGCCATTGCCAAATTCATTTCGATTTTTACAAATCAGCCATGGCGAAATGTCAGTGGCTTGATAATCGGTGGGCACAAACGTCCAGCATTCGAGGGTGAAATTTTCGGTGTCCAGATTGGGAGCTTTTGAGATTTCGAAATGGTTCGAGCCTGTCAACCCGTAACCGCCCCGGACGCGTCCAAATGATTCTTCGCTGACAACGATTGGAAGGACGCCGGGTTTCACCGCAAGAATGAACGCAAGCCGGTCAGCCCACGCGGCGGTTTCGATTCGTGATTCGGCGTTCAAAATCGAGCCGTCGTCGGCTTTGAAAACCAGATCCGTCACATCGATTCGCTGAAAGAAATTTCCCGATTCAATCAACCGAGGACCTTTGTGGCGGCTCCACTTTCCACCCTCGTTGCTGCGATACGTTTTACCATCGACGACGAGACTGAGCCCGAGCATTGCAGGTGGTAGTTTTTCAATATCAGGGCCTGCGCCAAAATGCGGAAGCGTGAGGTTTGTCGAATCGAAGACCAAACCATAATGCCCAGTTTGAATGCAGCGTTCCCATGGTGCCGTGTCGATGATGCCGGGGAATCCATCTTTCCACCACATGGCTGTCTCATCGCCAGTTCGTGGCATCAATGGACGGAGCGATTGCCCGAATAATATTCCTTCAGCCAAGGGCAGGAAAAGTGTGATCGTTAGAATGCAACGGCAGGAAATTCTCGAATACATGGTTTTGAGTAGGCGATTGCCACGATTTACGAACCAATAGGGTTGGTTTGAAAAACTGGTTATTTCAAGTCTTTCAAAAATGCAGCAAGATCGGCCAAGTCCTGAGCCGTCAGACCAAGTTGATCGGCTGAAAGCATCAGAGATGCCTTCATCTTGCCGACTTTCTCGACTTTCTTTTTCGGAAGAATCTGAGTGATGCCGCCCATCGATTGAATAATCACGGGATCAGTCCGGCTGATTGCGAGGCCGTGGATGTAACCTGCGTCATTAGCAAGTTTCACGCTGGCTCCGGTAAAGCCATGAGCGATTTCAGCGGATGGATCAATCACAGCGCGGAGGAACTGCTCGATTCCTTGATCGGCAACCCAACCTCGGAGATCAGGTCCGTAGGCGACTCCGTTGCCATTGATCTTGTGGCAAGCGTAGCAGCGAGCTGCTTGAACTTCTCCGTTCTGGGCATCGCCGGTCAGCTTTACGATTTCTGAAATCGCTGGAAGGCTGGATTCTTTTGGCACCTTCGGAATGGTCATCGGAGTGATCGTTACATTGTCGGGATTATAGATGCCGAGTTCCTTGAGCTTCTCTTTCATTCCAAATTCACTCCACTCTCCCCAGGCGCGGGCGAGTAACCAACGTTTGGCTGCGATGTCTCCACCTGTTGCCATTTCGGCCATGGCGTCTGCGGCGGTTTTGCTGCGGGTAAAGGCAATGGTATCGAGCGCGAGATCGCGGTGCTCAGGGGTGAGCGAAATGTCTCGGGCGCGTTTCACCAAAGCTGGAATGGCTGCTTCAGGCTGTAGGCGCCAGGTGATCCACGCAAAATGATCGCTCCATGAACTGGTCGATTTGTAGGAATATTTCTTGTTGAGAATGTCCCAAATTTCGGCTTCGGCTCCCTCGGCGGCAAGTCCGCAGGCTTCGAGATATGTCCGATCATCTTGAGGCATCTTGTCGAGTACTATGGGGACGAAGAGGACTTTTTTTTCGATCGGCGCATATCGGAGTGACACCGCAATTTCACGACGAACAGCTGCAGATTTGTCAGCTGCGAGTTTCGTCAACGTGGCGTCATCGAATTTGTGTTCCGCATTTCTCAAGACGCGATAAGCTAATAAACGATTGGCTGCGTCTTCATCAGACAGCATTGCCGTGGCGATTGAAATTCCGCTCTCTCCTGCAAACGGGAGCAACCATGCGGCACGTGCTTGAACGAATTTATTCGAGTTCTCCAGAAGTGACATGACATCAGGAATGAGGTCTTTGCCTTTTGCTTTTAGAGCAACGAATCCCGCATCACGAACGTTAGGCGAGGGGCTGCTGAGCAACGTGATGGGGTCTCTCTTTTTAGAAATCGCAGGCTTGAACTCTTTCGGCGCGATCCTGTAGATTGTTCCTGAAACACTTTCATCGCGGTCAGCGTGACCACCCACGCCTGGATCAAACCAATCACTTACATAGAGAGCACCATCAGCACCAACCAATACATCGGAAGGACGAAACAGCGTACCTGGATTGGCTTTTAGAAAATCGAAACGTTCAAGTGCGAATGTTGAACCTTCAGGTTTTGGGTGATAGCCGAAAATGACCTGACCGCGAGCTTCACAACTCAGGAGCATGCCATTGTATTTTTCGGGTAACGCACCGTTTTCGTAAAAAGTGATGCCGGTGGGAGATCCGCTTCCGTAAACGTCGCCCGGAGGCGTGGTGCCCGGAGAATCTTGACGCCAGTGAGCTTCGGGAATGGTTTGGCCGGGGCGTTGGTCAGCCTGCCAGGTGCGTTTTCCATCGCGGGAAAAGAAACCGAAGAACGCGCCCTCCATCATCCAACTGACTCGGCAGGCTGGCGGATCATCGTTGTCGTTTTGGAAAACATCACCCAACGAAGTGACGGTGTGCTCGTAGGAATTTCGAAAGCCGTGACCGATGATTGTCAGGTCGGTCGCATCTCGATTCATTCGCGCAGCGAAGCCGCCGGTCCAAACACGGCCGTTATCGCTGACCATGCCGCCGAGGTCGTAATTGTTGTGATAGAATTTTCCGCCGCCACCTTGATAAGGGCCCCCGATCGAGAATGTCTTTCCATCCGCACTGGTAAACTGCGCGCCAGTGTTTCCTTGATTGATATACCACTTTCCGTTAGGCCCGGCGGTGACTGCGTGCAAACTGTGATCATGCTGACGTCCATTGAAGCCAGTCAGTAGATCACGGCGTGTATCAACTGCGGGATCGAATTTCAAGTCGCGATTCACGTCGGTGTAAACGATCAGGCTGGGCGGCTGCGAAACGATGATCTGATTATCCATCACGGCGATTCCGAGAGGGGCTTCAAGTTCAGAATCCTGAACAAAAGTATGGGTGCTGTCGGCTTTTCCGTCGCCATTTGTGTCTTCCAAAATAACGACGCGATCACCTTCGGGGCGGCGTCCGGCGTGGCGGCGATAGTTGACGCCCTCAGTCACCCAGATTCGTCCTTCGGAATCCGTGTCCATGTTGGTTGGGTTGAATAACATTGGTGTGGTTGCCCAGACCGAGATTTCCAAATCATCGGGAAGCACAAAATGCTCGAGCGACACTTTTTGAGGTTCAAGGCTGCTTGGGTCAAAATCAGCAGTGGCTGCCGCAGGGCTGGCCGCGTCGGAAGGAGGGGCGGTTGTGTAGACCATGAATCGCACTTCGGCTGGCGTTGATTTTCCACCGCGAATCGCACCACCGTCGTCGAGGGCAACTTTTCCAGTCAGACGAACCGCTGCTTTCGTAAGTTTATAGTGAATCACCGATGGCGCGTGTGTTCCGATTCCATTGGCGAATTCTTTGCCGCCTACAATCAGTTTCTTGTTGTCGTAATTTTTGTTCTTCCGTGTCTCCCCGGTTGAATTTGCGGAACCCCATTCCAATTCAGTGAGAGGCATTTTGGTTCCGTCTTCAAACTCAACGACCGTGTCCAGCCAGTCAGCCCAGTCGTGTGAGGTGCTGCCTTCATTCGAAACCACCAAATAAAGTTCTTTCGATTTCTTCAAATCCACATCGAGGGCCACGATTCGATCTTTCGCGCCGCTTTTCATTACAGGGCTTTCATACGCCGCTGCAGTTTTAGTTCCGGGCTTAGCTGCCTTTTGAGGAGCCTTCTTTTTCTGATTTTTCTTCTTGGCATCTTTCGCTTTCTTTTCTTCCTCACGTTTTTTGAGATCTTCCATTGTCACGAAAGGTGCAGGTTCCATCGCCATAAACTCAACCACCTTAGGCAACGGAATTCGTGGATTCGGCTTGCCGTAGTCGTCGAGGTTTTCGTTCAATTCGTCTTCGATAAGCGGCTTTGATGGAACCCCATCAGCAGGCACATCCATTCCTGCCACCCAGACAATCGCATTCAGTGCAATTTGGCGAAAGCCATCGATCGCCCAGTTGCGGTGATAATGCCCGCCGGTAAATCCAACGCCGCGTCCGCCGTCTTCACGCTCGATTCCCCACATCAACGTCTGCGGTTTCCCGATTCCTTTGATGCCGTTTTCATTCCACAAATTGATGATTCGTTTGAGCCGCTCTTTCGAAGGAGTGGCAGTGACGAGATCGAGAACCTGACTGCGATCCTCTGGGAAACGCATCGAGTAATAAAATTCGTCATAGGCGCGGATGAGATCGGTGACGCCGTTCGAAATCGGGTGATCAGGAAGCGTTTTTAAATCAGCCACCCAGTGCGGATTCACCGACCAACCGGTTTCAAACGCGCCGCCTATCCAAGGCTGAAAATACTTTTCTCCCTGCTCCTTGCTCGGGTGAACCGCGTAGTGCATGAACATCAGGCCGACACCCGCTTTCGCCAATTCGTCAGTTTTTTCCCAGCCTTGACCCACGACTTTGGTCGAGTCGGAATAGATGATCACGGCATCGACACCTTCAAAAGCCGAGTCGTCTTTCGGCCATCCATTGATCACGGATGCTTCAACATCGAGTCCACTTTGTTCATTCAATGCCTTCGCTAAAAGGCGGCAACCGGCATTGAATTCGTGATCTCCCGAAGCATGACTTCGCGGGCCAGCGAGGAACAGAATCTTGGTTTTTTCAGCCGCTAACGTAGCGGAAAAAGTCAACGCAGAAAAAAGCACTGCGAGGAGAAGTTTAGGGGCGGTTTTCATCAAAAAGGAAAAGAGTATCAGAAGGTAGGAAAAGAGTATCAGAACAGGCTGTGTATACGTTTCGTAAGGGTGTGTTACAAGCGGTTTCTAACATGAATAGGGGTTTTGAACCGTTCGTAAACGTGGCAGAATAGCGGTGATGAGATTAATTTTAGCCAGATCTATTGTTGCTGCAGCGATGCTTTGCACGACTGCGGGAATGACGCTGGCCGATGATGCTTTCACGAAAGTGATTCAACCAATTTTTGAAAAAAACTGTGTTCAGTGTCACGGCGAGAATGACAAGGTTAAAGGGAGGGTGAATTTGCTGGAAATCGATAGTTTGAGCGCCTTGTCTCATGATCTCGAATTGGTGTCCGACCTCGTGGATGTGATTGATTTTGAGGAAATGCCTCCCGAAGACGAATTGCAGATCGAGCCGGAACTTCGCAAGCAGCTTCTTGCCGAACTCGAGGCCATTCTCGAAAAATCAGTCAGCGGAAAGAAAGTATTTTCCCACGCTCCGATTCGTCGGATGAACCGGTTTCAGTATAACAATGCCGTGGTCGATTTGTTCGATCTGAAGTGCATTGTTTTCACTTTGCCTGAGCGGATGATGCGCGAGCACGGCGGCTATTTTAAACCAGAGTCCGGAAAGATGGAGGATATCGTTTCGGTTGGAAGCCGGCCGCTCGGGAAATCTCAAATGATCGAACCGCGGCTTGCCGGAGTTGCAGCATTTCCCCAGGATTTGCGGGCCGAGCATGGCTACGATAACCAAGCGGATCATCTATCTCTGTCGCCATTGCTGATGGAAGCGTTTTTGACCTTGAGCCAGTCAATCACTCAGAGCAAAGATTTTGATCCGAAAAATGTTGGGGTTTGGGAGACGTTTTTTCTGCCACCCGAGAAAGAAGTGGATCCTAAATCGGTTGTGAAAGAGCGGTTGAGTTCATTTCTCACCAAAGCATTTCGTCGACCAGTCGATGAGGAATTGCTCAACCGATACGTGGGTTATGTTCACAAACAGCTGGATTTAGAAGTCGATTTTACGGAGGCGATGAAGGCGGTTGCGGCCGCGACGATTGCTTCCCCGAAATTTATTTACCTCCACGACCAATCGGGGAAATCAGCTGAGGCTGAATCGCTCGACGATTTCGAGTTGGCTTCGCGACTCTCATTTTTCCTGTGGGGCAGCATTCCTGATCAAGAACTGCTCGATGTGGCTGAGGCGGGAACCTTGAGGTCGTCGGAGGTTTTGGATCAGCAATTCAACCGGATGCTGAAAGACAAAAAGTTGAAGCGTTTTTGCGACAGTTTTCCTGCCCAGTGGTTGCAGCTGGAACGTATTATTTCGTCGGTGCCTGATAAGAATCATTTTCCTGAATTTTATTTTTCAAAATACAAAGCGAGCATGCACATGATGATGGAACCGTTGCTGCTTTTTGAAACCGTGCTCATCGAAAACCAGCCGATCACCCAGTTCATTGACTCTGATTTTACCTATCGATCAATCATGCTGGAAAAGGTTTACAAGGAGTTGAAAACTGAACCGGAATCGACAATTAAGAAAAAAAACGGTCCGGTCGTGATGGGGTTTGAACGCAGTCCGGTGACGGATCGTCGCAACGGCGGGTTAATCACCAATGCCGCCGTGATGACGATGACGTCGGGCCCCGAGCGCACTCAGCCAATCACGCGTGGGGCATGGATTGCTTCGGTGATTTTCAACAACCCGCCCGAGCCGCCGCCTGCCGACGTGCCGGCGTTGGGCGAAAAACCTGCTGAAGGCGAAGAGCACCTCACCCTTCGCGAGCGGCTTTCAATGCACCGCGAGCGAGCCGATTGCAAAGGCTGCCACGAGCAAATTGATCCCCTCGGTTTCGCGTTGGAAAATTACGATGTGATTGGGAATTGGCGCGAAAAATACGAGAACGACCGGGATGTCGACATGGAAGGAACGCTTTTTCGAAAGCACGATTTCAACAACGTGATCGAATTCAAAGATGCGATTCTTGCCGAGAAAGATCGTTTCGCACGCGGGCTCGCTGGGCATCTGCTTTCCTTCGGTTTGGCTCGCGAGTTGGGTCCGGAAGATCAAATCGCGCTCGACGAAATTTCCGAGGCGGTTGCGGCCGATGATTACAAAATTCAGTCTTTGCTCAAACAAGTGATTTTGAGCGATCCTTTTCAAACGAAGACCAATCCAAAAGCCGCAGCCGAAACTGTCGCCGCGAAGCATTAGGGTGCGTTCAATGAACCCTATTGTTTCGAAAAGCCAAAACGAACCAACAGGCTAGGCTCATCGAACAGACCCTGTTGCTTCGTAGAAACCAAAAATTCAGAAAAATGAAATCACCTTCACGACGAAAATTTCTCCGCGGAATCGGCGGTGCTGCACTTTCTCTGCCGTGGCTGGAGAGTGTTGCTTCGGCGGCGGCTCCTGCGAAAATTGCTCAGCGGATGGCTCATTTTTATGTTCCGATCGGAGTGGTGCGACGCGGATTTTTTCCGGGGGAAGGCGAAGATGTGATTCCGAAAGGGAATCTTGGCAACGTCATGAAATCGCTCGGAAAGCAGGACCCGAATTTCTTTGCCAAGCCGCTTGAGACCCTGACGCCGACGATGGAGCCGCTCGCGGGAATGAAGGACAAGGTCTCGCTGATCACGGGGATGGATCGGACTTTTCAGACGGGGACAGATGTTCATGCGCAGTGTGCGTCGTGTTATCTGAGCAGTGCTGAGCCCTACACGATCAAAGGTTCGGCGTGGCCGTTGGATCGCACGCTGGATCACATTGTGGGCGATCAAGTGGGGACAAAAACTCCGTTCAAGACGCTGGAGTTCAGTTGCAACAGCCACAAGGATAACAAGGAATCGATCTACTTTGATAACATCTCGTGGTATGGCACGGGGCATCTCGCGCCGTCGGTTCGTGATCCGCGCAAGATGTATCGTCGCTTGTTTTCGACGCAGGAAATCGATCGCTATCGCGACATCACCGATTTGGTTTTGGAAGATGCGAATTCGATGAAACGAGAGCTGGGTTATTCCGACGGCCAGAAATTCGCTGAGTATTTTGATTCGGTTCGCACCATCGAAACGCAGATGAACCGTCTTGAAAAAATGAAAGGCGAACTTGCGAAGGTGACGTTTGATGAGCCAGCGGAAGCGTATTTGCCTCGCGGCGAATACATGCAGTTGATGGGTGATCTCATGGTCGTGGCTCTGCAAACGGGACTCACAAATGTGGCGACTTTTATGGTTGGTCCGGAGCGTTGGGACACGCCTTACATGTTCGATGGCCTTTTCGATAAGCCGCGAAGTCATCACGGTATGTCGCACAACCAAACCAAGATGATTGATGATCTACTTCAGGTGGATCGTTTTCACATGGAGCAATATGTGTATTTGTTAGAAAAAATGGAAGGCATCAAAGAAGCCGACGGCACGACGATGTTGGACAATACGTTATTCACCTACGGCTCTGGATTGGGCGATGGTTCCACTCATCAATACAACGACCTGCCGATCATTGTGGGCGGTGGCGGAAAACGGATCAATGGAGGGCAGCACATCAATCTTCCCGAGGGCACGCCTTTGGCGAACCTGTGGCTGACTCAGGCAAAACTGATGGGCGTTGAAAGCGAGCGCTTTGCTGATAGTACCGGTGAGGTTGGGGCGCTGTTGGCATGACGCGGTCAAAGATTGGAAGATCAGGTCCAGACATTTCGCCCCCAGTTTTCATCAAAGTTTTTGGAGGGGGAAATGGGCTGAAAGCCCAACCGCACAAAGTGTAGGCCTTAAGGCCTACAAACGCGTAAATTCTTCGTAGCGGCGTGAAAGGTCGCCCGCAAACTCCGCCAATCAAGTTTGCGGCCGACCTTTCAGGCCGGGGGAGATTTCTTCATGATCACGGCCCTAAAGGACTGGGCTTTGTGCGGTCGGACTTTCAGCCCGTTTCCGTGATCGCAATTTTCCTGTGAAAACTCCGGCCGTCTCAATATTTCCCGTTCGTCCCAAACATTTTCTTTTTCGAAAGGCGAGGACGAACGCGGACGCTGTGATCGGGCTCGCCTGTGACGCGATCAAACTCATCTGGCGTGCGTTTTGTTGGAAGATAATCACCGGTCTCTTTGGTCCAAGCATCCAATGCATTCATCAGCTCGGTTTTTGTTGAAGCGTAAGCTGGGTCGTTGATGAGATTATTCAGTTCGGCAGGATCTCGCTGTAAATCGAACAGTTCCCACTCGGGGCGTGGAGAGATGAAATTGCCTTGTTGATGAGGCGGAAGTTTTCCTTCTTTCTGCAAAACCAACATGTTTTGCCAAGTCAATCCACGGCCTGCATCGGCGGATGGCGTTGCTGGAAGATCTGGGTAGTCGTTGCGAATCAGTTTGAAGCGCTGAGTCATGATGCTGCGCGCATGGTCTTCGTAGTCATGCCAGTGGTCTTCGGCAAAAGCGAACTCGCGGTGTGCTTCGGCCGGGTCGTTCAGCACGTTTACAAAACTCTTTCCCTCAGTATCGAGGGCGTCTTTGCCACCCGCCAATTCGAGAAATGTGGTCGCGATATCGACCGAGCTAACCAGCGCCGATGTTGTCGCGGGTTGCTTGATTTTTGCAGGCCATTTCACAATCCACGGCGTGCGAATTCCGCCGTCGTAGAGCGTGGTTTTATCCCGAGGGAAAGGTCGACCGTTGTCGCTGATGAAAAGAATCAGGGTGTTGTCTGCAACTTTTTGTTCTTCAAGTTTTGCAACGACTTTGCCGACGTATTCGTCGAGCCGTCCGATTTCATCATAGTAAAGACGTAGGTCTTCGCGAACGTCGGCAGTATCCGGAAGGTGAGGCGGCACGATGACATCTTGCGCTTTGTGCGGTGGATCGAGCGCGCCTTCGGTGTATTCCCGGTGAGGATCGAGAGCGGCCAGCCACATGAAAAACGGCTTGTCCATCGTCCGTTCATCGAGCGCCTTTTCCCAATCTTCACATCCACTTGGCTGAGCTGCCACCATGCGCGGAGGCTCGCCATCTTTTCCTGACGGCAGCACAAAACCTGCGGTGGAGGCTTCGTAAACTTTGTCAAAATGATCGCGTGTCGCATCGCCCAAGTGCCATTTTCCAGCGGCGGCGGTGTAGTAGCCAAGCTTTCCGAGTTCCTGAGCAAACGTCTTGCTACCCGCTGGAAGCGGCCAGTGCAGCTGCTCGGCGCCGGTGTTGTGTGGGTAATTTCCGGTGAGAATACTAGAGCGCGATGGGCTGCATGAATTTGTGGTGAGGTAAGCGTGCTGAAACAGAAGTCCGTTTGCGGCAAGGCCATCGATATTGGGAGTGCGGATAGCCGGATGGCCGTAGGCACCGCAATCATCCCAGTTCATATCATCGGCGATGATGAGAACGAGATTGGGCTGTGTCGGTGATTCGTCCTGAGCGTTGCTTGAAATTTGAGACGCGCCGAAAGTGAGGGTGAGCACGAGGGTGCGAGATAACAATTGTCTGATCATTCGTGATTAAAAATATTACAAAAGCGGGTTTGTGACTAAAGAACATTTTTTCGGTTGTCACCAGATCTTTGTTGGCTGGAAATCGGGAGTTGAACCGGAACTTTTGGAATGTTCTAACAGAAAGGCACGTCATTTCTCCTCAGCCAATTTAAGAAAATCGAATTCGGGAGAAGCGACCTTACCTTTGGCGTAATCGAAGACCGCTTTCAACTCCGCCTCGCTCGCAGGGTATTGTCCTTTGTCGTCGGTAGCTTTGATCCAACTCGTCAGTGCATCGCGATGCTCGGTCATGACGGAAGCGAATTTTGGATTCTTGGCGAGATTATTGACCTGATGAGGATCGCTCTCCAATTCGTAAAGCTCTTCTTTCGGACGTGCCGCGTGACTGTGATAACTTGCTTGAACCGGCGTGAGTTTTCCTTCCGCGAACAATTCGCGAAGCCGCATGATCGAAGCAAATTTGTCTCGGTATTGCGGTTGATAAAGCGGTCTGTCCGTTTGGAAATTTTGGACGTAACGGAATTTTTGACTCCGCACCGCACGAATTCGATCAACCGCGATTCCGCAACGATCACGCGCTGCGATGATATATTTCTGCTTCTGATAGTTATCGGATAGGAAGTCTTTGCCCTCAACCGTATCGGGAATTTCAATCCCCGCGACGCTGAGTGTTGCTGCCGAAATATCGATGCCATTCACGAGGTCATCGCGGACTTTTCCGCGCGCAATCTTCGGCCCGGAAACAATCAGTGGAACCTTCGCACCGTCTTCGTAGATGAATTGTTTTGCGCGGGGAAGGGGAACGCCGTGGTCGGTGAAAAAGAAAATGACCGTGTTTTCGTAGAGTCCGTATTCCTTCAACGCGGCGATGATTGCCCCGACTTGTTCATCTGTTTCGGCGACTTGTTCATAGTGCCGCGCAATCGCATTTCGAATGACTGGATCATCGGGGTAGTAGGGAGGCACCGTCACTTTGCTGGGATCGAGGCGGCTTTCCGCAGGGAATTTCGAACCGGTCTCACCACCGAATTTCCCGCCCTTTAATTGAATCTGCCCGAAGAACTTTTTGCCCTGAAGCTGCTTTAGCCACGAGACATCTCGACCTACCAAATGGCCTTTCATCTTCGGGCGTTTAAAATCCCGTGAGTAAAGTCGATCGCGATCCCGCGTGAAATTGTAGTCTTCTTTTTGTTCGTTGAACGTCACGTAACCCGCCGCACGAAACAGTTCCGGGATTGTCGAAATCGATTCAGGCAATGGCTTTTTCACCATGGTCCGGTGATGATGCAGACCATGGGAGGTTTGCATGGTCCCCGTGATCAACGCCGACCGAGTCGCGGAGCAAACCGGCGCTGGCATGAACGCATTTTCAAATCGAGTCCCTTCAAGCGCCAATTGATCAATGTTAGGTGATTCAGCCAACTCGTAGCCGTAACAGCCGATCCAGTCGCTCATGTCATCGACATAAATCCAGAGGACATTGGGGCGCTCATCAGCGGAAGCGGAGGCGAAAAATAGCGCGGAGAAAACGGCGGTTAAAACAAAGCAATAGGGTCTGTTCATCGAATCAATAGGGTACGTTCGAGAACCATACTCTGATAGTTTGTGGGATGAGAAGGCAAAAAGTGTTTAGAGGTGGGGCGAAGCGTTCCGCTGAGCCGTATGGTCCGATAAAATAAAATCTCTACCCTATCGCTTCGCTGCGAAGCTGGAAAGGCGGGACTTTGTGCGAACGAGCTTTCAGCCCGTTTTCGAATTCCAAAATTTTGATGTAAAGTTGCGTAAACTCGGGCCTTTGGAATCGATAGGGTTGGTTCGTGACGGCAAATGCGCGACAAGCCGGAAATAAAGGGGCTCAGCCACCGTCGGCAGCGTGAAAGACTTGCCCGACGAAGACGCCGAGATGGCCTTTGTTAAAGTCTTTCGTGAGCTGATGCGTTTGAAAAACATTCTCGAATCTTTTTCAAACTTCGAAGATGAAGACCTCGCCCTTCCCGCCCAGCAATTTGCCGATTACCGGAGCGCCTATCTCGATCTTTACGACAAGGTCAAGACCAACACCCAGAAAGAAAAGGCATCCATCCTCGAAGACATCGATTTCGAATTGGAGTTGATCCATCGCGACGTGGTCAACGTGAAATACATTCTCTCGTTGCTCGCCCAACTGTATGATGCCGACGCCCCCGAGCAGACCAAGATCCGCAATCTCATTCTCGACTCCGTCGCCGGAGACCTCGAACTGCGCAGCAAACGCGAGCTGATCCAGAAATTCATCGACAGCACCCTGCCCAACCTGACCAACGCCGCCGAGATCCCCGACGGCTTCGAAGACCTCTGGGAGCAGGAGCGCATGACCGCTTTTGATCAGCTCGTAAAAGAAGAGCAGCTCGACGCCGACAAGCTAAAGAAAGTAATCGATCGGTTCATCTACACCGGCGAGAAGCCGTTACCCGATCCCGATATTATCGAGGTGATCCAAAAGCCGCTAGGCATCCTAGAGCGCGGTCCCACCAAACAGCGCGTTTACGACAAAGTCATCGACTACGTCGAGACGTTCATCCACGGGATTGCCGCGTAGCGCGGGCAAAACGTAGCAGCAAGCGTGAGCGAGCTGTCTGGGGGTCAAAGGGCTGCTCGCTCATGCTCGCTGCAGGGGAGAGAACTCTATATTGGCTCAACCAACTCACCGACTCCGAAAAATCTTGCTGGAGAGCGATTCGAGGATCAAGGTCCGCAGGCCGTATTTCTCTTTTTGAACTTTGGCGAGGATGTCATCAATCACGAATTGGTCGACGGGCTCCATGTGGCGACCGCAGGCGTAGGTGAGAAATTCGGAAATGAGATGTCGAGTGAAGGCGTCTTTTCGGGTCGCAATGAGTTGTTTTTTAAATTGATTGAAATCCTCAAACTTTTCCCCGGATGAAAACTCGCCGCTGGTATCGACTTTCTGAGCAGGCGCATCACCTTTGGGCTTCGGGTAGGAGGAGCGCCAGCGGCCAATGGGATCAAAGGTTTCGAGAGGGAATCCGAGGAAGTCGATTTTTCGGTGACATTCAGCGCACGTTTTTTGTGAGCGATGTTTTTCGAGTCGCTCGCGAATGGTTTTCGCACCGCGGACATCGGAATCGATCGGCGGAACTTCATCTGGCGGGGGAGGGGGCGTCACGCCAAGAATGTTTTCGGAAATCCAGACACCGCGTGTCACTGGCGAGGTTTCGACTCCGTTGGCGCTGGCGGTGAGGACACTGGCCATGCCAAGTAAACCGCCGCGCTGGTTGTTGCTTTGGATACTGATGCGGCGGAATCCGTCTTCGAGCCGGAGGGCGTCTTTTTGCGGCAACTGATAGTGAGTTGCCAATTTCTTATCTACAAAGGTGTAGTCGGCGTCGAGGAAATCGATAACGGATCGGTTTTCTTTCAGTAAATACCGGAAGAAAAGCCGGGTCTCTTCTTTCATCGAATCGGGCAGGTTCTCTGCGTAGTAGGAACGCGCGGATGCCCGAGGCGGGGGCATTTGGCCGATGTCTCGAAGGTTCAACCAACTATCAAGAAATCCGTTTACGAAGCCTCCCACCCGTTCGTCGGAGAGAAGCCGTTCACTCTGAGCTCGCAGATGTTTTGGATCGGTGAGGAACGCTTCCTTGTTCGCTGCGGCGGCGATTAGTTTGTGATCCGGCGGGGATGCCCAGAGCGCGTAGGACAGTCGCGACGCCAGATCGTAGGTGCCGAGCATGGGCTTTTTCTCCTCAGTAATTTCACTGAGATACAGGAATGACGGAGAACACAAAATCATTTTCAGGGTATCGAGGGCGGCGACACGAGGCGTTGCTTTTTCGCTGATTCTCAGGTCGTAAGTCTTCTTGATACTTTTGCGGTCGGCATCGGCAAGTGGGCGTCGATAAGCGCGTTCTCCAAATGCGTATAGTTGCTGAAGAGCTTGATCCGCTTTAAATCCCCCGTCGCCAAACACGGCCAATTCTTCCTTTGCACCTGCTTTCTCAGCGATAGGTCCATCGACTTTGACTTCGGCGATTCGGATGTGAGGAAGTTCGCCCTGTTTCAAAATATGAGCGCGGCCAACGCCGGAACTGGATTTTACGCCCTTGAATTCGTTGGTGTAACGCTTGTTGATATTGACAACGGAAGCCCGGGATTCGTAGGGACCATTCGGGAAAATGAAGCGTGGGGTTTGCCCTGCATCCAACCACACTCGAAAGGTGATCCATTCAAATTTCTCATCGGGGACAATGCTTTGGGCTAGAGGCGGCTCAATGCCTTGCGGGTAATGAATGTGGCCTTTGGTGGCATCGCCAGGAACGACTCCGAGGATGAATTTCTCGGACAGGTCGATTCGGAAGATTTTCGGGTCGTAGTGGGTGAAGCGATGCATCGCCTTGGCGTTCACTTTGATGTCGTAGAGCCCGGATACGGGAACGCCTTCGAGGAAATCTTCGATGTGACCGTAGCCGCCCTGCCGCGTGTCGGTGTTCGGCTGTTCGTAGAGGCAGAGGTATTCGAAATTGAAGGCTGATTTGTGAGAACCGGTCAGCTCTTCATACTGCTTGAAATTGTCGGTGAAATGCCACGACTTCGGTTTCATCTCGGGCTTGCCGAGTCGAGATTCGATGAGTCGATGGGCGGATTGAAAATACTGGTCGAGCAAAAACCCTGACGTCACCAACGACTCCCCAATTGTATCGATGTGCCGGCTGGTTTTCTCCTTCGGGAAATCGGCGGTCAGCCCCAGCGTTTCGACTTGGCGGCCGAAAAGGACTTCAAGTGTGTTTTCGTATTCCCGGTTCGAAAGTCGACGAATGACGGTTCGTGCGCCGGTGCTTTCGAGCTTATTGCGGGCTGCGGCGATGCTTTCACGAATGGCACGGACCACCGCAAGGCGCTCTTCATCGGTCGGTTGATCCGCCTTTTTCGGCGGCATCTCTTTCAGGGTGACTTGATCGACAATCTCTTTAGCAACGATCAGGTCCTCCACGTTTTCGAGCGGGAATTCGAACAGCTCGAAGTCACGTTCTCCCTTTTCGAGGATCGAGTCATGACATTCGAGACAGTAATTGCCGAGAAAGCTGAACAACACTTTTTCTCCAGGAGGCTGATCCGCTCGGAGGTGTGAGGCGGTCAGGCCGCAACTCAGCGAAAGCCAAACAACGCAGCGTAGCAGAAGAGCGGTCATCACGAAAGCTTACGAAAACGTGCCAGTGCTTGTGCCGAAGCTTTCGGATTCAAGCCCCATTCGCTGCGCTAGATCGAGATAGAGATTGCAAAGCGGCACCTTCTTGATGCCTTTGGATTCTACCTTCTTAAACTCACCATGTTGATAACCACCCCCGGCGAGAATGATCGGGAGGTCCGAATTGTTATGTGAATGCGCGTTGCCCATCCCGCTGCCGAAAAGAACGGAGGTCGAGTCGAGTAGGGTTTGCTCTCCGTCTTGAATACCGGAAAGACGGTTCAGGAATTTGCCGAAATGCTCGATCTGATAATTTTCCAAGGTGATGAGATGAGCGAGCGCGTCCTCGTCGTTTCCGTGGTGAGAAAGGCCGTGATAGGATTTGTCGATCCCCAGATTCTGCGGAAGAAAGCTCCCGCCGATTTCCAAGGTGGCGATCCGAGTGGAATCGGTCTGCAAGGCGAGGGCGATCAGTTCGTAAAGCATCGGCAAATCCTCAACCGTGTTTTGGTCAGCAGGACGATCGAATGGCTTCTCAGGCTTCGGATGACTCGCCCACTGCTTCCGAAGCTCAAGGCGTTTTTCGACATCACGGATCGAACTGAAATACTCATCCAGCTTGTTCTTGTCTTCGTGATTCACTCGCTTCGAAAGCCGGTTGGCGTCTTCCAAAACCGAATCGAGAATCGAATCCTGAAGCCGGTTTTCTTTAACTCGCTCAGCCTGATGCTCCTTGGAGTCACTGATAAAAAGACGCTCGAAGAGATCAGCAGGTCCCGTAATCGGCGGGACGCGCACACCGGACTTGGTCCAGGCAATTTGGCAGCCGCCGTGGATGCCACCTTCGGAACCAACCGTTAGCGATGAAAAACGGGTCTGCATCCCCACTTCGTCAGCCATAAATTGATCGATTGAAACGTTCCCGTCAGCCCGATTCTGAGCCTCCGAATTGAGCACTCCCGATAGGAATGAATGAACCGCAAAGTGCCCGCCTTTAATCCCGTGATCTAACCCCCGATAGAGGGTCATTTGATCGCGCATCGCCGCGAGAGGCTTCAGCAATCGAGTTGTTTCGTAGTCTTTTCCGACCGTCTCGGGGAACAGCTGCTTGGTTTGAAATCCAAGAAGGTTTCCAACCGCCACAAAACGGGGAGCGCCAACGCCAGCACCCGAGGTTGCCTTGACCGCCGCTTGCACCGTTTTCGATCCCGCCATCAACGACGGAAGGCCAGGCAGCGCAAGCGATGCACCGACTGATTTGAGCATAAATGAGCGCCGATCGAGAGGTTCTCTCATCACACAAAATCGTCACAAAGCCATATAGAAGCAACCCGCAAACGACACGGGATTGTGCCGTGATCCGGGGTTGAAGCATCAGAAGATTTTGCATCCAATGGCGCGAGGTTAAGACGAGTTACGGCAAATTTCTGTAAGTCGGAAACGGGCTGAAAGCTCGTCAGCACAAAGCCCAGGCATTCAGGCCTGGGAAAAATTGCGTCAAAGAAATGCGGCCTGAAAGGTCGCCCGAGATTATCAATCCCATAACCAGCTTCGTTTGATAGCGATGACTGCGGGCGACCTTTCAGGCCGC
>CALAHF010000131.1 GCA_937891465.1 uncultured Verrucomicrobiales bacterium | reverse complement strand
CGCATTTATTTCCAATGAGAATGGCGTCCGCTCCGTTGCTGACTCCAATTCCCGAAGCTTTATTCTCCTCACACTTATTGCCCAATAGGACGGGTTTTGCTCCGGAGCGAGAACCAATACCAGCCAGTTTATTATGATGGCAGTGGTTGTTTCTAATGATGGGCTCAGCTTCTTCATCAACGCCAATTCCCGCCATTTCGTTTTCGAAACACTCATTGTTTTCAACCACGGGTTGAGTGGCGCTTCCCGTGCGAATCCCGATTCCGGCCTTGCGATTTTTATAACAACGGTTGTCTCGAACCAGCGGGCACGACCCCTCACTGATCCCAATCCCGGCTCGAATATTATTGTAACATTCATTCCGAATAACCATCGGGCTTGCGTTGTCATGCCCGATTCCCGCGTACCAATTTTCGAAACAAACATTCGAATCGATTATTCCTCCGGCACCGTTCATGGAGCCGATGCCTCCGCCCATATTGCGGTAACAAATATTTTTCGAAACAAGTGGATGACAGCTTTTGCCATCATCACTCCGCATCGCGATTCCAGTTCCGCCAACATGATGGACGATGCAATTTCTAATCGAACAGGATACACCCGAGACAGCGATCCCCGGAGTGCCGAACAAACCGATGTCCTCGTGTGACTGATTCGCCCCTTGCTCGTCCCAGTCTTTTTGCCAAATCGCATCATTATATTTTCCGACATTCGTTACCGTAAATCCGTCAAGCACGCTGCCCTCAGCCATGGTGACACCTGCTCTTTCGTTCCCAGGCATTGAACCTCCGCCGTCGATGATCGTAACCTCCGCCCGCTTGATGCCGAGCTTACCTTTTTCGTCGACGCCCGAGCTTCGCAGCGTGACCTGTGATTTCATCACGATCCGTTCCTTATAAGTCCCAGGGGAAACCAAGACAACTTCACCTGGCTGAGCCGCATCGACAGCTGCCTGAATTGTTTCAAATCCAGCGGGAACCAATATCTCGCCAGCGTTCAACAAAACAGAAAAACAGGACAGCAGTGAAACAAAGGTCGTTCGATTCATCCAATCATTTTGAAGAGTTTGCACGCTTTCGGCAATGCCAAACTCAAAAAAGAACTGGGCTTAGTTTAAAAGAAGAATAGCTCTCTTACACAGAGAAGACGGGGGAGCGTTACCTCCAGCCCCTACCATATAAATAAAAAACAACTGTTGTTGCGGTCGGCGTGGCGCCGATCCTCCTGTCGCCAGACCAGCTGGATCGGATGTTTTTTGTAAAAGCGACATTGGTCCAAAAGTAAGACGCGGGCTAGCCATGTCTGCAAACCCGTGGCAGTACCGGGATGTCGCTCCAATTTCAGATCAACCAAACGCCCGATGATCCCTCAGTGGTGTTCTAAGCCACAGGCAAAAAACAGAGGGGAAGAGCCAAGGGGTGCAACTCCTCCATCCGGTTCCATTTCACACGAAATGATAAATTCAAAAATGCTCTCGTAGCTCAGCGGAAGAGCAGGAGTCTTCGAAACTCGCCATAGCCTTTATGGGGTAGGGAATTCAGCGTTTCACTTGGCTTTTGCGCGACCATGTTTTGCGGTGCGCAATAATTCGCTGTTTTAATGTGGTCACTATTTAGTCACTCAAAAACGCTCCATATCTCTGAATCGTCGACGATCTCTTTTCTGATCTCCGGCCAAGCTTCAACGACTTTCTGAATTTCCGCTTTTCCCATTTCTTCGAGTCCTTTCCGAGCCAATCGGCAGGCGTTCGCGTGATGAAATCGGGCGCAAGTCATCCGGCATCGTAGCGGCTCGATCTCTGAGTAAATCAGCAGGTTTGCGAGTGCTTCGCCTAACTGCCATTTTTCGCCTGCTGTGGCGATTCTAAGGCGCATTTCAACGAGCATCGCCCGCACTCTCGGGTTGCCGCTCTTGTTGATGCTGCCACTTCGTCGCTTGCCTCCGCTGCTGTGTTCGCGTGGACACAGGCCGGTGTAACTCGAGACTTCTCTGCGATTGTTGAACCGTGACCAGTCGCCCACTTCCCGGCGCAGCACCTCAAAGCTTAGCGGACCGACTCACTTGGGGATCTTTGTCTGTCGGCCGGCCTCTTCAATAGCCTCGGTCAGCGCCTTCTTCCATTCGCTGAATTTATCCTGACTCGTTAAATTCAAAGGAACAAGTTTGCCGGGAACGTCACGGTGTAGCCGTATTCCGTAACATGCAAAAATCGAAATAGGCCCAATAGTAAGCGCTTCCACCAAGACCATGAGCCGACATTGTTTCACCATTCTTGCATGCATCGCCATGACCTCGGTGGTTTCGGCGAAGGAACCACTCGAGACCTTTCTCAAAACGCATTGTGTCAGCTGCCACGGTCCGGATAAGGAGAAAGGTGATCTGCGCGTCGATGAACTTTCGCGCAAATTTCGATTGGGTGAAGACAGCCATCTCTGGGCGGAGGTCATTGAAAAGGTCAACAGTGGCGAAATGCCTCCGGAAGATGAGCCGCAACCAACACAGGGCGAAATGGCGGCCTTTGTCGCTGAACTCGACACGAGGTTGAAAGAAGGTAAGGCAGCGCGGATGGCGGCCCGGCCTGCGGTGGCGCATTATCGCCTGAGCCGGAAGGAATATCAAAACACGGTCTATGACCTACTCGGCGTACGCTATGATCCGACGAAGCCGGGCGAGTTGAACGAGGATACCCTTTGGCACGGATTCGAGCGCATCGGCTCGGAACTTTCGCTCTCGCCCTCGCATATCGATCGCTACTACCGTGCGGCCGAGATTGTGTTCGACCGTGCGTTTCCCACCGCGTCAAGCAAGGCCCGCAAAGTCCGCAAGACAGCAGCGGAGCTACGCTATGGCGGCGGGGAGAAACAGCAAGAGGCGCTGGACCGGTTCGGTATCAAGCGACCGCTTCGACACCTCCTTTTCCCCGGACGAGTCCATGCTGCGCTCCAGCCTAATTGGTTCGGAAAGACAGGTCCGGAACACAGCGGGCTCTATAAACTCCGTATTCAGGCCAGTGGAATCCGTCCACCGGGCGGCCAGCCTGCGCATCTTAGCATCGGCAAAAAAACCAGCGAGGAGAATGTGGAGGGTATCATCGAATTCGACATCACGGCGCCGGAAGACAGTCCGCAGGTGTATGAGTTCGAGGTATTCCTTGAGATGCCGACGAATCTGGATTTCGCCGTGGTGGCAACCGATGGGGTGGACCGCAGGGCCGGCGCTGCGTTTCGCAACGCGCTCGCCAGTCGGAGCGGCTATCTTTTTACCCACAGCAGCGAGACCTTGCTCCTGAATCCGAACGCTCCCCAGATGTTCGATGACAAAGGAAACGGTATCTTTTCGACAGTGATCCTCGATTGGATCGAATGGGAGGGGCCGTTGGTTTCGGAGACAGAAAAGAGCCGGCGAAAGGACGTCCTGCCGCCGGATGATGCCGAGCTCGAAGTGGTCGCGGAGCATCTGCAACGCTTCGCCGAACGCGCCTGGCGGCGGCTGGTAAAAAGGGAGGAGTTGCAGAACTACCTGGCATCTTATCAGGCCGATCGCGATGCTGGTGAAAAGACAGCTGATGCGTATCGCGCGGCCGTGCTGCGAGTGCTGACATCGAGACATTTTTTCTATCTCGTCGAGGGTGATGCTGCGCTTCGCGAGCGTCTCAACGACTGGGAACTCGCCTCGCGGCTCTCGTATTTCCTCTGGAGTTCGATGCCCGACGATGGGCTCTTCGCGACGGGAAAAGGGGGCGAGCTGAGCGGCGATGGACTTCGTAAGGAAGTCGACCGCATGCTGGCCGACAAGCGGATCAATCGATTCATCGACGACTTCTCGCGGCAGTGGCTGCAATTGCACCGCGTCGGCATGTTTCCGCCGGACAAAAAACTCTACCCGACCTACGACGACTGGCTTGAGGCGAGTATGAGGGCCGAGCCAGTGGAGTTTTTCCGCGAGATGCTTACGAAGAACCTGCCGATCGATCAGTTCCTTGATTCAGACTGGACCATGGTGAACGCCCGCCTCTGTGATTTTTACGGATTGCCGGAGCCGAAGACCGGCGACTTCCAACGCGTTTCGCTCCAGCCAGCGGATCGACGAGGCGGCCTGCTGACGATGGGTGCGGTGCTCGGGCTGACCTCGGACGGCACTCGCCATCGCCCGGTCCACCGCGGTGTCTGGCTCAGCGAAGCGATTCTCAACAAGACGCCGCCGCCTCCACCAGCGAATGTGGATCCGATCGAGCCTGTTCCACCTGAAGGTGACAAAATTACGGTACGCAAAAGACTGGAAGCGCACGCCACAGACGTGAACTGCGCTTCCTGCCATGTGAACATCGATCCGTTCGGCTTTGCCTGGGACAACTACGATGCGATTGGGCAGTGGCGCGAACGCGAACAGATACCAAAAGGAAAAGGCGAGGATCCTGTGGTCGATGCATCTGGTGTGATGCCGGGCGGTCGGGTGTTTGAGGATGCCAATGAGTTTAAGCAGCTCCTGCTCGGGGATCGCGATAAGGTCGGACGAGCTTTCATCGAACACCTCTGCACCTACGCGTTGCGACGCGTGCTGACCTTTGACGACGCCGAAGAGCTCAACGCCATTCAGGCGGAGGCCGAAAAGAGCGATTACCAGGTCAAGGACATTATTCGCGCCGTGGCGCTATCCGACTTAATACGAAAACGTTGAACCAATCACCATGAACTATTTAAGCCAATCCTGGCGGATCAACCGCCGTCACGCCCTTCGTGCTATGGGCACCAGCATCTCCCTGCCGATGCTGGAATGCATGGTTCCGCTACGCGCGGCGGAGAATGCGACGGCATCGCCTCGTCGAAGTGCGTTCATTTACCTCGCAAATGGCGTTCACTCGTTGAACTATCAGATCCTTACGGCGGGGAGAGATTATGAGTTCTCCCAATCGCTCAAGCCCCTGGAAAAGCACCGCGATGTCATCACGCCGATCAGTGGACTGCATCACCCGGGAGCCCTCGGCCACCATCACAACTGTATTAACGTCTTCCTAACCGGAGGAAAGCTTGGTCCCTCGGACCGGAATACCATTTCCGTAGACCAGAAGATGGCAGAGGTCACCGCGCAACACACCCGTTACTCCTCCATGGAGATCGCCCTCACCCAGGGGGCACTGGCCTGGACCGCGGATGGCGTGCAACTCCCGGCTCTGCGCCGCTGCAGTGAAATCTTTGCTTCCATGTTCGAGGAACCGAAAGGCGGTATCGAGGCCCAGCGGAAGGCGCTTCGTCGCAAGGCCAGCGTGCTCGACGACAACCTCGCCGAAGTGCGTCAGTTGGAGAAAAAAATGGGAGCGGAAGACAAGGGCCGCCTCGACCAATACCTCACCTCCGTGCGCGAGGCGGAGATCCGCACCCGGCGCGCCGATACGTGGCTGGATACGCCGCTTCCCGAGATCTCTGACACCGATCGTAAACGGACCAATCGCGACATACCCAAGACTCAAGCGGGCGAGTATTTCCGCACTGTCTATGATCTCATGGTGCTCGCTTTTCAAACGGATGTGACCCGCGTGGCCACCTTCAGCCTCGGAGGTGAAGGGGATGCCTTTTCCATTCCCGAGATCGGCATCACCGAGTCGCGCCACCAGCTCAGCCACCATGGCGGCGACCCGGGCTACATGGAAAAGCTCACCAACTATGACGCCTTTGCCATCGAGCAGTTCAGCTACTTCCTCACCCGTCTCGCCGAAACGAAGGACCTCAACGGCAAACCGCTCCTCGGATCGACGATGGCGCTCTTTGGCAGTGGCATGTGCTACGGCCACAGTCATGGCAACGCAAATCTCCCCTTGGTGCTCGCCGGGGGCTCCGACCTTGGTCTGAATCACGGCAGTCATCTCGACCTCAACAAGTCGGCCGCCGGCTTCGATGGCTACGCGCTCGACCCGGAAGGGGCCCTCACTTCCAAGCACTACCAGATTTGCGGTCGCCCGGTGAACACGGATGCTCACATGAGCAACCTGCTTCTCCTCATGGCGCAGCGCATGGGCGTGGAGACCGACCAGTTTGGCGATAGTAACAAAGTAATCACGCTATGAATCGCTTCCTTGTTCCCGGTTTTTCGTTCCTCGTTCTCGGTTGGGGCGCCGTTATCGCCGAAGACGAACCTTTCCGCCCCAAAGCGGAAAAATTCCCCCCTCTCGAAAAGGCGCACGCCTATCGCGGCGAACTGGTTTTCGTGGATCATGCCAATCGCCGCGGCAGCATCCGCGTGCAGGGGGAGGGAAAGTTCTTTCGGAATGATCCGCATCCTTTCGCCATGCTGCCCTACGGGGTCATTCGTTACCACGGCGCACCGGCGGACCTCCGGGATATTCCGCTCGGAACGGTGCTGCACGTTCGGGGCTTTCTCCCGCCGGATCCGAATCTCTCGGCAGTGCCGGTTTTGCCGGCCGACAACAAGGAGAAAGACGCGAACCACTATCGCGGCACGGGAATTTTTCCTGCCGAGAACCACGTTCTCCTTCTCGAAGATGAGCCCGGCCACTGCCTGCGCGAGGGCAAGGTATGGAAGCTGAAGCAATTGGAACTGAAAAACAAGCAGGGTACGATCGTCGCCAGTCGCGAGCGGAAGGCAGGCGGAGACACCTCCGCCGAAGAGGAGGAAGCCATGACGTTCGACGCCGCCACTCAAATCTGGCGGGGCCGCGAACGCCTCGGGGTGCATGACCTCATCGAGGAAGGTATCTGGCCTGCCAGCGGCAAAAAGTCCCTCGATGGCCAGCCCGTTCTACTGGGCATCACCTGGAAACCAACCGAGGACGGCGTATTCACCCGCTTCCACATCTCCGACATCTGGCTCGACGACACTGCGATGGAGCGTGCCGCTCAGAATCAAACTGAGACGCACAAGGCCTTCATCCGCAGCCGTTGGATGCCAGCCCGAGTCGATGCCGTCGAGTATGGTAAATTCGGCCAGGCCACCGTGACTGCTACTCTGTTTGGTGGCATGGATGACGTCCTCTACGCCGATTTCAAAAAGGATGTTCCCGCGCTAATGACTGCAGTCGAGAACACCTTGAAGCACACCCATGGTGCCTACGGTCCTGCCCACATGGCTTGCAAGGGGCCAATCGTCGATGTTGTCAAGGCGGACGGCGAGGTACCTCTGGGGAGCAGTGGAATCCAGATCCAGTTCCAGACCGACCTGATCATTGAGGGCATCCGTCCCGGTCGCATTGTCCGCGTCCGCCCCGGCAGCTGGCCCCAGGTCCAAGTGCCCCGCGAGGAATATGTCGGAGACAGCATTGATGCCCGCTTCCCAACCCCGGCCATTTTCCCAAAATACTAACTCATGAGTTCTTGGTTCCTGGTTCATCGCTCTTCATTGTTGGTGCTAGCTTGCGCGTTCTCCGTTCACGCGACCGTCGCCGAAGAAAAACCAAGCACGAAGAACCGGGAACGAGAAACCGAACCCTTCCGCCCCAGAGCCGGAGAGTTTCCCCCTCTCGAAAAAGCGCATGCCTACAGGGGCGAGCTAACGTTCGTGGATCATGCCAACCGCCGTGGCAGCATTCGCATACAAAGCGATGGTAAATTCCGGTTCATCAGCCCGAACCCATTTGCCATGTTGCCCTACGGCATCGTTCGCTATCACGGCGCACCGGCGGATCTCCGGGATGTCCCGCTGGGAACGATGATGCATGTCCGGGCGTTTCTCCCGCCGGACCCGAAACTCTCTGCCGTGCCTGTTTTGCCGGTCAATAACCGAACAAAAAAAGAGGGCAACGCGGGCGTGGGCTCGTCGCCTGCCGAGAATCATATTCTACTCATTGAGGATGAACCCAGCCACTGCTTGCGGGAGAGAAAAGTCTGGAAGCTGAAGGAAGTGGAAATCAAAAACAACCAGGGGGTGATTGTCGCCCGACGCGAATCAAAGGAAGCCGGAGACACTCACGCGGAGGAGGAAACCATGTCCTTCGATGCCGCTACCCGCATCTGGCGTGGCCGCGAATTCCTCGGGGTCCAGGAACTGATCGACGAGGGGGAATGGCCTGCCAGCGGAGAGAAATCTCTCGAAGACCAGACGGTCCTGCTCGGGATCACCTGGAAACCCACCCCCGGCGTTGTCTTCACTCGCTTCCACATCTCGGATATCTGGCTGGATGATGCTGCCATGCAGCGCGCCGCCCGTCACCAGAACGAAACGCACAAAGCCTTCATCCGCAGCCGCTGGATGCCCGCCTTTGTCGACGCGGTCGAGTATGGTAAATTCGGCCGCGCCACCGTGACCGCGACCTTGTTTGGCGGGATGGACGACACGCTCTACGCCGATTTCAAGAAAGGGAACCCGGCCCTGATGGCTGCGGCCGAGAACACCTTAAAGCACTGGGCCGGCGGAACAGCAGGCACCGCCCAGATGGCCTCGAAAGGTCCGATTATCGAGGTCACGAAAGCTGACGGCGCTGTGCCACTGGGCAGCAGCGGAATCCAAATCCGCTTTGAGACCGACCTCATCACCGAGGGGATTCGCTCCGCCAGAGTCGTTCGTGTTCGCCCGGCCAGTTGGCCTGACCTCCACGTCCCGCGCGAGGAATATCTGCGAGATCACAAAGCCACCCACGAAGAGCGCTTCCCAACCCCGGCCATTTTCCCAAAATACTGAGGTGGGGGCGAGGGACAGGGCCCGGAGCAAGAAGGCTGGAGGCTACTCCGATTCGATCCGGTAGAGATGATGCCGGGTGCGCAGAATCATCGCATTCCCGACCACCGCAGGAGAAGCCATGAATCCGGGACCTCGGCGCGGATCATCGAGCGGGGCATCGGTAGCGAGGCTGTTCGTCGCGAGAACTTTGAACTCGCGGCCCGGCTCGATTACGGTTGTCTTGCCTTCCAGGCTGAAGAAATACAATTTTCCGTCCGCAAGGATTGGACACGCCCGGTATTTGCCGCCGGCCCGACCCTTCCAAACCATCTCACCGGTCTTCGCGTCCAGGCAAACGAGGAAGCTGTCGTCCATCGCGAAGTAGATCAGGTCATCGACGACAATGGGGGACGAGTATTTGGGAAAGGACTTATCGATTTTCCAATTCACATGGGTGTCGGTCACCACGCCTTCGCCGCCGGACTTCACGGACATCATTTCTGCGCCTTTGCTGAATCCGGTAACGATGATGAAACTCCCGTCGTGATACACCGGACGGGGCGAAGCGGAATAGGCTTCGTGTTCCACCCGCCACAGTTCTTTTCCGGTTCGGGGGTCGTAGCCGTAGGCTGCCTTTGCGCCAGTGCTACACATCACCGGTTTTCCATCGATGGAAACAATCAAAGGCGTGCTGTGTGCCTTACGCCAGTCCCCGTCTTTCACCATCTGCTTGTCGATGTGTTCGTCGTTCCATGCCGCGGATCGATCCGTCTTCCAGACGGTTTTTCCCGTCTGTTTGTCGAGGGCGACGAGATACTGCAGGTCCGCGCCGTCGAAGGTCAGGATCAACAGGTTTTCAAAAAGCACGGGAGAAGAGGAGGCACCCCGGTAGTGCCAGCATTTCAGGTCGTCGCGTTTCCAGAGGACCTCCCTGGTTACGGTGTCGAGACAGGTGGTTCCGACGTTTCCATAATGAACGTAAACGCGCCCGGGTTCGATGACCGCTGACGGCGTGGCGTAGCTGTTGTCCTTCGCTCCGTTGCCCATGGATTGAGGGTCGTCGCTGTGAAACAATTTCTCATTTGCAATGATTTCGCCGGTCGTCGCATCCACGCAAAGCGCGTAGAGGTCGTTGCCTTCAACGGTCGCGGTAGTCAACCAAATCTGGTTATCCGATACGATCGGCGAGGAAAGTCCCAGAAGCGGCATTTCTGTTTTCCACTTCACGTTCTCGGATTCGCTCCAACTCGACGGTAACTCGGCATCTCCCGCGTGGCCGTTTTGGCCAGGTCCACGAAAGTCCGGCCAATCGTCGGCGGCGAATAGCGGAAACGAAAAAGCAACGATGGCGAACATAAAAGAGCAGGAACGTCGGACCCGCGACAAGGTGTTTTTCATGTTCATAAACTGCCGTGCTGACAGGACGCTGTCAATAATTGCTACCTACCTCACCGGAAATCCGGATCACCATCGCCCAGCGGATCGAGGCCAAAGCAGAGTGGAGCTGCACGAACTTCCATGCCGTCTTTCAGCGCGCGAATCAGGCATACGATCGCATCGTGATCCTGTCTGATATGCAAGCCTGGGTTGGACATCACACACCGAAAGCTCAGTTCGATCAATACGTGAAAAAAGTTGGCAAACGCCCATGCATTTACTCATTCGATCTCGCTGGATACGGAACGCTTCAGTTCCCGGAACGTGAAGTATACACACTTGCCGGATTTTCCGACAAGACGATGGAAACGATGCGTTTTCTCGAAGAAGACAAAACAGCGCTGCTTCGCGAAATTGAGCGGATCGGTCTGTAAAAGTTAAACCTTAACAATTCGCCATTCCGCGTGCCGATGGCCGGTCTAAAGGCACGCATTCTTACACGCTTGAGAAAGCGAGAAGAAACCAAAAATAAGAAAGGGGAGAGCGGGCTGGCTGCGACTTTGTTGTGGCTGGCCCGTTCTTACTTCTTCAACTTCCCCGTGAATCAATCGCTTCTGCAGCTTCGATGAATCTATCAAAAGTTACGACCTCTCTCCAATCAAATCCCCCGAACTGTTTATCACGACGGCGGAAGGCCCGCTCCTCATTGGAAAGGTTTTTTGACCTCCCGATGACTGAGTGAAAACTAATATGAATGGGAACTTGGGGATCAAGTATTTCTGTGTGAGCTGACAGGTGATCATTTGGACTGGAACAAAAAGCAGGTTCATCCATATCTCGAAGTTTCTGAGAAAGTAGTTTTCAGAAATAGGCTCGATTTGACTCTTCCCATTCTCGCCTTTCAGCCAATTGCGCTTCCGCTTTCAACAAGTCTTTGTCTTTAACACCTTTTGAATTGTAAAGCCGAACTTGGGGTGATTTCAATTCAATAAACCTGACGAACCATGCATTCGAATGCGCGCTAAGGAGCAGCACGTCGACTCTCTTTTCCCCTCCAAGAGAAAACTCGTGGAACACCTGGTGAAAATTCCATTCGTTGCAAAACACCATCTCAATCAGTGGAGAGTTTTGTTTCAAGAATGCGTGAATTCTCGTCTCTCCACATTTTGTATCTTCAAGCACTTCTACCAAATCTGATTTCAAACTCATAACAATTTCTAAATACTTACCACCCAGAGAGAAAATTTCTATTCATCACCTCCTCATTTGTTTGACCTCTTTTCCAATTCGCGGCAGCCCCCAGTTTGATTGAGCGCGTGACCAGCCTTCTGTCCATGGACCAATTTGTATGAGCCTGATAGAACAAAAAACCCATCGATAAAAAGATGGAAACCCGGCGGGTCGTTCGTTTCATGAAACGGTCGGCCCACTTTTTCGCTCACGATCCTTTTGAACTATTTTCACGAACCAATAGGGTTGCTTCGTTCAGCCCTTTCGAACTAACAGGGCACCTTCGTTGAACTGACCCTGTCTTTTCGTGTCGAATTTGATACGCAAAAATCCTCATTTTTTACTCCACAAAAACCAAAACATACCTTAACTAATTCTTCCACCATGAGCACTTCGATCCTGCATCAAAAGATCGTTCTGGTTTTGAACCGTAACTGGCAAGCCATCAACACCCGGACTCCTGCGGAAGCTTTTTGCGCCATGGCAACTGACGCAGCGACCGGTCTCGACATTCAAGGTCAAGATTGGATGGTCCCCACCAAGTGGGACGACTGGCTCAATCTTGACATCCGCGATAACGATGCCCGCATCGGAACGGCGCACGGTCCCATTCGTGTTCCAACGGTAATCGTGGTTTCGAATTTCGCGCGGGTTCCCATGAAACGCCCGAAGTTTAACTCGCGAAATCTGTGGGCTCGTGACGGAGGTCGCTGCCAATACACCGGACGCGAACTGCGCCCTGGTGAAGGCAACATCGACCACGTCATACCGAGCTCACGCGGAGGTGACACCAGTTGGGAAAACTGCGTGCTCGCAGCAACAGATGTGAACTCGCGTAAAGCGAACCGCACTCCCGAAGAAGCCGGGTTGAAGCTTTCGCGACAGCCCCATGCTCCGAGGGAAGTGCCAGTCACCGCGCTGTTGAGGAACACGCATGAGATCCCTGATTGGGAACCCTTCTTGATGTAACCTTTACCCGAGGCGGATCTTTTGATTCGCCCCGGCCCCACTTTTTCCAGAACCGCGCGGCCTCAGAGGTATTCCAATGAATTACCGCCTATAGGTTGGACAAAAACTGACTCGCAATCAGTCTCTCCGGTTCGATTCCGGACTCGTTTTGGTAAAACGCATGACCGGTCTTCTCCTGTCTATCCGCTGATTTTTAAATCAGCCCCTGCAATTGAACTTTGTGAATCGCGCCTATCGCAAAAGCCACGGCTTTTGCTGATACGAAATAATAGATTCCCGTTCAAACGCAGCGATGGACAGGAAAAGGCTTCATTCCTTCCGCAAAGGACGAACACCGCTTCCACAATTATTCCCGTTTTTTCCACAAAAACATCCGAGGCAGCTTGTCTGCCGACAGGAAGCTCAACTCGCTGAGCGACGACAGATGTTGTTTTGTTACTAACAAAACAACACATGAAAGAAGCAATTTACATCATCACCGGATTCGTCGGCCTACTCATAGCCCTCGGTCTCGTCCGTGGGCTATGGAGCACCTACCCCCAAACCGTAACGATTTGGGATTACCAGGTCGGACTCCATTACCGACACGGAAAGTTCATTGGCGAGCTGAAAGCGGGTAAACACCGCCTCTGGGGCGCGGGTCACGAAGTTGTGCTCTGCGACTCCCGAATCACTGAACTCGTCGTGCAAGGCCAGGAATTCATCACGTCTGATTGTGCCTCAGTTAAAGTTACGGCAGTTGCTCAGTGGAAAATTGTCGACGCGGCGACGTTTCATACTGCAGTGAACGACTCGCGTCAGGCGCTCTACACGATCATTCAACTGGCCCTTCGTGAGCTTTTTGGAAAACTCACTCTCGACGAACTGGTTCGGAAGAAAAACACCAGGGGTCACGGCCTTCTCGAATTGATCAAAAACGGCACCGCAGAACTTGGCATCCAAATTGCTAATGCAGATCTCAGAGATGTGATGCTCAGCGGCGAGCTAAAAAACGCTGATACTGCAGTCATCACCTCTAAACAAGAGTCTCTGACCAAACTTGAAAATGCACGCGGTGAAGCGGCTGCCTTGCGCACGCTGGCTAACGCGGCCCGCCTTTTCGAGAAGAACCCGGACCTATTCCGCCTGCAGTATCTGGATACGCTGAAACAAGCGGCTACTTCCGGAAACGGCAACACGCTGATCATCGGCGTGCCGGAGGAACTGGCCGGACTAGCAAAGACATCATGAAATCGAGCCGCCCGCACTTCACGGGCAGCTCTTTCTTTTTAGATTCTCATCATCGCTTTCAGCGAATACTCTTTTCCAAAATGAACGACCGCATCAAACAACGGCTTGCAGACCTCGAAGCCGAACACGGTTTTCAGATTCTCTACGCGTGCGAATCCGGCAGCCGCGCCTGGGAATTTGCTTCGGCAGATAGCGACTATGACGTGCGGTTTATCTACGCATGGCCGATTGAGAAATACGTCGGCCCCTTCGAACCCAAAGATCAAATGACGAGGCCGGTCGATGAATTCGAACTCGATTTTTCTGGCTGGGATTTGCGGAAGGCTCTGGGCCTTTTCCGAAAATCAAACGGCTCGCTGATGGAGTGGCTCTATTCGCCGATCGTTTATCGTGAAAACACGGAGGTGATGAATCGGTGGCGTGATCTGGTTTCGGACTCTGTCGTTGCCAACAATTCCGCTGCTCATTACCTCGGGCTGCGTCGACAAATGTGGCTCGAAATGCGCGATGGAAAAGCACCCGTTACCGCAAAGCGTTATCTCTACGTTCTGCGCTCTCTGCTGGTGGGACGTTTTGTGATTGAAAACGAAAAGCCAATCCCGGTGCTTTTTGAATCATTGCGGAACGCACTCGATTTGCCTGCGAAAGTTTCTTCCGAGATTGATCACATGATCACAGCGAAGTCCGAAGGCAAGGAATCCGATTCCATCGAAGACGTTGCTGTGCTGGAGAATTTCATCGAATCCGAACGCCTTCGGTTGGATGAACTGCTTCCAAACGTGAGCGGAGAAATGGGGATGCGGAACCGCTGAACCAGTTTTTCCACGAGGTCACTGGTTTCACGAGTTGATCAGGATAGCCGCAAAAATGCACAAAAATCGCAAAAACACATGCATTCGTTTTTGCGCCTTCTGTGCTTTTTTGCGGCTATGAATCAGACTGGTTTTTCGAAGCAATAGGGTGCGTTCATCGAACAGACCCTGTAGATTCGTGGAACACAAAAAAGCGCATCCAGTTTCTCGGATGCGCTTTTCAAATTTTTGATTCCGAAAAATCGGACGATTAGCCCTTCGCGAGATATGCGGAAGTGCTTTCGTGATTTGCTTCCATCGCATCGGAACCGAGCGTCCAATCCATTGGACAAACTTCGCCGTGCTCTTCGAAATGCTGGAGTGCGTCAACCATTCGAAGCGCTTCTGAAATCGAACGGCCGAGCGGGAGGTTGTTGACCAACTGGTGCTGAACAACGCCCTGCTTGTCGATGAGAAAAAGACCGCGGTAAGCAATCAATTCACCTTCAACGTCGAGTTCGCCGTCTTCGTCCATGATGTAGTCACCCACAAGAACATCGAAGTTTGCGGAAATTGTTTTGTTGGTGTCGGCCACGAGCGGGTATTGAACGCCGGCGATGCCACCTTTAGCGCGCTCAACCTGGAGCCATCCCCAGTGAGACATTTCGGTGTCGGTCGAACAACCAACAACGGCAACGTCGCGCTTTTCGAATTCAGCGATCGCATCCTGAAATGCATGAAGCTCAGTCGGGCAAACAAATGTGAAATCCTTCGGATAGAAGAAAAATACGACGTGTTTTTTGCCGATGTATTGCTCAAGCGAGAAATCGCTGACGACTTCGCCGTTTACAACTGCGCTTGCTGAGAAGGTGGGTGCTTGTTTTCCTACGAGAACTGACATGATATGTATTGGTTTTAAATTGCTGTTGGGGAAAATGGATCGTGTCTCCAAAGTGTCAACTTCCATCATACGATTCTCGCTCCTTGAAGAAACTCGCTGATTTCGCTCAGCGTGGCTATTTTCCCCCGTCCACCGAGCGCTGTGGCGTTCATTGCAGCGGCGGCGCTGGCAAGTTGAGCACATTCCTGCGGAGACCATTGTTGCGAAAGTCCAAACAAGAAAGCTCCGTGAAAAACGTCGCCGCAGCCTGTGGTATCGACCACTGATTCGACTGGATAAGCGGCTTGATGGAAAACATCGTCGCCGTTTTCGGTCGCAAACCAGGCTCCATTTTTTCCGTCAGTGACGCCGGCAATTTTCGCACCCAGCGCGATCATGGCTCCGAGTTGATCTCCAGTAGCTTCGGATTCGGTGAGTTTTTCAGCAAAATCTCGCGCCACAATCAAGACATCGACGAGGGGAAGAAGTTCGAGAAATTTTTCGTCATAGCGATTTGCGCCGCCATCAAATGAAACCTGGCCACCATTTTCGTGAACGATTTTTGCGGCATCAATGCAGGCCGGCCAGTGACGTCCATTGAGGTGAAGAATGTTTGTTTCGCGAAGAAGTCCCTTTGGCAATTCGTCGGAGTCGAGCGGAGTGAAACTCCCCGGTGAAAACACGACATGACGAGCGCCATCTCGCTTGCGCACCAAAACGGAACCAAACGTGGTGGAACGGTTTTTCTCCAAAGTGAAACCGCTCAAATCGACACCCGCTTTTCGATATTCCACGGCGACTTGTTCACCACGCCAGTCCGCACCGATACGATCAATCATCGCGGTTCTGGCTCCAAGCGTTGCCGCGGTCACCATCGCTGTTGGGACAGGCCCTCCTCCCAACAGAGTGGACGCCAACACTTCGGTAACGCCCTCGCCTGCCGGAAATTCCTCAACCACTTGGAAGAGATCAATCATCGACATTCCCAATCCCACGACATCGTATTTTTTTGGCGGACGGTTGCTCATCAAATCAAAATTGGGACCAATTCATCAATCTCACAAATTGCTTTTTTAGAATCGCCACCGTTTCTTCCCGTACCATGAAAGCGTTTGGATATTTCCTTCTTATCCCCTTGTCGGTGATTCTTTATTTCATCCTCGCCATTGGCATCGGGGTTTCTCAGCGGTATCCGATTCCCCACTTTTTGCTGATGGCGGTTGGCCTGTTTTTTCTTTTCAAATTGATTCGGCAAAAATTCAGTGTTTGGCGGCTGCTGTTGAATTTCGGAGGCTGGGCGTTGGCTCTGCTTTTTAGTTGGTGGACGCTGAGTTATTCAAATTTTGGGGGATATGAGTCGCCCATCGCACTGGGAGATCACGCGGATGTAATGTCAGTAGAAGTCGTCGATTCAACTGGGAATAAAACTTCGATAGGAGCGCTCACTGAAAATTCGAAAGGTGTTCTTATCGCATTTTACCGAGGGCATTGGTGACCCTATTGCGTGCACGAGCTGGTTCAGCTTCAAAAGGAAAAAGGTGCCTATTCTGAAATCGACATCGCAATCGTCGCAATTTGTTCCGAGTCGATCGACGGACTCGAAAAAATGAAGGAAAAATCTGCAGTCGAGTTTCCTATCCTAGGGGAATCGTCTGGGAAGTTGATGGATGCCTTTGGATTGCGTGATAAGTCAGGAAACCCAATAGACGGAACCGATATTTTTAGGCCTGCGACCATCGTATTGAGAAAGAATGGATCGCTGATTTGGTCGGATGCCGTCGAAAATTATCGAGTCCGCCCTTCTCCCAAAGAAGTCTTTTTCCACGTAAGTTTAGGGTTCAAAAATTGATTATGAATCACGCAATCGATCTCGAAACAGCACGCTCGCCGAGTTGCTTACTCTTTGAATGCGTGACAGGCAGCCGTGCATACGGAACCGAAACGCCGGAATCAGACACGGATCTCCAGGGCGTTTTTGTGATGCCGCGCGACTCATTCTTTGGGCTTGGTAGAGTCGATCAAGTCAGCGACGCAACGAACGACGAAACTTATTATGAGGTGGGCCGCTTTGTCGAATTGCTGGGGAAAAACAACCCGAATATTCTTGAAATCTTGTTTTCGGAATCAGACTGCACACGATTTTCGCATCCGCTGTTTCGGCATTTTGATCCAGAGGTGGTTCTTTCAAAATTATGTCAGGCAACCTTTGCGGGGTATGCGATGACCCAGGTCAGCAAGGCGCGCGGTTTGAATAAAAAAATCGTCAACCCGATGAAAGGGCCGCGGAAATCGATGCTCGAATATTGCCACGTCGTGAGCGGCCAGGGATCGGTTCCCGTTTTAAAATGACTGGAAGAAATCGGGGTGGATCAATCCGAATGTGGACTCGTGAAAATTCCTCACATGCGCGACGTGTTCGCGATTTTTCGTGGGGAAAATTATCGAGGGATCATCAAAAAAGAAGCGGCGACGGAGGTTTTAATTTCCAGAATTTCGAAAGGCGAAACGGCGATTGGCTGGATGAGTTTCAACACCGACGGCTACAAGCGATACTGCAAAGAATATCGCGAGTATCAGGATTGGCTGAAGAACCGAAACGAAGCCCGCTATGCGACGAATGTGTCTCACGGTAGGAATTATGATTCCAAAAATCTGATGCACACCTTTCGCCTACTCGACATGGCGGAGGAGATTACAACGGAGCATCGCGTGACGGTGCGGCGACCCAATCGGGATTTTTTGATGCAAATCCGACGTGGTGAATTCGAATCCGACGATTTGATTTCTCAGGCGGAAGAAAAAATCGAGCGAATTAATGCGGCTTTTGAAAAAAGCGATCTGCGGGATGAGCCAGATACGGAGGAGCTGGAGCGGGTCTTGGTGAAAATCCGGGAGCAGTGGTACCGGCAGGAGTAGATTGGAGTGGTCGCACAGAGGCGCAGAACACGCAGAGCCGATGCACTGCGTTTTTTTAGAACAGATCAACCAAAGACTCTGTGTGCTCCTTGCCTCTGTTCAACCAAATTAAGCTAGTCCAGCATGATGGGCTTCACTGCGTCGAATCCCCATTCGACGAGATTTTCTAAAACGACGCGCGAAAGTTCAGGCGCAGTGAGGGTTTGAGGGGCCCCCATGGTCGAGCAGTGAATGTAGCCGATCATAGTTTCCACAGGCCGTGCATCGACTTTTTCACCGACGAGCCACTTATCAAATTCCAGCAATGCACTCAACCAATCCGTTAGCGAATAATCTGAATCGTCGACGTATTCCAAAAGTTTATCGATCACGGAATCTGCGTTTTCCAGCTCGCCACGATCCAATAGGGCCTCTACGCCGAATGCCCCCTGTTCGATCGAATCTGTAGCGGTCTTCAGGATTTTTTCGTTTTCCAGCGAAAGCGATGTCTGGCGTGATTTGGTTTCCACGTGTAATCTTTACGCCGATTCAATCATGATTGCACGTCACTATATTTTCTCAGGACGGGTTCAGGGCGTCGGATTTCGGTTCGCGATCAAGCAGCTCACAAAGGGGTTCGATGTGATCGGATCGGTGAAAAATCTCGACGACGGACGCGTCGAAATGTATATTCAAGGCGAGGAAGAAGAACTCGACGAATTTATCGAGGAAATGCACGACAGCCCGGTTGGACATCACATTCAGGAACAGGAAATGCACGCGGTGGCGCTTCTTGAAGGTGTTAAAGGGTTTTCGATTGAGAAATAAAATTACGAAATGAGCGAGGCGGTCCCTGCAGTTGAAATTAAGAATCTTACGAAAGTTTTCCCGGTATCGTTCCGGAAAGAAAACTATGTCGTCGCGGTCGATAATTTGTCGTTCACCGTTGGCGCGGGAGAGGTCTACGGACTGATTGGACCGAATGGCTCTGGCAAATCGACCACGATGAAAGTTGCCCTCGGGCTGATGGCTCCTTCTTCTGGTTCGACGAAAGTTTTCGGGGTGGATAGTCGCGATGTTCGAGCGCGGAACGACATCGGTTTTTTGCCGGAGAATCCCTATTTTTACAAACACCTCTCGGGTGTGGAAACGCTGAAATTTTACGGCAAACTCTGCGGAATGGGCGGTCGTGAGTTGAAAGATCGCATCGCTGAACTGCTCGATATGGTTGGTTTGGTCGACGCGAAAGATCGACGGCTAGGTGGCTATTCAAAAGGAATGCTGCAACGAATTGGGCTTGCCCAGGCGTTGATTCAGCGGCCACGGCTGGTTATTTTGGATGAACCGACAGCGGGAGTTGACCCGGTTGGTTCACGAGAAATTCGCGACTTGGTGATCAAACTGAAAGACGACGGAATTTCTGTTTTTCTTTGCTCCCACCTTCTCGAACAGGTTCAAGAAGTCTGTGATGAAGTTGGAATTATTTTCGAAGGCCGAATGCGGCGAGAAGGAAACCTGGATGATCTGATTTCAATCGATGAACAGACATCGCTGGTTTTGGAAAACGCTTCGCCTGATTTGATGCGAAAGATCACCGAATTGGTCGAAAAAGAAGGTGGCAACACAAAAATTATCGAACAGGGCAAGCCACGGACGACGTTGGAGCGGCTTTTCCTTCAAATAGCCACCAACACGAAAAACGCGAAGTCGAAAGACTGATATATTCTATGGCAACGGACGATGCAACACAGGCCCAGCAATTGGGCGGACGAAACTGGATGATTTCAGGATCGCGAATTTGGACGATCGCGCGGGGAACGCTCACCCAACTGATTCGGATGAAAACGTTCTATTTCCTCATCGCGATTGCTTTTTTGCTCGTGATTGTAGGAAATCTGAACCTGCAAGCATCTGCGGCGTCTCAGCTGTCGATGATCAAAAAAGTTTCCTTCGGCACGATGGATTTGTTCGCTTGGCTGTTTGCGATTGTGGCGACGGCAGTACTGATTCCCCGCGACATCGAAGACCGGACACTCTACACAATTTTATCGAAACCGGTGCTTCGAATTGAATATTTGTTAGGAAAACTCGTGGGTGTCCTTCTCGTCATTGCCATTGCCTTGATCGGAATGTTCATCGTTTTCTCGCTCATTATTCACGCGCGGACGGTCGCTTTTGCAGGAGCCGAATTGGAATATTTAAAAGGCGCAGGAAAACCAGCGGCAGATATCCAGCTTGAGGTCAACGCGATCACCTCCCAGGGCCTTCGACCTGCTCTCGGCATTGCCGTTTTAGCCATTTTCTTAAAATCAGCCGTAGTTGCGTCGGTCACTATTTTCCTCTCCACGTTCGCTTCGAGTTCGCTGTTCTCGATCATAATTGGAATGATTCTTTACCTCGTTGGAAACGCCCGCGAGATGGCGATGAGCTTTTGGGAATATGAATCCGACGGTAGTATGGCCGTCGCATTGATCTCGAAAGTCTTCAAAATCCTGATCCCGGATTACCAACTTTTCAGCTTTGCCGAAGGAATCGTGCTTGGTGAAAAAATACTTCCCCACCTCGTCTGGTCGATGGCGGGAATGAGTATTTTCTACGCAGGATTTTTTATCGCACTGGCACTTCTAGTTTTCTACGACAAGGAATTTTGAAGGCGCTGACTCAAAAATTACCACGTTGGGTGTCTGTGTTGATCGCTTTGGTGATCTTCGGGATGATTCGCACCCCATTGGAATCGACCTTGCGAACTCAGTTGGTTGATTCCCACCTTTTATCAGAACCTCCGGCTCGGGACACATTCATGAAACTCGGCCAGTCCACTTTAATGGGTACCCTCGGGGGATTGCGACCATTGGTGGCGGTTTATTTAGGCCTCAAAGCACACAATCACTTCAGCTATACCGAATGGGATGAGCTCGACACCACTTACGGTCTCATCACAGGACTCGAACCGAGGGAAGAAGATCATTGGGTTCACTGGATTTGGCATATCGGCATCAACGCGACGGCAAATGTTCAGACCAGTCGAAATTTGACCCCAAGGCAACGGGAAACGGAGTTCAACCGATATATCCAACGAGCCATTCAAATCGGTGATGACGCCCTGAAAGAACACCCCCGGTCGGCTGATATTCGATTACAAATTGCTGAACTTTATCGGGAAAAACTAAAAGATCCCTGCGAAGCCTCTCGACTTTATGGCGAAATGATCGGTCTTCCCGATAGCCTCAGTTACGTCGAGCGATTTCATTATTATTTCATGGCGGACTGCCCCGGAAGAGAAAAAGATGCTTACGAAGGCCTGATGCGCCTTTATAAAGAAAGCGAAAACAATCATCTCCCGACCCTGATAGTGAAGATCAAAAAATTGGAGGTGCTCCTGAAAATTCCAATCCACCAATGGATTCCCGATCAGGATCCGGATGAACTGATTCGTCGCCAGCGCCGCTCCGGCGAACCCCTTCCGGGCGGAATTCGGCTGCCGTGAAATTCAGGCTTCCAAATGATTGCAGAAGCTCTTTATTGAGGTTAATTTCGCGTTTGCGCGGATCCTATCAAAACCTAACTCCGATTCGTTGCATTTTTTAGCGATGAAGTACGCCATTTTCGGAGATATCCACGCAAACCTCGAAGCCTTTGAAACGGTCCTTCTTGATGCTGCAGATAACGACTGCACAGATTTTGTCTGTATCGGCGATATCGTCGGCTACAACGCCAATCCACACGAGTGTCTTACGATGGTCCGGGAAATGGGATGCCCCGTCGTGAAAGGCAACCATGATGAAGAAGCTTCGCTCGATACCCCGCTCGAAGGCTTAAACCCTCTGGCAAAACATGCGCTGGAATGGACCCGAAACAATCTTTCAAAAGAGGATCGTGAGTATCTCATGAACATGAAACTGGTTCGCCAAGTTCGCGATTTCACCATTGTTCATGCAACACTCGATACTCCGGGGAACTGGGGTTACGTGACGAACAAGTTCGATGCGATGGCGAGTTTCAGCTATCAATTCACTCAGGCCTGCTTCTACGGTCACACCCACACCCCACGGATTTATGTGAAATCTGATACGGTTGAAGCGGAAGAAGGCACCGAAATTCATTTCGAGCCCGGTAAGAAATATTTCATCAATGTTGGCAGCACAGGACAGCCCCGCGATGGTGATTGGCGCTCGTCTTACGCAATTTACGATATCGAAAACCAGACGGTGCAAATTCGCCGCTTGGAATATGATATTGAAACAACACAGCGGAAAATTATCGATGCTGGCCTTCCTGAAATGCTGGCAAACCGGCTCGCCGTCGGAAAATAACCACTCCGGTTTTCACGAACGAACAGGGTTGGTTCATCGAATGTATCCTGTTGCTTCGTGAAAGCATTTCGATCGAATAGGGTTGATTCGTCGAACATACCCTGTTGGTTCGTTGGCATCGACTTTTTGAAAACAGTGGAGAATCCGAAAACGATTCTAATCATTAAACCAAGTTCGCTTGGCGACGTGGTGCATACGCTACCCGCTGTTTCCGTTGTAAAACGGAGGTTTCCCGATGCAAAACTCCATTGGGTTGTCAATACAGAGTGGGCTCCGCTTTTGAAGGGCAATCCGGATTTGGAATCGATCATCGAATTCCCGAGACGAAGCTGGCGAGGATGGCGGGACTTTGGAAAAGCTAGAAGCTGGGCTCGGGAAAACCTCGGAAGTTTGCAGCCGGATTTAGCATTGGATTTTCAGGGCTTACTTCGAAGCGGGCTTTTAATCAAGGCTTCGCGGGCGAAACAAAAGGTCGGCTTTCGTCAGGCCAGAGAAGGCGCTTCGCTATTCTATGATCACAAGATAACGGTCGAAAACTGGAAGCAAAAACACGCCGTAGATCGTTATTTGGAGCTGGTTTCGGGAACGGACGAAGAGGTCACGTTTTCACTCCCCGAAGGAGATCCGATTTCAGGGATTGATTGCGGGGGTGCAGTGCTGTTTCACCCCTTTTCACGAGGCAAAGGCAAATCGCTTTCTTTTGACGAAGTCGAGGAATTTTGCAACGCCCTGGCTCCCCGAAAGGTAATTGTGGTGGGCGCAGGAGTCGATTGGCCGGAGGAACGCGCTTTCCCGGAAAACGGCACCAATTTGTTGGGAAAAACCAGCATCGCTGAACTGATTTGTCTGATGCGACAGTCCGAGTTCGTCGTCAGTGTCGACAGCGGGCCAATGCACTTAGCCGCGGGAATTTCCGACAGAGTGCTATCAATCCACACGTGGACCGACCCCTTAATGGTTGGCCCTTACCAGAAAGCAGCCCTGATTTATCGCGATGGGCAAATCGTTCAAATGGCGGACGTAAAAAAAGGCGCTTTTCCGGAAGAAAGATCCAGAAAAAACGCCTTTGTTGAGGGTTCGCGGCTCCTTGAGGAAACCGCTATGGAAAAAATCGCTGAGCGGATTCGCTCAGAAATTGGCTGCAATCAGTCCTTCAACTGAGGAAGAACCTTGGCTACGCGCTCCTTGAGCTCTTTGCCGGGCTTAAATTTCACCACTGCTCGAGCTGGAATTGGAACCGGCGCTTCTGGCTTATTCGGATTCCGACCGATTTTGGGCTTCGTTTTTGTGACCTGGAACGCACCAAAGTTACGCAAAACAACGTCATCGTTGTTTGCGAGGCTTGATGTCACCTGTTCGACAAAATGTTGAATAATGTCGAAGACTTCCTGCTGGGTTTTTCCGGTCTCGTTCGAGATTTTAACGACAAGATCGCGTTTTGTAATAGTTGCCATGATTCGTTGAGTATAATACGTCTAAAGTAGTCGTGTGTTAGGGGTTTTTTGTGAAAATTTTGTATCTTTTTGAGCGACTTTTTGACTTGTGATTGAGCAGTTACCAAATCATTCATCAAAGGATAGCATCGCTAGTCTGAAAATGAAGCTTTGCATAATCGGCCAAACTTTCAGTTCCGTGACAGCTGACGAGTTTTCTGCCAGCAACTTTCACCAAATCTGAAGCCCCTCGCGGAATCAATACACCCGTACGCTCGTTTGCTTCATCCATCCAGTCTATAAACGTCTCACGAGCAAGGATAGATGCGGCAGCGACGGCGATATCTGATTCCGCTTTTGTGCGCTGATCCACCTGAATTTGTCGGCCTTTTTCCTGCAAGGCATCGAGAAGCACTTCGGGATTGGCGAACTGATCGCTTAACGCCCTCGGACAATTGGGCTGCAGACTCGTTAGGTGCTCAATTACAGCCGCATGCCCCCACGCAAGCATCCGGTTTACGGTGCCAAATGGTTCGTAGAGAGAATTGTAACGGGAGGGTTCGATTGAGATAACGTGGTAAGAAATTTCGGGGACAGAACGAATTGCATCCGAAAGTGCTCGAATCCGAGCATCTGAAGTAATTCTTTTACTGTCAGCAACTCCAACTTCAAGCAATTTGCGTGCCAAATCGGCATTTACATAAACTCCAGCAATAACAAGCGGGCCGAAATAATCGCCTTTCCCACTCTCATCAACTCCAAAATGCGGTTCGAACATCTCCGGATTGAGACTTTCCTCCAACCCGAGGCGAGCCTCGCCCAATATCTCGGGCTCCAGGACGGTTTGAACAAAAGCCGTGGTATCCCTTCCCTGCACGAGCACTTTAGGACCTTTTTCATAGACCGTGACATTGAGCCGTTCCCGTTTTGCTGAAAATACGGAATAAGGCTTTTCTACAAACGCGAAATCTCCTGCCTCAAGGTGCTGACGGAGCGCGTCGGCCTGCTCGGGAGATATTTCAATAGTATAAGAGGTAATCGGTTTTGACATCGGCTGGCAAAGCAAGGATCGGGTAGCGATGGCATAAGCCGGAAACTATGGGCAATCAAACCGAATGGAGTGAACGAAAAATCGGACAATTTCAGTCGGCGATCATCGATTGGTTTAAAAACGAGGGCCGTCACGACCTGCCGTGGCGCACCACCAGAGATCCCTACGCTGTATTGGTGTCGGAATTGATGCTCCAACAAACTCAAGTCGCAACGGTCCTGAATCGTGGTTTTTTCGAAAATTGGCTGTCGAAGTTTCCAGATGTCGAAACACTCGCCGCTGCTGAAGAAGATGCGATTCTAAAAGCCTGGGAAGGCCTGGGGTATTATAATCGGGCACGGAATCTGCAGAAAGCGGCCAGGGAAATCGTGACCAACCACGAAGGAAGATTCCCCACTGATCTGGAGACTATTTTGACACTTCCCGGAGTGGGCCGTTACACCGCCGGCGCAGTTTACAGCTGTGCGTTCGAGAAAAGTGCTCCCGTCGTAGATGGGAACGTCGTTCGGATTTTCTCACGAATATTTGGAAGCACTTCTCCGGTGGATTCCACCGCTGGACAAAAGCAAATGTGGAACTGGGCTGAAGAGCTCGTTCCAGATCAAAACGCCAGAGAGTTTAACTCGGGACTGATGGAGCTCGGCCAACGGATTTGCAGGAAGTCGAACCCAAACTGCGAAGAATGCCCCGTGAGACCGCATTGCTCAGCAAAGCAAAATCACATGGCTCTCGATGAACTTCCCTTTAAAAAGAATCGACAGAAAATTGAAGTCAAAACCGAACGGGTTGTGTTTTTGAGGGACGGAAACCGCGTATTTTTGACTCAAGAAAGCGGAAAACGTCGAACTGGGCTGTGGCGATTGCCTGAAATCAGCTTCGAAACCGCAGAAAAAATGACAGAAATATTCCGAATGAAATATGGAATCACAAAATATCGGGTCGATTTACAAATTTTTCGTGGCTCCGATTTAGAAATCGCCAATATTATAGGAGATGGCCAATGGGTCTCCGTACCCGAAGAGAGCGATGCCTGCGCCATGGCAGCGCCCTATCGAAAAGCTCTCACGCGGCTTGTAGATAACGAATTTACCGAACCGGACTGGGAATTAAAAGCATAGCGAATTGAATTTTTCTGAAACCAATGCTTGCCAAACGGGCCGAAAGTTTTTAAAAAGAAGGAATAAGAACGATTTTTGGGTTGTTTTAGCGGAATCAAGTCGCTAGTTTGCAGCGATTGGCAAAGTTTCGTTTTTCGAGAATCGCCTTTTAGAAACCGAATCATCAGCACAGACAGTTATGTGGAAAATATTTTTAGTGATCGCTACCGTGACAATGCTCGGGGCAGGAGCCCTCAGCTACAAGAACATGAAGACTGCGGAGGAGAAGCGTAATGATCGCATCGCCACCCAGGTTATTCTTGCAGACCGCGAAGCAGATCTCAAGGAGACGCAAGATAATCTTGCGATGACCAACAGCTCAATCGCCAAGCTTAATGATGAAACCGAGCAGCTCGAAGGCATGTTGGTTCAGAAGCAAGCCATGGTGACCGAAGCTGAAGCAAAGCTTCAAGCGATGAACACTCAGCTTGAAGCCGCCAAGGTTGAACTCGCTAAAGCTCAGGAAATCGAGCGCGAATTCCCGAACATCGAGCAACTCCGCCAGGAAATGGCTCAAATTCGCCAGCAGATCAACCAGCTGGGAATTGAAATCACCGCTTTGCAAAACAACGTCGCAACCGCCGAAGTGCAGCGTGACAGCCTTGAAAAAGTCGCCAATGAATTGGCTTCTTTGAAAGACGATCAGGACAAAGGCAGGATTCGCGGTCCATTCGCCAGCTCAGTGAAGCGTGCTTACAATAACTGGGGCTTCGTGATCATTGAAGGTGGAAACGAGCAGGGCGTTGTCAATCGTGCGCAGCTAGATGTTGTTCGTCGTGGACAGCAAGTTTGCAAACTTCTCGTCACTGCAGTTGAGCCGGGTGAGTCCGTCGCTGAAGTGATTCCCGGCTCATTAGCCCCGGGTCAGACCGTTCAGCAGGGCGATATTGTTAAGAAGACAGACAACCCAATTCAAACACCAGAACCTGCAGGCGGTGTTGGAGGTCTGATTCCGCAAGCTGCACCTGAAGGCGGAGCACCAGCAG
>CALAHF010000130.1 GCA_937891465.1 uncultured Verrucomicrobiales bacterium | reverse complement strand
CGTGAAGCGCATGGTCTGCCTATCGAACAACTACGGGATCTATCAGAAGGCATTTTTCCCGGCACAAGCGGGACGGGACTACGAGTTGTCGCCGACCCTGCAACCGTTGCAGAAGCACCGCGAGGATTTCACCGTTTTTTCCAATCTCGATCACGGCCTGACCGGTGGGCACGCCTGTGTGCCGACCTTTTTGAACGGGATCCGACCGGACATGGCTTCGAGTTTTCCCGAAGGAAATATCAGCGTCGACCAGAGAGCGGCCGAGTTCGTCGGCGCGGCCACCCGCTATCCGTCGATGACGCTGAAGGTGAAAGAAAACAACCAGACCAGTTTCACGCGCACCGGTGTGCAGGTGCCCTCGATTGATGTGACCGCCATGTATCGCAAGCTTTTCCTGGAGGACTCCGCCGAGGCAAAGACGCAGGAGCGCTTGCGCCTGAAGCGACACGGTAGCATTCTCGACGCCGTGCTGGACAAAGCCAAGGCGGTGAACCGGGAGCTGGGGAAGCAGGACCAGCAGAAATTTGCCGAGTATCTCGATTCCGTGCGCGGCCTGGAAAAGAAAATCGATCAGCAGCATCCCTGGCTTGACCGGCCCAAGCCGAAAACTGAGATGGCGGAGCCGCGTCCCGCTCCGCAGACCGCGGATGAGATGAAGATCATGATGGAGCTGATGGCGCTGGCGATCGAGACCGATTCCACCCGCGTCATGACGCTCTCCAGCGGGTTTGCCAACGGCGACTTCGGATTGCAGGGCGGCTACCACGGATTTTCGCATCATGGCGAACTTCCGGAGAAGACCGGGGCGCTCAAGCTCATCGAGCGAAATCAGATCGCGCAGATGGCTTACCTCATCGAGCTGTTGAAGGCGAAACAAGACACCATCAACGGCGGCACGCTGTTCGATCACACGATGATCCTGTTCGGCTGCGGCATGGCGACGGGAACTCATTCCTGCAAGAACATGCCGCTGGTCCTCGCCGGTGGCGGATTTAGGCTGGGCGAGCACCGCGCAATGCCCGAGGGGAAAACCGACCGCGTGAAAGCGTGCAACCTGCTGCTGTCGATGCTGCAGAATTTCGGCTTGGAGGTGGACCATTTCGGCACCAGCACCGGAACGCTCACCGGACTCGAGTGGGCGTGAGTATGATTCGATACTCTTCTTGAAGAGGCAGCGTAACAATCCCTTCGAACCAGCAATGACACGATTTCAGAAAAGAAAATCAAGGCTACATACTCTGCTCATTGCAGTGACGATTGCCGCAGGGATACTTTCACAGGTGCTTATATCCGGGGCGGCCGAACCCGAGCCAGATGCGCGCTGGGTTCAAAGTTATGATGCCGGTTACCCAGACGCCAACGGGGCCTGGGCGGGAGGTTCGGAGATGATGCACCTCGCCTCACACAAAGGCATGCTCTTCGCATCCAACGGCTACTGGGTCGATGCGCGTTGGGTGATCCCAACGGAGGGACGGCGACAATCGGCGCAGGTATTGCGACTCGATGCCGCGGAGGCGCAATGGCAGGTCGACTTGGACATGGGCAAGTCGAACGACGGTCTCGGCCTCGAATACATGAAGGGCAATATCCTCAAATCGGTCACCTTCACCCGAGATGCGAAAGGGAGATTACTGGACCAACCCGAGACCCTGCTGGTGATGGCGGCGGGCGCGAACTTCGAGCGCGGCGGAGCCGTTTCTGCATGGGTGCGCGACGACGCAACCGGAAAGTGGACGCATACCTTGGTCAGGCACGGTTCGAGTGCCGGCGGGGTGCGCTGGGTGCCGCGTGACATGGAGGTGTATCGCGACAAGGTGACCGGCGCGGAGCGGATCTTTATGTCGCTAGGCAATCCCGGAATCATCTCCGGGGTCTACGATTCCTCAGCCGCCGGCCGGATACGTTGGGACCGCAACCTCGAGCATCCGTTCCTCACCGACGGCAGCTTCCGGACACGCCCCCTGGGCATCATTCAGGCCAACGGTTCGCTATTCTTCTCCGAAGGCGATTCAATCTACCAGCGCATCGATGGCGAGCGGCCACGCTTCCGCGAGATCTTCGAACTGTTCGAGGACACCGATACCGATGTCGGTGGAATTCGCGGCCTGACAAGTGTCCCCAACCCGAATGGCGCGGGTGATTCGCTACTCTTCATCTGGGCACCGGGCGAGGGTTCTGCCAGCGAAGTCAAGCGACTCGATCCCGATGGCAAGGGCGGCTACACGCTGCATGACGAAGTGCGGATCATTGATCTGATGAGGGAATACCTGGGAGTCGAAGTCACCTACACGCTCGGCGCGCACAACATGATCTATCCATTCACTGACCCCGCGACGGGGGAGGCCGTGCATATCATCGGCTTCCAAGGAAATATCAGCGGCTCAAAAAACCATCTCCGCTGGAAGGGCAGTGCCCTCTATGCCGGAGCGCCCTATGCCGTGCGGCGGGCTGACCGGAGCTATCGTGTGCTCGAGGTGAACAATCGCTACGAGGTCGGCAAACAACTGTTGGTTTCGCCGCGCACGTTTTGCAAATCACCCTTCGGCGATGACCAAATCTACATCGCGGGTCACGATGCCAGTTTCAAAATCTCCGACGATATGGCGTGGATCTTCCGCGCTCCTGAGTCGGTGGTCCTGGGCTCAGAGCTTGCTCGCGATGCCCTGCCACCCGAGCCGGAACCAAAACCAGCCCAGCGTCTGCTGGAGGGACCGGTCTACGAATTGCGGATCTATTCCGCCAACGAAAATCGTCTGCAACATCTGGTGAAACGGTTTCGCGAGCACACCGACCGCATTTTCAGAAAGCATGGGCTGGAAGCGATCGGCTATTGGATGCCCACCGAGGGACCAGCGAAGAAACGTCGCCGCCTCATCTACATTTTGAAACATCCATCGCGGTATGCCGCCTATGAGAACTGGACTCGGTTCAACAACGACCGTGAATGGAATACCGTGCTCGACCAACCGGAGTTTCAGGGGCTGCTTGCGCAAAAACCGACCAGCATCTTTATGAAAGAGACCGAATACTCGGTCCGAGTCCGCGACGCGATCGACCAGCGAGGTGGGGTGTTCGAACTCCGCACCTATGTCACGAATCCGGACAAACTCGCTCACCTCAACCAGCGTTTTCAGAATCACACTGCGGCGCTCTTCAATCAGCATGGCATGAAGAACGTCGGCTACTGGACGCCATTCGACCCACCAGATTCAGCAAACACGCTCATCTACCTCATTCATCACACCAACCGGATGCAGGCGGACGAAAACTGGAAAGCCTTCGGAGCAGATCCCGAGTGGCAGGAAGCGAGGCGGAAGTCCGAAAGCGACGGAAAAATTCTCGCCCGATCGCCCGAAAGTATTTTTCTGCGAGCGTTAGACTTTTCACCCAATGCGCCAGTTCGTCCGGCCGGCGAAAGAAGGTAGGTTAATTATGATGCGACGAACGACACTCTGGTTACTGACGGGGCTGCTTGCTTGCGGTGGACTGGCGCATGCGGATTCCTCGCTGACATCCCACCAGCCATTCCTCAAGCAGTACTGTTTCGAATGTCACGGCGCCGAGAAACAAAAGGGCGACTACCGCTTCGATACCCTCGGGACCGATCTATCCGACCTGGAAACACTTGAGATCTGGCAGGGAATTTTGGATCAGCTCAACCTGGGCGAGATGCCGCCGAAGAAGAAACCACAACCGCCCTTCAAGGAGACCGCGAAATTAATCGAGGCGCTGACACCAGCGCTCCAGCAAGCCTACGCGGCGCGGAAAAGCACTGCGGGTCAGGCGGTGATCCGGCGGCTGAACAAGTTCGAGATCCGCAACACGCTGCGTGACCTGTTTTACATCAACCATCCGGATTTTGATCCCACCGTAGTTTCCGGGCTCTACGACTTCAACGGCAACGGCATCACCGCGCAGAAGACCATCGAACCGACGCGGAGTTTTCAGGACGACGAGGAGGCGGAGGGTTTCGACAACATCGGCCAGCAATTGGTAATGTCCGACTTCCTGCTGAAGATGCTGATCGGCGCCGCAGAGGAGACCATCGAGATGGCCACGCATGACAAGCCCGAAAAACCTTTCGAGGCGGAAACCTTCACCGCACCCATCTGCGTGAAGTCGCTGCACGGCGATAGCCTCGGCAAGTACCAGCGCGCGAATGGCGATCCCTATGATGAGGTGTTTCAGCGCTGGGATCGCTACAACCGGATCGGGCCGGACAAGTATCAGGGGGGGATGCGTCGGCCGGCGCCGTACCGAATCACGGTTGAGGTCTCCGCCCACAATCCGGTGGAGGGCAAATGGGGGAACTGGACCGTGCGGGAAGGAAACCTCATCCACCAGGGACGCCAGAGTTCCGACGTACCGTTTGAGATCGGACTGTATCTTCAGCGCTTCGAGCACCAACGTGGGCCGCGACACCAGCGGATCACCCGTTGGACGCTGCCCGGCGATGGAGAAAAGCGGACCTTTTCCTTCGAGACTTGGATCGACGATCCGTGGAGTGCCTGGATCGGCTGGGAAAACGGCCCTTGGTTTCGTCACAACGCCTGGCCCATCCTGCTCGAGCAGTGGTATCCTGAAGAGTACGCGAAGATCGACCAGAAGCAGAAGGGCTTCAAGAAGCAGGTCGCAGAGGCCTTGTTCAGGAAGGGGTATCATGGACCGACCCTGCGGGTGCACAGCTTCCGCATCGAGCCGGTGAGTCGTGAGTGGCCGCCCCGGATTCACAAGGCTCTTTATGGATCGGGCCCAATTGAGGATGCTGATCTTAAGAAGCTTTTTCACGCCTTCGCGGAGCGTGCCTACCGGCGACCGGTCGCACCCGAGGAAGTTGAGACCTTCGTTGATCTTGCGGAAAAACTGGAGGCCGATGGGAATTCGCGCCAGGAGGCGATGAAAGGTGCCTACGCCGCGATTCTCTGTTCGCCCGACTTTGTGTATCTGCGGCAGGAACCTGGCAAGCTCGACGACTTTGCCCTCGCCTCGCGCCTGAGCTATTTCCTCTGGTCATCGATGCCTGACGAAACGCTGATGAAGCTCGCCCGCGCCGGTAAGTTGTCGGATGCCGTGGAGCTGGAGCGTCAGACCGAACGGATGTTGAAAGATCCGAAAGTCGCCGCCTTTGTCCGCCACTTTCCCGAACGCTGGTTGAAGCTCTATGAGCTGGGGCGCATGGAGCCAGATAAGAAGGGACCCTTTGGACATTACTTCCGTGTGAAGGACTTCCTTGTTCCCCAAGTCGATGCGTATTTTCGCGACGTCTTGGAGCGCAACGGGCCGATCCGCGATTTTATCGATTCCGACTATACCTTCATGAACAACCTGCTCGGCGAGCTGATTTACAAGCAGAAGGTGGTGGGCGAGCACATGCGCAAAGTGAAGTTAGAGGATCAGCGCCGCGGTGGCCTAATGACAATGCCCGCCGTGATGACCGTGACTGCCAACGGGGTGGATACCTCACCGATCGTTCGTGGCGTGTACGTTCTCGAGAACATCCTCGGCACCCCGCCGCCTCCCCCGCCGCCCGACGTGGAACCGCTTTCGCCCGACCTGCGCGGGGCGAAGACCTTGAAGGAACAGATGGCACTCCACCGCAACCAGGAAGCGTGCAGTAGTTGTCACCAGAAGATCGATCCCATGGGCTTCGCGCTGGAGAGCTTCGACCCGATCGGGCGGTGGCGTGACAATTACCCGAAGCTCGACAAAAAAGCCAAGCAGGCGCCGCCGATCGATACCTCCGCGATCCTTGCGAACGGACGCGAGGTGAAAGATCTGGTCGAGTTCAAAGCCATGCTGCTGGAGCGCGAACCGCAGTTGGTGCACTGCCTCACCGAGAAGATGTTGACCTATGCCACCGGTCGTCGGCTCGAGGTCGGCGATCGGGGCGAAATCGACCGGATCGTATCGGAGCTGGAGGAGAACGGAAATCGCCTGCGCGGCCTGGTTCATCTGGTCGTCCAGAGTGAGGTCTTCTTGAACAAGTAGATCCCGTTGCGGGTGGTTCGACACGGTGGCTGGCAACGGAGAAAAAGGATTTTCGGGTGACGATGGGTCAGCGGGCAAGGCGACATTTAGTCGTCCGCATTCGATCCAGTTCGACGCCAGTGGTGAAAACCTGTTCATCTGTGATATCGGCAATCACCGCATACGCCACTTGAATCTACAGAGCGGCATCGTCTCGACATTTTGCGGCAACGCCAAGAAAGGCTGCCCCCCTTCAACCCCGGGCCGATGGTGAGGTGGGCGCGGGAGGGCGGAAAAGCGAATCCCTATCAGTAAAACAACCCATCGTACCTACCGTAAGTCACATCGGGCCAGATAGCCCCTGACGCCGATTTCATTCAAAAACCAACCCGTTCCATCCTATATCGTTAAGAGCTCACGGGGTAGGTTAATGGGTCATGATCCCCCAGAATCTTCTTTCGCCATTTATCCCATGCCAAATCGCATCAACAATCCTCTAGAGAAGAAAGGCGCCGCACTCAAACCGATTCCCATTGTCGCCGCCAACTGGAAGATGGCGATGAAACTGGACGAGGTTCGTACCTTCGTTCGTGAATTCGAGGAAGAGATGGGTGACCTCATTGGAAAAATGCAGGTGGTTCTCACGGCCCCGACCACAGCCATGTCGACGCTGGCGAAAGCGGTCAAGGATCTCCCCCTGGTCGATCCGGCTGCCCAGAATTCATCGGCGCATCGTGATCCGGAGCACAGCGGTGAAATCTCCGCCGAGCTACTCGCCG
>CALAHF010000129.1 GCA_937891465.1 uncultured Verrucomicrobiales bacterium | reverse complement strand
CGGTGGAAATGTGGTGTACGGACACACGCACCGGATTGATTCAGCCTATACAGACGGGCCGGAGATTGGACAAATCGGAGCGTGGAATCCCGGCTGTCTGTGCGAATTACAACCCTTATGGAGACATACAAGCCCGACGACCTGGGGGCAGGGTTATGGGGTTCAAATGGTGAACAGATCCGGCGAGTTCATGCATTTTAACGTGCCGATTTTGAACGGGAAGAGTTTGCTGATGCCGTTGTTTCGGAAATAAGGGCACCCGCAAAGCGACGGGCGCGGGAAGTCGAGTTGGACTTCCCACCGTTGGAAATCGGCGGTTCGTGGATTGATTTTTCGGCGAGAAAACCGGCAGCGGCATGATTTGACATGCCCTCCGGTTTATGGCAGCACCAGCAGCAACAATCGTTCATGGAACCGCAGTCACCAATGCTATGGTGGACGAAGCGGATATCCTCATCACTTCGCTCGAAAAATCCGGAACCCGAGAAAAGAAATCTTACAAAGGATTGAACGGCGCCGATAAGATTTGGAAATACGTGAACCCGATTTTCACGTTGTCCTTTAGCGGCTACGTCTCCGCATTTGCCGGATTTGCCGATACGATGGCGGGAACCGCAGTGACGACTTTGGCGAACTTTCTCCCAGCCACACCGACGATCACCCAGGGATTTGATTCATCCGAAGGAATTATCGTTTATGAAGATCCGACTGTGACGGAAAACAACGAAGGCGATCTCCCGGAGATATCTTTCACGGCGGTCCACGGGCCGTTTCTTGCCTAATCGGGAACGGCTTTGATGGCCGTTTTTTTAAGAATTTAAAAGAGTAATTCAAACACAGAATTCAGAAAATGAACCTTGCAGATCAATCAGAACTCAAACGCAGAATCGAAGCGGCGGAGCATCGCCGCGATAATTGCGACGATCCGGCGTATCAGCGTACACAAGATCAAACGATCGAGGATCTCTCGGGCCGGTTGGCCCTGGCTAAAATCTCAGGCGAAGCGGAAGCCATTCTGGAGGTTCCCAATGCTAAAAAGCGAAAAAAGAAATCCAATCTCGCGATTGATGTCCAGGGTTAATCAATGATTTGAGAAGGCAGTTCCCGGTGAGCCGAAACGGTTTCCGGTTGTAAAAGACGAAGGGATGTGATGAGTGTGTATAGTAAACGAACGGGAAACCGTAAAATCGCCGCAGCGATCGCTCCACTGGGATTTCCGGTGAAGGTCGAAGTGCTCGAGCAGGACAAAACCGGCGCGGTGGATGTGTCCTATCACATTCATTTAAATGCTGACGCGGGCGCGAATTTAGCGATTTCAAAAATTATCGAAGGGCTGACCGATGGCACGCTCGAGGCGAACGATCCCCGCCATTCAGTATTGGACGGAATGCGCGGCATTTTGAACTGCATGATGCTCCGCGACTGGCGCGAGAAGGGGAACCCCTATCACCTGGTTGAAAAGGATCAGCGGTTTGTCTACGTTCCGGGGTCGAAGGAGATTCCGAATATTTCAAAAGAATTTGTAAAAACGGGAGATGATTTCATGGCGGCAGCTCTTGGCGTTGCCGGGATTCCGATTGTTAATTTTCTAGATGGAAAATGGGTTTTGCCCCAATCCGGTTTAGATAAAACGCTCTCCCCTGCCTCGGATTTAATTGATGCCTTTCGCGGCAAATCGATCATCGAACAACGGGCAAACGATACGGTTAGTTGGGCTTATGAAGCCGCCCGGATTTACGATGCCATCACCGAACGCGTGCGCGTGGATACGCGGTTGATCGCGATCACGCGGCCCGGTTCGAAATCAGTCGGCGCGGTGGTGCGGAATGATATCACCAATAAAGGCATGGATAAGGTCGGGAGATTTTTTGGAGTTTAAAAAAATAAAAATAATGAGTGATCAAAACATAGTTGCTATCACGGGCCGTCTCGGACGATCTCCCGAACTAAAAAACCTCGCCTCCGGAACCTCGGTGGTGGATATCTCCGTCGCGGTTCAGGATGGATGGGGCGAGAATGAAAAAACCGCCTGGCTCGGCGTCACTTTTTGGGGAAAAGCCGCCGAAGCCCTCGCGAATCATTGCACGAAAGGCCAGAAAATTTGGGTTTCGGGGCGGCTATCTCAAGAGAGTTGGGACGACAAGGAAACTGGCAAGAAAAACACCCGCACGAAAGTGACGGCGAGCCAGTGGGGATTTTGTGAAAGTAAGAAAGCCTCCGCCGGAGAACCTGCCGGGCAGCCATCCTCACAGCAGCCAACCCCACCCAATTCGCAGCCAGCGGGCGGTGATGATATCCCTTTTTAAATTATGGATCTCACGTCATTTGCAAACACCGCCGAAGAAATCAAACCGGAGACGATCACGATCTCCCCGGATGATGAGCTCGAAGCGGTGGATGAATTAAACGAACGCTACGATGCGGAGGCTGCCGCCAAACGTGCTCAGGCTTTCGTCGATGCGGGTGCTTTTACTTTGCATGGAAAAAGCCTCCAGCCATTCAGTTCGGGGCGGCGTTCGTTGTTTGAGGAAATCCGCTTCGCAGTCGGCGCGGGATCTCTTCGTTCTGTTTTGGAAGCGGTCAGCGAAACCGGCGAACCTGCCGCGTTTCTTCCGGAAGCCTCGCGGATTTTGTTTCTGTGCGCTCACACATTCGATGAATTGATGGAGATGCGTTTGAAATGCGGGTCGCTCGTAAAAGTTCAGATTAAGATCGATGAATGGATGAACGAAGCGATGCCGAACGAATTGGCACAGCGAGCGGCGTGCGCGATGGCGTTGCAGGTGTTCAACCAATCAAGCTCGAATCAGGCCGAAGTCGCGCCGAGAAAGGGCGGGATGAGTCAGACGAAAGGCGGTGATTCCATAAGCCTGGGGGAGTCGGGATACCCTACTGGGAGGCGTTCTATATTACCGTCCTCGCCAGTAGGCACAGCTGGACAGAAAACTTCATCAGGTGGGAACTCCCACTCGCAAGGGGCTGGGCATATTACCACTCAGCTCGACTATTAGACGGCGAGGCAATGCGCTGGCCGGATCCGAAGTT
>CALAHF010000128.1 GCA_937891465.1 uncultured Verrucomicrobiales bacterium | reverse complement strand
CTGAATTGATACCGGCATCGACCTGGTTGTCCTCGTTGCCTTGCCCATACTTCAGGTATTGGCCGTGCTTGAAGCCCATGTTTTTACCGCCGGTCAGGATCAGCGGGTAGTTGCGCGAAGTGTGAAAAGCGCTTGAGGCCGAGCCAAAAAGCAACAGGGTGTTATCCAGCATGGATCCACTGCCGTCGATCTCCGGAGTTGATTTCAACCGGCTGGCGAAGCGCCCGTATTCCTCACTGAGAAAACGCATATAGGTTCCAAAATTCTTCCAGCCACCTGGCTCCTTACCTTTATGGCTTAGCATGTGGGTCAGATTCAAGCCAACCGCACGCGCCAGGTAATCGCTCGCCCCAACACCATTTTCCCGGCCGAGTTGATAGGTAACGGCCCGGGTTGAATCAGTTTTGAAGGCCAGGTAAATCAGCTCAAACATGGTCCGCAAATAGTTCAACGGATCCTCTGGTGTGACGTCGAGCGTCAGATGACCGGCTTCAACTTCTGGAAATGGGATATCGATCCAGCGCTTGGCTTTTTCGACTTTGACTTCGGTGTCGCGGACTGACTGAAGATAGTCATCGAGCGTTTCCTGATCGTGTTTGGAAAGCGCTCGCTTTAGCTCCTCGGCATCTGCCATCAACTCATCGAGCGCGCTTTTACTAATAGCGAGACGTCGGGCCGCATCATCACTGCTGGTAGTGAACAGTCGATCAAAAATCCGCTTTGGCCGATGCTCGGCAGGAATTGGACGTCCGCCCCGATTGAAAGACATGGTTTGCGCACCGCGGGGCGAACCTGTCCCGCCATCGGTCGACATCACCAACGAGGAAAAGCGCGTGTGTTTACCAGCTTGCTCAGCAAACACCTGGTCCAGCGAAACACCGTTTTGATAATCACCCGCAGCTCCGGTGTCCGCTCCAGTGAGGAATTGATCGGCGTTGGAATGCCCATGGACATTGCGAACCGAAGGGTGCGACAGGCCGCCGAAAATCGTGAGGTCATCGCGGAGTGGCTCCAGAGGATCCAGGCATTTGGTGAGTTTGAAGTCCCGGCCTTTACCATGAGGAAACCAACTCCAGTCCTGAAAAGCCGGATCTTCTTTGAGCGGCATCGGTACACCATCGGGTATGTAGAAGCAGGCGAGACGCTTTTTAGCTTCCGCAGTGTTGGCTGCCTGGGCCGAGCCGGTGAATGTTTCAAACGCAGGCAGGGCGAGAGCAAATCCGCTTGCACTCCGAATAAATCTCCGGCGATCAAGTTGGGACAGGTTGGTTTTCATTCTCAATCAAGTTTCAATTTAAAAGCATTCGCAAGTGCATTGTAAGGTGCTGATTCCATCCTACTTCGTTTGAAAAAGGTCACTTGTCACGATCAACGTAATTAGGGTGGCGAGCCCATCATCCTGCTGACGAAGTTCAGCTGTGATTTGCTCCAGGTCTGCCCGATCCGAAAAGCGAAGCGGGCGACCAAGCGCGTAGGAGGTGAGTTTGTGCGCCATCGACCGGGCGAATTGATCCTGACGTCGTTTTAGCAGGAAACGTTTCAGGCCGTCCATCCCGTTGAGTTCCTGATTGTTGAAGAGAACACTGTTGGCATCAACCGGTTTCCCCCCGATATGGGTGCGCCAACGGCCGACCATGTCGAAGTTTTCAAACGCAATTCCCCAGGGATCAATCCGGGCATGACAGGACATGCAGGCGGGATCGTTCCGGTGATCTTCCATGCGCTCCTTCAAGGTTAGCTTCAATATCTCCGGATCCGTTAAATCGATTTCAGGAACTGCCGGAGGAGGAGGTGGCGGCGGATCGTGCAGGATATTTTCCAACAACCAGATTCCACGTTTGAGAGGATGCGAATCTTTGCCATCGGAATTCATCGCGAGCAGACCGGCCTGAGTCAGCAAACCTCCGCGCCGATCGGCTGGATTCAGCGCAATTTTGCGGAAGTGATTGCCGTAGATATTGGGGATTCCATAGTGCTGGGCCAGTCGCTCATTGATCATGGTGTAGTCCGAATGAATGAAATCCATCACGCTGTGATTCTCTTGGAGCACTTCGTTAAAAAAGGCAACCGGCTCTTGCTGCATCGCGTGTTTCAATTCATCATTGAACCCTCCAAAAGCCTTTCGATCGACCTGTAGATAGTCCAGCAGCTGCAGGCCGAGCCACTGGCGAACGAAGTGCCTGGAAAATCGTTCTGCGCGTGGATCGACAAGCATGCGTTCGGTTTGGCTCAACAAAACACCGGTTTCATTGAGCTTCCCGGATGTAGCCAGATCCATCAGTTCCTGGTCCGGTAGACTGCTCCAAAGAAACATCGACAGTCGCGTTGCCAATTCGAAATCACTGAGACGATTTCCCTTTTTCTGCTGCTTTGAATCGGACTGAACAAGATACAGGAATTTTGGGGAGGCAATCACTGTCGCGAGAACTTCTATCATCGTCTCTTCGAAACTCTCACAATCGGGTCTGATTTTGGAAAAGAGAGCCACCTTCCGTTTGATCTCCGCATCGGTTGCCGGACGCCTCCAGGCGCGGTTCATGAAACGAGCGAGGACCTCTGCGGTGTAGGATTCATCACCGGCCTGGTTTTCACGTTCGAAGAATATCTTGGTGTGAGACTCCGGCGGCCATTGATCGAAATACGGAGAGATCAGTTCGACGTAATCGATGTGGATGATCCCGGCCTCGTCTCTTCCGGGGTTGGGGCGGATGTTTTCAAACTTCAAATACTCGGACCGATTCGCTCTGGCACCTTCTTCCTTGCGAAAGGAGTTCCGGATCACCTCTCCAAGGTGGATATCCCACTCATAGAATTGCGGGTTGCCTGGCGGCGCGGTAATCGCAACATCGGTTTCGCCGATTTGATCGAATGCAAAAGAGTTGTTGCTTGCTTGATGGCCAAAATAGAGACGGAGATTTGGAGGGTCTTCAGTTTCCGCTGAACTGCGGTAAGCCCGAATCCGAACCCGAAGAGTTCCGCTATCAGGAAGGCGGTACTTCAGGTTGAACCCTGTGGTCGTTCTCGGCGGAACGGAAAGAATGTGAGGGGAAACAGGTGGCACCTCAGATCGACTCTCGACCGAGTCCCAGGCTAGTGTTGTCGCACGAGGATCTGACATGGAAATAATACCTTCGCCAGTTTCCAGATTCATGAGGCTTGGATGAGTTGTTGGACGCGGCTTGAACCTTTCCCGTTGTTGTTCGAGTTCCTTTTTGCGTTTTGCCGGGTCGTTTTCGTTCCTCTTCCGGGTCCCCGCCATGTCGGCATCACGCACAGCCCGTATCCGCTCAGCTGCTACATCCATGGTGATGCCGCAATAGACTGCCTTCGGCCGCTCGCCAGACACCGTGGCTTTTTTCAGAGCATTGCGGCCCAACTCACGAAACGTCTCAAATTGCATCATGGACATTTGCAACATTTCTGAGCTGTTCTGGAAGCCATCCTCGGATGTCGTTTCCGGGGGTAAGCCGTCAGCGAGGTCATAGGGCAGTCCGAGTAAATCCTGGAGCGCGTAGCTAAATTCATACCGCGTCATGCGGCGGAAGGATGAATGCCCTTCTTCACTGCGAGCGACTTGTGAGGCGACCTGAATTTCGGTCGACAGCCAATCGACGATCGAGGCTTTTCCCTCGCCGGAAATGTGCACGTCTTCATCCTGTGGCGGCATTTCGCCGTTGCTCACCACATCAATCACTTCAAGCCACCAATTCTGATCACCCCCATGAATCAGATCCGGGTTCAGGGTATCGATGCGGAACTTTCCCTTCTGCTTTTCCGGACCGTGGCATGGAATACAGGACTCGCGCAGAACAGGCTCAATCTCATTTCGAAATGTTTCCAGATTCGCTTTCGGCACTGCGACCGCTCCTTCGAGTGAATGCGGTTTCCGATAGATGGACCGAAGCGCGCCAGCCGCCTTCACCTCATCGAGCGTTGGTGTTTCCGCCAACTTCACTCCCTCCATGGACACTCCATCGAGCGCAATCTCTGAGAATTGAAAGTGAGTTTCGTCGTGGGTTTTTCCGAACGTGAATCGATAGAACTGCCAGGCCGAGTCGTTCTCAAACTGGAAGGTTCTTGATTGAAGCCGCTTCTCAAATACCGGCTGGTCGGTTTGGCGATCCAGCTCCGTCCAGTATTCGCCATCTTGTGATCCTTCCAGGATCCAATCCTTCGGATCACGAGTAGGCACATCGTTCCCGGAGATAATCGAATAGCTCTTCACCGCTATTCCTCCGTCTTCTGAAAGCTTAAGCATCCATTGGACCGGACGGCCCTCGTGCAGCCCGCACCACTTGGTCCTGTCGCTGGAGTCCACGCTCTTCTCCACTCCCTGCCCCCCGCTAACGACGTGATTACTGGGAGATGACACTTCCGGGACGGCGAACACAGGGCCTGCGACCACCAACGCTAGCGCGAGTATTACTTTTAGTGCCTTAATCATCGTTGTTCTCATAATTCTGCGCTGTCTGACGGATTTTTGCAAGGCCCCCTATCGAGCCGTCGATCCTTTCGGGATTGGGGGGGGCATTGATCGCCAGTGCTTTCGCGCAAAACACTTACAATGACTGGCCAACTTTCAAAATTTTTGTAAATTTGTCAGGATATTCTGCAGCGCGGAACAGGCCGTTTGTACCCAGCACCCACCAGTATTTCACAGGAGTGCCGGGAGTAACGCAATCGGCATCGATGGCGATGATGCCGCCTATTTCGTGTTCCGACGTATATTTCTGTTCAGTCCATCGCTCAGCAGCAATGTGACTTACAAGCAATTCCGATTCAGCCTTAGGTTCCAGCGCCTGGCTGAAACATCGCGACCACGGGTGAACTCCCCATTTACCTGCTGCCATTGCCAGGATTGGTCGGTCGTTGCTCAGCGCAGGCCACTGCCTGAGCCAGAAGCTATCTCGCCCGGAGTTGAAGGTATGGACTAGACCGTGAGTTGTGGCGTATGAGAATATATGCGAACTTCGGTTATCAAAAGCGAAGTTTAAGTATCCAAGATCATCTCGCTCAGTCTCGATGCTGAAATTCAGTCCGTTGTCATATGACTGATAAGTACGCGTTTGGTTTTGAGTGGTTTTAATTGCCGGTTTACCTAATCCCAGCACGGTCATCATATCGTCCGGGCAGGTTACCGCATGCATATAGGCGCTGCCGTTTTGCTGGAAATGCCATTTATCGGTTTTTACGGCTGTGAACCTCTGGTTATCTGTAATGACCAGTTTCCATGTGTTGCCGCCGTCTTCGCTTCTATACAGCCCCTTGCTTTCGCAGCCGACAAGCATGATGTCCGGCGTGTTGGGAACAAAAGCAATAATCTCACCGCACAGACTCGATGGACCAGTCCCGTCAAAGTCGCCCGGGAAATCCAGTTTTTCCCAGGATTGACCGGAATTGTCGCTGCGGTATAACCCGCCTGCAAAAGCGCCGGTTCCACCGGCTTTCCCGGCGGCGCGGTAGATAATGTCCGAATTCTCGGGATGTATGGCGACACTGCGTACGCAGTTTGCGGCACCGGTCAGTTGTCCATTGATCGTTTCCCATGTCTGACCGGCATCTATGGTGCGGAGCAGCCCCTGTGTAGGTGAACGCAGGACAACGATATTCGCGTTCGATGGTGCCACCGCAAGGCCGGTATACTTAAGGCCGCGAGTATTTGTCGCTGTTTTGGCCTCCGGGTAGGCAAAGTATTCAGGAACACCGTTTACTAAAGTTATATTCGAGACACTTGCCTGAAAGTAGGTTTGCGCATTCTGTGGCAAGGCGCGGAATACAATCCCGGCATCTACATTGTCGCCAATCTGCTTGTAGTGGGTGGTGCCATACTCCCATGTCTTTCCATCAGTCGATGTTAATGCCGAAAACAACCGTCCGCGGCGAACGACCCGTACCCATTTATCTCCTTTCCCGGTCAAAGGGTGATGAGACAGCCGCCCCGCTCCTAGATCAAGGTGGTCCGGTGTAGTTTTCAATCCGCGTTTAGCCGTCTGCATAATTCCAAATTCGGGTCCCCACTGATAATTGTTTTTGGAGGCATCGGTTCGTACGGTTAAGCCAGCCCATGATAGCGGGTTCACCGATCCATTGTTTTGCCCCAGGTAATCATCGATGCGGCAGGTAAGGGTAAAATCGCCTTTGATATTCTTGTAGATAACAAATTCACCTTCACCCACAAAACGGAAGGCATCGGGCTTTGTCTGGATGATATTCCGCGAAGCATTGGCTTCACCGGCGACACCAAGCTCCCAGCCTTCAATCGGCTTGGATTCGACATTCACGAAGCCGCCTTCTGTATCAATGGTGTGATTGCCGTCATAAAACAGACGTGACCATATTTTTTGTTTGCCTGCCGGAAGAACAAGATCAGTTAAACTGATAACGGGATCAACCCCTTTCAATTCATCTCCAGCAACATTCGCAATTTCCATATCATCTGAAAACACCTGAATCTTATTGAGGGCACGTCCTCGGGAGATAACCTTGGCGACAGCCGAGACCGTATCTGCGTCCTGCACGGTCAGTGTTACCTGAGGGTCATCGGCATTCACTTTATGAAACATGGATGACGTAGGAATGTCCTGCAATGAAATCCCCGGCCCTTCCCATTGGAAGCTGAAATACGGCCTTACGTTATCGAAGAAGTATTTGATCCCGATCTCATGATCACCTTTGGCCAGGTTAAGCGAGAATACCTTTTCCTCCGGACCATGCAATCCATCCCAGTTAAAGGCTTCCCTTCCATCAACCATCACCTGGTAACCATCTGCGGCTTTCATGTGGAACAGGTATAGGCCGGTTTTTGGGACCCGTAATATTCCCTCATAGATAAACCCATAACCGTTGTGCCGATTGCCACGAAGTGAGGTGTCAAACCCACTGCAAATTCCCTGCTGCACCATTTTATCGTCGGTTAATTCATTGTATGACACAAAGAGATGAGTTTCAGTTTTACTATGGTACGCTTTGTCCAGGGCCGGATAGCGAACATTGACGTGCCGTGCTGCATTATTGAAGAACATCTTGTATTCAAGCCCCGGTGCCGTCTTGAACGTAGATGCCTTTTGCGCTGCAGCGGCTTTGGCCGCCTTGACGACAATAGGCTCGGCTTCCTGGTCAAACACATCCATCAGCGTAACACGAACCGTTGGGTCGGCTACTTTGACTTCAATCAATAGGTCGGCAATATGAGGCATCCTGGCTTGACGCACGACAACCGGCTCGCCTTTACACCCGGCATTATCAAAGACTTCCACTTTATAGGAGAACTGGGGCGATGATGTTTCGGTCATCTCCCAGGACACGAGGACCTGCTCGCCATTTGATACCGCCTCTACGGATTTCACTTCAGGCGTATCCAATGTCGGAATGTCGGGCTGGTCAACGGTAACCTCGTGAGTCTTGCCCATCTCCAGGTATTCAGTCTGCGCTCCTGTGGGTTTCAACTTGGGGTTAGCAGTGCGCTCCATACTAAGAACCTGATTGTTTTCGATGGTCCCGACGTAGAAATACGTGTCCAGAGCACTGCCTTTCGGAGGGATCTGAAACTTCACGGTATTCGTTTTGTGCCATTTGCCATCTTTGCGGCCATACCCCAGTCGTCTGTGCAAGGCACGAAGGGATCTACCTGCACCACCCGCATCTTCGAGAAACCCACCACCACCATTAAGCGTCGTGCCCGCCACGGGCATCCTTACAACGCCATACAGATGCCAGCGATCGTTTTTAACATCCTTGGTCCAGCGGCCCATATAGGAGTAATCCGGATTCTCCACTCCCAATGGCAACCATACGCGCATCATCATGGTGTACCAATTCCCCGCCTTCATGTAAGGAAAAGCCGGACCGCCTATCGCGCCGCTGGCTCCTTCGCCAATGTATTGAGCCGGATAGTTATATTGCGAGCAGGCTATTGGGCGAACCGGTTCTCCTTCTTTATTGTGTCCCCAGAAAGACCAGACCGAACCCGGTCTGTATGCATCCTGAACCTCTTTGTCCAGGTTCGGGTAGAAGTCAGGTTCCAAAGATGGCGGACCACCTGTATATCCGCCATAGAAACTAACAGTCTGCGATGGTTTGACGCCGGTATACCAGAGCGCAAAATAGGTCGACTC
>CALAHF010000127.1 GCA_937891465.1 uncultured Verrucomicrobiales bacterium | reverse complement strand
CGGCTCCGTCTTGCCCATGAATACCAGCTCTTGAAATGAGCTTCGGCGAGATCAACCGTGGCATATTCCCAGAGATCCCAGAGCACTTCACCGAATGATATAATTTTTTGGGGCTGCATCAGGCAATCAGGTCATGGATGACATGGCCATGAACATCGGTGAGGCGAAAATCGCGGCCGGAATAACGGTAGGTGAGTTCCTGGTGATCAAGTCCCATGAGATGAAGAATGGTGGCGTGAAGATCATGCACATGGGTCCGGTTCTCGACCGCTGAGAGTCCAAACTCATCCGTAGATCCATAGCTGAAGCCGGATTTTACGCCGCCTCCAGCCATCCAAACGGTATAGCCATAGTGGTCGTGGTCCCGTCCTTTGGCCCCTTCGGAAGTGGGAGCGCGACCGAATTCACCGCCCCAAACGACGAGGGTGTCTTCGAGCAGGCCACGAAGCTTGAGATCCTTTAGCAGCGCAGCAATTCCCTGATCACAGGCTTTGGCGAGTTGGGCATGACCGTCCACGATGTTGTTGTGTCCGGTGTCCCAGGCAATGTCGTAACCGCTGATGGAATGGGACAACTGAACGACCCGGACGCCATCCTCAATCAGGCGTCGGGCGATGAGGCAGCCCTTGGCAAATTCGCTATCGCCATAGAGGTCGAGCGTGGCTTTGCTTTCCTTGCTGACATCAAACACATCGGGGACGGAGAACTGCATTCGAAAGGCCATCTCCATGGATTGTATTGCGGCCTCCAGTTGCTGGTCCTGCTCCAGCTTCTCGAGATTTATCCGATTAAGCTTGGTCAACAGATCAAGCTGTTTGCGTTGTTCAGCCTTCGGTAGATTGGTGTTTTTGAGATCACGCAGCGCCGCTTCCGGAGTCATCTCGCGAACATTCACGTAGGAACCGGCATAGGCTCCCGGCAGGAATGAATTTCCCCAATTGGCCGATTTGCCTCGCGGTTGGGCGACGGGTGACATCGCGACAAACCCGGGAAGGTTCTCGGTTTCGGCGCCGAGCCCGTAGAGCAGCCACGAACCCATGCTGGGTCGGTTGGGCTGAAGGGAACCGAGGTTCGACATCAGGATGGCGCCTGCGTGCTCGGGGATGTCGGTGTACATCGAGTGGACGAAGCTGATGTCGTCCACGCACTTGGCCGTCTCAGGAAAAATGTCACTGACCCACTTGCCGGATTGCCCGTATTGCTGGAACTCGAAGGGCGAGGGCATCAGGCCCATCTTGGTATTCCGTAGCGACTTTCGATCCACGATACCGGGACGCTCGCCGGCATGTTTCGCGAGCATAGGCTTGTAGTCGAAGGTATCGACCTGCGATGGCCCGCCCGGCATGAACAATTGGATAACGCGCTTGGCTCGCGCTGGAAAGTGGGGAGCTTTCGGGGCCATTGGGTTTGGCGGAGCCGCAGAGGCGCCATGCTGACCTAACAAGCTTGCCAATCCGATGCTTCCCATACCGGCTCCCATTTTGCGAAGCGCTTCACGCCGGGTCTGCTGCTCGAGGAGAGATTTTCGGAATTCACGCTGATGTTGTTGAAATTTCATTTCGAGATGGGGACTATCGCAGTTGAAGGAATTCGTGAGCACTCAGAAGGACCTGAGCGTACTCGGGCCAGCGCCCTGGTTGTCCATCAAGGAAGGCCAAACCAACGGCGCGCTCATTTTCATCGGGAAGACGGCTGTAAAGACGTTCGTAGGCGGCATCGATCCGTTGCACTTCTACCTCAATCGATTCCAGCGACTTCGAGAGGGCTTCGGCGCGATTCGTCATGAACGGATTGTTCATCATGAAGAGATACTGCTGTGGCACGGTGGTGGGAACCCGCTTCGGCGCGGTGGCCTGGGCAGAAGGGAAATCGAAGAGACGAAAGAAGGCATCCGAATCGAACTTGTCGCCGCTGCGGCTGATGGTGGCGTAGAGCGAGCGACGAGTGCTATCGAGAATCTGATCGCTCGCTTCGCCCCCGATAGTCCGGTCCAGTTCACCAGTGACGGCTAAAAGGCTGTCGCGCCAGGCTTCGACCTCAAGCTTTCTCGGGTTCATTCGCCAAATTAGACGATTGTCTCCATCTTTCGCGAATTTTCCGGCATCCTGTCGGCTGCTCATTTGCCAGGTGGCAGACAGGAGAATCTCGCGATGCAGTCGTTTCATGGACCAGTCATTCTTCATGAAACGATGAGCGAGCCAATCCAACAACAGTGGATGAGTCGGCTTTTCTCCGAGCACGCCGAAATTGCTCGGGGTCCGAGTCAGGGCTTCACCGAAGTGCCATTGCCATATCCTGTTGACGATGACACGAGCGGTCAGCGGGTTGTCTGGATGGACCACCGCCTCTGCCAATTCGCGGCGTCCGCTGCCATCGGTAAACAGAGGTGCATTTTCGCCATCCACGATCTGGAGGAACCGGCGGGGGGCGACTTCGCCCTTTTTCGCCAAATCGCCTCGCACCGCAACATGCATGTCCGCTGTGCCTGATTCCTTGATCACATGGGCGAAGTCATACTTTGGCGGGGCAGCTTTCTTCGCCTGGGCCAACGCGTCTTCCAACTCCTTTGTGCGAGCCTGTTCCGGATCATTGGGTTTCCGCTTCTCTTCTTTCGTCAGTGTGCCCACGGCCTTCTTGTGCTCGTTGAGAATCTTTTGGCCCGCGCCAATGAGCTTTTGCCCTTGATTGAAAGCCTCAATCTCGGGTTGCTCCGCCAGCGCGTGTTCTCCGACTCCTGAATTCCGGAAGATTCCCGCCATGGCATAGTAGTCCTTGGCGGTAATCGGATCGAACTTGTGGTCGTGGCAGCGGGCGCAGGCAACGGTCAGTCCGAGGAAAGCGCGTGAAAGGGTGTCGACTCGATCGGAAAGCGTCTCCGCTTCGGCCTGAAGCTTGGCTTCCGGATCGCCGCCATCCGATTTGTAGGTCGGACCGACCGCGAAGAAACCGGTCGCCACGGGATCGGCATCATCACTCAAGACATCACCGGCAATTTGTCGTTTTGCGAATTCATCGTATCCCATGTCGTCGTTCAAAGCCTTCACGACCCAGTCGCGATAGCGCCACGCGTTCGGCAATTTGCCCGTATTGCCAAAACCACCGAGTCCGTCGCTGTAACGGGCCACGTCGAGCCAGTGCCGAGCCCAGCGCTCGCCGTAATGTTTGGAGGCCAATAATCCATCAACCACGGCGGCAAAAGCCTCGGGACTGGAATCATTGAGGAAAGCGTTCACCTGCGCCGGGGTGGGAGGCAGTCCGATGAGATCGAGGTAAGCCCGCCGAATCAGAGTGCGTTTGTCGGCCGGTTCGTTGGGGGTGAGATTGGCCGCTTCGATTCGGGAAAGAATGAAATGATCGATGCCGTTCTCCGCCCAGGTTGCATTTTTCACCGTGGGAGGTTCCGGGTTGGCGATAGGGCGAAAGGACCAGTGGTCTTTCCGAAATAAGTCCCAGTCATAGGGCTCGTCTTCATTTTCCCTGGCTTTCGTCAGCGACTCCGGATCAAAGCCGGGCCACGGGGCACCCATCTCCACCCATTTCGTCAGGGCAGCAATCTCGAGGTCCTTCAGCTTTTGCTTCGGAGGCATCGCAGTGTCTTCGTCCCCGTATCGAATCGCCTCGATCATAAGACTTCCGTCAGGATCTCCGGCCACCAGGGCAGCGCCCGTGTCACCTCCGAGGAGAATGTTGGCGAGGCTGTCGAGTCGTAGTCCGGCCTTGCGCTTGTCTTCGTTTTCTCCGTGGCATCGGTAGCAATTGTCTGCGAGGACAGGGCGCACCTTGTTTTCGAAATACTCGAGCTGTTCAGTGGTGGGCTTAAGATTCAGTTTCCCCATCGTGCCGTGAGCTTCTATCTCTTTCGAGTCGACTGATGTGATATCCGGAATGCTGGAGGTGAAGTCCAACTTCCACCGTTTCTTAACCGCGTGGAGTTCACTCGCGAGTTCGCTCATGGAGAGGGCAGAATCGAATACGCGAATCTCTGCGAGATCCCCCTGAAAGAATTCACCGTTCGAATTCAGTTTGTTGCCGACCCGAATACCATCGATCCCGACGTTCTGCACTTCAATATTGATCGAGCCGGTCACGGGCTCCGAGTCGTTGTCGATGATGATGACATTGTCACGCTTCTCGCCATTCAAGACCAGGGCGGTCAAACGCCACTCTTTCGGCTTCACCGGAACGAGATTATGCGCATCGTTGGACTGACCGTTGAATCCATAGGCATCCTTCACCTGCAACAGGGAGGCGCGCCTCCCCGAGCCGTCACCGGCCTGCTCAAAGATGGCTTGAACTCCATCCCGGGTTGGACGCCACAGGACGATGAAGGTGAAGGTGTCATCGCCTTCGGCCAGGACAGGTGGACCTGCGAGGAAATCGGCACCGTCAAAATAGAGTGTCGATCGTCCATTCAGCTTTCCCCGAGGTTCTGGTCGATGATCGACTTTCGGTTGCGAGAGCACGATGGATTTGTCACTCGCGTCCCGCCATACCCGGATTTGTTCCTCTCCAAAGGTGAAGGTATCCGCGTTTCCGGCGTCGAGCCAGAGAACCGGATCGGCAGCCGTCGCGCCGACGGCGAAAGCGATGCAGCAGAAAATGTGGTGACAGAATTTCATGTTCTCTCAGGAATAGCTCAACAAAGCCTTGATGACTTTACGGTCACGAACCGATTATTGATAGGAATTTGCTTATTCAAGGATTTTTTATCGGGGCGTCGGTCCGGCCGGGTTTGAGGGGGTGCAGAGTTCTTGTCGTGATTATCGTATTCTGATCACTCGCCTACCCCGCTTGCAATCGGCACCTCACAAAACGTCAACGCGGCGACGCCTGTTTCCCCGTAGATCAAGCGGCTTTGGCTCCAGTCCCGCTCTCTGAGATAAGTGATCTTGGTCGCAGTGGTTGGCGTTTTCAACTTCAGGGTAATGACGTTGCCAGACACGCTGCCTGATTCGATCTGGCCAGGCTCATCATCGAGGTAAAACTCTCGAACAAGAGCGTCATCCCAAACGACCCGTTGATCAAATTCCAGAGTGATTTCGTCTTTCGCCGTCGTCGAGAAGCTCGTCTGGAGGAGGTCCGGAGGAGATATCTCAACCTTGGGATCCCCGGCGTAGAAGTCGCGCTCAATCATGGGCTGGATCATCCGGGCGAATTCTCCCCAACCTTCGAGCGGGAAGTGGCACCCGCCGGGCGGTTGGATCCCCAGAGTCGACAGGATGCTCATGTTCGAATACAGCCCCGGCAACGTGCGCTGAGCTTCGCGGAGTCGGTCGCCGGAACCTTCTCTGCCGCCCATGGAGCAGGCATTCGGCCAGATTTGAAACACGTAGTAGTGACGAATGTTCGGCATGTCCGTTTTCCATGCGGCAGACATTTCAACAAAGAAATCCTGATAAGTCTCCCAGCCATAGCCGCCGGTGGGACCGGCGGCCCCCTGATCATTCTCGCCTTGATGCCAAATGACGGCACGAACCCCATGCGTCAGTCGGGCCTGCTCAATGCGCCAGAGTAAACGGCCATACATCGTCGTGAGATCGGTGCGGTCGTCTGGCGAAGGTACATGCTCGTCAATGCGCGAGCCGCCGACCGCGGCCTGGATGATGCAGACCGGAACCTGCTGGCTTTTCACAAGACGTTTCGCAAGCTCCATTCCCCACCAGCCGAGATGCGCCTCGTGCTCCGGAGAGTCTTTTTTCCAAACCGGAGAACACCATAGATTCGGGCGGGCGAGACCAGCCGCTTTGGCTTGTTTCATCCGGTTTTCAAGCCATGCGGCCCCGTCCCCACGTCCGGTCGGGCCGCCGTAGCTTCGAATCCACTCGCTGGTTTCCCGTGGAGAATCTTCTCTCGTGTCGGTTGCCAGGGCATTCGATTGCCCCTCGATCAAATACGCATCGCCGCATACCAGATTGCCTATGCGATCAAGCACGTGCTCCTTGTCTGCAGTCTTTGTCCCGAATTCGATCCGGTATTTGATCAGCCCCGGCTTCAGCTTCACCGCAAAGGCAAAGCTTCGGTCGGCCCCTGGTTTTTGGCTCACGGTCTTGACTTGCTTGTCGTCAGCGAAGACCCGCAGGAATACGGCGTCGGCCGGTTGGTCAAGTGTTCCATTATAGTGGAGCGTCGCTTCGTTCCTGTCATCGCGGGCGTAGAACTGGCCTTCCTCCGGCTTCTCGTTTTTTCCCGGTTGTTGATGGATCCACGGATCTGATTTCGGCTCGGTGACTTCGATGCTGGCTGTCGCCTCGGATGCTGCGCCGCCGTTATCGATGAACGCCGTTACCTGAATTGTGCCGGTGAATTGCGAACGACGGAGGATCAACCGGTCGGAGGCAACTTCCTTGATCACTGCGCCGCCGGACACCACCCAGCGATATTGCAGGTCGCCGGTGCCGGCCGCTTTCATCGCGTCGCGATTGCTGATCTGCGGAACCACTTCGATCGAGTCGCGGCCATTCCATGTTTTGGGAGCTTCGAGCCCAAATTCCGGCTCGGGAATCGTGTTCTTGATCGTGAAAGGAACGTCACGAGTTTTGATCGTTTCCGGGTAGATCGCCTTGAACTGTAGTGAACCTTTGATGTCGCCGGTGACGCGTCCGGCATCGATCGTGTAAGAAAAGCGATCGCTCGCAACAATGGATTCTTCGCCACCCCGCCGCAGAATCCAGTAAACCTTTTCCGCTCCACCAGCTTCCGCCGTGACAGTCGCATTTGTGCCTTCCTCCACCTCGACTTTTTCCGGTGAAACCGTTAGTCCCGTTCCGGGGCGAGCCAGCGTTCCAACGAGCGTCTGATTCGCCTTCTGATTCTCGTAAGCCAGCTTCAGCCAATCCGCCGATCGCGCGACCTTTGCGATACGGACCTCATCAATCTCACCCACGAAGTCGAATCGGTTGTACCATCCGCCCAACCACATCCGCGCCGGGCGGCGGATATTGAGCGGGGTCGCTCTGCCATTCGAGGAGCCATCGAGTTTTCCATTTAGATAGAGTAGCGATTCGCCCTCGACGAACGTTTGTGCCACATGGACCCACGTTGACATCGGCAGACGACTTTCGCCCGCTACGTTGCCATTGGAAAAGTAGCAATCTACCCGGACGTGAGGAGGGCTTTTGACACTCATGACCGCTTTTCCCTGAGCCTGCTCATTCCCCCATCCAATGACTCTACCATTGACCTGCTCTGCCTTGAACCACGCCGATGTGGTGAACGGTCCCAGGCCGGTCGGCAGGCTTGTGATTTCCTCGCCACAAGCGATTCCCTTGCCTGCCTCGAAACGTCGCGCGAGCCCAATCGCTCCCGGGCACGACTCAGTGCCCCGGTTCGTCGGGGACAAATTACCGGTTTCATCAATGACTGCTTCGGCAGTGCCTGCCAGATGCATTGTCACGGCGCAACCATTCGACTCGGCGAACACAGCCTTTCCATTGGACTCGCTCCTTGCGTCGGCCCGGCCCCAGTGAAGCGTCAGCAGCTGCCGAGCGTTGCCTTGAATCACGGGGATACGCACCCAGATACAGGCCTCGCCCTGTTCTGGATTCCAAAATTCAATCTGATACGCGAGAGGCTTTCCCTCAATCGAGAACCGAATGTCGGAACCATCTGTATCGGCCTGCTTGAAATCGAAAGTCTCACCGTTCAGCCTGACCAGAACCGGAAATCCCTCTTCCCGGGCCGAGCCGGGGAGGTCCGCACCGTCTGGAGTGGTTAGGAGAGTCAGCGTACCGCGGTGCGACCAATCATCATACTGGGCGAAACACGGGACGGTTGAGACACCCAGCAGGATAAGAATCAAGCAAGGAACGAGGGTATGGATCAGTCTGTGTTTCATGGTAGGCATTGCGCGATGTGCCACCGCGAAAGCGAGGCCAGCAGGCTCAAACATCTGGAACCTAAATCAAACTTGCCCCTGCCAATCAAGCGGAATATGAACTTAGGTAGGAATGAAGGAGACGGTAAATGTATTTCCATCACCCCACTTTTCACGAACAGACAGGGTCTGTTCGATGAACGCACCCTATTGGTTCGTAGAGACTTACGATCGAGTAACTCTCTATCCAGGGCATGCTCACCGAGCCTACAAAGACTGCGATGGCCAATT
>CALAHF010000126.1 GCA_937891465.1 uncultured Verrucomicrobiales bacterium | reverse complement strand
GCTTTACCATCCGTGGCAGGGGCAGGAGCAGGAGCAGTTTCCTCTTTCTTCGGCGCTGCCATCAGCTGCAAATGCGGAAGAACGGGACGCACTGCATAAAGCGCAAATTCAGACGGGAGTTCTGCGATTCCGTAGGTATTTTTATACTGGAACGCGAGTCCCTGAATTTGCTGAAGCGGAAGCTTATTCTTCTCGTCTTCGAGGCCACCGAGCTCTTTGTGAATCGCCAACGCGGCGAGCATTGCCTGCTTGGAAAGCACGCGATCGCTTCCGAAGTTCAGAGTAAAAACGCGGTAATACTCTTGAATGGCTTTGGCTTTCTCGCCGTCAGCCTCGGCAACTTTTCCACGTAGAAAGGCAATCTGACCCAACTCATTTTCGGGAATATCGTCCCGGTAATTCTTGGTCGGAAGCAATTCTGCCGTTCCCGTTGAGGGAGCAATGAACGGCTCAAGGGCCGGTTTCAAGGCCGCCATGTCCCCCGCGCCGTAGATGGCCCAAATCTGATTGTAGCCGAATTGCTTTTGATACGTCTCGCCCAGTGTTGTGGGAATTGTTTTGGCGGCGTTGGTGCCAAAAACGGCAGCCATCTCTCCAAATTTTCCGGCGCGACGAAGGCTTTCGATCTGATACCAAGCTGCTTCTGTCGCGAAGTTATTCGGAATATATACCAAATTTTTATAGCCAGCAGCTACTTTGCCAAACTCGTCAGCAGCCTCCTGAAATCTGCCTTTAGCAAAAGCGGAACGTCCGGGGGCAAGCGCCTCGGCACTTCCTTCAATTTGAATGGCTAAATCGAGGCCTTCTCCCTTAAGTGCGCTGAACAAGACCACCCGTTGTCCAGCTCCTCCTTCTGCAGATGAAAATTGAATTGCATCAGGGCGGGAATTTTGGATGAATCCGAAGGGACTCTTTCCGTCTTTCATACCAATCCGCGCACGAACTTCTCCGGGAAGTTTTTGTGCGTAGGCGGCAGTGGCGCTGAATCCCAGCGCTAAAGCGGAAAACAAAAGACGGGTTACGGTCGTTTTTGTCATGATAAAAATGGGTCTAAATGATTGAGGAATTTAGGTGGCTTACTCTTCGACTGGCAATCCCATGTCGAACTTAATTTTCTTGTCCTCTTCAGGCGTGATTTTGAAATCGATCTTCAATGCATCCAACTCACGGCGGAGTCGCTGAAGCGAGGCGCGTCCTTCATCAGTCCTAAAGGAATCATCGGTCCACTTCTGCCAGACATACATTTTTTCGAAGTAATTTTTATAGAGGTTAAGCTCTCGAACTCGTTTCTCAGCGAGTTCTTGGGGTGTCGGTGGATCCGACATCGGCAACTCTGCGATTCCTTTCTTCGAGAGTGGAATAAATCGCTCAAATGATTGAACAACCCAGTCCGACCATTTTCCATATCTAGAAAGAACGACAAGGTAAGCGGTGGCGGCTTGTTTTTCGTCGCCTTGTTTCTCCAACGCATCTCCCAAAAGGAACGTGGCTTCGGCCCGTTTTTCGAGATCCTTGTCAAAATACTTTTTGTTCTCGTTGATTTTACCCAGAGCAATAGCGGACTCTTTCCAGTCTTTATCGAGCGCATACAAACGACCAAGATACATCCACGAATCGGGAATAAGCGACTTGTCCTTGTATTTGTTGATCACTCGGAGAAATCTTTCCCGAGCAGATCCACGCTTTGCAGTATCCTCCATCTCTATCTTTCCAATCTCGAAATCAGCTGGACTCTTGAAGGCTTCAGATTCAGTCGTGGTCCTGTTCAGCAATTCTTCGAAGAATGGAACTGCGAGGAACCGGTTCTCGGTTCCAGCAAGATACAATCCGATTTGTTGAAGGGCATATTCAGACAGGTTACTTTTGTCGTAGGTCGCCAACTCATCAAAAATGGCAGCAATTCGACTCTGAATTCCTTCGGCTGCAGGGCTCCCTCGCTCGGCCTTCTTCTTCATTCCCTGAAGAATAATGACATTCTGAATTTTCAGCCACGTAGCAAGAACCTGGTTGTCAGGTGAGACACCCGGGAATTTGTTAAATACCGCGATGGTAGGCTCATCTCCCCGAATACGAACGGAAGCCTCACCATAAGAACCAATCATTTCGCGAAGGAATTGCAGGTTTTGCTCGTCTTTCGGCTTTATACCTTCAGCAACGATCATTTTCTCAACTTGAGTCAATGCTTCCGGACCACGATCAGCAGCTTCAAGCGCTTCGATCGAAAAGAGCGAAATTTGAGCTTCCCACATGTTGCCTGTGTAATTTGGGAAAAACCGGTCATAAATCGCAAGGGCATCTTCGAATTTCTCGTCCTGAATGTAAATGTCTGCAGATTTCCACATCGATTCAGCAACCCCGACTCGATACATCTCCTTATTTGCCCCGGCCTGAGCCTCTCCCTTTCGTCCTATGTCGGTTGCTCCGAGGTAGGAAGCGAGCGCCTCAGCGCGCCATTTTGCAATCTCCCCTTCTTCGACGTCTTCATCCGCATCATTCGCTTTTACCATGTAAGAGTCACCACGAACATTGAGCGTTCGGGCAAGTTGTAGCGATTCCGGCTTGGCTTCCTTCAAGCGATCTGCCGCGCTGATCGCCGCATCATACTCCAGGAGGTTAAAGCGACTGACAGCAAGATCACTCAATGCATTTTCGAGGTAGTTTTTGGAATCAGGAAATTTCTCAAGAAAGTCCTCAATTTGCTCTGCAGATACCTTGAACTGCTGCAATACCAGCGCATTGCTTGCGCGGTGATAATAGACGGTCTCCAGGTTTGCAGACTCCGGGTAAGACTTCACAAACTCATCAAATGGAACAGCAGCTTCCTCAAAGCGCTGCATAGAATAGAGCGACAGCGGATAAAGCATGTCCGCTAGCTCTCGTTTTTCGTCACCCGCATCGTAGCGCTCGCGGACGTCACCTGCGATTTTGACAACCGCTTCAAAATCCCGTGCAGTGAACAGTGACTGAATCATGAAGGTTGCGACACGGTTTCGCAGCGGCTGATCTTCAGGCATTTCTGCCATGAAAAGTTCGCCGAAGTGCTGTGCCGCCGGGAAGTCTCCCATTTCGGCTGAAAATTTTGCCGCCTCGTGAAGAATCTCTGCCCGTTTGGCTTGTGGCAGTTTTGGATATTTTGTAGCCAGGTGCCAATGGATAGTGCGCGGAGCCATGCGGTTTCCAACTTGCTCATAGCAAATCGCCATGAGTCGCAAAACCTCAACATCGGGCGGAATCTCTGCTTTCTCGCGATCTTCGATCAGCTTCAATCGCTGAGCATAGGCTCCCGGCATCGCTTTGACTCCGAGCATCGCTGTGCGGATATTGATATCATCCTTCAACTGTTGAGTCGTCGGCATATAAGAGAGATAGCGAAGCGCCAGCGAATACAATCCTGAGTTCGCTGATTGAAGCGCTAACGGCTTGAGACGGTCGACAAAACCATACTGGAGCGCATCAAACGGCTGAACATTCAAAAAGTCTCCATTCGCATCCAACCACGCAATAGCGTCGTTTTCGATTTGCTGACGTTTAGGAACATCGGCAATGGCTTCAGCAGCATTCGCCGACCAAACCCCACCGATTTCTAAAAGTGCCTGCACCAAAAACCCCGGCGAAACCTTCCACTTTTCTCGATTGTCGAATAGCTCCTGCATCGTTGCCAGTCCAGCAGCCATCTGATCAGACTTCATCTGCGAGGTTCCGTAAAAAAGCTTATATTTCGTAAGGATCTGAGCCAATTCAGACGCTGGCGGTTTTGTCGCCAGGTATTGGTCATACAACTCTAGCGCTTTCACATGATCCCCCCGTTGAGCAGTACAAAATCCAAGCTGAAACAACGCGAGGTTTTCGCGCGGGTTGTCATTTCCAAGTGGAGAAATTTCTTCAGCCAGCTTCTTGGCACCCCGGCATTTTTCAAACGCTGCTGCTGCATCATTCCAGCGCTGAAGTTGAACCAGCACAGAGCCATAATCAAACATGAGTCCTCCAGCAGCCGCGCCGTAGTCTTCCACAATGGTTTCCCATTTGCCTGAAAGATCGATCAATTTCTCGAACGTAGCAGCCGCCTCGGCAGTCTGTCCCCCGATGATCAACTCTCCTGCCTTTTGATAAAGCCCTTCAAAACTGTTGTCCTCTTCCTGAGCAACTCCGCTCAACGAAAAAACCATCGCAAGGGCGAGGATAGACGACGCGACAATCCGCGACTTTTTATGATTCGATGTCATGAATGTAAATGTGTGAAAAAACGAGGATTTCATCAATCCAAATGTAAAAAATCTATTAGGGTAATCACTGGCAAATTGTGACTTTTAAATCGGCATCACGCTTGCAATTCCGGATCTCCTCTCAATCCTCAATCCCGAAACTTGCAATGGCAACATCGCTAATTCCAAAATGGGCCAAACAATTCAGCACGTCAATAAAGCGCTGACCTTTCGCCGAATTGTCTGCTGAGACAATGACTGAGGGATCGTGGCCGGTTTCGACCATTTGGAATGTCTCAACAAACGACTTCAGTCGATCGCGAAGCACAGGGAGCTTTCGTGAATCCGTTTCTGTCTCGAGAAGCTCATCTGTCAGGTAAATGTTACCTCCTGCGTCAATTTCAATCAAAGGTCGCTCAAAAACAACGGTCTGAAAACCTGGTTCAGGGTGACCCAATTTCATTCGCAAATCAGCGTCCGGGGTCCGCAGCGTCGAGGTCACCAGAAAAAAGATCAGCAACAAAAAACTGACATCTACCAGCGAAGACAAATCCAATTTCGGTTCAATTTCAGAAGCAATGGATTGGGCTTGGGTGCGGTGGTGTCTCATTTTCTATTTTTCCTGGTCTACTCGGCTCACGATCTAACAGGGTTGGTTCATCGAACCAATAGGGTTGGATCGTAGATAACCGCTTTCATTATTCCTCGGTGAATCCCGTCAGGGTAACGTTTGAGATCTCAATGCCCTCCATTCCAAGGGTATTCAAAACGTCAACAAAACGCTGCCCTTTCGCCCCGTCATCAGCCGAAATAATGACCAACGGGTCCTGTCCAACACTGCGCGACATTTCAACCATGCCTTTGAGGCGGTCTTCAAGAAGCGGCAGTTGCCGTGATTCGACGTCCGTGTCGAGAGTCTCTTCGTTCATCAGGATGTGACCCTGGGCATTCACTTCGATCGTGTTTTGGTCGAGCTTCACTTCAACCGTCGAATTTGACTGCGAAGTCGGCAAGGTAAAACCAAGGTCGGCTTCTTTCGGATCCAATGTTGAAGTCACCAAAAAGTAAATGAGGAGAAGAAATGACACGTCAATCATCGACGACATGTCCAATTGCGGCTCGTCTTCAACTGGCTTGTATCTGCGTTTTGCCATATTTTTCTGAAATTGCTGAAATTAAAAATAAACCACGCGCAAAGCGAGAACGGATTCAATCAACGGCGTGTGCCCCGAAGATCACGTCAATCACACCTGCAGCGCCGGCTGCCTGAATCACTTTTTTGATGTACTTGGTCTCCACTTCCTGGTCAGCCCGCACATGAAGTCGGCTTTTGATATTCGCCTCACGGTGATTCTGGTAAATAGCATCCACGTAGGCCTCTATATCAACGGCTTCTAGAAGCGGGTTGCTGTCCTCATCATAAACTGTTCCGTCTTCGTAGATATTAACCACGATTCGACCGACCGAGTTTTTGGCCACAGCTGCGTTCTTCGCCTTGGGCGGTTTCACGTTCTTATCAATCTTGGTCACAATCATGTGAGAGCTGACCATAAAGAAAATAAGGAGCAGGAAAACGAGGTCAATCATTGGGGACATATCCATGTCCATCTCATCAACGCTGTCTGCCAATTTTGCTTGTCGAAGTTTGTCTGAAGCCATTGCGTTAGGGATTCTAAGGGATTCATCCTGCGATGAGAAGCATATAATCACTTCTCACCACCAGCCTTTATTCTGTAAAGCGTTGATCGCCCCGGAATTAACCTTCGGAAATACCTTCTGGTACTTTCGCGAGCTGCTGGTCAGCATTCACCGTGGCGATTGCAGCATCCAAAGCCTGAGAAGCTGTTTCTTGAGCAGCGGTTACCATGGCGTTGAATTTATTCTTGAAAAAGTAGAAGAAGAACAGGCAGGGAAGCGCAACACAAAGACCGGCAGCAGTCGTCATCAAGGCCTCACCAATCGCAGCCGCCATTTCGTTTGGATCAGCACCACCGGAATTACCAAGAGCGTTAAACGCCTTAATCATACCGGAAACGGTTCCGAGAAGTCCAACCATTGGAGCTGCCTGAGCAATAACTGAGAAATATCCGATCCATGCCATGTAGCTTGGATTCTCTTTCACGGTGAAATCAGCAAGTGAGTCTTCAACCTTTTCACGGCCGAGCGATTCAGGATCCGTCGCATCAACAAAAGGAAGCGAAGATGCCATCATTCGACCAAGGTAAGAGGGATCTGCTGCAGAAGCTTCAATCGCACTGCGAACCCGAACGTCGGTCATGTTGGCGAGAATTGTCTGCTGGAGCACTGGAGGGTTAAACTTACCCTTGGTGAGCTGCATGAAATTGTAAACCGCGAGGGTAATCATGCAGAGTGACAGAATGGCGAGCGGCCACATAGCCCACCCCCCATTTATCACCTGATCGAGTAAACTCTTGGGTGCGTTTTCAGCGTCCACTGCTGGATCGGCGGCGTCTTGGGCCATCAAATCTGGTGCAACAAAGGCAAACAACAAAACGAGTCCAACAATTATGAGTGGAAGTTTTGAACGGAAGGAGGACGAGGTGACGAGCATTTATCCAATTGGTTTTTAGGAGTTTTCTATGAATGTGAACGCATTAAATCTAATAAATTCGAAAGAATGTAAAGCAAATTTCGAACTTTTTATGTTCGCTATTCGGTTAGGGCTTCATCCTCGGTCATGGAAAGGAAAATCGACTCCAACCCTGCATCCCGCTCGCCTTCCGCTAAGATCTCATCAACCGTTCCAATTTTCACAAGTTTGCCGTGATTTATTATCCCCACTCGATCAGCCAGTTCTTCGGCCACGTTGAGGAGGTGAGTTGATAGAAAAATAGTTGTTCCCGCGTCGCTTCGGGCCTTCAGATCCTCCTTTACCACCCGGGCGTTCCGCGGGTCCAGCCCGACCATCGGCTCGTCAATAATAATGACCTCCGGCTCATGAAGTAGCGCTGACGCAATCGCCAACCGTTGCCGGGTGCCGTGACTCAGGTTTTCAATGCGCTGCCGCGAATAATTATTCAACGCAAAGCGCTCGAACAATTCAGGCGTTCGTTTTTTCGTGTCGGACGCATCAACCTCAAACAAATCCGCGATGAATCCCATAAATTCCAACGGCGTCAGCTTGTCATAGAACTCAGCAACATCGGGAATATAACCAATGCGACGCTTCGCTTCCAACGGATTTTCCTGAATATCGAAACCGCAGATTTTAGCGAACCCACTGGTCGGACGAAGCAGGCCGGTTAACAATTTAATCGTCGTGGTTTTCCCTGCTGCGTTCGGCCCTAAAAACGCGAAGAACTCGCCCTTTTCGATCTGTAAATCGAGCCCATTGAGAGCTTCGAGTTCGCCGTAGCGCATAGAGAGATTCGACGTTTCAATCATTCAATAATCGGAAAAGCCGCAGTCTAAACCGAATTGGAGCGCCGGTCACTGTCTGAATTTTTTGAAGTGCCGTTTTCTCGAACAACAGATTTCACGATCCAACAGTGTCGGTTCATCAAACCAACCCTGTTCGATCAGACATGCCCGAGCGAATCAACCACCGGTTGGCGCGCAGCACGACGGGCCGGAGCAATCGCGGCGATAAACGTAAACAAAACCAGCAACACAAAGCTGACGACCAAATACTCGGGGACAAGTTTGATCTCCCACACCACTGAGCGAGAAGAAACGGGAGGATCCCACATGGGTTTGATCGCCCGGACTGTCAGCGAAAATGCAACCGTGATCAACAGTCCTAACAAAGCGCCAATCAAGCCGAGCAATCCGCTTTCAATTCCAAATAACCGAACGACCCCCGGACGCTTCAAGCCGATCGCCCGGAGTGTCCCGATTTCTTTGGTCCTCTCAACCACGGCCATTCCGATCGTATTCAACACCGACATCGTCGAAATCGTGATGATGATCACAAAAACGAGCCCGAAAATGATGTCGAACATTCGCTTAGTTCGCCCGTAGAGATCGGAGATCTCATACCACGTAAAAATTTCCCAATCGCGATCCGCGAACGTCTTTTTCAAATCAGCCGTCACGAAATCGGTATCGGCTTCGTTTTTTAAAAGCAAACGAACGCAAGACACATCTTCGGTGGTGTAAAAGACCTGAGCCAATTCGAGAGGCAGATACACAAAGCGCTTGTTGAGCTTTTCGGACGCAAGTTCAAGAATCTGTGTCACCTGAGCATTGACGCCATTGAGCTGGCCCGTTACATCTGGCCCCATCAGCGTGACGTCGGCCCCGAGTTTCAAACCGAAATTTTTCTGCATTCCAGTCGTGATTCCGATCGATTCCGGGGTGGCACTCGTGATCGCGGTCCCTTCGAAACGCTTATCCTTACGCCCACGCAATGCCGTGGCTTTTTCCTGAATTTGATCCTGCTCTTCCGGCACCATCGCCCGCCCCAGAAAGAAACTCTGGTTCCCATCATAATCTACATTCCCCCTCACCTCCAACATCCCTGCCGCCAGCTCGATCCGATCGTCTTTTTCCGCAGCCGCCTTGATCTCAGCAAAATCTTCAGCCGAAAGCAGGAACGCGCCTGGATCGGCCCCGCCGTAGTCGCGGGCGTCGCGTTTCCAAATCTGAACATGACCATTCGCTTGATCATAAATATAAGCCTCGCGAATGCTGGTAAACATATACGTCGCGAATCCACCAAAGACATTCACAGCCGCATAGCCTAAAGCGACCGCAGCAATCGTCGTGATCGAACGACGGGCATTGCGAAGCAGATTTCTAAATGCAAGAGAAAGCCAAGTCATGAAATGCTGGTTACAAGTTCGTCTTCCAAAATTTCGCCGTCCTGCAAGTGCACCTTGCGATCCACGCGATCAAGCAACCGATCGTCATGCGTCGAGAAAATGAAGGCTGCTCCGCGCGATTGATTCACCTTTCGCATGAGATCGATGATGAGATTTGCATTTTCAGTGTCCAAATTCGCTGTCGGTTCGTCAGCAATGACCAGCACCGGCTCCGTCACCAACGCCCGCGCAATTGCGACCCGCTGTTGCTGACCACCACTCATTTTCTGAGGCCGGTGCCCACTGCGATCACTGAGATCAACCTCGTCCAAAAGCGACAAAGCACGCTCGCGAGCTTCAGCATTCCCCACCCCTTGAATTTGCAAGGGAAGCATCACATTTTCCAAGGCTGAGAGGACCGGTATTAGATTAAAATTCTGAAACACAAACCCAATCGTCGAATTGCGAAAATCACTCTTCTGAGCATCGGAAAGATGGGCGGCTGATTTATCACCCAACGTGATTTCTCCACTCGTCGGATCGTCAAGAAGCCCGATCAAATTACAAAGCGTCGATTTCCCGGAACCTGAAGGTCCCCAAATGGCGACAAATTCACTTTCCGAGATGGTTAAATCAACCTTTCGGAGAGCCTGAACCTCAGTATCTCCGAAATGATATGATTTCTGTAATTTCTGGGTTTCGACAACAGTCATTTTCACATTTTCGCAGGATAAATGCTTGCGGTTTATGGAGCCGCGAACAGTATCTTGCAACTGTAAATGATCCAACTACAACCGTATTTATGGATCCTGTGGGGCTTGTGGATTGCTCAGGCGCTGTTTTCAGCGTTGAACCTTATGCGGTTCGAGCGATCCCGACGCAAACAGGACCGCCAATTTATCGACGTAGGCCCTCAAGATGAGCGGTTGACCGCCTTAATCGTGTCCATCAAAGGTTTCGATGAAAACCAAACGCCACGGTTTTTCGAGTCCATTCTGACCCAGGATTACGCGAAATACCGCACCATTATTACAATGGAGTCTGAAGACGAACCGATCGTTGCCTGGCTACGGGAACAACTGGAATTAGGAGAAAAGGATACCGTTTGGCGACCCGAAAACCCAACCCATGGAATCCACGAGGTCGTGATGGTCTTCGCGGGAGAATCGACGGATTGCGGTCAAAAAGTTCACAACCAAATCGAGGCGTTCAAACACCTCATCGACGAAGACGAGATCATCGCTTTTGCCGATGCTGATATCCGTTGCGACAAAACGTGGCTTTCCATGCTGCTCGCTCCGATTAACAAAGGGACTCACCAGCTGTCCACTACCTATCGCTGGCTCGTTCCGAAAAAACACACCCTAGCCAATCTGTTTGCCAGCGTGATCAATTCCTCCGTGGCAACCTTGTCTGGTCGTGAAGGCTACAACATGATGTGGGGCGGCTCGATGGCGCTGTCACGAGACGCGTTCAAAGATCTCGATGTTCCCGTCCTGTTTTCTGGAAGTTTAAATGACGACCTTCGGCTTGCCAAAGCCGGCCGCCGCAGCGGTTACAAGATTTGCCTGCGCCGATCGCTCATCATGCGGAGCCCGATTAATCAGTCCTGGGGAGGCCTGATCGAGTTCGGTCGTCGCCAGTACTATCAGGTCAAACACTTCACTCCCACACTTTTCATCATTGGATTAATCCTGACCTGGCTTTACGTTCTCGGCGCCGTGAGCGCCTTCGGAGCGGTCTTCTTCCTGAATAATTTTCACGCATGGATCCCCATTGGAATCGTCACGCTTTTCGATCAAATTCGCGCTCTCTATCGCGCCCGCGTCATCCGCAATTTATACGGCGGCACCACCGCGAAAATTCTCGATGATACCGCTGCCGTAGAGCATTTATTCACCCCAATCTGGATGAGCCTGCACTGCCTCATCGTTACATTGGCACTGTTCGCCCGAAAAATCACCTGGGCGGGCATCACCTACCGCGTGCTTTCACCGAGTCGAACGATCGTTGTAAAAAGAAAGGGATCCAAACCAGCGAAGAAAGCTGCCGTAGCTCCAAAACTGGGACCTGAAGACAAAGTTGAGCCTGAGGAAAAATCGGAGGACAACTCCGACTCAACAACAGGCGATTCAAAGAAAGACGAGAAGCCTGAGGAGAAATCCGATTCTGATTCCAAATCAAAGAACAAGTCAGACAACTCCGACTCGACAACAGCCGACTCGAAAGGTGACGAGAAGTCTGAGGAAAAACCCGAATCCGATTCCAAATCAGAGGACAAGTCGGGCGACTCTGACCCGAAAACAGACGATTCTAAAAAGAACGGGAAACCTGAGGAGAAATCTGATTCTGACAAAAAAGAAGAGATATCCAGTAAGGAAAACGATAGCGCTGACACTAAAGAAGCGACTCCAGCCAAGAAATTTTACAGAAAGAAAGCAAAGAAGAAAAAGAAATTCAAGGGCAAGAGAGGCAAAGGATCAAAATTCTAAATCCTTGCTCCCGACTCCTAACTCTTTTCCCACTTTCCCTGACCCCAAATAGAGTTTACTACTAAAATTATGCAGACAGCAATTTTGCCACTCAACTCCTCCATCGTCGAAAAGACCCGCGAACTCTGCGGTTCCCTTCTCGAGTTGCCGGAATACAAAGATAACATGGCCCACATCGAAGCGTTCCTCGCTGACGATTCAGCCAAGGCACAATATGGCGCCTTCGCTCAACTCGGTGACCAACTTCACGAAAAGCAGCAGGCCGGAACAATCACCGATACTGACATCGAAGGTTTCGATACCATGAAAGCCGAACTCAACGACAATCCGAAGATCGATAAATTCCTCGGTGCTCAGGACAGCTTGAATGGGATCGCTCAGATGGTTTCCAAGCACGTCGCCAAGACACTCGAGCTCGGTCGCGTTCCAACTCCGGAAGAAATGGAAGACAGCGGTTGCTGCAGCAGCGGTGGTTGCGGTTGCTAATTACGAAAGATCCGACAAGGACAAAAGCTGGCTTACCCAGCGGGAATCGGCCAGCGCAAGATGCCCTTGTCTAACTGATAGGGTACGTTCGTTGAACATACCCTGTTGCTTCGAAAAAATTTCAAAAAGCGGGATTTCGAAAGAGTCCCGCTTTTTTGTATACTGCAATCCAAAACAGAAGCCGGATTGTAATTGGAACCTTTCCAAATTCCCGTATTCTTGCGAACGATATGAGTGATTCAGCTAAACCAAAACCGTTATTTTTTTAGTGTCGTCGGTCTCGTGGTCGCCGGCCTTTTGTTATATGCCTTTCGCGGAACGATTTTTCCTGAAGGTGGCGCCGACTCAACGGATCCTGCACCGATTGCGGCAACGCCGATTGATCCCGCTGATCTCCCCGCAGCAGCTCCTGCGACGGTAGCTCAGGGTGATTCCGTTGAAGCACTAGATTCCAATGCTCCAACAACGGTCAAAGAATACAATTATGTAGCTCAGGAAAAACTGCCGCCCGTAAAAGCGAAATCGGACTACAAGCCGCTGCAAGCGCGGACCGTGAAATTTGCTCTGAACGTGTGGGCCGGTTGGGCCCCGATTATTTTACAAAACATGGTCGGGGATGCCGAGATCGAGTGGACGACCCCTGACGGCGGGCCTTTCAAAGTCTAGTTGGTTCTCATCGACGATCCCGTTTCAATACGTGACGCCTATGCTTCGGGTGAGGTTCACATCGGTTGGGCAACGCTCGACATGGTTCCGCTTTTCATGGAGGAATTGAAAAAAGACAGCCGGATGCAGCCCCGGATTTTCCAGCAAGTGGACTGGTCAAACGGTGGCGACGGCATTGTGATTCGCCGGAACGCTGCCAAAGATCCTCAGCACCCGCCAACGGAAGGCTCCGTGAAAGTATGGGGTGAACACGTAACGGGCCCTGGATCGGATCGAGGAATGGTTTTTCAGGATTACACCAGTTTTTCCAATCGGACAGTTTTGGACAATGTCGCGTTCGGCCTCGAATGTCAGGGCGTATCAAAATCGGATCGTTATGAGCAAGCGATCGACTGGATCGCCAAAGTCGGGCTGGACCCGGATCACGATCCTCAAAAATACCCGCACCAGCTTTCCGGCGGCATGAAGCAGCGCGTCGCAATCGCCCGGACCCTAATTTTGCATCCTAAAATCATCCTGATGGACCAACCTTTTGGTGTGCTCGATCCGGTGACTCGACACAACATGCAGGACCTGCTTGTTGGCTTGTGGCGCGACCTCGAGGCAACCGTTTTTTTCATCACCCATGACGTTCGTGAAGCCGTTTACCTTGGTGATCGCATTTTCATTCTGAGCAATTCCCCCGGAACTATTCTGGAAGAAACCATCGATCCTGCACCGGACCGGCTGGCACGGGATATGCAGCGAGAACCGGATTTTCTCGAACATGTTGACCGGATTGCCACAAAGATCGAAAGTCTAGAGGAAGGCAAAGACTAAGCGACGATGGAAAAATTCGGCACTCACCTGACCCGCGCCTTCAAATGGCACTGGAACCTGCTCGCGCTCGGAGCGGGAGTAGCCGTCGCATTCCTGTCCGGTCATCCTGATGTGTTTTCGCCGGTGATCATGGCTCTCGAAATGGGCTACCTCGGTTTTCTCGGTACGAATCAACATTTTCAAAACGTGCTTCGCGGCAATGAAATCATTGAAGAACAAAAGGAGGCACAAGCCACTGCCGTCAGTGAAAAACAGCGTCAGCTTGCCGAATATTTGAAATTCCTCAGCCCCGAAGACCGCGCGCGTTTTGATGCCACTCGCGAACGGAGCCGCGCGATGACTGTCTTCAATTAACGATGCGGACTGATACTTCCGACGTAGGAGATGCGGGTTTTAAAACCCAATCGCTCGATAAGATGATCTGGCTGTTTCTGAAATTACTTCACCACAGGGAAGGTCTTGGTAAATTCCTCGATAACACTTCGGAATCTGGTTTGGAGCTGAAAATTAACGATACCACCCAGGCGATTTCTGATGGCCAAGAGTCAGGATCTTCCGATCGACTCATCGATTCGCTCACAGACAAGTTAGCGACCCTTGAATCGCGCCTGCCCAACTATCGGGAGGCCGACGAGAACTTCAAGATCCTCGAAGCTGAACTCGACAAGACCGAGCAGAAAATCAACCACATCTGCGAAGTTGGCATGACCAGCCGTGACAGCTCAAACTTGAGTTCTCAAATCGATGGTGTCGCGGACAGCGTAAGGCTCAGCGAGCAAGCGCTGCATGGATTAGATTTGGGCAATATATTCGAAGACACCAGCGCGCCGCCTCCCCTCATCTCCGAAGATCTGATGGAAATGGAGTGAAAAGCTCTCTTATTCGCGCCACGAAAAAACGGGAGCCTCCGAAGAGAACTCCCGTTTTCGAAATTCGAAAGTACCAGGCACTTTCGTAAGAGAATCGAAAGGTTACACCTTCAATTCCCATCCTTTACGATACTCCCGCTTGATCAGCGCATCCGCCTCAGGGCAATTTGGTGATTTGAGATTCTCTGAATCCCACTCAACCTTCTTATTGAGACGAACCGCGAGGTTTCCGAGAAGCACTACCTCAGTGAACGAGCCACTGTGCCACACGCCTGAAAGCGCTGCCTTGGGATCATTCGCTGCCACCGCATCGTAGAATTCGTTGTGTGGATTCTGACCTCGAGCACGAGGAATAGTCTGCTCAGGATAATCAAATCCATCCATTCGATTACCCGGCTTGATCACCCAGTTATCCTTGCTGCGATTGAACCACATCTTGCCTTCGGTTCCGATGATGACGGTTCCATAGCCTTTACTTTCGCTCGAACCAAGTCCCTCAAGAACGTCTTCAGGTGGCAAATTGCGCTCGCGGATTTTTCCACCGTCAATATTGCTTTCCAAAGCCCATTTGTCGGGATTGAAAACAGCGTCTTTGTAACCGTCATACCACATGTATTTCACAGGTGGTTTTCCATTCCGCTCAGGGAACTGGTACTCGATCGTCGCCCAGGTCGGAGGAGAGATGTCGGACATCGCTCCGCGTCCATCCGCGCTAACAGCAGAAACGCTCGCAGGCGAGCCAAGATCAGCTGCCCAGTAGCTCATGTCCATGATGTGACACGCCATGTCGCCGAGCGCACCCGTTCCAAAATTCCAATAACCGCGCCAGTTAAACGGTGTGATTTTCGGGCTGTATCCCATGTCCTCGGCAGGTCCAAGCCAGAGATCCCAGTTGATGTGCTTGGGTACTTCCTCCGCTTTAGGTGCCTTAGGAATCGCCTGCGGCCAAATCGGACGGTTCGTCCAGCAGTGAACTTCTTTCACATCACCGATGATGCCTGCACGAATTAGCTCAACGCAGCGACGCATATGATCCTGAGCGTGAGCTTGGTTTCCCATCTGCGTAACAACGCCGGTCTCTTCAGAAACCTTAGCCATCATCCGCGCTTCCCAAATTCCATGGGTCAGCGGCTTCTGACAATATACATTTTTACCCGCCTTCATCGCAGCGATCGCCGCGTGTGCGTGAACGTGGTCTGGTGTTGAAACAGTCACACAATCAACCTTATCGGCCTCAGTCTCTAGCATTTCGCGCCAATCCTCGTAAAACGTAGCCCCCGGGAAAGCACGACGCGTCGTTTTCGCCCCCTGTGAACGGCCGCTCACATTAGGGTATTTCTCAACATTTACGATATCGCAAAGGCTGACGATTTCGAATCCAGCACCAGCGGATCCCTGAATATCACTCTGGCCCTTACCGGCCGTGCCGATACCCGCGAGCGTGATTTTTGAATTCGCACCAAAGACTTTGCTTGGCACGACTTGGAAATTCAAAGCTCCGGCCGTGATGGCAGTGGCTTTGACAAAATTTCGACGTGTTGGTTTTTGCATAATTTGAAAACAGAAAGATACCAAACAAAGCGACCATAAGGCAATCCGCAAATGAGGGAGGTCCGTGATTTAAAAGCGATTGTCAAAATTCCTGTTTTCGGATCAGATGTAAAAAAATTGTCATCCCAAACTCCATGCTGGTAATTCGCCGCGCAATCTGATTGTTCTCTCGACCTACCCAATCAGAGACCTAACAAAACCACCATGGCCGTAGCAGATACCGAGAAAAAAGTCGAAGAATTTCGCAAGACCTTCGACACCCTGAAAACCGAGATTTCAGAAATGCCAACTTTCTCAGCCGACCAGATTCGCGCTGGTGTCATTCCAATTTCTCGCGATCAAGCCTTGATACACTGGTTTGTCTTTGCCGCCATTGCCTGCCTGCTTGCGGGGATGGTCTTGCGCCGGATTTGATGGACGTTTCTCTGACGAGTGTTTAAAAGTCATCCAGACTCTTTTTTGGTCGAGCGATTCTCTGATTTAAGGATAGTCGCGACGCCCGCAACTCTTTCTCGCAACCGCCAGCCTCATCGCTACTCGGAGAAAGCCGACAAAGACTAGCATGTTCCCCTTTTAACAACTCGATCACTATCGCCTCGGGGTTCGCCGTTCTGCGCAGCACCACCCCATTCACGGCTGATCGCGCAAAAGCATCCCCTTCATATCAGCGGGTGTGGAGGATTTGTTTCCGCCCTTGCTTGCTCCCGTGATCCACCAATAAACCAGCCCGGCGTCGGAACAGTCGAATTTGTTGGTTTGGAATTTCACGACACCATCCTGCTCGGCATATTGTAGTTGTTCCCAAATCCACGAGATTCCTGCGTTACGATGGTTTTTTGCCCAAGCCCATTGTGGCATTGCCGTTTTCAAGCCCTTGTTTTGGTCGCCTATTTGATGCTCCGTCACACCGAATTCCAGGATTTGTTGCCACGTAAAAAAATCGCCGCTGTTGTCATTTGCCGGATGGTGAGAGACGACATGAACATATTGTCGCTTCGAAGCGATTGCGGCAGCCAGCGCATACCCGATGACATCCGGTTCCCCCGCTTCGATGATCCAAAGGGGATCATTCGCGCTGGATGCATTGATCGCCTCTCGCAAATTGGCAACAGCGGCGTCTTTTTCAGCACGACAATTGAAGTGTTTTTTGAGATTCAGAAAGGGTCCAAAGAGCGAGATCCCTTCACTACAAAGCTGATGCAATTTATGCTGTCGACGCGTTTCGTTAACCGCATCAATGACCTGATTCCCAGGGTTTTTGATTGGATCCAGATCACATGAGTGTGAAAGGTGAACCAGTCGATCGGTGAGTCCTGCTCCTTTCAAGATACCAAAAATAACCGCCGTAGCTCCTATGTCGTCTGGGTCAGGCGAATTTCCATCGGCAACGATAGCGAGTCTTCCCGCCGGCAGTTTGACTGCCGGGGAACTCGCCAGTGCCGAGCATGCTGCGATCATTGCAACTAATACGAATTTAATACACGTCCTCATTTCTGGCTTCGAATGGTTTAGGGTTTCCGATGGGCGTTACTAATCTGTCACGAGTCGATTTGGAGAAAACAATCCGCCTCATCCTATCCACGACCTTTCTCACCGCAGAATTCCCCGTCTTCTGGAATCGTTTGTCGAGGGGGAGAGCTGTATTACTCCAGATGAAATTCGAGAACAGGTCCAGTCTTTTCTATTCAATTCTGCGGGAAGTATCGTTCAATTGCCCTATAAGTAGCGATGCCTTTTTCCGTTCCTGGCCTGTCCGATCTTCTGACTCGTGCGGCCGATCAATACGATTCTCCCACTCCCGTGCAAACTGCAGCCATTCCTGCGGTCCTCGCTGGCGGTGATGTGCTGGCCACGGCGAAAACGGGATCGGGAAAAACAACGGCGTTTGTATTGCCCCTGCTCCAGCAATGGCTCGAAGTTCCTCGTAAGACACCGAAACAGGTTCACGCTCTAATCCTCGTGCCAACCCGTGAACTCGCATCTCAGGTCCGGGACGTCGTCCAGGAATTCTCGACGCATCTTCCGGAACGGATCAAGGTGATCAGCGCGGTGGGTGGCGTTTCGATCAATCCTCAAATGATGGCACTGCGCGGCGGCGCTGACTTCATCGTGGCCACTCCAGGCCGGCTTCTCGATCTCGTCGAACGCAATGCCGTGACGCTTTCCAATGTGAGCTCGCTGGTTCTGGATGAGGCCGATCGCATGCTTAATCTCGGTTTTGCGGATGAACTGAACCGCATCCTCGCCTTGTTGCCAAAGCGACGCCAGAATCTGCTGTTCTCGGCCACCTTTCCGGCATCGGTTGAAGCCATGGCTGCGGATCTCCTGCACGAGCCCACCCGGATCCAAGTGGACACCGACCCGCTGGATGCACCGGATATCGAACAACGCGCCATTCGCGTCGATACCGCCAAGCGCACTCCCCTGCTCCGCCATCTGATCGCGGATGAAGGCTGGACCCGCGTCCTTGTTTTTGTGGCGAAACAATACACGGCAGATCACGTCGCCCACAAACTTCACCGCAAAGGGATCAACGCGCATTCTTTTCATGGCGACCTCAGTCAGGATATGCGCAGCGAAGTTCTGCGCGGATTCAAAAACTCGACGATTCAGGTTCTGGTCGCGACCGATCTCGCCGCGCGTGGACTCGACATTGCCCAGCTGCCGGCGGTGCTCAATTATGATCTACCGCGTTCCCCTGCCGATTATACGCATCGCATTGGCCGAACCGGCCGGGCGGGAAAGGCCGGCGTGGCGATCAGTTTCGTCACCGCGGACAACCAAGCCCACTTCAATTTGATTGAGAAACGCAATCAATTAAATATTCCGCGCGAAGAAATCTCCGGTTTTGAGCCCACCGAGATCGCGCCACCGTCCTCAACGGGCACTGTCGGCATCAAAGGCCGCCGCAAAAGCAAAAAGGACAAACTGCGGGAAGCTGCTGCGCGGGAAGCGGGCGATTCCTGAAGGGGTGGCCGATCCTGTCGATCGAGACCGGAAAGCTGGAGAATAAATGATTAGACGCAGGGCGAAAATATCCAGACAATCTAATGCGTACCGATGCCCATTCTAAAAACATTTCCCATCAGCAATCCAAGTGACAAGCTACGGATTCCCTGCGGCTTCAAGATCCATTTCTTTTCTGCAATTTCCCTTCTTCTTGGCAGTTCCCTAAGCGCCGAAGACTGGCCCATGTGGCGTTACGACGCCGAACACCGGGCAGCCTCTCCCGAAAATCTTCTGGGCGAACTCCAACATCAATGGACGCTAAAACTATCGCCCCGCGAACAGGTCTGGGACGATCCGTTGAACCACGACTTGATGTCCTACGATCGCATCTTCGAACCGATCGTTCTAGGCGACCTGATGTTTGTCACTTTCAACGACTCTGACAAGGTCGTGGCCTACAACACTGCCGACGGGAGCGAATCGTGGAGTTTCTACACGGATGGCCCTGTCCGACTTCCGCCCGTGGGAGACAAATCAACTATCTACATCACCAGTGACGATGGATTTCTCTATTGCCTCGACGCCGAGACAGGCGCACTTCGTTGGAAATTCGCGGGCGGTCCGTCTCCCTTGAAAGTCCTCGGCAATAAGCGTCTCATCTCAGCGTGGCCAGCTCGTGGCGGTCCGGTAATTCGCGACGGACAGGTCTACTTCGCTGCCAGCATCTGGCCTTTCATGGGCACGTTCATCTATTCACTGAATGCTGACACCGGGGCTGTGAATTGGGTGAACGACAGCACTGGCGCCCAATATATCAAACAACCGCACAGCGCTCCCTCTTTCGCCGGAGTCGCTCCCCAGGGAACCCTCGTCGCCACCGACAAATATCTCCTCGTCCCCGGCGGGCGTTCGGTCCCTGCTGCCTTCGATCGCTCGACCGGAAAATTCATGCATTTCGAAATCAACGCCGGCGGCAAAGGCCACGGAGGCTCCTTTGTGATCGCCAATGGCTCCGAATACTTTGTCCACACCCGCGAGCGAGGCGTTTGCAGTTACGATGTCGCCGACGGCAAAAAAGACTCATTCACCTGCAATGAACCGGTTCTCACTCCGGATTACCTCTATACTTCCCACCACACCGGAGAAAAGATGATTCAGGTGTTTGATGCGAAAAAGAAGCAGGTCTGGTCGATCAAGGCAGATGGCACCGGTGATCTGATCAAGGCCGGTAGCAGGCTCTTTGCCGGCGGTTTGAATTCGCTTACCGCGATCGATCTCTCCGAAAGCGGGCATGAGGGAGTTCCAGCCTGGACACTTGAGGTCGAAGGAAATATCAAACGTTTGCTGGTAGCGAACGGGAAATTATTCGCAGTCACCCTTGATGGTCAGATTATGGCATTCGGCAGCGGCCCACGTTCAGATCGAACCATCGTCCCGGAAACTCAGAAGCCCGTCGCCACCGCTGCCGCGCGTGCCGCAAAATTTCTCGAGCAAACAAAGGCAAGCGATGGCTACTGCCTTTGGTATGGCATTGATGACATCGAGCTTCTTGAGTCATTACTCACCGGCTCCGATCTGCGCATCATTGCAGTTGAATCTGACGCAGAGAAAGTCGCGCAACTTCGGCGACGATTCGATGCCGCCGGTCTATACGGTGACCGCATCACCATCCATCAAGGCACCCCGGCCACTTTCAAAGCGCCTCCTTACATCGCCCATCTCGTTCATGTCAGTCCCTCCGTCGGGCAGCTGACAAAGGGTGCGCTCGAATCGCTCTACAACTCAGTGCGACCTTATGGTGGAGCGCTCTCTCTGGATCCCGCCGTTCGCGAACTGGTCGACACGGCCGATCTGAAACGCGGGAAGATCACAGAAAATGATTCTGGTCTGATCGTTTTCCGGGAAGGTGCCCTCCCCGATTCCGCCGACTGGACCCACCAATATGGCGATATCGCCAATTCCGTTAAATCCGACGACAGCCGCTTGAAGCTCCCGCTCGGCGTCCTCTGGTTTGGTGGCAGCTCGAATGCGAACGTCCTCCCTCGTCACGGCCACGGCCCGCCCGAACAGGTCATCGGCGGACGCATGTTCATTGAAGGCATCAACAGCATCAGCGCCCGCGACGTCTACACTGGCCGAGTCCTCTGGATTCGCCACTTCGACGACCTTGGCACCTTCGGTATCTACTACAACGAAACCTACGCAGACACACCGCTCGATCCGGCCTATAACCAAAAGCACATTCCCGGCGCGAACGGTCGGGGAGCGAATTATGTGGCCACCGAAGACGCGATCTATCTGGCAATCGACGACGGCTGCCACATCCTCGATCCCCAGACGGGTGAAACCAAAAGGATCATTCAGCTGACCAAATCTCCCGGGCAGAGTGAAGCTCCGAAATGGGGTTTCATCGGCATTTACAATGACGTTCTTATCGGCGGCAAAGGCTTTGCCAATTTCAGCCAAAAATACGCAGCCGATGATGAAGCGGTGGTTCCATCGATCGAAGACTATTCGGCCAGCGCCGGCCTGGTCGGCTTTGATCGCCGCACCGGCGAGAAGCTCTGGGAAATCCCTGCTCTTCATAGCTTTCTCCATAATGGCATTGTCGCTGGCGATGGTCGGATCCACTGCCTCGACAAACTTCCCAAAAGCGCCGAAGACAAAATAAAGCGACGCGGACGGGATGTTCCTGACACCTACCGAATTCTCACGGTCGACAGCCGCACAGGCAAAGAACTTTGGGCCGACAACAAGGATATCTTCGGATCCTGGCTCAGCTATTCAAAGAAACACGACATCCTCCTCCAGGCCGGCGCCAAAGCCAGCGACCGACTGAAAGATGAAGTGAGTCAGGGCATGATCACCTATCGCGGCAAAACCGGCGACATCATTTGGCAGCGCAGAGACCTCAGTTATTCCGGGCCGTGCATCCTCCACAATGAATTGATTATCGCCAACGCCGATCAGCACTCAAATAAGAAAGACAAAGGCAACATCAGCACCGTGTTCAGTCTACTCGACGGTTCCGATCAAACGGTCCTCAATCCGATCACCGGAGTCGATGAACCCTGGCGGATCGTTCGCGGCAAAGGCTGCAACTCGATCATCGCCTCTGAAAACTTTCTGACCTTCCGCGACGGGGCAGCCAGCTACTACGATTTGGAGAACCCCACCGGCATCGGTAGCTTCGGGGGATTCAAATCCGGTTGCACAGCCAATCTCATTGTAGCCAACGGAGTCCTCAACGCCCCTGATTACACTCGCACCTGCAGCTGTTCGTATCAGAACCAGACCTCGCTCGCCCTGGTTCATATGCCCGATGTCGAACTCTGGACCTCCAGCTTGCTCGGCGGTTCCGATAAAGGCACAGGTTCGATCAGCCGAATCGGCTTCAATCTGGGTGCCCCTGGGGACCGTCAATCCAGTGCCGGAACGATGTGGCTCGATCACCCTTCCGTCGGCGGCAGTTCCCCATCCGTTACTATTGAGGTAGCAGGCGAAGGGTTGGAATATTTCCGACAACACACATCCGCAATCAAAAGATCTGATCTGCCGTGGGTCATGGCGTCCGGAGTTCGCAACGTCCAGAGCATTACCATTCGCCCGGAAACAAAGAGCAGCTCAGCCCCAAGTTCATCGAAGCCCGGCACCATCGCCGCTGACCACAGCTCCGACACCGGCGAGGA
>CALAHF010000125.1 GCA_937891465.1 uncultured Verrucomicrobiales bacterium | reverse complement strand
AACGATCTCGCGTTTATCGAGCAAGCTCATATTTGAAGTCTCAGGTCCGATGTTACCACTGCGGGATTCTACGATCCAATAGGGTTGGTTCGATGAACATACCCTGTTCGATCGTAGAAATTCGATCCCACTTGTTCCCGTTTTTTGCGACCTTTTGAGCCTTTTTGCGGCTAAAAAACTCACACGCCCGCCGCTTGATCGACCATCGATTCACGGGCCACACGCATGACATTGCCACCGATGATTTTCTTAATATCTGGGTCGGAATACCCGCGTTGGACGAGCCCGACGGTGAATAGCGGCCAGTTGGTCCAGGCAATGCTGTCAGACATTGCGGCGGTCGTGACAAAATCGTCTTTGGGCCACAAACTGCGGAACGGCGCACGCTTCTTGCCTCGCAAACCGGCCAGAGCAGATTTTTTGCGCTCGGCGGTCATGTTGCGCGATGAGTAGGCCACGTCGGTTCCGATCGCGACGTGATCGATGCCGAATTTCTTCGCCACATAGTCGATGTGATCGAGAAAGGCGCTAATATCCCCTGCCCCGCGCAAGTATCTCGCGATGCAGCAAATGCCGATGAAGCCATTGGTGTCGGCAATGGCTTTGATGACATTATCCGGTTTGCTGCGGATATGTGGATAGATTTCGCCGACGATGGAATGACTCGCCACGCAGGGTTTTTCAGAAATTTGCGCGGCTTCCAGACTGGTTTGCCAGCCGGAATGCGCGCAGTCTGGAATCACGCCAACCCGATTCATTTCGCGGACAGCAGCTCGTCCAAAGTCGCTCAGGCCTGCGTTGGCAGTCTCGCCACAACCATCACCGATCATATTACGCCGCTGATAAGTCAGGTGCATCATACGAATCCCGAGCTGATAAAAGACGCGAACGTAGCGGAGTTCATCGGGAATCGAAACCCATTGCTGCGTCAACGGAACGCCATTGCCAGTGAGATAGAGACAATGCTTACCGGCTTTCTTCGCGGCTTCAACGCCATCGGGCGTGGCGGCTTTGGCGAGAAACCCAGGCATCATATCGGTTGCGAAAGTGAAACGCGACAGCCGCTTCAACAGCACCATCGGATCCTGCCCCTCCTGCCCGGCGTTTTGAAAAATACTGGTCACGCCGGAAGCGCGGAATGCGGATTCGAATTCGCGGCGCTCAGCTTCATCAGTGACCATTCGGGTCATCGACATGTCTTCATTCATGTCAGCCAATTCGATATCGGAAGCACCTGCCAGCGCCGCATTTTTGAACGCCTCACCATCGATCGCCGCTCGCGGTGCAAAGCTGTAGGCATCGAACACAATGGAATCGGCGTGAAGCTCGAGACCATGTTCAATCTGCTTTTGAGACGGCTTCAGGATTTTTAAAGCTGCATCGCGACAGCGTTGAATCACGGGATTCAGCTCGGCGGTCAGCGTTTTGGCCGTTGGAATGGCTTGAGCCGCGGCCACAGCAACTGGGGCAACAGCAGCAGTTCCAGCCAGAGCAAGCGGGGCGGAAGATTTCAAAAGGTCACGTCGATCCATGATCTTTGAATACCACAATCCAAACTGGGGAGGCAATCCAAAGCGCCCCTGCTTCACGCCAGCCGATCGCTTTCGAGACGCGGACGCAGAAAGTCAGAAACGATCCAATTTCAGAAGAAACTTCGAGGTGGGGAGAGACGTCCCTGTCGAGCCGCGTGGTCCGAAATAATACCGAAACTACCTTTCAGCTTCGCGGCGGAGCGATTGGGGTGGGATTTATTTCCTCGGACCACGCGGCTCAGCGGGACGCTTCGAAATCCTTTTTGCGGACGCATCTTTCGATTCTATGCCGAAAAATAATACAACGCACTGACTCCGGCGACGGCGATGACTGCTCCGGCAATTGCCATGCGCGTTGGATGATCTTTTTCAGTGATCGCAGCCAGTGGCATCATGACGATCGGAGTCATTGCCACGATGGCTAAAACAACTCCGCTCGAGGCCGTTTCCAGCGCCCATTGAAAACAACTCACCCCAATAATCGGACCACAGATCGCGGATGCCAGCACCCAGAAGGCCAACGCTTTGGGTGAGATTTCAACCTGATTCAAATCCAGCTTTTTCTTCGCCGCAGTTGTATTCCGCCGGCGGACCAACCACACAATTCCGGTTACGATCATTGCGATGACAAGCCCACCCATGACGCGTTGGTAGGCAGCACTCAGTCCGTTCACATCAACTCCAAACGCGCGTTCCACGTCTTCGGCTTTTCGACTGATCACGGCGCCGGTTCCCTGCCCCAGACCAGAGATGACGCCGGCGATCACCCCGACTTTCGGATTCCCGCGTCGCTGAGATTTAGCAACTCCCGAACCGGGTTTCAATGCCAATACAACCCCGACCAGAATCGCAGCAGTAGCTCCAAACACCGGAGCAGTGATTGCATTGCCCAGCCACAACCACTCCAAAACGATCGCAAACAACGGCGCTAGACACACGGTGAGCAGAACCGCAAGCCGCGATCCAATTCTCTCCAAGGCGATGAAAAGGGCGACATCCCCGAGGCCAAAACCAATGATCCCACTGACGAAATACCAGGTAAACGTCGGCTTCGCGAGAGAGTCCGGAAAAAACACCAGAACGATCAGTCCTAGAACAATCGTTGCGAGGGTCAGCCTGACGAAATTCCCGAGCATCGCGCCCAACCGCATGGCAACGCGCTGGTTGCTGATGCCTGAAAGCGCGAACAGGAAAACGGTGATGACGGCGGCGAACATGAATTTCGATCTTGGAAAGCAGTGAAGAATGCGCGAGTTTGTAGGTTTTTCTTCTAAAAAAACAATGGCCCGCGATTCCTCAACCCCATCCCCACTGCACGATCGAATCGTCTTTTGCAATGGCAAACTCGTTCCTGCGAGCGAAGTCCGCATCTCCCCTTTCGATGCAGGAATCGAAACCGGTCACGGCATTTTTGAAACGCTCAAGGCGATTGACGGCGAACCGTTCGCGACGACTCGGCATTTTTACCGGCTCGCCCATGCCGCCAAGATTATGCGGCTGACAACGCCCGATGAAGCGGAATTAAACCGAATCATGAAGTCTGTCCTCGACGCGAATGAACTCAAATCCGCACGGGTTCGCCTCACGATTACCGGAGGAAAAGACGGGCAGCTCTTGATTATTTCGGCGCTTGAGCCCCCTACCTACACACCTCACGCTACGGTGATTACCGCGCCTTTTACCCGAAACGAAAACGGAGCATTGGTGAACCTAAAAACGACGAGCTACGGCGAAAACGTCGTTGCCCAGAAACTGATGGCCGAGGCCGGAGCTGACGAAGCCATTTTTGCCAACACCGCCGGCAATCTTTGCGAGGGTTCGCGCACCAACGTCTTTGCTGTCATCGGCGGAAAACTCATCACGCCTCCGTTCGAAGCCGGTTGCCTGCCCGGTGTTACTCGTGCGTTGACGATCAAACTCGCCCATGAAAATAAGATCAAATGCGCAGAACAGGATTTCACAATCACTAATTTGAAGGGGGCTGACGAAGCTTTTCTCACATCGACCTTGCGGGATATCCAACCGATTGAAAGCGTTGATGGTCAGGAAGTCCCGCGCCCTGAAGACGGTGTGACCGATCGCCTCAAAACGCTGTTTTCAGAAATGGTTGCGGCGGATAAAAACCCGTAACCCCCCTCTAAACCATTACATTCACAGATAAACAGGGCGGTAAGCTGGCTCGCCAGCGGTCTGAAGATTCTCGCGAAGCGGAACCGGAAGATAGCCGAAATATGAAACAACAGGGTTGATTCATCGTACAAACTCTGTTCATTCGGGGCCGTCTCTCCTGCCGGACGACTCCCCAAAACCCTGATTTTTAACGTGACAGATAACCTTGCTACCCGATAGCATCCCGGTAAATCCCATGCGCATTGTAGCCATCGCTGACGACAATATCAAAGCCCTCGAGGGACTCCCCGATTCGACCGATATCGTTGTGTCTTTGGGCAATCTCTGGGACAACACCATTCTCGAAGTCGCTAAACAAACCAAGGCTCAAAAAGTATTCGCGCTCAAAGGAGACTGCGATTCCAATGCTGATTTCCCGCCGCATTTCATCAACATGCATCGAAGAGCGGTGAAGTATGGCAAATGGACGTTCGGAGGTTTAGAGGGCAGCTGGAAATGTAAAGAACAAGGGCACCATCTTTATTCACATGAAGAAGCCGACCTGTTGATGGATGAGTTTCCAACCGTCGATATCTTTTTTGCGCACAATTCACCAGCCGGTGTTCATGAACAAGATACCGAAACGCATCAGGGCTTTAGCGCTTTCAACAAGCATGTTGAGAGAACCAAGCCTTATCTCTTTTTACACGGTCACCAACATATCGCGCAAAACAGCCACGTTGTGGATACGGAAGTGATTGGCGTTTTCGGAAACGCAGTGATCGAGCTCGAATGATCGAACTGCTTCTCTGGATTATTCTCGGCACCGCGCTCGGCATATCCGTTGGCGCAATCCCCGGCCTGACCGGCGCCATGCTGATCGCGCTCATGCTGCCGCACACCAGTGCCATGGCCAGCGGAACCGCCCTCGCCTTTCTCGTGGCGATGTATGTCGGCTCCGTCTCCGGCGGACTCATCACCGCGACGCTTTTAAAAATGCCGGGGACACCCGCTTCGGTTATCACCACGCTGGATGGTTATCCGATGGCGGCTTCAGGTCGACCGGGAAAAGCCCTCGGGCTTGGGATCGGCGCATCACTGCTCGGCGGCATTATTTCGTGGGTGATTCTTGCCCTTCTCGTAAAACCCGCAGCCGATTGGTCGACCAAACTCGGCCCGTTTGATTTATTTGCTCTCGTTTTGATGGCGCTTGTTTTCATCGCGGCAGTTTCCGATCGGGGCCACGGCGGATTGGCGCGCGGTATTTTTGCCGGCATGCTCGGCTGTCTCGCCGCAGCTCCCGGAGCACACCCCGCGACGGGCGAACTGCGTTTCACCTTTGGGTTTGCTGAAATGGACGATGGCTTCAAACAGCTCACCGTCCTCATCGGCATGTTTGCATTCAGTCAGGCGATTCGTGATGTCTCAAAGCCAAAAACCGACAAATCCGATCTGAAAGCGGCCAGCGTTACCGATCGACTGTGGATTCCGGTAAGAGAGTGGCTATCGCATTGGGGAAATTTGATCCGCTCCTCGCTGATTGGAACCGTCATTGGAATCCTTCCGGGCATCGGCGCGAACATTGGCTCAACTGTTGCTTATGGCTCCGCACGACAACTTTCAAAGACTCCTGAGAAATTCGGAACCGGCTGTGAAGACGGCGTCATCGCCTCCGAATCCGCCAACAACGCGACCGTCGGCGGTGCGCTGATTCCACTCATCTCGCTGGGAATTCCCGGCAGTGTGATCGATGCCATTTTGCTCGGTGCATTTGTGATTCATGGCCTCCAGCCCGGCCCGTTGTTGTTTCAAAACAACCCCGAAGTCGTTTCGACAATCACCTGGTCGTATCTCGTCGCTAACATTGTGATGGCCATCCTCATGTTCGTCTCCGCACGATGGATTGCTAACCTTGCCAAAGTCCCGCGCGGCTGGCTCGCTCCAATCGTCATCCTGTTTTGCGTGATCGGTTCTTACACGCTCGGCAATCGTTTCTTCGACGTTTGGGTGATGGTTGCCTTCGGATTTGTCGGACTGATTTTTGGAAAGCTCAAAATCCCACCCGCTCCGTTTGTGATCGGTTTTGTCCTCGCTCCGCTGGCCGAAGAAAATCTCGGAGCCGGTCTCATGGCGAGCGGCGGCAGCTGGCTGCCAATCGTGACTCGTCCGTTCTCGTTGATCTGCATCATCGCAGCCATTGGACTGATGGTGATGCCGATTATTTCGAATCGACGGGAAAATGGTGGCTCCAAGGACGGTCGAAAAGCGTAACCGTTCCCAATTCTGCTCACCATGCCTTCCTACAAAACCACCATTCACTGGTTCCGCCGCGATCTGCGTCTCACCGATAACACCGCGCTGCTGCACGCCTCCGCTGATGCTGAAACCGTTGTTCCCGTATATTTGCTGAGCGATTGGAAAGCCGATCACAATTGGACCGGACCGGCTCGTCAGCAATTTTTATGCGGTTGTCTCGATTCACTTTCCAACGATCTCAAATCGATCGATAGCCGACTCATTTTGCGTGACGGCGGTCAGGTCGAAGCGATGCGGCAACTGATTAAAGACACCAAGGCCGAGGCTATTTATTTCAATCGCGATCCCGATCCGTTTGGCAAGGCGATGGAAGCAAAAATGCGAGAGCTCGCCCGCGAAATTGGAATTGAGATCCACGATTTCAAAGACGTCGTCCTTCACGAGCACGACGAAATCGCAAACCTCTCCGACAAACCCTACAAAGTTTACACGCCGTATTCGAAGAACTGGTTCACCCACGACAAAGCCGATGATCGAGGCCGAGTTCGGGTGTTGGGAAAAACTCCTGCCAATCTGAAATCGAAGCCCGTCCCAACGCTGAGCCGTTGGGGGCTGGATTCCAGCGGTGCCAATCTCATTCCCGCCGGAGAAAAAGCCGCTCACAATCGACTCAAAACCGCGTTCGACGGTATTTTGCAACGCTACGCAGACGATCGTAATACGCCCATCGGGCAAACCACATCGATGCTGGGGGCGGACCTCCGTTTTGGAACCATTTCGCCTCGCCAAGTTTTTCATCGGGCGGAAAAAGCAATCGCGGAAACGAAAAGCGGTTCCGAACGGGAGTCGCTGTACACTTTTCAAAAACAGCTCGCATGGCGCGAGTTTTTCATGGCCATTCTCGGGCATTTCCCTGAAGTCCTCGAAACCGATTTCGCTGAAAAATGGCGAGGCCTGAAATGGGATCAGCCCGAAGATTTCCCCGACAAATGGAAAGCCTGGAAGACCGGCAAAACCGGATTTCCCATCGTCGATGCCGGAATGCGTCAGCTCGTCGCCACCGGTTTCATGCACAACCGAGTGCGAATGATCGTGGCTATGTTTCTCACCAAAGACCTCCATTTTCATTGGATTCACGGCGAGTCATTTTTTATGCAATGGCTCCTCGATGGCGAGATCGCCAACAACAACGGCGGCTGGCAATGGTCCGCGGGGACAGGCGCAGACGCCGCTCCCTATTTTCGGATTCAGAACCCCTGGACCCAAACCGCGCGCTTTGATCTCCAAGGTGAGTATATCAAAAAGTGGGTTCCCGAACTCGCCAAATGCGACGCCAAAGCCTTCACCAAAGCACCCGAGGGCAATTCCCCAATCGCCGACGATTACGTTCTGCCAATCCTCCAACACAAGCCCGAACGGGAAGAAACCTTGGCGCGATTTAAAGCTCATGCGGGCGGGTGAAGCAAGAGCGACTTCCACGAAGCAATAGTATCCGTCCGGCGAACGCACCCTATTGGAACAGGAATCTATCAGCAAGTTTTGACTTGCCTTCGGATATCCAATTGTATATCCTAAAAATATGAACACAACTCTTCAACGGTGGGGAAACAGTCAAGGGATCCGAATTCCGAAACGCCTTTTGGAAAAAATTGGGATGAAGGTTGGTTCAGAACTAACTCTTGAACTCGCCGAAGATAATTCGACGATTTTGATCAAACCAACCAAAGATGAGCGACCTATTCGAGGACGTCACCGAATCGAGGATTTGGTGGCCTCAAGTTCTCCCGATGCTTTTGAAGGCGAAGTTGATTGGGGTGACGCTCAGGGGAAGGAGATCTGGTAGTGGCCATTTACGTTCCAGACCAAGGAGATTTCATTATCTTGTCGTTCGATCCCCAAACAGGACACGAACAAATGGGCCGACGACCTGCGCTGGTTGTCAGCATGACGCCATTCAATAAAGGAACCGGCTTCGCAATGTGCTGTCCAATCACGAACACAAAACGAAACACATCCTTTCACATTGAGGTTCCAAAAGGCTCAGGCTTAACCGGTTTCGTGATGTGCGAGCAAATGAAATCACTCGATTACCAAGCGCGCCGGATGAAACGAATCGGAAAAGCTTCGCATGCTTTTCTAGATGAAGTTCTCTCCGTAGTCGATGCCTGCCTGTTTCCAATACCTGATGAGACTTGAGCAGAGGCAAAGTAACCTTTGGTAACTTCACCTCTACCTTCTCGCAAACGCCAGCCACTTCTTCATCCATTTCGCAACGGTTGGCGTGAGTCGAGTCCGGCCATACAAATCACCGGCTTTACGGATCGCCTCGCCCTGCGTTGGATACGGGCTGATGGTTCCTCCGATTTTCCCGAGCCCTATCCTGAGCGCCATGGCCTGACTGACCTGGCTGATCATATCGCCGGCATTTTTGGCAACGATCGTCGCCGCGACAATCTTGTCTTTCCCTTTCAACGTATGGATTTTCACGAAGCCTTTGGTCGTCCCCTCTAAAAGGGCTCGATCCACTTTTTCCATGTCGACACGGTAGGTGTCGTGGTCGTTTTCGTTGATTTCTGAGGCAAGAATCCCAACATGTGCCACTTCGGGATCGGTGTAGGTCACCCAGGGAATCACCAGTTTACTCGTTTTGGCGCGGCCACCAAAAAGCGCATTGCGGACGACATTCCGCGCCATAAAATCGGCGGCGTGGGTGAACTGATACGGCGAACAAATATCACCTGCTGCGTAAATGTCCTTGTTCGTGGTCTGCAATTTGTCGTTCACGGTGACGCCACGCTTGTGGTATTCGACGCCAGCGTCTTCCATCCCGAGTCCTTCAACATTGGGCGCGCGGCCCGCAGCAATAAGCAAGCGATCGACTTCGATATCGTGCTTCTCACCGTGTGAATTCACCACGCAACGAACGCCGGTGCCTTCGGTTTTGGTGAGCTTGAGATCTTTTCCGCAACAGAGAATGTTCACTCCGTCCTTCTTGAGACTTTCGTATACGATCTCGCCTGCTTCTTTGTCCTCTTTGGTCAACACACCGCGCTCAGACTCAAAGAGCGTCACTTCGGAGCCAAGACGGGCAAAGCTCTGGGCCATTTCGCAACCGATCGGCCCCGCGCCGACAATGCCAAATCGTTTAGGCAATTCGGTGAGCGAAAATAGCGTTTCGTTGGTGAGATATTCGACGCCATCGAGCCCATCAATCGGTGGCGCAGAGGCCCGCGCGCCGGTTGCAATGACCGCTTTTTTGAAATGCAGGGTTTGCCCATCGACTTCGACAGTGCTTGGGCCAGTAAATTTCGCATCGCCAAGAAAGACATCCATTCCCAAATCGCGAAAACGAGCAGCTGAATCATGCGGTGAAATGTCAGCGCGAAGCTTTCGCATCCGCTCCATCGCGTATCCAAAATCAGCCGTGACACCGTCGGGAACATTGATTCCGAGCTCGCCCGCATCACGAACCGAGGCCGCCGCATGAGCCGCTGCGACGATCGCTTTTGAGGGAACACAACCGACGTTCAAACAGTCGCCCCCGAGCAAATGCCGCTCGATCAGCGCCACTTTCCCACCCAAACCAGCGGCGATCGATGATGCAACCAAACCGGCCGTTCCCGCACCGATGACAGCCATGTTGTATTTCCCCTCCGCTTTCGGGTTTTCCCAATCCGTCGGATGTACGTTCGATTCAAGTTTCAGATTGTGCTCATCTTTAGGAAAAAGTGGGCCGAGTTCTTCGGTAGTGGGATCGCTCATGGGAGAAGATAAAAAAGTTTCGCTGTGGTTGGTTAGATAGCTTAAAAACAGTGGGTCGCCTGCACCAGTCTTTTCTTACGAATCACATGAAACGCCTCAAACGTCACGTGCTGAGCATCAGCTTTTTGCTGCTGTTCGGGATCGTGATGCTGGGCTGGCGCGAAAGCACGCGATTTTCGGAGCGACACATCATCAGCCTCGGCAGGTTTTCGATCGATACCTTTTCGGCAAGTTCGCTTTTCAGAATCAGTTTTGTAAAAGGCGACATCGCCACATGGGATGTCGCCACGAACTATCGTCATCCTAATCCCCGAGGAAAATACCTGCTCGATCCCGTAGTGCCGACGTTTCGAAAACCCGTGCCACAGATCTTCGAAATCACCATGGGATTCTGGCACTTGGCGTTGTTTGCTTTCATTCTGGCCGCTTCAACCTTTGGATTCGAACGGTGGCGGCTCCTAAACCCAAAAACCGAATAAAGCGTTGGAAGAATCACATTGCGAGCAGCCTGCTGTTCATTGCGTTTGCTGTTTCACTCTACTGATGGAATCGAAGTTCTCGTTGGTTTGAAAAATGGGAGTTTTTTACTGAGCAAGATCTATGGCTCCGTATCTTCGCTAGACTCAAATTTTGGAATTAATGTGCGGGCTCTTGGCATTCCTAATTCAAAATTTAATCTAAAAATCACTCAGAAGTTCCGCCTCCGCAATGACACAAGAAAACATAAACGGGATGGTAAATCTCCTCAATTTATGAACTCATTGCCAATGATAAGCTTTCCAAGCATCGGGCACGGTGGAACGAAAACTTACTTATTTAAAATCGACACTCACTATTGGAAGATCGGACTTTTCTTTTTCTTGATCACCGCGATTGCGTTCTGGATTGAGCGAAAAATCTGCCAACGCCGACTCAATAGCTAGCCTCTCGTCCTGACTCCTGACTCCTGACTCCTTCCACTACCCCATTTGAAAAAAGTCCCATC
>CALAHF010000124.1 GCA_937891465.1 uncultured Verrucomicrobiales bacterium | reverse complement strand
ACCGTTTCGAAGACATTCTGGAAAATCCGGCGATCGAGGCGGTTTTCCTCTGCTCAACGAACGAGGCTCACGGGCAGCAAGCCATTGCGGCGATGAAAGCGGGAAAACACGTCTTTTGCGAAAAACCGTGTGCCACGAAATTTGATGAATTTGTCCAACAGGTTGAATTGGAAAAGGCAAATCCGGAGTTGATCACGATGGTCGATTACCTGATGAATTTCGACACGCTGGAAGCGCGGATTCAGGACATGGCGAGGCGAGGGGACTTCGGCACGATTACTCAGATCCAGATCAACTACCGTCACCCCATCAACATTGCCGATGACAAGGTCTGGAAGCTTTCAGCTGAACGAATGGGGGATGCGATCGGCATGGGGATCATACACAGCCTTTCGGCGATGGTGAACATCATGGCGGCGCAGGACGCTCATCCGATTCGGGTTTACGCCAGCAAATCCGATGTTCACGCCCGCCCGTTCGAGATCGAAGCGCTCTGGAATTTGCATATCGAATTCAGCAATGGCGCAACCGGACTCTGCTTTGGAAATGTCGACCAGGCCAATGGCTATGATGCGTATCACAACATCCACGGCACCAAAGGTGGCCTGATTTTCGACAGCTACCTGGACCGGAAGCAAAAGATCCGGTTCTGGTCGGAGTCCGTGGGAGACCGGAAATGGATTTATCCGCTCGATCCGGATCGTTGTTTACACGAGGGAACGATTCAATACATGTGGCCGGCCGATACGACGACACCTGACAGTGGTGACGTGATGAATCATCAAACGCAGCATTGCGTGGCGCATTTCGTAGAGAGCATTCAAAAAGGGGAGCAAAGCTTTCTCAGTTTCGCGAATTCCGCCTCCGTGGCCGAATTGGGATGGGCCGCGCAGATTTCGGCCGCCGAAAAGCGCGCCGTTGAGCTTCCTCTGGATTACGAGAAAGCCGCGCCGTTTTTTGAGAGTTGAGACAAGTGTCAGATCTCATTGGATTTCTGAAACCAGGGGTAACCCGCCTTCAAAGTACTCTCTCGTCGGCGCTTTTTTAACGAAGCAACAGGGTTGATTCATGGTTCAGGCCCTGTTGGATCGTTAGATTAAGTTTTTCGCCTAACCGTGACGGAAGTTTTTGCAACTTTCACCCCATGAGGGTTGATTCAGACCGTGTCTTCGATCCGTTGGAAATGGCTGCTACTTGATTTGGTGTTACCGCTTTTGGTGACACTTGGATTGACGTGGTTTTTGGTTTCGGAAAATCGTGAACTTGTAATTCAGGCTCGTGCTTTCGATGCTGAGTCGCTTTCCTGGAAAACGGGAGAGCTTCCATTCTGGAAAGCGGTCTACGATTTTGGTCCGATGCCGGCGGCGGTCGTGGCTATTGCTGCGGTCCTGATCTTCGTCCTGGGATTCGGAATCCCCAAACTCGCGCGTTATCGAAGGGCGAGTGCCTTCGTGTTTCTCGTCGCAGCCGTTGCGGCGGGAATCATTGCGAATCTGATTTTAAAAGAAAACTGGGGCCGACCGCGCCCCCGTGAGGTAGATCTTTTTGGTGGCCGAAATGCGTTTGAGCAAGTGCTCACGATTGATCTCACCAGTGATGGCAAGTCATTCCCATGCGGCCACGCAACGATGGGATTCTTTTTCCTCGCGTTCTATTTTCTGCTCCGAAAAGCCCGGCCAGCCTGGTCGGTGATCGCTCTTGCTGTCGGATTAGGATTTGGAATTCTCATTGGAGTCACCCGGGTTCTCCAGGGCGGTCATTTTCCCAGTGATGTTGTTTGGGCGGGTGCCGTGACGTGGTTTTCGGCAGCGGGCTTGTTCTATTTACTGCGACTGAATCGCGAGGTGCTCGATTTGCAAACGGAGCAAGAGAAGCGAAAAATCCCCCTGAAGATCAAGCTGCTCGGGGCATTCGCGATTCTTTGCGGATTCGCAGCGATCATGCTGGCGACGCCCTATTCAGCGAAGCGTGACTACACCATTATATCGGAGGTGACTCCGGAAACCGATCTGAAGATTTCTCTGAAGGTCGTCTACGGAAGTTTGAAAATCGTTGATGGTGATGAGTTTTCAATTCAGGGAGAAGCAGTCGGACACGGAGTTTCGACTTCTAAAATCGCAGATCAGCTGGATGAAACCATCGAAGACGACGGAACGCTGAAGCTGCACTATGATCAACGCTGGAGCGGTAAACTGACTGAAATCGATCAGCGTCTCGTCATCACAATTCCGTGGGATCGCGTCCGGTATTTCAAACTCGAGGTGGCTGATGTGGAGGCTATTCTTGAGCTCCCCGACACAACGCGAGCCCTAAAATTGGATCTGATTACCGAGAGGGCGAAGGTCACCGGAAGGCTGGGGAGTCGGGCGCCGGTCCTGGCATTTTTCGATCTTGAATCGATGATCAAGGACGAGACGAATGGTCAGATTAGTTATTTCAAATCAGTGCCATCAAAGTCGCATGGATATCGATTGAATTGGAAGCGGGGGCCGGAGAGCGAATTGATTTTTCAGCCGTTGGACAAATAAGGACAATTTGTGCCGAGGATTTCACAAAGTGGAAACTGGAAAAAAAGCCGATCAAGGCTAACTTCCGACTTCCCGAGTATTCCCGAATGAAGATCCCTTTCCGCAGCAAAGAAATTAGTTGGTTGTCGTTTAACGCGCGTGTTTTGCAAGAGGGGGCCTCGTCTGATGTCCCACTCATGGAGCGTATTAAGTTCCTCGGAATTTACAGTTCGAACATGGATGAATTCTTCCGAGTGCGAGTTGCGACATTGCGTCGTTTGGCATCTCTCGGGGAACAGTGGAAATCGCTTCACATGCCGGATCCGAATGTGACGTTGAAAACCATCGCAACGATCGTTGGAGAGCAGGCAGAGGATTTTAACGTTGCCTACGGGAACGCGATGGCTGATCTGGAGGCTAATGGAATTCGGGTGGTGAATGAAGAACAAGTGCCGAAAAGCCTTCACTCTCATGTGATCAAATATTTCAGGGAAAAGGTCAGCCCGCATATCAATCCCATCATGCTGAAGCATACGGCCAAATCGCCGAAACTGCGGGATGCTCCGATGTATCTCGCAGTTCGTCTTACCAAGGCTGATGGCAAGGGCAGGGCGGCTCACTCACTGATTGAAATTCCCGGGGTCTTACCGCGCTTCATTGCGCTTCCAAAATCAGGTAGAACCCAGTTGGTTATGTATTTGGATGACATCATCCGCTTTGGCTTGGGTGAAATTTTTGGGGTGCTGCCCTATGACACCTTTGAATCTTATGCGATTAAGTTCACGCGAGATTCTGAGCTGGAATTCGATGATGACTTTACCGAATCGTTTTACGAAAAGCTTGAAGATGGTTTGAAAGCCCGCCAACAGGGACTCCCTGTACGAGCAAACTTCGATTCAAATTTCCCGAAGACTTTCCTCAATTTGGTGCTGAAGAAGCTCAATATTTCGGCGCCTGAGAAGCTTTATCCCGGTGCGAAATATCATAACCGGCGCGATCTCCTCAGCTTTCCGTCGTTTGGACGTGATGATTTAAAGAATCCTCCGACCGAGGAGATCATTCCGCGTGGATTCCGCAAATCCCACAAAAAAAGTATCTTCGCGAAAATCCGGAAACGCGATTTGCTGCTTCACATCCCGTATCATCCGTTTCGGTTCTACATCGACTTGCTTCAGGAGGCTTCAATTGATCCGTTTGTGCAGACCATTCAGATGACGCAGTATCGTCTCGCGAAGAAGTCCTGCGTTGCAAAAGCTCTCATGGCAGCCGCTCGAAATGGCAAAAAAGTCAGCGTTCTGGTTGAGCCGCAAGCCCGTTTCGATGAGGAGGCCAACATCGCCTGGGCAAGTGAATATCGCGCCGCGGGTGTTCGTGTAGTTCTAGGAGTTCCCGGGCTGAAAGTTCACTCCAAGCTTTTGCTGATCAATCGCCGCGAGCATGGTGTCGATCGCGCCTACACGATTCTTGGAACCGGAAACTTCAATGAAGACACCACGGGCATCTTTGCTGATCACCTTCTCTTCACGGCACATCCGGAGATCGCAGAAGATGCTGCTGCAATTTTTCGATTTGCGGAACGCAGCTACCATCCACCGCGTTTGAAGCATCTCGTTGCTGCTCCAGTGGGATTGAGGGTATTCATACGTAAGAAAATTCGTGCAGAAATTGATGCTGCGAAAGCGGGTAAAAAGGCCGGTATTTCATTGAAAATTAATAATTTGTCCGATGAAGAAGTTGTCGGATTGCTTTACGAAGCGTCACAAGCGGGTGTGAAGATTCGAATCATCGCGCGAAGCATGTTTTCACTGATCACGGGGGATGGCCCGGGAGAATCGATCGAAGCGATTGGTATCGTCGACAAGTATCTTGAGCACTCCCGACTTCTGATTTTTGAAAACGATGGGGAACCCGAAGTCTACCTGTCTTCGGCGGATTTCCTGCCGCGTAATTTTGATTCCCGAATCGAAACCGTCTTTCCGATTTACGACAAAAAGTTGAAGGAACAGCTTTTTAAGTATTTTGAAATTCAGTGGTCCGACAACGTGAAGGCCCGGATTCTCGACGCTGATCTTTCCAACGAATACCGGAAGAGTGATGGGAAGCCAATCCGTGCCCAGTATGTGATTGAGGATTACCTGCGGAACGCGGCGCGATAATTTTTTATTCTTCTATTCGGGTATAAATTCGGGCTACCAGCTCTTTTTGTCGATCCAAAATACGGTAACCGCCGACCCATCTCGCAACATTTTCGACATCGATATGGCTGTCGAGGCGAGCCACATCTTCCTGCAGAGCACGACTGCCGACAACGCGTTGCCGAATCAGGAACGCGTAGGAAGAACGGTCTGGCCGATCCATCCGGATTCGAACCGACCAAACATCGAAGATATAACTTCCTCCGGGATCAAGACCGTTCAGGCTTTCAAATTTCGCATTTACCGGAAGCACTTTTGTGGCGGCGATTGCGAATAGGGAGAGGTGGATTCGAGAATTCATCATCTGGTTTGACACCGCACCCGGATTTTTCCTAGGCATTTTCCGACGAAAGGCCCACTGACGGAGCCTTCTCACGAACTACCCCTATTGATTCATCGAACGTACCCTATGCGATCGAAATGGCTTTACGAACCAATAGGGTATGTTCATCAATCCAACCCTGTTGGATCGTGAAATTCTATTTCAGCGCAAGGAGCAAACGCACCGAATCAATCCGCAATCGGGAGTTGTCAATATGGTCGGCAAGCAACTCGCGATGGGCCTTGGCAGCTTCGATCTCGCTGTCGCGAACCGGATGCTCCATTTCCTGCAACGTTTCCAGACGACGAATCTCAGCGTCGAAGTAATCCTTCATGTCGTTTTTCGCGCGATGACGCACGTTTTCGGCAATGTCGGCGCAGGAATTCTCGGCGGCATCTAACAGCTTCGGCACGGTAGCGCGGAGAGCGCCGGCTTTGCTGCGAAGCCACTCGGTCGGTCCGGGGCGGCCGTTGCTTCGGATTTTCTCGATCGAGAAATCACCGGTCCGGTTGCGTCCTTTTTGATCGACGATCTGACGAATCGGCTGCGGCGGCATAAAGCGATCAGCGTGAAGTTCACCCGGGGCAACGCACTCAAGCATGCACACGATCTCAACCATGAAAAGTTGTTCGCCAGCGCCTTCGAATCGGAAAAAGCCGGCGTTTCCGCGATCAGAAGCGAGAAGACTGTCCATCGCGCTCATCACCATCGGGTGATCTGCTGACAGGAATGTGAGTTCTTCGCGGGCAAGGGCAGTGGCACGATCAAACGTGACCGACATGCCCTCTTCGGGAAGAGTCGGGAAAACTTCGGCAGAGAAAAGGTGCTCGGGAAGCAGTAAATAACTCCGCTCGTCGAGGTCATCAACGGTGACGCCAAAGTGATCGCACAAGTTGATCATGAGCTGTTCAAGCCGCTGATCTTCATCGAGTTCTTCAACTTGTGATTTGAGGGCTTCGCCCTGATCCCGGTCAAATGAACTCATTTCGAGAAGGTGATCTCGACCTTCGTCGAGCTGCTTATCAATTTTGACTTTGAAAGCTGCCGTCTTTTTAATCAGTTTCGGAAGGGCTGCATCGCGTTTGTCATCCGGCTCATCGACAAGCGCTTGAAGCCCATCGTGGAATTCGCGATAAATCGCGCCGCCGCCATGAACCGTTTGTTCAAAGGCGTTGAGACCACGGTGATACCACATAGCATAAAGCTCTTCAGCTGTTCCTTCGATAAACGGAACGTGAATGTGAATGTCGCTGGTTTGACCAATCCGATCAAGGCGACCAATTCGTTGCTCCAGAAGACCGGGATCGTCGGGAAGATCAAAAAGCACGAGGTGATGGGCGAACTGAAAATTACGGCCCTCACTTCCAATTTCAGAACAGAGCAAAATGCGGGCACCGCCGATATCATCCGCAAACCAGGCTGCGTTTTTGTCGCGCTGCAGAAGGCTGAGGCCTTCGTGAAACATCGCAGCAGTCGCGCTGATTTTCTCGCGAAGCGCTGCTTCAATCTTCTCGACAAGTTCTTGTGTCTTTGTGATTAGAAGAATTTTTTCACCCACTTCAAGGCTGACAATGAATTCCGCGAGCCAATCGATTTTTGCTTCAAATGCCTTGGCTGAATCAGATTCCAAGGGAGCGAGATGAGCAATTCGTTTCGGGAAATTCGTCATCACCGTGCGGCGATTGCGAAAGAGGACGCGACCGGGACCATGGAGGTCTACCAGAGCAGACGTCCAGATGGCGCGTTGCTGAATCGTGTCGTCGTTTTCGAGTGATTCAACGGCTTCATCCCCGAGGAGGTCGGCCATTATATTGCTCAGCTCTTCGGAAAGCGCCTCTCCGGAATCGAGAGCATCAGCGAGCTTCGAAACTTCACGATAACGCTCGGATTCAGCGATGAATTCATCGAGATCAGAAAAGCGATTGGGATCGAGCAAGCGGAGGCGTGCAAAATGACCTTCGCGACCAAGCTGTTCGGGCGTCGCTGTAAGCAACAACATTCCCTCTGAATGTTCAGCAATCGCAGCCACTGCATCGTAGGCAGGGCTGGATTCTTCGACGGTCCATTCTAAGTGATGAGCTTCATCAACGATGGTGAGATCCCAACCACCGGAAGCAGCCTGTTCAGCGCGCTTCGGATTATTCGCGATCCATGACGTTGCGCAGATGATGTGCTGGTCGTCATAAAACGGGTTCACACCTTTAGCCGCGCCTTCGCTGTTTTCGATGGAGAGCGCGCGCTCTTCATCAAAAATCGCGAACGACATCGAGAATTTCCGATAGAGCTCAACGAACCACTGGTTGACCAGCGCATCGGGAACGAGAATGAGGATGCGGTTGGCGCGTCCTGTCATGTGAAGCCGCTGTAAAATCAGGCAGGCTTCAATCGTTTTACCCAAACCCACTTCGTCTGCCAGTAAAACGCGGGGAGCATTCCGATTGGCGACTTCGTTGGCGATGTAAAGCTGATGAGGAATCAATGATACTCGCGCGCCAGTGAGGCCGCGAACATCACTGCTGCGGCCTTCGTAAAGGTTTCGCAGAGCAGACTGACGCAGTGCCCAGACCTTTGGTTCATCTGCGATTCCGGCGAGCAAACGTTGTTCGGGACGCTGAACACTTAGGGTGTCTGACAAATTCGATTCCGGCAGCTCGTTGCCATCGGCATCGATGTAGGTCAGCCGTTGTTCTTCTTCGCGAACCGAGGCAACGGTGAATGCTTTGCCGTCGTTGTCTTTGATGTTGTCACCTTGCTCAAAAGCGACCCGACGAAGCGGAGCGGAGCGTGCTGCGTAGGTAATCGTTTCTCCCGTTGCCGGGAAAAGCGCTTGGACCTGGGCGTTATTGCAGGAGACGATCAGCGCCAACCCAAGCTCAGCCTGGGTTTCACTAATCCATCGTTGACCGGGCGCAAATTGGCTCGGATCGGTTTTTTCGAGATTGTGGCGGGAGGATCTCATCCAAAAGTTTTTAAGGGGCACGATCCTAAACCCTTATTGCGCCCTTGCTAGTCCGAAGCAGAGCAATTTCCAGAATTTTTTATCGGAACGTGAGGAAAAATCGATGTCTTTGTCGAACAACAGCCACGAACGGGGGATTTGTCGGACGCTGAAGTCCTGATACCGTTCGGGTTATGAAACGATTTGCAATCTCATTTCTCGCCTTTGCCTTGGCGCTCTGCGCGCCGGACAGTGTTCTTGCACAGGATTCGAAAAAGTCTGCCGAGAAAACAAAAGCGAAGAAAAAGAAAAAAACGCCTCCGGGGCCGTTTAGCTGGGTTTCTCCGGTATCCGCATCGAAACTGAGGACGCTTCCCAATGTGTCTCACGGGACTTTTAAAAGTGCCTCGATGAGCGTCGATGTCGGTTACTACGTTTACCTTCCGACGGGGTATCAAGCGCCCGAGAACGCCGACAAAAAATACCCGGTCGTTTATCATCTGCACGGTGGCCGTCCCGGAGGAGAGGGGAAAAGCGTGTCTCTCGCGAGTTTCATCCACAAGGCGATGGAAGCCGGAGACATTCAGCCGACGATCTACGTGTGGCCGAATGGTGGTCCGATGAGCTGGTACAATTACCCGCAAAAAGAAATCGGTATGGGTGAAGATGTCTTCATCAACGAGACGATTCCTCACATTGATAAAACCTACCGGACGTTTGGAGCGCGCGAAAAACGAGGTATTCAGGGGTTTTCTCAAGGCGGTCGCGGAACGACGCGCATCATGTTTAAGCATCCTGAGCTATTTGGTTCCACTGCCCCTGGCGGATCCGGCTACGGTCCTGAAAAGACGATTCAGGAAAACGACGGCAAAGAATCCGAGAACGTGGTTTTTGAAAAAGGCTACAACGCCTGGGATCTTGCTAAAGTGTATGCTGATCGCAAAGATGCCCCGAAGCTGAAGCCGATGATTTGGGTGGGAACAGCGGGGTTTAATTACGAGACGAATCTGCAATTCATGGAATACCTCGAAGAGCTCGGGATTCCTTATGAAAAGCTGATTTCACCGGATTCGCCTCACAGTACGGTTGACATATACAAGAAGAAGGGACTAGAACTGATGCAGTTCCACGATCGGAATTTTGGGAAGTGAGCTGAGCGTTACGAAGCAACAGTATCCGTTCAACGACCCAACTCTCTTTGATGGGAAGCGACCCGATTGCCCCTTTCAGTTTGTGAATTGCATGGGAATTGGGACAAAGTTGGCTTGTTCTTTTTTGCATCATCGATACGATTGACCTGTCGGAACCCGCGTTAAAAAACCAATCCCAAAGCATGGGAGGAACCAAGATCGAAATTGATAAAAAAACGACTCAAAAAGGAAACACTCAAGCGCGGATCGCCACCGCCGTCACGACTTCAGCGATGTCGCTAACGCTGTTGAGCACGATGCAAAACCCACTACAAGCCCAGGATTTGCGGGAGCAGCGTCGAATTGATCCGGCTGCTAAAGCTGAACTGACTAAGGAGCAGGTTGCCAACAAATTTTTAGACTTTGGCTACAATTATTGCGACGCCAAGGTGCTGGCTAAGTACTGGAAGCAACGCGATCCGTATGATGCCAAGATTACTATGGGCCAAAAGCTTTGGAGCCTAAGTGCAGACGATTCAAATCAAATCGTTCGCGATGCCCGGGCGGAGGCGTTGAAGAAGTCTGACAAAAATCTTCCTGCGTATTTCGACGATGGTGGCTATACCTATGACGATGCTAAGCTTCTGGCTGGGTATTGGGGCTCAGAAGATACGCGGGAGTCCAAAATGACGATGTCGCGCCTTCTGATCGGCGGTCACGATAAAGTGATCAAAGCCGCTTTGAACTCTGCGACACGTCTCTAAATGAATTCCGATTTGCCCAATCTTCAGAGACTCGAAACTCCCGGTCGCATTGGGTTTGAAATCGAGCAGCTGGATCCAAAGGGGCGTAGCAGAAAAGATCTTGCGGAAGCGATTGCTGAACAATTCGGTGGTCGCGTCCGTCGTTTTTTCCATCCACAGGGCGAAAACAGCAAGGCCGCGCGAACGCCGTTTTTCGAAAACCTCACGCTCGGGTTTGTCGTTGAAGATCAGGCAGGTGAGACGCTGGCTCAATGCGTGGATGACCTTACTCTTCAGGAGGATCTCGACCAAAAGCATCCGCCTCAGCCTGATTGGTATCGGATCGTGAGTGACGATGCGTGCTTTTTGCGGCTAATGATGCAGCACGCGGACGCCACTGAGGCCGAGGAAAATAAGAATCACTGAGCGACTTTGAGCGCTCCATTTGAGGAAGATCACGCAGAGCCCGAAAATCAATGCCAACCAAACGAGGCTCACTGTCACTTGCCGAAGCGACTCGCCCGATTTTTTGCGAAGCGGGTGATTGTAAAACCCCTGAAACTCCAGCACGATAGGAGAAACCGGAATGATGACGGCTAGAAGCCAGAAAAAGCGGGTGAATTCGGGGATTTCTGTAAGAAATTCAGTGCGGACTCCGAATTCAAATAGCACGGTATGGGCTAACCAAAAAAATGACACCAAGCATGACGCCATCCAGAAACTGCGCGAGCTTCATTTGGATTTCGTAACGCGGGTTCACTAGTTTAGTTTTTATAAATTTTAATAATTGTTAATAAATTTAGTATTTTTTTAAATTTTTTCCATCTGAAATGAAAGATTTTTTAATAAATTTAAAAACTCCTCAAACAGTCGCAACTGTCACAACCTCAGACGATTTAGCATTTCTGATGGATTTGGTGGATGTGGGTAAATCTGAGCTTTTGAATATTGCGGATATTTTCGAATTCAGGATTGATAATTTCTACGAACTCGGGGAGTTGGCTCAATCGATGCTCCTAATGAAAGGGTTACATGCGCCGGTTCTTCTGACTGCCCGGCATCCGTCAGAAGGAGGTGTGGCTAAGGCCTTTGCTGAAAACAAAGTTCGTGCTGATTTGCTTTCGAAGTGCATGCGCTTTGCATCGCTTGTAGATGTTGAGATTGCTCAGTTTGATGATTTGGCTTCCAAATTAGAGTTTTCTTGCCCGATTGTGGGTTCGAGTCACGATTTCGAAAAACCGATCCCGCTCGAGGAAATTCGAAAACAGGTCGATTTTTGCAGAGACCGGGGAATTGATATCGCGAAATTTGCGATGGTTATTGAAACAACTGATCAGCTGTCTGAATTGGCGGAATTCGTGTCGAAGACTGTCGAATCCGGCCAATTAATCAGCGCAATGGGAATGGGACCGCTGGGCCGAGAGTCGCGGATTGAGCTTGCTGCGACTGGTTCGTGCCTCAACTACGGCTATCTTCAGCACGAAAACGCACCCGGCCAATGGCCTGCGAAGGAATTGAAGCGGTTGATCTCGAAGGCGTGAGTTTCGATTCGACGATTTCAAAGCTCAATCAGATCCCAAAAGCGGCAAATGCTTCACTGAATGGCAAGTGAGCGCTAATTGGATGCACTTTCGCAGGGCGGCGACTTCGATATTTTCGGCAACCGATAATCTGATCACCCGATTCCCTTCGAATTCGAGATGTGGAAAAAGCGTCCGAAACGTCTCGATCAATGACGTCTGGCAGTGGAAAAACAGTCGATAGAAATCGGGATCTTTTACATTCCATCCCACTCTAATTGTTGAACCCTTGGGTGAAAGGTAACTGGGTTCGCCCGATTTCAAGGTTTCTTCAATATGGGTATTCTCTAATCCAAGTTTGGAAGAAAAGTCAAAAACCAGTTCACGAAGTTCGAGCAGACGTCGTCGCGATAGTTCGGGTAGCATTCGAAAAACCATTTCGACCTGTGTGTCAGTGAATGCGGTCATTTATCGAAACGCGCCGACCGCGAAAATTGCAACGATGCAAAGCAAATGCCCATACTGGATGAACAAAATATCGATTTTGGTGGGGTTCATCGGCCGCTTCCAAACAATCCAGAAAGTGAGCCATACGAATGGGATTAATGAGGCTAGCGTGACCTTGAATAACTGGCCGAAATCAAACAGCAGTAACCCAAATGCCAGGAGTAAAATCTCGAGGCAGACAAAAACGATAATCGCCGTCCGATAGCGAGGGCTGATTTCCTTTCGAAGACCAGTTCCTGGTTTCATCTAGTTTGAGCCTCTTCCGAATAAACGGGCCTTACATTCTTTTACGAAGCAACAGTATCCGTTCAGCGAACAGACCCAGTTGGATCGTGAAAACCTAGCTGACCGCCTCTTTAACCGCAGCCACTGCGTAGTCGCGGTTGAGTTTTGCAATCACGTCCGCGCTGATCGTTTTCGGGCAAACGGCTTCGCACTCGTATTGGTTGGTGCAGTTGCCGAATCCTTCAGCATCCATCGTTCGGACCATCGCAAGGGTGCGGGAGTCTTTCTCAGGCTGACCTTGAGGAAGGTGATTGAGGTGAGCGGCCTTTGCGCCAACGAAAAGCATCGCGCTGGCATTTTTGCAGGCAGCAACGCAGGCGCCGCAACCAATGCATGCAGCTGCATCAAAAGCATCGTCTGCGTCTGGTTTTGCGATTGGAATCGCGTTGGCATCAACTGCTGAACCTGTGCGGACAGAAATGTAACCACCAGAAGCAATGATCCGGTCAAACGAACTGCGGTCAACGACGAGGTCTTTCACGATTGGGAAAGCCATTGCACGAAAAGGTTCGATGAAAATGGTGTCGCCATCTCTGAATTTCCGCATGTGAAGCTGGCACGTTGTCACGGCATTTTCTTTGCCATGCGGGACGCCGTTGATGGTCAGCGAGCACATGCCGCAGATACCTTCGCGACAATCGTGATCAAAGTGAATCGGGTCGGATCCACTGTCGATGATGTCAGTATTTACGATATCGAGCATTTCGAGAAACGACGCTTCGGATGGAATGTCCTTGGCTTCGTAGACTTCGATTTTACCCTCGGCGCTTGGGTTGGGTTGACGCCAGACTTTAAGTGTGAAGTTCATCTTCGGAAAAGGTTTCGTGGAAAATTATTTGTAGGATCGTACGCTGAGTTCGACACTTTCAAATTCGAGCATTTCTTTATGTAAAATCGGCTTTTCGCCAGCACCTGCATGTTCCCATGCTGAAACATAAGTGAATTCGTCGTCATGGCGCTTTGCTTCACCATCATCGAATTGGTGCTCAGCCCGGAAGTGACCACCGCAAGATTCCTCTCGGTCCAGGGCGTCGTGACACATGACTTCGGCGAAGTCGATAAAGTCAGCCACGCGACCAGCCTTTTCGAGTTCCATGTTCAAACCGTCTGCCGTACCGGGGATGCGAACATCTTCCCAAAACGCTTTGCGGATTGCAGGAATCTTTTCGAGAGCCTCTTTGAGCCCTTCTTCGGTGCGTTCCATTCCGCATTTATCCCAGACCAGAAGCCCGAGTTCGCGGTGAAAGCTATCGACTGAACGCGAACCCTTGATGTTCATCAGTTTTTCGATGCGATCGGTAACGTCTTTTTCCGCTGCATCAAATTCGGGCATGTCAGTGGTGATCGTGCCTGGAGTTTCCTCTGCCAGGTAAACGGGAAGGGTTGCGGGGATGACGAAGTAGCCATCTGCGAGCCCTTGCATCAGCGCGGAGGCACCGAGACGGTTTGCACCGTGATCCGAGAAATTCGCTTCTCCAAGAACGTGCAGGCCTTTCAAGTTCGACATCAGATTGTAATCCACCCAAAGCCCGCCCATCGTGTAGTGAACCGCTGGGTAAATCTTCATGGGAACCTGGTAAGGGTTCTCTCCGGAGATTTTCTCATACATCTGGAAAAGGTTTCCATAACGAGCTCGGATCGTATCTTCACCGAGGCGTTCGATTGCATCGCTGAAGTCAAGAAAGACTCCCAAGCCTGTTGTTGAGACGCCGCGGCCTTCGTCGCAGGCTTCCTTCGCTGAGCGGGAAGAAATATCACGTGGAGCCAGGTTACCAAACGATGGGTATTTCCGCTCCAAATAGTAATCGCGATCGTCTTCAGCGATGTCTACAGCGGTTTTCTTACCCTCGCGGATCGCCGCAGCATCTTCCTTGGTTTTAGGCACCCAAATTCGGCCGTCATTTCGGAGTGACTCAGACATCAGCGTCAATTTGGACTGATAATCACCACTCACCGGGATACAAGTCGGGTGAATCTGCGTGTAGCATGGGTTTGCCATGTAAGCACCCCGTTTGCACGCCCGGAACGAGGCCATCACATTGCAACCCATCGCATTGGTAGAAAGGTAGAAAACGTTTCCGTATCCACCCGTCGCAAGGATCACGGCGTCCGCCGCGTGACGCGAAATTTCACCAGTTTTGAGATCCCGAACGATAATTCCTTTGGCGTGATCATTCACAAGAACCAGATCAAGCATCTCGGTCCGGGTAAACATCTCGACTCCACCACTATCGATCTCTTTTTCCAAAGCCTGATAGCAACCGATCAAAAGCTGCTGACCCGTCTGGCCGCGAGCGTAAAACGTTCGACTCACCTGAGCACCGCCAAATGAGCGGTTGGCAAGCAATCCACCGTATTCACGAGCAAATGGAACCCCCTGAGCGACGCACTGGTCGATAATATTCACGCTACACTCCGCAAGTCGGTGCACGTTTGCTTCACGAGAACGAAAGTCCCCGCCTTTTATCGTGTCGTAGAAGAGGCGATGAACTGAGTCACCATCATTCTGGTAATTCTTTGCCCCGTTGATTCCACCCTGAGCTGCAATCGAATGCGCACGGCGAGGGCTGTCCTGGTAGCAAAAGCATTTCACTTGATAGCCAAGCTCGCTGAGAGTTGCTGCGGCTGAGCCGCCGGCCAGGCCGGAACCCACAACAATCACGGAAAACTTCCGCTTATTTGCCGGGTTGATCAGCTTGGCTTTGTCTTTGAAATTGGTCCACTTGTCCGCAACTGGTCCTGCGGGAATTTTGGAATCGAGTGTGTCGCCGTTGGATGACATTGTAATAAAAAAGGGGTCGGGAGTCAGAATTCGAAGGTTTCACAAATCAATTTTCGGAAACCAGGACGGGTTCAGGTTTTACAACGGCGGCTGCCTTTGCTTTGTCTTTGATCCCCAGTAGAACTGAGACTGGTGTTGCAAGAAAACCGATCCAGAGAACCACTGAAACGGCTAAACCAATCGATTTGGTCAAACCCCGGCTCTTTTTGGAACGGAGTCCGAGGGTTTGGAAAATCGAAGCAATTCCGTGGCTGAGGTGAGAGCAGAGAAGGGTTACGCCGATGATGTAGAAAATGGTGACCAGTGGGTTTTTGAATCCAGCTGAAACCATTGCGTAGACATCATGACGCTCGACGCCATCAACCGTTTCTTTCATGCCAGCCAGGTTTTCGTCGACCCGAACGGTGAAGTGAAGAATGTGAAAGACAACAAACGCCAAGACGGTGAGGCCTGACCAGATCATGATTCGCGAACTCTTCGAAGCTACGTTGGTTTCCTCATAAGCATATTTGCTCTGACGAGCCGCTTTATTCAATCTCACTAGCGAAATGGTAGCTACGATGTGGACGAGGAACGCAGCAAGAATGCCAATTCGAGCACCCCAGATTCCCCAGCCGTGAAGCATGTGATGAAGAAAAGCGGCGTATTCATTCAAATCCTCCTTACCTTGGAAAAACAACAGATTACCGGCCATGTGACCGAGAAGAAAGAGGACCAACATGGCTCCTGACAAAGCGACAATAATTTTCTTGCCGACGGAGGACTTCCAAAATTGAACGAGTGCGTTCGCGAGAGAATTCATTGATTACTGAACAGAGAACAAAAAGGTTTCGGAGTTCTAAACCATTACGCGCCGCAAAAGCAAGGAGATGGGTGCAAAAGACGCGAAAAAGACAAAAAGCGATCAAATAGGGGCTGTTCGATGAATGAAGCCTGTTGGATCGAGACGTTGAAAACAACCTATCAACGCTTGCCGGCAATCAGCAGTGTTACTTCTCCTTTCAAAACCCGTTCTTCAATGGCTTTAGCTACATTTTCCGCAGTATCACGAATGTATTCTTCGAATTTCTTCGTCAATTCGCGGGCGATGCAGATTTCACGGTCAGGCTCCAGATCGGCAAGAAGCTTGATCGTTTTTGAAATGCGGTGAGGGGATTCGAAAAAGATGCTGGTAGCCGATCGTTCAAGCGCTTCGGTAAGTGCTCTGGTTTTGCGCCCTGATTTCACAGGCAGGAAACCTTCAAAATGAAATGCGTCGCTCGGCAGACCTGAGCCAACCAGCCCCGTGAGGACGGCAGACGCTCCCGGAAGAATTTCCAGAGGAACCCCGAGTTTTCGGCAGGCATTGGCAACGCGAAAGCCGGGATCTGAAACGGAAGGAGTGCCGGCATCGGTGAGAAGTGCGATTTTTTCGCCATTCAGCGCCCGTTCGGCAAGTTGTTCGGCGCGGAATTTTTCGTTGTGGTCGTGGCAGGAGATCAGTTCCTTGCCGGAAATCTCATAGCGCGACAGCAATCGAAGGGAGTGTCTTGTGTCCTCGCATGCGATCACGGTCGCGAGGTGCAAGTGCTCAATAGCACGATAGGTGATGTCGCCGAGATTCCCGATCGGGGAGGCGATCAGGCTGATGCGGCCTGATGTCGCGGCAATGGGAGCATTGCCGCTCATTGAATTTTCGTGGTCAGAATGGGAGTCGGTTTTGATAGCCGAACTCTTTCTTACCAACCTTCAGTAAGCTGCGAAACGAGAATGTTTGCAGCGTCTTCGGCAGCAACTGGAATTGCGTTGCGCTCTGATAGCTGGAAGTTTGGATCAACAAACTGGATAGTGCGACCAATTACGCGACCGGGGCGATTGCGGAGGCTTGTGCTCGAGTCGCGGTTGGTGTCATCGATGTTGCGCGACGCAGCGTAATCGATTTTCTCACCAGTAACTGGATCCTGAAGTGACCACTCGACAACGATATAGACGTTTAACTCTGTAGTTTTAAGAGTGTTGGTGCGCGCTGCACGCAACTGGCGACGTTCGATGCGCTTGATTTTACCAACGAGAACCGCGTCGGCGCTTTCTTTGGTAGAAACAGCGAACGTTCCATCTGCCTGAAGTCGCTTGATCACTGCGTTTGTAACCACGGCCGAAGCACGGGGCTCAAGCGTCTGGTTTTCAAATGTGGGAATGAAAATCCTGTTTACTTCTTTGTAGGCAGCAGGCTTAACGGATCCAAGCTGATATCCGGCGCAATTTGAGAGAATCAAAAGGGCAGGGAATAACGCGAGCAATGGCAACGCTTTACGAAGGTTTTTCTTCATGGGTCCGAGGCAAAAAGGTTTCAGGTGGTCGATAATAGGCAAACTTTGATTTTTACCCTATTGATTGCCGCATAGCAAGCCTAGGTGAACATTTCATCGAAAAAAGTCGAGCTGAAATCACTAAACTGGCCAAAAAAACCGGAATTCGTCAGGTTTTGGGCGTTTTGACGGGAAGGATGATCAGTTTCCGGTAACAGGGTCATCATTCGGGATCGGGATCACATTATCGTTCGAGGTCCGCATAGAGGGCTTCTTCGTCTTGATTGTTGGAGGAGGCGGCCCGAGATAGGATGCTTCTTCAGCGACCTCTTCTTTCTTGCCAAATCCGGAAAACATTTTTTTGAGTCCGCCGCTTCCGCTCTCTGGGGCCGCGGCAGGTTCTTCGCCGGGAAGGGCGATCTGTTGCGGGGCCACCGCAATAACACCGGGACGCGGGGCGGTTGCCAACGAGGGGTCAACCGCAGTGAGTGCAGAAAGTCGCTCTTTGGCGTCGTTGTAACGGGTGGAGCCAGGATGCTCCACGATCTTTCGATAATAAACGGCGGCAGATTTGTATTGTTCCCGACTTTCGTAAAAACGACCAATATTGAAGAGCTTATCAAGTTTGCGGTCCTCGATCTGACCGAGCTCAGCCTTTACATCAGAAGCTCGTTTGTCGTCGGGGTTTTTACCTACGAAATCCATTCCGGCTTCTTCCTGGGCTCTATCTTCGACCGGGCTGAATGACTTTTTCGCCATCTGCCCGCGGAGTTTGAATACCTGAAACTGAGCCTCTGAGGCGAAATCCGTATTCTGATAGCTATCGGCGACCTGCTGAAATGCCATGATCGCGAGGGCTTGGTCTCTCTGCTCTGAATGAATGTAACCAATATTCAAAAGGGCTCGCGGTGCGAAATCCGTATAAGGCGCGCTGTTTGCGATTTGTTGAAACATTTCGACCAAACGAGAGGGTTGAATGGCGGCTCCGATTCCACCGAACCCCTTTTTCGTGGCCCCTCGAAGTTTTTCAGCAATCCCAAACTGTCGATTTAATGCATCGGTGAAACGCTTGCTGTTCTTATAGACGGTGATGAGCTCCTGATATTCCTCGAACGCTTTTTTGTCGTTCCCTTCAGCTTGGCGCATTTCCCCCATTTTGTACTGAGCTTCAGCTGCTGACTGCGTCCGTGGATAGCTTTTTACAAGGCCCTTGTAGGTTCCAAAGGCTTTTCCATAGCTAGCGGCGCCTTCCTCTGCTTGTGCTTTCGCCAGGACTTGGCTGGCTGCCGCCTCCTGAGCACTGAGTTGTCCTGAAGTCAGAACGGTTCGCGGGTTTGATGGCTTGGATCGCTTGGAATTACTTTCAACCGTCGTTGTCGGAAGCGTATCAGTTCCCGGAGGATTCACCGTCGCGACATCATCGGCATTGCTCTTCTTGTTTTTTTTGAAAAGGCCGCCCAGAAATCCCTGAGCGTTTGCGTCGTGCGAAATTCCCACCGTCGCAATCGCAGCCAAGGCGATCACTCCGGTACGGGCGTGAAATAGGGTTTCAGTTTTCTTCATTGCTCGATTTGGCTTGTTGATAAGCCATCCCAACTGGGACGACTGTGCCGTGTGTGTTCTTAGGAGATTTTTAACGAATTCTGACAAACTTTGCAAGTCTGAGATAAGGTTGTGCGACTAAAAAATGCTGATCTCGCGGTGACTTTAATCGCTAACTCCCTTAATATTAGTTGAAAAATGTCTATATTTACGAAATGTGAGATTTTTAAAATAGTCAGCACTTTCAAACATTCCCCGTGGAACATTTTAAAAACTTAAGTTCTTTTGCCTGCATATTCTTATTTCTCCTAAGTTCACCCTCTTCAATCCGTCTTTCCTCTGATGTCACGTTTTCATCGACCTGCCTTGCTTTTTTGTTTGCTTTCCGCTGCCTTCCTCCAGAGTTGCGGCGAAGCTCGCCGTCCGGTTTCTCCTGAGGATCAGGAAACCGCAGCGCGCTATCTTTCCGTTCTGGAGAAATACGCCGAGACGGTTTTTGCAAATTCGCTGGATCGTTACGGCGAGGAGACTCCACTGTTTCTGGATGGAGTGAATCTGGAAACGCTGGAGCCCGTGACGTGGCAATACGATCATCACGAATGGGTTCTCGCGAATCTGGCAAATCAGCAAAACCTGCTCCGAACCCTGGTTGGTTTGACTGAACTGACGGAGGAGCCTAAATACAAAGAAGCTGCGGTTTCTGCCGTCCAATTTGGATTTGAAAATTTAGTGACCCCAAACGGCTTGATGTATTGGGGAGGCCACACCGCTTATGATGCAAGGGGAGATGAATGGGTAGGGCGGCGATACCATTGGCTTGGGAAGAAGCGCAGCCCGGTGCATGAATTGAAGGCGACTTACCCTTATTATGATTTGATGTGGGAAATTGATGAAGAGGCAACTCGCCGATTTATTCGTGCATTTTGGGAATGCCATATGAGGGAGTGGGAGCGGCTTGATTTTGACCGCCACGGCGGCGTTGAGAGCCCCAAGCGGATTGATGAATCGGTCTGGGAACATGATTTCGCGGCGGATAGCCCCGTCGGTTACATTGGAAAAGGGCGAACGTTTGTGAATGCAGGAAGTGACCTCCTTTTCGCCGGAGCGATGCTTTACGATCTCGACGGAGAGAAGCCAGCCTTGCAATGGGCGGAGCGGCTCGCTGGTCAGTATGCAAAAACTTCGGACCCAAAGACCGGTTTGCGGGGCTATCAATTCACTCGACCGGCAAAGGATCGAGCAGAAGAACAATTCGGAGACCTATTTCCGGAAAAAGTGGTCGATGAAGCTCATTTGTTTGAGCCCAACTCCCTCGCAGCTCCATTATTGACTCAGATTCACCTTGCTGAGCGCCTCGGAAAAAAAGGGGATTCATTTCTGAAATGGGCAATTGCAGATCTTGAGGGCATCGGGCGAAGCGCCTACGACGACTCAACTGGAAAATTGCGCCGTACGCTTTTGGATGGCACCGATTTGTCGGCAACTGAAATGCCGCGTGACGGTTATTTTGGGCCGAAAGGCTCTATCTCCGGGCAATGGCCGGCCGCAGATTATTTTATCGTCTATGCAGCAGCGGCAACCCTAGTCGATCGCACGGCTCATCCTGAACTTTGGGAAATGGCGAGGAAAATAGGCAAGGCAAATCGTCTGGGTGATATTGGCAGCGAGGAAGGTGAGGGTAGGGCGCTTAATTTTGAGACAGACCTGAGTAATCCTGAATTCATCTTCGGGTTGCTCGACCTTCAGGAAATTACCGGAGACCGCAGCTTTCTTGATCTCGCGTGCGTGATCGCTGATAATTTGATCAAAATCAGAATGTCGAACGGCTATTTTAAGCAGGAAGGAGACTATCGCTTTACCCGGGTGAGTCGGCCGGAATCAATGGCGCTGCTTCATCTGGCGGGTTCTCTGTTGAATCGGCGTGATGATCTGCCGGTGTTTTATGATAGCTCATCCTATTTTGCCTGCGAACTTAAGAGTTCTGATCCCGCGTATACGTTTGATCACAATGTGATTTACACCCAGCTAAGAAGTGATCCTGCTTCCCGTTGAATTCCCCGGTATTTAATTTAAGGTATCTTAGCTTTCCTCCAGTTTCCCTGTTTTCGCAAATGGCCCACGTTTCAAAGCCAAAAAAATTCCTGATTCGAGTTCGGGACTCTTCTCTTGCCGCCCTCGAAGGTGCGGATCAAAAGGCGGTGGCTGTGCAGATTTTCATCCTGCTCGTTGCAGTGGCGACGATCTCATTCTTTTTCAATACAGTGGAAGATTACCAGGAGACGGAGACTGAAATTTCCGCTCTCATTGAAATCGGCAAAGCAGGCGCGTATGAACTCCCGACGAAGGTGGCTCCGATCACTCAGGGAATAGGAGCGCTGATTGTAGCGTCTGCCTTCTTGCTCAGTCTCCGCTTGCGGGCCCGGTTGACTGACGAGCAGCGGATTCGGCTGACCAAGATTATTTTTTGGATCACTGCTTTTGGAGTGCTTGTGGCGTGGTTGCCATCGGATTTTGCAGTGACCCAATCTGGGATCATGGGCAAAGCGATGGCGGGAGAACTGCCGTCCTCGTGGGCTTATGCTGGAAAGCTGATTCTCATTGGCTTGCTGATTCTCAGTTTCCCCATCGCGGTCATGCTCAATTACCGTTCCAGCATCATGGATCAGTACGTCATGCGGAACTTCCTGACGCCGTTCGCCTTCTGTTTGACTGCTTTTGTTTCGATTTTCATCATTTTTGATCTCCTGAACAACGCTACTGATCTTGCCGGGGCGTCTGCGGGCACGGTTCTCAAGTTTTATATCGTTCAACTGCCAATGGTGATTGTCTTCGTTCTGCCGGCGACGTTGTTGCTCTCGCTTCTGTTTTCATTGGGGAAAATGTCGACCTCGAATGAGCTGATCAGCATGATCGGAGCCGGGCGGAGCGTGATGCGCGTATTGCGCCCCTTCTTCCTCGTTGGATTGCTCTGCGTGTTGGTTTCGTTGGTTTTCAAGTATGAATGGGGACCGAATTCCGTGGGCTATAAGGAATCGCTTTTGGCATTGATCAAACAGGAACGGCTCGACAAAAAGAATAAGAAAACAGGCAGTCGGGACGCCTCCAAGGTTGCCAAATTCGGCTGGATGCACGTGAACGAAGTGGATAATCGTACCTGGTTTGTTGGGCGGGTTCCCCGGAATTTGGCGAAGGATAAAATGGTGTCAGTCGTTATCTGGCAAATGGGTGACGACGGGCGGCCGGATATTATCTGGAAGGCCCGAACCGCAAAATGGCTTCACGGAATGGCGCCGCCGGAATGGTGGCTTTACGCAGGAAAAACCTATACCTATGACGACAACGGCGTTCCGCGCGTGCAATCGTTCGACAAATTGCGGCTGCCTGGCTGGCGGGAAACCCCTTGGAAAGTGCTGAGTTCGTCGCAGAATGCAGAGCACCTCGGGTTGCCTGCACTAACGATGTATCTCAAATCAAACTCCGATTACACCAAGCGGGACCTCGCTCCGTTTCTAACCAACTGGTGGGATACCTTTGCGGAACCGTTCTGGTGTTTTGTGATGGTACTTGTTTCTGCCCCGCTCGGAATTGTCTATTCGCGTCGCGGTGTCATGGGTGGAGTGGCTGCATCAATTGTGATTTTTGCGCTGATGTATGTGACGCGGGGAACGCTGATTTCCCTTGGACAAGCAACGATTATCCCGGCATGGATCGCAGCCTGGGGAAACAATCTCATTTTCGCTACGGTTGGTGTCGCGTTGCTTTGGTTCCGATCGCAGAATCGGGAGTTGCCAAAATTGAAAACGATCTTGATGGCACCGTTTCGCCGGAAGTCGGTGGTGGCAAAGAGAACGCCAAGTTTTACGGCTCAGCAAAATTCAGTTTCGGTCGGAAACTCGCCAGCACTTGGCGCCATTGATGGCGTGCTTGACTCCGAAGCGTTGCAGGAGCTGGATGAAACCCTCGCTGAAATTGCGCCACAGGACCGAAAGTCCGACAATAGTTGCGGAGCGCAAACCGCGCTTTTTTAAGCAGAAGTCCTTTTCCGCTGCGGATTGTCCGCAAAAAAGCTTCCAAAGAATAGGAGTGCTGGAATCGTAACGCTGGCAGCAAGTGCCCAGCTGTATGAACCAGCTGCCTGCACAGAGAGGGCAAAAACAAGCGGACCGATTCCACTGGCGATCACCATGGCACTCATGTTGACGCCAGATACCGCGCCGAGATGCTCGCGGCCAAAAAATCGAGGCCAAACGATTCCTGAAAGCGATCCGAAGAAGCCGCCGCAAATGCCGTTTCCAATTACATAAAGCGCGATTCCTCCCGGCTCTGAAAGGCGCATCAAGCCGATTGCCCCGAGAAGGGCCCCGCAATTCATTCCTGCGAGCAGCCATTTCAGGCGGGTCTTTGCATTGATCACTCCACAAAACAAACTCGTCACCACACTGACTGCGGCCATCGGAATGAACAGGCTGATCATCGATTCCTTTTTAAATCCAAATTCTTCACCCAGCGAAACAATGTGAAACGTGAACGCCGTTGAGTAGAGCGAGAAAAACGAAAACGACAGGGCGAATAGCCAGAATGAATAGGTCCGGACCGCTTCCGCGCGCGAAAAGTCGCGATGAATCACCATGTCGAGATTCTCTTTTCCTTTGGTAACAATCTTGCCTCCATCCATTTCCATCCCACAATCTTCCGGCGAATCGCGGAAGAAAAACCAGGCGAGGGGAGCCATCACGCAGATCGTGAGAATTCCGAGAATCATCCAAGCTCCTTCAGCGCTAAATTTCAGAATCAGCATGTCGAGAAATTTCGGAGCCGACGAAAATCCAAACGAGGTGGCAATCCCAACCATCGCAAACACCAGTCCGCGCCGAACATCGAACCATTTCCCGATCAAATTTCGGGCACTCATTGTCAGCACTCCTTGAGCCGAGGCCCGAATCAAGTAAAACCCAAGTCCGATCACGATGAACGAAACGGCGAGGCTCCACGAGTCAGGCAGGTTCGAGGATAGAAACGCCGCAAATTGCTTTGTCACTGCGAGATAAAACAAAACCACGCCCGTGATCAATGCCGAAATGACCGCCATTTTGCGACCGCCCCAGAAATCGTAAAGCCGTCCCAGCGCGGGAAGCGTGAGCCCTGAAGCAACTGTGCCGGCAAAATAAGCGGAGCTCAACTGAACCCTGGTAAGCCCCAAGTTTTCCATGAGGACTTCCGTGAAGACGCTGAATCCCATCGTTTGCCCCGGGATTGAAAATAACACTCCAATCGTCGAAACAATCGCGATCACCCACCCGTAAAAGACTTTTCCACCAATCGGTCTGGGCAGGAATGGGGAGTCAGCACGCCACAAGCGGGAAGTTAATTTGGATGGTTTCAAGACGCGCGCAGATTCGGTGGGAACGCTATTTCTGCAACACAAAGTGATTTCTCGATTCCTTTAACAATGAGGGGCTTTAGCCATTCAAAATTCAATCGGAAAATTGAACCGCTCGACGTTTTACTTTTCCGGATCCAAATAGGTCAGTTATCTGAACCAATCAAAGCAGAATTAGAAGAAGCAGAACAAGCTAGAGATGGTGCCGCCGAGAAAGCCGTTTGATTAGATTCAGAGCTTCCCACCGGCGCGCCATTCCTTTAACGTTGTCCAACTGAATGAAGCGCCCGGTAATTCGAAAAGTGATTTTGGCGGTACTCGTCGTTCTTGTGTTTTCAGCGGGCTACATACTCACGCGGGGGAACGCAGTCTGGAGGATTCGATCGCATTATCCCGATAGCGAGTTCTCGCTGGCAGGCGACAGGGTCAGGGACATCAGTATTTCCGGCGCAATCGGAAGCCTGATTCGTGGCAGTGGTCTCGATTACTACGGGGGCGGAGAGCCTGTCCAGATTCTGGTCAAGGACACGGAGGAAGCGATTGATTTGGAAGACTTCAAGGGCATCAAGATTGAGAAACTGACGTTCGTGAATTGCACGTTGAGAGACGTCCGCCTTGTGATGGGTAACTATCGACCGTGGACAACGTTTACGAACTGTGACTTTTCCGCCGTTCCTGCGACACAGATGAAGTATTTAGACTTCAAAGACGAAATTAAATCCTACAATGTCAACGGACGGCTTTTGGATGAAGAACCCCCGGATGCGTTCACCCGGCCCCACGGCATTTACGCTTTCTACCCATGACTAAATGAACGACTAACAAGGTGGCATAAGAACAGGTGAAGGCTTGTCAACCAGATGCGCCAAATAAGCACTTGGATGGAGACGTCTGACCCGCCCGGAGTCGAAGGACGGAACCGCGGCGCTTATCGAGCGCCCGCTTTCCGCTGTGACAGGCATGATTAGAGCGTCCAACAAAGAAATCCCTGCTGACGCTTGAGAAGGTGTTGCCGTCGAAGTAATTCTAGAAGACCGTGATAATGCAATTCAATATGAAAAAGGGATTTACAGTTACATTAATATACTGCTGCTGGCACTGTTTAGCTGCAGTAAAGAAACGCCAAACGTGACGCCGAAACCGGTCTTTCTTGCGGCAAAGGCGGAAACGGTTATTGCAGGAAAGCCCGAGCCATCTGAAGAGTCAGCGCTTAGATACCTGCAGGAATTCGTTTCCAAAGTCGAAAAAAACACAGGTATCCCGGGAGCCGATCTTACTTCGGTCAAATACCACACAGGAACGTCTCACAGTTCTGAAGGGCTGGTCGTCAACGGAAGCAAAGGCGGGAGATCCTACCGTTCCGCCTGATAAATCCTATTATTACGAGTTTCATTATGACAGCGAAGGGAAGCTGAGTCACCTTGTTGAGAACAATAAAGGAGTCAGTGCCCTTTCTGCTCTCTTTTACTGCGACGGCACGAATCCAACGGCGAGAATTTGCTTCGTACAAGGAAAATACAGTTACAGTGACCTTGCCTTCTACAATAAGAACGGGATGTATTTCAAATGCAGGATCGCACCTGACGGCAAAGTGTTATCAAAGTGGGCTTATTGCTACGGGGCAGCAATAGTGGGGGGGCGGGTCGTCAGCGGGAGCGCGTGCAAGCTGGAAAAGTAATTCCAATATGCCACTTGTTGTCGTGACGACATTTCGATCAAACAGTGTCTGATCGATGAACCAACCCTGTTGGTACGTAAAACGCTTTGTTGTGATTGATTGCCTTTTGCGACCAATTGGACGGTCCAATTGGAGGATATTTCCAAGTTCCGCTCCCAATTGCCTTGAAGTCGTGATTTTTAACAAATTCTTCGAAGAATAATCTCGAAATGTGTCACTTTGCCGCGACTGTTTCCACCGTCTCTTTTGTTCAATAATCTTTGATGAGTTCTTCGATAGCCGCGCGCGCCAATGCTGATTTGCTTGATAGCAAATACGCCGAATGGAAATCCGACCCTGATTCTGTCGAATCTGACTGGGCTTGTTTTTTCGAGGGTTTTGAATTGGGGATGGCAACGCCGCCGAAGGGTGGCAAATCTGCTCCGAACACCGCAACGGAAATTGCGAGTTCGCTCGATACGACGACTCGAGCGCGCATTGTCACGCTGGTCTACACTTACCGGACGTTGGGCCACACCAAAGCGTGGGTAAATCCGCTGGATGAAGCGCCGCCGGAGCCGGAGGTGCTCAATTTAAAGGAGCTCGGATTTCAGGTGGCTCATCTGGATGAGGATGTTTCAACTCAGTTTTTCAAAAGCGGCAAAGTATTGAGGTTGAGGGAGTTAATTACTCAGCTTGAAGCAATTTACTGTGGGAAGATCGGTTATGAATTCATGCATATCAGCCAGCCAAATGTGCGGCATTGGATGCGGGATCGGATCGAGGCCCGGCTGTCGGAGCCTGATATTTCCCGGGAAAAGAAGGAAGATGCGTTGACCTGGTTGACTCATGCGGAGGCTTTTGAGGAATTTTTGCATCGTAAATACGTCGGGCAAAAGCGTTTTTCGATTGAGGGAGGCGAATCTCTCATGGTGGCGCTGAATGCGATCGTGGAACGCGCCGGCGAGCGGAAGCAGAAGGAAATCATTATGGGAATGGCTCATCGCGGCCGTTTGAATGTTCTGGCGAATTTTCTAAAGAAGCCGCTGAAAATCCTTTTGTATGAGTTCTCGGAGAACTATGTCCCGAATCTGGTCGCGGGTGATGGTGATGTGAAATACCACCTGGGATTTGATAGCATGCGCAAGACTAATTCGGGTCACGAAATCAGGATTCACCTGGCCGCAAACCCGAGTCACCTTGAAGCCGTAAATGCTGTGGTTGAAGGGAAAGCCCGCGCGCGGCAACGTGCGAATGATCCCAATCTGCGCGATTCGGGTTCGAAGCGCGTTCCGATTTTGCCAATTTTGATACACGGAGATGCCGCCTTTGCAGGGCAGGGCAGTGTTGCTGAAACGCTGAATTTATCGAAGTTGGGCGGTTACCGCACGGGTGGAACGATTCATATCGTGGTGAACAATCAGGTCGGTTTTACAACGACTCCGGAAGATGCTCGATCATCAGCGTATTGCACAGATGTCGCCAAGATGATTGATGCGCCGGTCCTTCATGTGAATGGTGATTCGCCATTGGATGTGATGTTTGCGGCTGAGCTGGCATTGGATTTCCGCAATACGTTCAAGCTGGATGTCATTCTCGATATCGTTTGCTACCGTCGCCACGGACACAACGAGGGGGATGAACCTGCGTTCACATTACCGAAATCCTATCGCAATATTCGTGCGCATGACACACCGGTGACCGTTTTTGGCAATGCATTGGTGGCGGCTGGCGATTTCACACGCGAAGAGGTTTCTGCTATTGAAGATGATTACCGGGCTGAGATGGATCAGCAGCTATCTGAACTTCAGGAAGCGGAGAAGAAGGGTAATCGTGATGAATATTCGGGCGCAGTCGGCGCGGCTCAGCCTCCGTTCAATTTCGAACGGGTTCCTACCGGGGTGAAACGAGAGTTGCTCGATGAAGTCGGCACTAAGATTTCCCGCGTTCCGGCAGGGGTCATGATCAACGCCAAATTGGACAAGCGTTTTCTCGGGCCTCGTCAAAAGGCAATGGAAACCGGTGAGGGGATCAACTGGGCATTTGCGGAGTCGCTCGCGTTCGGAACCCTGATCAAAGAAGGTCAGCACGTTCGTCTTTCCGGTCAGGATTGTCGTCGGGGAACGTTCGCTCAGCGTCATGTGGTGCTTTATCATCCGGAAACCCGCGATCGTTATGTGCCGTTGAATCGGATGGATGAGGGGCAAACGGCTAAGTTGTGGGTCTACAATTCGCTGTTGTCTGAGTTTGCTGTTCTGGGGTTTGAATACGGGTATTCGCTGATGACGGACGATATGCTCACGTTGTGGGAGGCTCAGTTTGGTGATTTCGCGAATGGCGCGCAGGTGATTATCGATCAGTTCATTACCTCTGCCGAGTCTAAGTGGCAGCGGAATAGCAATTTGGTGATGCTGTTGCCTCACGGTTACGAAGGGCAGGGCCCAGAGCACAGCTCAGCTCGATTGGAACGATTTTTACAGCTTTGTGCCGAGAATAATATTCAGGTTTGTAACCTGACGACGCCGGCTCAGTATTTTCATGTGTTGCGTCGCCAGATGGTGCGGGACGATATCCGGAAGCCACTTATTTTGATGACTCCCAAGAGTCTTTTGAATCATTCACTTTGTATGTCATCACTTGATGAGATGGCTGAAGGCACGTCTTTTCAGGAAATTATTGATGATGATTTCGAGGAGCTTCGTGAACCGGATCGGATTGATCGGGTTGTCTTCTGCTCAGGAAAAGTGTTCTACGATCTGGATGACTACCGTAAACGGCTCAACATCGAGAATGTCGCGATTGTCCGGATGGAACAGCTTTATCCTTACCATCGCGAGAAAATGAAGGAGCTCGCGAAGAAATACGAAGCGGCCAGCAAAATCGTGTGGTGTCAGGAAGAACCCTTGAATATGGGAGCGTGGTCATTCATTGGCCCGCGCCTCCAGAAGCTGACTGAGCACAAAGTTCGTTACGCGGGTCGCGGTTCGGCAGCGAGTACGTCGACCGGTTCCAAAGCGATTCATAAACGCGAACAAAAAGCGCTCGTCGAAGAGGCATTTAACGTCTGATCATCCTCAATTTGAATTTTTAGAACCTCTTACCTTTTAAGTCATGTCCAACGAAATCAAGATGCCGTCCGTCGGCGAATCGATCACCTCCGCAACCATCAGTGAATGGCTGAAAAATGACGGTGACTATGTAACCAAAGATGACGATATCCTTTCGTTCGAGACGGACAAAGTCTCGCAAGGGTTACCGGCCGGATTTGATGGTATTCTGAAGTACCAGGTCAGCGAAGGCGATGAAGTTGATATCGGCGCTGTGGTCGCATTGATCGAAGAAGGCGAAGCGCCTGCGGGATCGGATACCGCCACGGGATCAGCGGACGGCGGTTCTGAGAAATCAGAAGCACCTGCTCCGGCTGCCTCAACTTCAGGAAATGATGATGTGAAAGCGACTCCGGTTGCAAAGAAGATTGCAGAAGACAAAGGGATCGATTTGTCCTCTGTAACCGGAACCGGCACCAACGGCAAAATAACGAAAGAAGACGTCCTTGCCATCGCTGAAGGTGCTTCAGTTGCGAAACTGGCTGCTTCAACTCCAGCTGCGAGTTCCGCACCAGCAACGACTGAAGCCCCTAGAGTTGGCCGCACGAGTCGGCACAAGATGTCGCCGCTTCGTCGCAAAATCGCCGATCATCTGGTGAGCGCGCAGCAAAATGCCGCTATTCTGACGACGTTCAACGAAGTCGACATGACCAACATCATGGCGCTTCGCAAGCGGGTTCAAGACTCATTCGTTTCCAAGCATGGGACCAAGCTAGGCTTCATGTCATTTTTCATCAAAGCCGTGGTCGAAGGATTGCAGGCGGTGCCCTCGATCAATGGTCAAATCGAAGACGGTGAGATCATTCAGAATCACTTCTACGATATCGGTGTCGCTGTTGGGACCGAGAAAGGTTTGATGGTCCCTGTGATTCGCGATTGCGAAGAAAAGTCGTTCGCCGAGATCGAGCAAAGCATCATTGATTACGCAGGGAAAGCCCGAGATGGAAAGATTCAGCTGAGCGATTTGCAGGGCGGCGTGTTTACCATTTCAAACGGTGGTGTTTACGGTTCGCTCTTGAGCACTCCGATTTTGAATCCACCGCAAAGCGGAATTCTCGGAATGCACACGATTCAACAGCGCCCCGTGGCAATCGACGGCGAAGTCGTGATTCGCCCGATGATGTATTTGGCGCTCAGCTACGATCACCGTTTGGTAGACGGAAAAGAAGCGGTGACGTTCTTGATTCGCGTCAAAGAATGTCTCGAAGATCCCGAGCGCTTGGCGGTTGGGGTGTAATCGTAGCGAACGTAACATGAAAACCAGGCTGACATTTGCTTTCACGCTCTTGCTCTTACTGTGCTCATGCCAGCCTAAATTCAACGTTTCGAGTGATGATGCAATCGTATTGGTCAACACTAAGGAAGTTGACCCCAAGCGCGTCAGCAAGATTTTGAGCAAAATATCCAAGCGGGATATAACCCATCGCAGCAGGCGGGGAGTGGATTCTTTTTACATCTTCCTTAAGCGCTCAAACGCTAAAGAAGTAGATAACTTAGAGCGACTTATCTATTCGGAATTGAAGGCTGAATTCGATTCCGGGCGAGCTGGCGCAACGGTGGTTACCGAACACGGATCTTACCCAATAGGAGGCTCTGATAAATCACCGGAGTTATTTTTTTTCGACGGCAATGTTGAATACGAAAATTAAGTGCCCTCAAGACGGCTAGAAATGAGCCCACGTATTCTAATTCTAATTGTCACGGCGATTTTCTTTGTAGGCTGTTCAAATTCAAAGTTTTCGCAAACTAGTTTCCTTGTTTATGAAGTCTCCACGCCCAATTCTTCATCGCAGCTAGACGATTCCCTTTTGGAAACACCAGGAACGCCAGCACCGACTTTGAACCTTTCGATTGGAGATGCAATCACCTCATCAAATACCAGATTTCAAATTGCCCGCAAAGATGAGGGCGAAAAAGGTGAAGCTGATGTGAAAATTATTGAACACATCAAAAAGACTTTAGCAAAACATGGCGCGAAAGAATACGAGATCACTGTTTTTGACGTCGACCAAAACTCCATTTTCTCAGAAAGCGGAAATTCGCCGCAATAGCTGAAGACTTGTTGAATCAATTATCCCAACCGCCGCATGCGCAATACAACTTCCAGCCCTTCGCGGCCGGAATAGGATTGCTGCGGCTGGTAGGATTCGATGATTTTAAATTTCCTGCTGCCTTCAAATCGCTGCCGAATCTCATCTTCGGTCGTTCCGTGAGGCGGCCCGCCGCTAGGTTGGTGCTCATCGTCATACGGATTGAGATAAAACACGCCGAGAAACTGGGCGTTTTGACGAAGCGTTTCCCAGGCCGATTTCACATATTCATCCCGCATTGAGGGATCGATTGCGCAATAGCAGGTGTGTTCCCAAATCCAATCGAAGGAATCAAGCATGCCTTCACTGAGATCAAAGAGGTCGCCCGCTTTGTAAGTTTCTGATCCGGCAGCTTCATGAGATTTCGCTTCTGTGATTGCCGCTGGGGAAATGTCGAAACCCAAAACGTCTTCAATTCCCGTGGCTGCGAGCGCCCGAACGTCATGTCCACCGCCGCAACCGGGAACCAGAATCCGACCACTGAGTGTGTCCGGATTTGCTGCGATCCACTCCAAAAGCGGCGGGGCAGGGGATCCTTTGTCCCACGGGGTGTGCTTATCCTGATAATGCTGATCCCAATCCATGGCGGTTTTTGATTCAGAATCCATGGTCACGCTTCGATTTCGTATGGCCATTGCGCTTTTGTCCACAAGCCACCGTCGACATAAACCGTCTGGCCGGTGGTAAATGCGGCCGCATCACTGGCTAAAAATGCGACGACATTCGCGATGTCTTCCGGATTCCCCACGCGCCCCATCGGGGTGATCGCGCTCCAGGTTTCCGCATAATTCGGCGATTCCTCTTTGGTCCGCTCAATTTCGATCGCGCCAGGAGCCACGCAGTTCACACGAATTCCATACTGTCCCAGTTCGCAGGCGCTTACGCGAGTCAGTTGATCGACGCCGCCTTTGGAAGCGCAGTAATCGATCAAATTCAGAAACGGCTGTTTGTTTGCGCCCGATCCGATGTTGATTATTGAGCCACCGCTGCCCTGATTTCGCATCAAAAGCCCCGCCTGCTGGGTGCATAAAAACGTCCCTTTTAAATTGGTGCTCAGGGTTTTATCCCAATCATCCTCTGCTAATTCCAACAGCGGCGCAAAAGTTTGGCGACCTGCATTATTGATCATGCAGTCGAGCCCTCCAAATTCCGATTTCAAAGTGGCAAACATGGCTTCGACATCAGATTTTACGCCAACATTTCCGCTAACGATCACGCAGCGCTGGCCGCGTTTCTCGATTTCGACTTTGGATTCTTCCGCGCCGGCGAGATCGCTGTGGTAATTGATCGCCACGTCCCAGCCTGCATCGGCCATCCCGTAGGCAATTCCACGCCCGACACCTTTGCTCCCGCCGGTGACGAATGCTCTTTTTGAATTCTCAGTGCTCATGATTCGGGGACTATCGGGCGAGACGTTCAGGAATCAACGACCAAGGACATTCCCAAGTGCAGCGGATTTGAGTAATTGAACGGCCCCGCAAAACTCATCAGACGGGGCAAAGTTCCATTTCTCTCACTTCTGGAAATTGCGAGGGATCGTCCGATGCCGATCGACATGACTCCCAAAACTCGGAGTCCAACAAATAGCGTTCGGGAGGCCGCTCTCAAAAGTTGACTCGACTCCGATTTCAGGGCCCGCCTCTTTTTTAAAAACTGACCAGCTCTACGATCAAATAGGGTTGATTCATCGAACATACCCTGTTGATTCGTGGGAACGTGTCTGCTAACCCAAAAAAAATACGATTGGATCAGTTGCTGGTAGCTCGGGGATTGTGCGATTCCCGCGAACAGGCAAAGCGTCTTATTTTGGCGGGCGATGTGGTTCTTGAAGGCCAGCAGAAGTCTCCAAAGCCAGGCGCTAACGTGCTGGAAGATATTTCGCTGACAGTGAAATCGAAGCCCAAGTTCGTCAGTCGCGGTGGTTTGAAAATCGAGAAGGGGCTGGATCACTTTGAAATCGATCCGGCAGGGAAAGTTGTTTTTGATATTGGATCCTCAACGGGAGGTTTTACGGATTGCGTGCTGCAACGCGGCGCCAAACACGTCTATGCATTTGATGTAGGAACCAATCAACTTGCCTGGAAATTGCGCAATGATGATCGCGTGACCAGTCGTGAAGGGATCAATGTTCGCCACATGCAGCCCGATGAATTGCCTGAAAAAGTCGATTTGGTCGTGACGGACGTTTCATTTATCTCGCTGACCCTGATTCTACCGCCGGCATTTTCGGTTCTTAAGCCGGGTGGCGATGTCATTTGTCTGATCAAGCCGCAATTCGAGCTGCGACGGGATCAGATCGGGAAGGGCGGTATCGTCCGCGATCCTGAATTGCATGAACAGGCGAAGGAGAAAATTCACGATTTCATTGAAAAAACCGAGGGAATAAAATGGTGTGGCGTCACTGAATCGGCCATTAGCGGGACGGATGGAAACATCGAGTTTCTCGCGTGGCTGAAATCAGAATCACCGGTTGATTCTGAGGCCTGAATCGACGAAATTCAACCGATGCCAGAAAAAACACCGACAATCGGATTGATTGCCAACCCCATGAAAAAACGGGGAAAGCCACTCCTCGTCGCGTTGGTGGACCTCCTGAAAAAATACAACGTCACGCCAGTGATGGATCCGCCGACTGCGAAGATGCTGGGCGATGATTGTTGCGAGGTGCTGCCAATTGATGAGCTGGCTAAGAAAACCGAGCGAATTCTAGTGCTGGGCGGCGACGGAACGCTTCTCTGGGTTTTCCGCCAACTGGGAGCGGCGGTGAAACCTTTGGCAGCAATCAATACAGGATCCCTCGGATTTTTGACCTGCGCTGCTGCGGACGAATCAGAAATTCTCGTCGAAGCGCTGGTGAATGGTGCCTACGCGATCAGTAATCGCTCGATCATTCAGGCGCGCCTGCGGATTGATGGCGGTGAGTGGCAGGAATACTTTGCGTTGAACGAAATTAATCTCGGTCGTGCCGCAAATTCACGCGTGGTGCACATCGACGCTCGAATCAACGACCAGGCAATGAACAGCTACACGGGAGACGGTTTGATTGTCGCAACACCCACGGGTTCGACCGCCTACTCGCTTTCGGCGGGTGGCCCGTTAGTCGATCCGGAATCAGGGGTGTTTGCATTTACTCCGGTTTGTCCCCATGCGTTGGGGAACCGTCCGATCGTGGTGAGTGATCGTGGATCCATTGAGCTTCGCGTTCCCGAGCAGCGCGACGATCTACTGATGATGGTTGACGGTCAATTGGTTGCGGAGTTTGGCTCTCGAGCTGAAGTGCACATTTGCCGTGCAGAGTTTGATTTGCCGCTCATTCAATTGCCGGACAGTTCGTTTTACAATGTGCTGCATCAAAAGCTGGGCTGGACAGGGACGGCCCTGAAGCCGAATGGCGGGTGACGTAAATTTAGGAGGAGCCGTTCGATTGGCTCACTGGAAATGAGAATTTTAATCTAATAGGTTAAAATCAACAAACATCGCTCAACAACGAAAAACCAAATAGAGGGGGCTCGCGCACACAGCAGGCAGAAGTAAATTATCATAAAAAGCGCAATGTTGTATTTTGCATTACATATATTGTTAGAAGTTAATGTTATCCCGTTTTTGAATTGTTGGATCGGCTTGTAGCTGTGTTGAGTTCTATTTCTTTGGACCACCTGGGTGAAATACAAAGGCTGCGTAAGATGTTTCAGTCATCTCTTCGAGTCGCATGCGGCGATTGCGGACGGATTCGCTCCAGCTCTCGGTAAAGATGACTTCATTTCGCGCTGCGTTGAATCCGGTGATAACTGACGCGTGGTTGTAACTGTTCTGATCTGGCCATGACACGCGATCATTTGCGCTGGGCTCGGGCAACGTGGATTCAGGATTCTTTTTGAATTTCTTCAGGAATACCGAATGCAAGAAATCCCGCTGCTGATTCCAACGACGCCAGACTACGATCGGAATTCCGGCGCTAATGGATTGTTTGATCACCTGCCCGTTTACAGTTGGTAGAATCTCAAGCCTGAAACCCGCTTCGTCTGCGGCCGCGTCGTAAACTTCACGAATAAACGATCCCTTGGTGCTTCCGTAGCGAATCCCAGCCGCAGCAGCGTAATCCTCGGTCTCTGCGCTCACTCCTAAATACTGGGTCACCATTGCCAGAGCTGATACGCCGCAGTAAGCCCGGTCGCCTTGAGGTAAAATCGGGATTCCGAAAATGACGAAGTCGCCGTTTTTTTCCTTTTTTGCGGCCGTTGAGAAATCTGGGCTTACGTTGATTTCACCCCAGGTTTGAGCCTCTTTCAACGATTTAAACCACGTCACTTTGATCAATTGCTCATCTACGCGGTGGAGCCTGGCGTAGAGATTGCCGGTTTTATAAATTAGAACCTCCTGCATCAGCATTGGTGATTTCCCAAGGGAAACAGCAGTCGGCTTTTTACCTTCTGAGAGTGAAATGAGCCCTGCTTCAACCCGTTGATCAACCTGGGTGAAAAGCTCTTTAAAACGCTTGCGGTGAGAAACTTCCGTTTCTGCAACATTTTCTTTTGGAACATATCCGAAGTGGGTTCCTGAATCGAGAAATAAGACAGTCAATGAAAGCAATTTGTCATCGATGAAGCGCCCCCAAATGCCGTGAGTTGGCGCTTCGAATACGTCAGGTCGCTCGCTCCATGCTTTCAAAGCGTGGTGAGTGGGAGATTCTTTCGTGAGGAATTCTCCGGTGAAGGCTGATTCCTCCCAAAAGTCAGCCTTCGTAAACGCCTGGTCCGGGATTTGAAATCGAATCTGACTGAACCCGCTTGGCGTAAATACTCCGAAAGCCATGACAATGGCAGTGAATTGAACGGCTGTGAATCGGATTTTCACGCCCCATCGTAGAACGGCTGCCATTGGCTTGCAATAAGGGAAAATTCATTGAAACCCGCTCGACGAATTGCGGTTTATCGCGCACCATTGCCGCCATGATCCGAACTCGGCAGGTTTTTCAGCTCAGCATTATTTTTGCAGCGACTCTGTATTGTGCAGTTACCACTGTGACGGCGCAAACTGCCGTTCCGTCACAGCCGCAACAACCCACTGTTCCGGCCGCAGGGAACAAAACGATCGCTTTGGCGCAAGTATTGAATCAATACGAAGAGGCGCAGCTCCTGTTCTCGCTGCTCGCAGCAAGCCCGTTTTCAGCTGAACGATCTCCTGATGAATTGATTGCGATGGTCGCGGCGGTCCCGGCTGAGACTCGAGAGGCATTAAAACGGGATTGGTTCGTTTTTCTTCTGGGGAAATTCTCTCTGGATGAAATCAATCAAATGCATGCCTGGCAGAACGATTCTCCAAAGGCTCATTCGCTTGTCTTGAAGATCCTTGCGCAAGTGGGTTTGAGTGACACTGAAATGCTCGGGCAAATGATGGGAATGGTACCGACCAATGTCATTCGTCAACAATAGCGGAGAGGGCGGCAATGACTTCCCTCCCCGACTTCAATGCCGTTAGACTGCCGCACTGAAGATCGGTCCCTACAGCGTGGTGGCGAATCAGAATACGACGAAGCTGATGTTTCTGCGTTTCTGAAAAACTGATGCAGCCAATCAACGTTTCATACAGCGGCGGAGCTTCGATTCGAGATGATTCTTCGCGCGCAATTTCAATATAGGCTTCCAGCCAGGGCGCAATTTCTATAAGGGCTGCGTTACATGCCTCCCGGACGGATTCTTTGGTAATTCCTTCGATCGCATGTTCTGCATTGTCTGAAATGACCTTGATTGATTGAATCAGCTCTAGCGAAGAAAACCGCGACGCTACGGCAAAGACTCCACTCGATTCCATGTCGATCAGGTAATCTTCATCGGAATAATTCGAAGTCGGCGCATCAACGGTTTGTAATGGAGCGGCCTTCAAATCCACCTTCCGTTTCCAGGCGGCAGGCGGATACCATGATTTACCTGTCGCAACATCCGTCACTTTGTTGGCGCGAACGACTTCGCCTATTGTTCGTTGGCGATGTCCGGCAATTCCGAAATTGATCCAGGCCACCGCACCACAATCCATTGCATTAGTTACAGCCTGAAGCCATGAGACTGCCGCTGCGGCGTTAATTTTCCCAATTCCACACAATACCAGACGGTGTGTTACATCGCTTTCAGAGGCGTTTTGGCTCTCCCAGATTGGGAATCCTGATTTCCCGTGGTGATTTGCAAAAAGCTTCATCTTAAACCGTTGGATAATCGGTTCAGCCTCCGAGCGAAGTGCGACCACCCAATAAATGCATGTGTTGGCCATTTGAAATACTATCCGGAGTTTTTTAGGTTCGCCATCATCGAATGGGTGAACGGGAAACGTGGTTAATAAAAAACGGGCTCCGAATCACTTCGAAGCCCGTTTTTGAAAAGTAAAATCTCAGTAAAAACCTCGATTAGAAGTTTGCTGTCGCGCCGATGTGGAAACGACCGCTCTCATCAACTTCGATGTTCTGAGTGGTTACAGGATAACCGTAGTCGAAGCGGAGACGGAACCAATCGGAGTAGCTCCAACGGAAACCCGCACCAACAGACTGCATCTCGACCTGATTAGGCTCGTCAGGAAGACGATCCACATTTGAAAGCGTTGCCGAATCAAAGAAGGTCAGGAGGCGAAGTGAATCGGTCTCATTTTCCCAGTCAAAGATACGTCCCACTGAAATCTCAGGAGTGTAAAGCTCGATTGTTCCCCAGAAGCCTTCGTCAGCCCGGGCAATGCGCTGCTCGAAACCACGAACAGTATCGTAACCGCCAGCACCAAGCTGCTCAGAAGCCTGCAGGTTGCTGTTAGAAACTTGTCCCTGACCTTTTACCCGCAAAGACCAGTCTTCACCGAGGCGGTGCTGATGCTCGATGCCTAATGTTGCGTAAAGGTAATCAGCAGATGATCCGGCACGTGATTGCTCAAACACTTCGTTTTTGTTGAAACTTGTGAGGTCTCCAGGAGAAACAAAACCGCGAGCATCAATTTGAGTTACTCCGCGACGCCCTTGGATCGTTGTTTTGTATCCTGCAGTCAGCTGAGCGATTTCAACGGTAGTATCGAATACTTCAGCGCCACCAAACTCGAGGTTGTTGTTGTTTGATTTGTAATCAAATCCGAAATCAATCTCACGGCGACGATTGGCTTTTCCTGCAAGAGGAATCGCGTAACGACCGCTAAATTGTGAGTTTTCTCCACCGCTATTAAGGAATGATCCATCACCCACCGGGATGTCAGCGTCAACCGTGACGTAAGATCCGAGAAGCGTGAGATAGTGACGATTCTGGAGTCCCTGCGTGTAAACGACTGAGTGCGCTTTCACTGTATCAACTTCGGCATCGGTTGTGAACTGATAGCTCAACGACTTGTCCGGGCCAAATGCATCACCCCAGTTGAAACCGAAGATGTAACGATCTTCACCGAGAAGCTCTGTTCCTGAATTCTCGTAGCCGGTGTAGAACCATGCTTTTTTGGACTCAGTGACATTCAAAATGATGTCTGAAGTTCCGAACTCATAACCGGGAGAGTAGATCAAATCGACCTTGCGGTAGGGGCTGCGGTTCAACCATGTCAGGTCACGAAGCACTTCTTCGCTGCGAATAACTTCACCTTTCTTGATTTGGAATTGACTGCGGAGGTATTCTTCGTATTCCGAATCAACACCTTCAACGCGAACGCCACCAAGCTCTGACTCGATCACCACAAGCTGAACAACACCTGAGGTAATGTCCTGCTCAGGAAGCAAAACGTCGACTACTGGACGACCCGCATCACGGTAAGCAAAAATGATTGCACGAACCATCTCGTCGAGAGATGCCAGTGAAACAGGCTGATAAAGGTAGCCCTGGAAAACTGCACCTACTTCTGAAGGAAGCTCTTCCAAATCGTGCCAAACCCCTTCAACTCCAGGCCAGCCATCGGCTTTCACATCGCCTGGGCGCGGAACCAAAACAACTCCAAGCATCTGATCAACAAGAAGCTGCTCGCTGACACGTCCCTGCTTGCCATCGGGATCAAGATAAAAGCGACCCAGTTCATCAACGCGAAGTGGACCTTCGCCACCGCCACCGGCCATGACGCCTTTCGTTTCGATCACTTGGCCTTGTGTTGCCAATGGAAGCGCATCGATCAGTATCTCCGTGCCATTCTGGTCGGTGATGGTTTGCTGAGCATAGCCCAAGAACGGCGCTGTAATTAGCGCAGTCATTGCCCAAGCGGTTGAGAGTTTCTTTCCAATCATCATTAATATGAATCAAATTGTTCACGGCATTTCTACCAGTCTGACTGTCGTAACACAGTCTGATGGTGGTGGAAAAGCCTTTTTTTCACAAATTCATCTGAATGATGATGCGAAAGTGTGACTTTGGTCAAGTTTGAACTGCGTTATTTCGAAAATTTTATTTTTATTATGCTTTTTTGCGAAAGTTTGGCAGCGGTGATTTTTTGCAAGATCACATCGCCGCGAAGCTAGATACAGTGGCTCTTCCTGCATTATTTTTCAGCAAAAATCAGCCCATGCAATTTTCGGACGTATCGAATTGAAATCCGCATGAGGCCATGTGAACGAACTCCCTGGCGGGCTTCAAGCCCATTTCGCTTATTTTTCACCACTTAAAAAATGGCTATCTGAGTTCTCGACGTCTTTTGTGGAAACCGTCCCGCCAGTCCGAAATTTCGTCAAGCCAGGGCTCTTTCCTGATTTCAGAACCAAGCAATGGGTTCGTTGTCGATAAAAGCCAATGAGCGATTTGCGCGCATTTCGAAAAACTCTCTGATCAAAGTCCGTTTCCGCCGGAAGAATTTGGCAGTTTCTCTTCATTCAAAAATATCTCGATTCAATATTTAGGATAAATTAACTAATGTGAGGCAGCCTCACCTCCATTTTTCATGACATCGATCAACATCCATCGGCTCTATTCTCACATTTTTAAGATCTGGCGGGCGAAACGAATGGATCAATTTGATGGGATGATTCAGCCTCAATCGAGCGATCTGGTGCTCGATGTTGGCGGGTATCCGAGGACATGGAAGACCGGGCCGCAAGTTCCTGAGCGAATCGATTGCATGAGCATTCATCCGATCGAATGGGATGCCGAAGCGTTCCCGGATCATCGCATCATTACAACCGTTGGTGACGGTTGTGCCTTAAAGGAGCCTGATGGCAGCTATGATATTTTGTTTTCGAATTCCGTGATCGAACACGTTGGGGATTGGCAAAATCAAGTGCGGCTTGCATCGGAAGTGCGTCGAGTGGGAAAGAAGCTCTGGATTCAGACGCCCGCGGGAGAATACCCCATTGAGCCACATTATCCGGCTCCCTTTGTTCATTGGCTGCCGGTTTCTGTTCGGAGAAAAATGCTGCGCTGGTTTACGCCGTGGGGCTGGATCCAAAAACCGTCTCAGGAAAAAGTCGATGAAACGATCCGCTTTACCCGATTGCTTTCGAAAAAGCAGATGACCGAATTGTTTCCTGATTGCGAGATCATCACCGAGCAACTGCTGTGGATCTTTCCAAAGTCATACGTAGCATGGCGGCTTGAGCCCTCTGAAACGGATTGATCTCTACTTCTATTCTTCGACCGCTGCATCGGTCTTCCCTTTAGATGTTTCTGGAGATTTTTTCTCATCACCACCAACCTCGACCTCAGGCTCTTTAATGGTCGTAGCGTCGATGATGTCACCTTCAATCAGAGGCGGTAACACGGTCGGAACCGGGATCTTAATGACGGTGTAAGCTGCTTTCTCAGCGATTAAAGGCTCTCCTGTTTCCGCTTTCAGTGCGCTGAAATCAAACACATAGTCACGCTCAGGCAAAAGAGCGGCAGGAATAAGATTCAGCGTCTTGCCGTCCGGTTCAATAATTGCATCCAGCAGTGGAATGGGTTCCAACGGAATCTCACCAATCAATTTTCCGGACAAAATCTGGAATGGAATCGGTTCTACGCCTCCCACGCCTCGATCAATGGGCTGATTCAAGACGATTGAAAAACCATCAGTTCTCAGTTGAATACCCTGCACCGCAAAAACCTCGGGGTCTTCGACAGCGGGAATCACACTTCCCTGAATGCGACCGTCGATCGGAGCCGCTGCCACATTCAGAATTTTTCCATCGGAGATTGTCACCTGAAAGCCGCCATTGCTGGCAAATGCGAGATCGGAGATCGTATTCCCCTCACCTACCAAAGATTTTGGGATGCGGACAGCGGGTTCAAGCGTTGGGGGAGCAACCGGAACGGCTCGCAAGGGAGGCTCCGCTCCTTCTTTTGGTGCAGGAACAGCCTCAGGAGGCTTTGGGAGTTGAGCCGTCGCAATCCAAACCCCTTCGTTATTGGAAACAATCGCCGCGAGCAGACTATCAGCATCAATCGCCAGATTCCGAGCTGTATTTGGCAGAGAAAGCACCAGACTCGTTTTACCTGGAGCCCATGAAATGAGATCGACCATCTCCCCGGCTCGATCCACTGCGACGTAGATCTCACCGGCGGCGCTGACCATAGGGCCAGAAACGATGTGCTGATCTAAATGCAGTCCGGAAATGAGTGCCTGAAAGAAATCGCCTTTGCCATCGCCATCTTCATCAAAAATTTGCGTCAATTCATTCGGCTGCGCTACGATGACCGACCCGTTCTTTGCAGGACGAATTCCAACGGGAGCTTCGATACCGGATTCAACAAACACCACGTCGTCCTTTAGGATCTTGCCATCCTGAATCGTCCACACCGGTTCATCAGCAGGGGCTGCGGTTCCCAACAGACATAGCGCAACAAACGATCCACCAGGGTTGATTCGTCGAACAGACCCTATTGGGTCGTAAAAACTATTCGGCAGGCGTTTCATCAGGAATCAGCGAATAGTTCAGGGTGAAATCAGCCGCGTCATTTTTACTGACGGTCAGAATTCGATTCTTCAGGGTTCCTTTTTCAGTCGAAATCCGATTTTTCCATGCTTCTGGAATAGTCATGACGACGTCTCCTGCGGAGTTATCGATTGCGAAATGCTGCATCAACGTTTCCGCATCCTCCGAGAATGAAAACCGCTCCCGAACGGCCACGCGACCTACAGAGTAATAGAATTCAGGAACACCTTCGATCAATTTGAAACCAAAATACTTGGGCTTTCCATACGCACCGACGGCCGCGGAAAACGGACCCGGCCCTGCTGCCAGGTAGGCGATTTCTCCTGCTGGCATTGCGATTTGAGTGGTGGCGTCTTGAGCCAAAAACTCCCCCTTCCACGCATACAGCAAGCGGCAGGCTTTCGCGTCCCAGCAGATTGATGACTTCTGGGCCGGAAAATGAACCGCAATCGGGGCACGGAGGGTTTCGGATTCTCCAAACGGCAATCGAGCCATGGGATCAACTAATACATTCTGCATGATCCCCCTCCAAACAACCGGGGTTGTCGGAGTCGCTACTTCCGGAGCCTTTTCAGACTCATCGACCGCTTTGGTTTCGGGATCGGTCGACGGATTCTCCTTCACTTCCTGAGCATTCGCAAAACATGCAGCAAGACACAGGGAGCTAACTACCAAAAGGTCAAAAGCGATTTTCCGGCGGGAAAACATTGCCGCTAGGGAACATGCAAAGACCACTGTCAGCAACATCGAAACCACAGAACCTTTCGGAAATCTGAAATTAATCGCTTTGAGGTTCATCGCGAGTAAAAACCCACGTATTGCCTTTACTAAGCGCATCATTATAGGCGTAACCTGCTCGATCAAAGGATTTCAGCTCTTCTGGTTTTGTCAGCCGATTACGAATCATATGGTCACACATCATCCCTCGGGCCTTTTTGGCAAAAAAGCTGATGATCTTGTATTTCCCGTTTTTCAAATCTTTGAACGAAGGCGTGATCACATCACACTCGAGGAGTTTTGGCCGGATCGACTTGAAATATTCGTTCGACGCCAAGTTGATGAGGGCTTTTCCCTTTGAGTCAGCAACGACCCGGTTGACGGCGTGGGTGATTTTTTCGTCCCAAAAGGCATACAAATCCCCTCCCCGTTTGGTTTTTAGCTTGGTTCCCATCTCAAGCCGATACGGTTGCATCAGATCCAGCGGCCGAAGCAGTCCGTAAAGCCCGGAAAGGATCCGAAGATGCTTTTGCGCAAAATTGAAGTCGCGTTTTCCGTAATTCTCGACATCGAACCCGGTGTAAACGTCTCCCTTGAAAGCCAGTAGCGCAGCACGCGCATTGTCTTCCGAAAAAGGGCGCGACCAGTCTTTGTAGCGCTGAAAATTCAAGTCCGCCAACTTTTCAGAAATGCTCATCAGGTCACCAAGCTGAGGGCGGGTCTTTTTCTTCAGCACCCCGATGATTTCCCCGGCTTCATCGAGAAATTCAGGCTGAGAAGGATCGTGCGCAGGACATCGGGATTCGTAGTCGAGCGTTTTGGCAGGGGAAATGACAGCAAGCATGATTGAACTTTGATTAGAATGGTTGGCTGGATAAGGGGTGTGTCAATGGGATACGAACATCATTGCCAATTTGGCGAGGCGCAACCCAAACGCATAGAGCGCTAATCAGTTGAGCGACTCAAAAAGTGTTTCACAATTTAAATGGCGTTGGCCTCGAACGCGTCCTAGTATGAAAGTGATGTTGGGGGGGGGCGTGCGCCTCCAGGGAAACGAACTCCATCAACTTTCGACCCTGGGGGGGAGAACACGGAAAGGCCTCAGCTTTAACTAGGTGAGGCCGTTTCAGTTTCCGGTGTTATCGCCCCTAACATTTTCTAAAGCGTAGCGCGCTATCTGCGCAGTTGCGTTCCCCTCACCTATCTTCCGCTTGATCGTCCAACCCCTTCGGCTTGTGAAGAACTTCTGAAGCGATCAAAGCCTGACGGATTGAATCTTTTCCCCGAAGCAGGGCTCGCACTCCCGATCGACGTTTCTTACGACGGACCATTCCGCGCTTTATCGGCAAGACCGGAGTTCGCAACGCCGGCGATTCAGACGTTGCTGCCGTTCTTTTATTCTGAATTGGCGGTGGAACTCTCAACGGCTCATCCTGTCTTCGAGGAAGTGGTGGCGGAGGTTCCGCTCGATTCTGCGCGGCAGCCAGGGCCCGGCTTTGCTGCTGTTGCTTCAACCGGGCTTTGCGTTGGGCTTCAGCCAATTCCTGTTGTTGGCGGACTTCCTCAACATTGCCCGACACTGCATCCATCATTTGCTGGAGCGGCGACTTTGCCTTCGCGGGTGGTGCTGGTGCTTGAGCTCGTGGCGTAGAAGTTTGGTTCTGCTTGCGTTCCTGCTGGTTGTAGGTGCGCTTCACCTCCTGGAAACGACGACGTTTTCTTTCCGCCGCAACTTCCTGAAACTTATTCCATACCCACGAAGCGAACGCGATGAACACAATCGCTACGATGTGCCACGGGATTTCACTTTTGATCAGCATGGGAAAAAATGGAAAATTACGACCCAACAGGGTTGATTCATCGATCAGACCCTATTGGATCGTGAAAAGTTCTTTTTAAAGTCCCTCGTCTTCTTCACCGTCGGCGACGTCTCCTGCGATGCTTTCACGCATATCAGTGTCTGCGACGACGTTGCGGTATTTCACGTAATCCATCACACCGAGGTTTCCTGCGCGGAATGCTTCAGCAATCGCCAAGGGAACCTGGGCCTCCGCTTCAACGAGTTTTGCGCGCATCTCTTGAGTCCGGGCAGACATTTCCTGCTCAGTCGCAACCGCAGCAGCGCGTCGAACCTCAGCTTTTGCCTGGGCAACGTCTTTATCGGCCTGCGCCTGAGATTTCTGAAGCGTTGCACCAATGTTTTCACCCACATCAACATCCGCGATATCAATCGAAAGGATCTCGAAAGCCGTGTTGGCATCGAGTCCTTTTCCCAGAACGCGCTTTGAAATGTTATCGGGATTTTCCAGCACGTCCTTGTGAGAAGAGGCTGAACCAATAGATGTCACGATTCCTTCATTCACTCGGGCAATGATTGTTTCCTCGGTCGCACCACCGACGAATCGATCCAAATTTGAACGAACGGTCACCCGGGCACGTGCCCGAATCTGAATGCCGTCACGGGCTACAGCATCAATCTTTCCGCCGCCACCGGGGCAATCTATAACCGCAGGATTAATGGAAGTTCGGACCGCTTCGAGAACGGTTTTGGTGGTTCCTTTAACCGCAAGGTCGATCGCGCATGCCCGATCGTATGGAAGTGGGATTTCTGCTTTGTCAGCTGCGATCAGCGCAAGAACGGTGTGTTCCACGCTTCCGCCCGCAAGATAGTGAGCTTCCAATTGGTTTGTTGAGAATTCCAAACCTGCTTTCGAAGCCGTGATCCGACTATCAACAATCATTGCGACCGGCACCTTCCGAAGCCACATAGCAATCAAGTTAGACATCGAAACGGGGGCGTTCGAAACACGGGCACGAATCCAGATTCCAATAAATTTGGCTAACACCAGGAAAATGATGACTGAGACAACGATGATAATCGCAATCGCCCAGAAAGGGATAATGGCTCCAAGAGTAGGATAATTCATAAGTAAAAAAGTCGGTTCGGAGATGAGAATAGGAAGATCAGCAGAGTTTTAAAGGAAATAATTGGAAACTTACGGGGCAGTGAATCTAAAGTCCGAGCGCTTTCTTCAGAACGGGTTCAAAAGCATCGGATTGGCGGACAAACCCGAGATCGTTGGGATGAGACCCATCGGTCGATCCGTCTCCGTCTTTTCCAAGCAAGTCAGCGCCTTCGAGATAATGAAGCTTTTTCACACCAGAGGCTACGAGTGTGTCGAACGCACGGATGAGTGCTGCGCGACTTCCTTTGTGCCGTTCTTGAGCGGATTTGCGAATCCACGCGTATTCGTAGGTTCGATCTTCTACCAAAACGATCGGGGTTTCGGGACGAGCCCGGCGCAACTGCTCGACCAGTGGAACGGTTCGCTTTGCGACTTCTACTTCCGTCATGTTGGGCAGGCAATCGATCACATAAACCGCCGGATCGAGTTCACAAAGTAACGCCCCGACTTCGGGCTCCATCTTCCCGTTTCCGGAAAATCCGAGGTTGATGATTGGCTTGTTCAAGCGACGCCCCAAAATTGCAGGGTGACACATCCCCGGGCGTGACGCGCAGGCCCCGTGGGTGA
>CALAHF010000123.1 GCA_937891465.1 uncultured Verrucomicrobiales bacterium | reverse complement strand
TCTTTGGAATCACGCTTCTGCGTCTGCTTCCGGCTCTTCCTCTTCGGCAGTGCCATCCATCTTCGCTTTCACAAGTATCTCGATTTCCCCATACATTTCTGTGTCCGCCTTCAGCGCCACTTTGGTTGCATCACGTCCCTGTCCGAGCTGAGTGCCCTTATAAGAGAACCATGAGCCCCGCTTCTGAAGAACATCGTGTTCGATTGCAAGATCGAGAAGAGATCCCACAGCGGAGATTCCCTCGTCATACATGATGTCGAATTCGGCTTCTCCAAACGGAGGAGCGACTTTGTTCTTTACGACTTTGATTCGGGTCCGATTGCCGATAACGCTGCCATCAGACGACTTGATACTTCCGATGCGGCGAATGTCGCAACGAACGGAACTGTAGAATTTAAGAGCACGTCCACCGGGAGTCGTTTCGGGGCTGCCGAACATCACCCCGATTTTTTCACGGATCTGGTTGGTGAAAATACAAACGGTCCGAGCCTTCGCAATCATCGCGGTCAGCTTTCGCATCGCGGCACTCATGAGACGAGCTTGCGCTCCAACGGTGGTGTCACCGATTTCTCCGTCGAGTTCCTGTTTGGTAACCAAAGCGGCGACCGAGTCGAGAACGATGACATCTAATGCATTTGAACGTACTAGAGTCTCGACAATACGAAGGGCTTCTTCTCCTGAACTCGGCTGCGAAATAAGGAGCTCTTCGAGATTCACACCGAGTGTGCGAGCATATTTGGGATCAAGCGCGTGCTCAACATCAACAAATGCGGCCATTCCGCCGGCTTTCTGCGCCTGGGCGATGACGGTAAGTGTAAGTGTCGTTTTTCCTGATGACTCAGGTCCATAGACTTCAACAATACGGCCACGGGGGAAACCACCGGCTCCGAGAGCGCGGTCGATGATTAAGTTACCAGTGGGAATGGTTTCGACATCGATGCGGGTATCGCTACCCAAACGCATGATAGCAGTTTCGCCGTAGTCCTTCTGAATTTGGGAAATCGCAAGATCGAGATTCTTAGCACGAGCCTCGATGAGAGGATTTTTCTCTTTGGATGATTTGGAGGCCATGGGTTTGTTTGTGCGGGAAGTAGATGCGGCAGATTTAGTTGCCTTGGATGTCGACTTTGCAGTCGGTTTCTTTTTGGATTTTGCAGCAGTTGTTTTTTCAGTGCTGGCTTCCTTCGCGGAAGTTTCTTCGGATGTGTTAGGAGATAGCAGTTCGACCATGATTTTACAATTGGGATTTACAATTACTGAAAATACTCACAACTGTTCGTTTGTCCAGTGAAAAGATTTACAGTTTTCAAAAATCTTCAGATTGATTGCTGTTTTTCGCGATTTTGGACACGCTTCTCAAGTGAAAACACCTTTGGTCATCATCGTACGTTTGGTTTCTATTATCGGAACTTGTGGCCTTCTAGATGACTTGGTCGATAATACAGGTCCCCATGTTCCATGGATGAAGGGTGGGAAATACGAATCTCCGACATTTAAAGAGTTGTTCATTCCTGTCGCAGCTGATCTCCATAAGGAGATTCTGATCCTAATCGCTCCGCCGCTTCCAATCGCGGTGCGTTAAAGTGACGATGACCCACCATTCAAATATGACAATCTCAAATGGTTAGTGGATAAGGAAGTTATTCCGGTTGAAACGGTGAAGCAGAGCGCAAAGGAAACTGAGAATCTTGATTTGCGCGGCTATTACAAAAGGCTCCTGCCCGACCTTAAGGGGAACTCGAAATAAAAAACGGTTGCAAGGGATTCCATTTGTCACCGAACCAAATAAGGTTCTGTTAGTGCACAGAAAAGCGGCCTTGAATTTCTTCGAGGCCGCTCTCTAAATTTGGAAAGCTGCGGGATGCGATTAACAGATCGACAAAGCCTTTTTCACGATCAATGCAGCGTCGGGAATCTGCGCTTTTTCAAGCGGTGGAGAATAGATCGCTGGTGAATCCATACTCGAAATTCGAAGCACCGGAGCATCGAGATAATCGAATACTTTTTCCTGAATCATCGATGCGATTTGGGCACCCACTCCGCAGAAAGGTTTGTTCTCTTCAATGTAAACGGCGCGATTTGTTTTCTTCACCGATTCAAGAATGGTTTGTTCGTCGAGCGGTCGAATTGAACGTAAATCAACAACCTCTGCATTGATTCCGTGTTCCGCTGAAAGTATTTCAGCAGCTTCCAAGGCCGTGATGACTGCCCGTCCGTGAGCAATCAATGAGATGTCCGTTCCTTCTTTTTTGATGTCAGCCGAACCGAGTGGGATTAGCAGTTCACCGCCTTCGATTTCGTCGTTTTCAGGGACTTCCCATTCTTGTCCGTAGAGAACCGTGCTCTCCATAAAGTAGACGGGATCGTTGTCGCGAATAGCGCTTTTGATGAGTCCTTTTGCATCGTAAGCGGTCGATGGACTGACCACTTTAAGGCCGGGCATATTGGCAAAAATATTCTCCGGAGTGTGAGAGTGAGTCGCTCCAACATTCGTACCGCCGTTCGCAGGTCCACGAACTACGATTGGGACATTGATCAATCCACCAGACATGTATCGGCAGGTCGCCGCGTTGTTCATCATCTGGTCAAAAGCAACGTAGGCGAATGAGAAAAACATCAGCTCCATCACTGGACGAACTCCGAGCATCGAAGCTCCGATGCCCATTCCAATAAATCCAGCCTCTGAGATCGGAGCATCGACAACACGCTTGTCGCCCCACTTGTCCCAGAGTCCTTCGGTCACTTTATAAGCGCCGTTATATTCGGCAACTTCTTCACCGATGATTACGACGTTGTCGTCGTTGGCGAGCTCTTCATCGAGTCCTTCGTTGAGAGCTTTGCGGTAGGTAATTTTTCTTGGCATTTTTCGAGAAAGTTAAGATTTCGAATCAATAGTATCCGTTCATCGAAGCAACAGTGTTGGCTCGTTAATCGGTGTTTTCTGTTCGGCTTAATCGTGGAAGAAATGGCGGCCTGTTCTCCCGGCTTCGGTGTTGTTATCCACTTCCCAATAAATGTCGTCCTGGATGGAGGATACTTCTGGAAACGGACTTTCGTCCGCGAACTTCGAAGCGGCTTTGGCTTCTTCCCCTGCTTCCTTATTAATCTGTTTGAAGTCGTCTTCAGTGATGACGCCTTCCTCGAGCATGGCCTTCTTCCAAACTTGAACCGGATCGTGTTCGTCTTTAAATTTTTGGATCTCTTCTTTGGTTCGGTACTTCTCTTTATTAGCGTCAGCGATCGAGTGACCTTCCCAACGATACGTTTTGATTTCGAGAATCGTCGGGCGGCATTCTTCGTGAGCTCGCTTCACAGCGATTTGAGTCTTCGCGCGAATTTCGTAAATGTCTTCTCCGTTGATCACATCCCATTCCATTCCATAAGCTTCAGCACGAGCAGCAAGACCTTTTTCTGAATGAGCCGATGATCGCTCCTGAGAAGTTCCCATCGAGTAACCATTGTTCTCGATAATGTAGATGACTGGCAAATCCCAAAGCTCTGCCAAGTTGAGCGCTTCGTGATATGCGCCTTGGTTAATCGCTCCATCGCCAAGATAACAAAGGCAGCAACCTTTGAGACCCTTGTATTTGAGTCCGTAGGCAAGACCGGCACCGAGAGGAGTTTGTCCGGCAACAATTCCGTGTCCACCCCAGTAATTTTTATCCGGTGCAAAGTAGTGCATCGAACCGCCCTTACCTTTCGAGCAGCCCGTCGCTTTTCCGAAAAGCTCCGCCATGCATTCGTTCATGTTCATCCCGACCGTCAGCGCGTGGCCGTGGTCGCGATACGCAGTGATAACGTGATCGTTTTCGCCGCAGAGTGAAATTGTTCCAACGGCGATTGATTCCTGACCGATGTAAACGTGAAGGAATCCACCGATGTTACTGCCACCCGATTTATTGGTGACCTGATAGTTCTTTAACGACTCTTGTTCGAATCGGCGGATGCGGAGCATCTTGCGGAGGAATTCGATCTTATCCTCAGCGGAAAGAGACTTGTTGATGTCCGCGTCAGCATACTCAGACGCGCTGGATTTCGGTTTGGATTTCGTTGCCATGTTTGGAGCTTGGAAAGAGCGGCCATGGTAGCGTATGGCCGTTGAAATTGAAAATGGGAATGTCTGAGAAATTGTCTGAATTGCTAGGTCAAATTGGTAACCATTCGTCAGCGGCTGCGCTGGTTGGTTTTTTGGGTTTCTGCTGTGCGGTTTTTTTCGTTTATCAAGGATGGCAGTCGGACAGAAGAGAGTGGCGGGTGCGTGCAATCGTGGTTATGACAGCGATTTGCTTCTTGATCGGATCGTCATTGAATGATCTCAGGGAGTATCGATATTTCTATAGAGTGATGGAGGGAGCCTGAATTTTCAGTATTTGATTCGCTTCTTCAATCATGGAGCGCCTGGGTGTTTGGCGTGATTTTGCTCACGTATCTTTGCAGCCTTGCAGACAAAACGGTGATTCGATATTCGTGTGCGATTGGAAAGATGGGAGGCTGGATTTTAGTGGGGCTGTTTTTTACCTCCTTCGCGATGGAAACCGATCACAGCTATTCATTCTTTGCTGTGAGTTGGAGTATCGATGACCTTTCAGTCGAGAGGCTCATTGAAGCGAAATCAATGATGATCCTGCGTATCTACCAACGGATCATTTTGCTTGTATTCACTGTGATTTGGGGATGGAGGTATTTGAACGGCCTGAGTTCGAGTTCAAAATGTTAATGTTCCACATGGAACATTTTGGATACAGTTACAATCCCCTCTTATTTGAATTTTACTTTCATCGGGATCAGCTATTTAGCTGCCCTTCCACAAATTGAGCCGGAATCTTTTCGGTGTTCCGTTCATCATTCAGAGCGCCAAGCGGAACTTTGACATTCGATTCGTTCTTCTGTCTGATCATTCGGCAAAACACTGCTTGATCGGATGTGATAAAGAATATCTCAGGCGATTATTCGGTCACTACAATTTGCGGGGTGACTCAATGAATCGTATCTTCGGCTCTCGCAATTTCGGCGACACCCCAAGTTGTTCCACGTGGAACATTTCACTTTTCCGTGATGTTTAATTATCCAAAAAACTACGATGTGATTATTGTCGGCGCCGGGCATGCTGGCGTCGAAGCTGCTTTCGCTGCTGCTCGAGTCGGTGCGCAAGTGGCTGTCTTGACTCAGAATCTTGATACGGTTGGTCAGATGTCGTGCAACCCGGCGATAGGTGGATTAGGAAAAGGACACATGGTTCGGGAGATTGACGCGCTTGGTGGAGTCATGGGATTGAATACGGACGCCACGGGCTTGCAGTTTCGGATCCTGAATGCGGGAAAGGGACCGAGTGTTCGTGCTCCTCGTGCGCAATGCGACAAGAAGGCCTATCAGTTTCGAATGAAGAACGAGATCGAATCGTTCGAAGGAATCGATCTTCACCAGGGAAATGTTTCACGCCTGATTGTCGAAGATGATGAGATCAAGGGAATCGAAACGAATCTTGGAGTTCGCTATAACGGTGCATCGGTAATCATCACGACCGGAACCTTCATGCGCGGTTTGATGCATGTTGGAATGCAGAATCAAAAGGGTGGCAGAATGGGTGATGCGATTTCGACGATTAGTGATCACCTTAACGAATTGGGTTTCGAGATCGCGCGATTTAAAACCGGGACGCCTTGCCGTTTGAATGGCCGTTCGATTGATTTCTCAAAATGCGAACGGCAGGAGGGCGACTCCCCTCCCGCGCATTTCAGCTTCATGCCGGAACTGATGGGTGGAGAAGATGAGGGTGAGATTTTTACCCTGAACAAATACAATTCGAATATGTTCCACGTGGAACAATTGCCGTGTTGGATCTCTTTCACGAATGCGAAGACTCACGATGTCATTCGAAACAATCTCGACAAGTCTCCCATGTTCGCCGGGATCATCGAAGGTCAGGGGCCACGCTATTGTCCATCGATCGAAGACAAGGTCGTTCGATTCGCGGAAAAGGATCGTCATCAGATCTTCCTCGAGCCGGAAGGATACCAGACGCGGGAATATTATGTGAACGGCGTTTCGACTTCCCTGCCCTTCGATGTGCAATACGATTTCATTCGTTCCATCGATGGATTGGAGAATGCAGAGATCGTTCGCCCTGGCTACGCCGTTGAATACGATTACTGCAATCCAACGCAGCTTTTCCCGACTCTCGAAACCAAACGAGTCTCTGGTCTCTACTTCGCGGGTCAGATCAATGGAACCTCCGGTTACGAGGAAGCCGCGGGTCAGGGATTGGTTGCCGGAGCAAATGCTGCACTCAAAGCTGCCGGGAAACCTGAGTTCGTCCTTGGTCGTGATGAAGCCTACATCGGCGTGATGATCGATGATCTCGTGACAAAAGGAACGACTGAGCCCTATCGAATGTTCACGAGTCGTGCCGAATACCGCCTTCTCCTCCGTCATGATAATGCCGACCAGCGGCTCACGAAAAAGGCGAACGAGTTCGGAATGGTTTCCCAAGACCGAGTTTCGAAAACCGAATCGAAAGTCGAGATCATCGCAGAAGGACGAAAGCTTCTCGCGACGACTCACTACGCCGACAGCCAGAGTTGCGAGAAATGGCTCCGCCGTCCGGATTCCACGTGGAAAAAGTTTGATGAATCGATTCGCGCAAAGTTCACCGACGAACTCTGGGAACTGATCGAGATCGATGTGAAATACGAGGGCTACATCAAACGCCAAACGGAAACGATTGAGAAAGTCCGGCGTCAGGAGAAAAAGAAGATCCCTGATTCGTTTGATTACGAAACCGTTCGCGGATTGAAGACCGAAGCTCGTCAGCGCTTTGCCGAAATTCGTCCCCTAACCCTCGGTCAGGCCGCTCGCATTTCCGGAATCACCCCATCCGACATCAGTTTGCTTTCGGTGTGGGTCGAAAGGCATTCGCAAGGAGCTTGATTAAAGTCGTTCGATTTGCGATACTGCCCCACTAATTTTCAAACTGAATGATTCGCCGGAATTTAATCCTACTTCTGATCTCGCTCTTCGCGATCCTTCCGGAACAGGAAGTCTCAGCAGGGTTGGTTTCGTTTCCGAATTCAACTTCGTTTCTCCCTCGGAATTGGCAAAAAGCGCCCATCAATGCTCGGATCTCTCCTCTCCCAAACGTTTCAAGAAAGAAAGCCGAAGGGATCATCAACTACGCGCTCTCTAAATACCCTGGCTCAGTGATTCGGAAAAACCTGAAGGGCGTCCGGCTTGTGAGCTCTCTGGAATTCTACGGGATCGAATATGGCGGCACCTACATGCCTCACTCCCGAATCATCGTCCTCGCGTATGATCCTGCCTTCGATGATCGCGGATTCGAACAGCGCTTTCACCACGAGTTTTCTTCGGTGCTTCTCCAGACCTACGAAAATAAATTCGATGATCGCCGGTGGCGGGCAGCGAATACTCCGGATTTCAAGTATCGTTCCAACGGTGTGATCGAGGATTCCCACGGTGGGCAATCCGAAGCGACCAAACTTCTTGGCGAAGAACAAAAGCGAACCGGCGGCGACGGAAGCAGTCTACTCGAGCTAAATGATAAACTCATGGCTGAGGGGTTTTTAACGCGCTACAACTGCGTTTCGATCGAGCAGGACGTAAACGAAACTGCCGCCCATCTGTTTACCAACCCCAACATATGGAAATACTGCGCTCGGCATCCCCTTCTTGATCAGAAGATCGATGTGTTGATTGATTTCTATTCATCGATTGATCCCTCACTCAGCCGGATTCACTTCCGCCGCATCACCGCGCGCTGAATCGAACCAATAGGGTGCGTTCATCGAACGTATACTGTTGCTTCGTGAAACGCATTTTCGGTTTTTCGAACAGACCCTATTGATTCGTCGAGCGCACCATGGTGCTTCGTAGAACTTAGGTTTCATTGCCCATCTCCTCGCGAATGGAATCCCAGTAGGTTGGTTCAGAGCAATATGTTGTCGGATTTTGCCTTACCTCGGTCTAAATGGTGTAGTGGTCGATTGCATCTATTTCCTCCTGGAACCGAATCCATATCGCATATCGAAATTCAAAATCCTCTGGAACAGTTTCGGATTCGTTTTTCAGAGCAGCATTTTTAAAAACGGCTTTGAACGATGACTTGAAGCCGGTTAAACAGTGCTCGACGTATTTTTCGTCAAGCTCAGTGCAACGTTTTAAAAGAGAAGCGATGGCTCTCTTCTGCCAATCAAAGGCGTTCTCTTCCGAGTAGGAGTCATGTGGCGAACATCCAGCTGCAACGAGTCCAACCATGTGGGCCAACACACGAACTCCCTCTGGGTCATTCTGGTCAACTGCGCGGCGCAAGCGCATGAGCAATTCATCAAACGTGAGCATGAACTCATTTTGAGCGCTATCGTTTCAAGAACACCGTCTCCCCAATCTCCCATAGTCAATTCTTCTTTAATGTTGTAAAACTACGCCAGTTTCAAAGTCTTTTTTACCGATTCAACTCGGACCACTTCGAAGTCTGACGCGTCGTTTGAATTCTCCATTCGAGAATCGCATTGAGTAGCTCGGATTTTTTCGAGCCATGCTCTTGAGATTCCCAAAGATTGTTTTGCTCGCCTGGATCGGATTTGAGATCGAACAACAAACCTTCGGTGGCTCCGTCAATCGCATCACTTCCAATAATCTGAACGAGCTTCCAGTCTTCGGTTCGAACCATGGTTTGGTAATCGGCGGTAGTGAAATTGCCGTCGCGGACTTGTTCGGAAAAAACGTGAGTCCTCCCCTTCCATGTTTCATCGTTTGCATCCAAAACGGGGGAGAGTGATTCAGCGGAAAAGTGATCGGGAATATCGCAGCCGGCCCACTCCAAAATTGTCGGCCCGATGTCGAAAAGCGAAACGAGGCCGTCAATCTTCTGCCCGGGTGAATCCCCCAGCTTTCGATTGGGCGACCAGACGATCATCGGAATATTGGTGACTTGCTCGTACATCGTCCATTTCTGGGAGTGACCATGATCGGTGAGACAATCTCCGTGGTCGCTCGCGAAAACGACAATTGCGTCTTCTAAATACCCTTCTGTTTCGAGGGTCTCGAGAATCGTTCCGATTTGGTCATCGATCATGGTCATGTTCGCCATGTAATGACGTCGCTGATCGAGTCGCTGCTCCTCGGTCGGATCCAATTTGTGAACGACCGAATCGTGATCGACTTCGACATTGTGAACTCGCATTCCCTTATAGGCTTCTGGTTGGCCTTCGGTATCGCTTTCTAAAACGGGTTGAAGCTCGATGTCGCGATCCTCGTATTTTTCCAAATGTTCTGGCGTTGGATCATAGGGCGGATGCGGTCCGGGAAACCCAATTTGAAGAAAAAGCGGATCTTCTTTTGGATGTGTTTCGAGCCACCACTTGGCCATCCCACCGACGAAATTATCCGATTGGGTTTCAGCCGGGAGATCCCAGGTGAATGCGCCCAGTTTTTCCGAATAGTCAGTTCGCTGTCGATACTGCTCGCGCTGCTGTTTTATCAAATTCCGAGCGGCCAGCGCCTTGTCCCACTCATCAAAAAAATAGCGCCCTTCGAGATAGCGATCTTTGTTTTCGACGACGTAGCGCTCAGTGAATCCGCAGGGTGTCGTGAACGGGAACGTATGCATCTTTCCTATGTTCACGCAGTGGTAACCGGACTCAGATAAATCCGAAACCCAACTGCGAGTCCAGCGATCGGCGTTCTTCAGAATTCCCGTCGTGTGAGGGTATTGTCCAGCGAACAAACTTCCACGCGACGGCGCACAACTTGGCGCTGTGACATGACAGTTGGTAAAGGTTACTCCTTCGTTAACGAGCCGATCTAGATTTGGAGTATCAACATGCGGAAAGCCAAGCGCGTTGATGGTGTCGAAGCGCTGTTGATCGGTGATGATGAAAATGATATTCGGACGTGATTTAGACATGAAGAGACGTTATGAATGGTGCGACCTGAATCAAGAATGATTACGAAAAATACCCTATTACTTTTTGGCCTGTGTCTCTCGATCACTTCGATCGTCGCGCAGGATGTTGAACCTCGAATTGTTCGAGTCACTCACGGCCCGATGCTCGGTCGTCCAACCGATCATTCGATGACGGTTTGGGTGCGAACCAACACGTCTGGTGATGTTAGGATTTTCTATGGAACGGACGAAAAGAAGCTCGATAAAATAGCACCCGTTCTGACGACGTCGATCGATCACGATAATACAGGCATTGCCACGATCGACGGTTTGAAAGCCGGCACCGAATATTTTTATCGAATCGAAGATCATCAATTGAGCGGTTCGTTCAAAACGATGAAGAACGCTGATGATTATAAAAATGCCGAGTCGAATCCGAAGGGGCTTTACAATCTGCGATTTGAATTTGCCTGCGGTAATAATCAGCGGGCTGGTGGAAACAGTGTTGGCCCGACCCTTCCCGTATACGATACGCTGAATGCAAAAGTTCGGGACACGATCGACTTTGCGATATTGAACGGCGACTGGCTCTACGAAGATCGCCGTGAATATTTGGCGAAAGATTGGCTTCACCAGGTGGGGTTGAATCCTGACAAAACACCCAATATTGTCGAGAAGGCTCCAACGATTGTTGGCGTGTGGGAGAACTACAAAATTTTCATGGAACGCGGCCGAAATCTCAGCGAATGGCATCGTCACGTTCCGACCTACTATACGGCGGATGATCACGAATTGCTGAACGACATTTACGGAACGGCTGAAGTTGGTTACGTGAATCGCCGGGCTGTTTTTCGCGATATCGCCACCCAAGCGTGGTTCGATTATCTGGCATGGTCCAATCCAGTTGTGCACGACAAAGCGGGTTGGTTTGGAAAAGCAAAGCTGAAAGCAGGCAGCGATATTTTGGAAGATCCGAGTGCAGATTTCACCGGAATGAATCTTCAGGATATGGCCAATCTTCATATTCATTGGGGAACGGAAACGGCAGGGGTTGCGGACGCGGCTTTGGATTCTCAGACGGGAGATCCCAATTCTGCGGTGTATGAAATTATGGAAGTGTTAGGGAAGAATAAAGTCCGGATTAATCCTCCGGCAAAAGCTGATGGAAGTGACGCAGCCTATTCAATCGGCCGTCGTAACTACGGAAAATTTACCCAGTCTAACTGCGAATTCTTTCTTCTCGATACGCGTTCTCATCGCGACCTTCACGATCTCGATAATCCAGATCGACCGGGAGCATCGATGCTCGGAAAACAGCAGCTCAAGTGGTTGAAAGATGGAATTGCTGGAAGCAAAGCAGATTTCATTTTTGTGATTTCCAGTGTGAACTTCATGGTGCCGCATGTTGGAAGTGGTGGAGGCGATGACAAACAACTCACTGTGAAAAAAGACGATGCCTGGACAGTGTTTTTGGATGAACGCGAAGAACTCATCGAATTTTGGGATGAATTGGAAAAGCCTGTTTTTGTTTTGACTGGCGACTTGCACAATTCCTATTCGGTGAAAATTACCGACAATGTTTGGGAATTCGCGAGCGGTCCTCATAACTCAATTAATCACGCGCCGATGAAGGACGAAGGTGGTCGTCCGGTGAATGGAAAATTCAAATACGGCCCACGCGAATGCGATATCCGGTGGTCAACTTATGCGATGGATGACATCCCGCGTGCCAATCGAGCCTTCCCTCATTATTGCGTGGTTCAGGTTAATAACGTGTTTAACAATCCCGTCGAACGCGATGGCGAGCGGTGGTTTGAGTATCCGCATCCGCAGGTCATGTTTCAGTTTTTTGACGCAATAACCGGTGAACTCCGATATTCGGAGACCATCGTAAAAGGTCTAAAATAACGTTAACATTTCTGCTCCTCACGACATTGGCTTGGAGAAAGCTTCGTGCCCTCTGAAACACATTTCGAACATACCCTGTTGGTTCGAAATTGGCGCTCATTTGACCCTGTTTTCAAGGGGCTTGCGCTTTATCCAATCATCACAAATAATACCGACCCAAATTTCATGAATAAAGAGATCCTACAAAAAGCCGCGAACGAAGCCCGAGGGCTCGCGATTGACGCTATTCACGCCTGCAGTTCAGGCCACCTCGGATTGCCACTCGGTTCAGCTGATATGGGTGCCGTTCTTTTCGGCGAAGCACTGACTTTTAATCCAAACGTCCCAAAATGGATCAATCGTGACCGGTTCATTCTTTCCGGCGGGCATGGTTCGATGTTTCTCTATGGATGGCTTCATTTGGCCGGATACGATCTTCCGATCGAAGAAGTGAAGAACTTCCGCCAGCTCCATTCAAAGACGCCAGGACATCCGGAATTTAATGAGACTCCCGGAGTTGAAGCGACAACCGGCCCGCTTGGTCAGGGAATCGGCAACGCGGTTGGTTATGCACTTTCAGCAAAAAAATCGGCAGCACAATTCAATACCGCTGATCACACGATCTTCGATCAAACGATCGTCGCACTTGCGGGAGACGGATGTCTTCAAGAAGGTATTTCCGCAGAGGCAGCTGCTTTTGCGGGTCACTACGGACTCGACAATTTGGTTCTGATTTTTGATTCAAATGACGTGACTTTGGATGCCATGGCGGACGTGACACAGAGTGCAGATACCTGCGCTCGTTTTTCTGCTCTTGGTTGGGATACCGTCAAGATTGATGGACATGATTTGGAAGCTTTTGCTGGAGCGTTCGAAAACGCCAAGAACAGCAACAATGGTCGCCCCACATTGATCGAAGCGAAGACGGAAATCGGTCGCGGAATTCCTGAGGTTGCCGGAACGGCTGCCGGTCACGGTGAGGGTGGCGCAAAGTTTTCTGAGAGCGCTCGCAAGGGGCTCGGTCTACCTGAAGAGACATTCTACGTTTCTCCTGAAGTCTCTGAATATTTTGCTGCGAAGACGACGGAACGTGCGGCTGCGTATGGTGAGTGGGAAAAGACTTACGAAGCGTGGCAATCTGCGAATCCACAACTGGCTGGTCTTTTGACCGACGGGCTTTCGAATTCAACTCCGAGCGATGTTTTGGATCAGATTCCTGCATTCGATCCGGAATACAAAAACGCAACGCGTGCTGCTGGTGGCGACGTGATGCAGGCGGTTGCTGAAGCAATGCCGCTTCTCATTACCGGATCAGCTGACTTGTTTGGTTCGACCAAAAACTACATCAAATCGAGCGGCGACTTTTCGAAAGAAGACGCGAGCGGCCGGAACATTTGGTATGGAATTCGTGAGCACGCGATGGGTGCCATTTGCAACGGAATCGCCTACGACGGAATTTTCCGCACGACTGGCGCGACGTTTGCAGTGTTCGCTGATTACCTTCGTCCATCGATTCGTTTGGCCGCGCTTGCGGAACTTCCAGTTGGTTACATTTTTACACACGACTCCGTTGGAGTGGGTGAAGACGGACCGACTCACCAGCCGGTTGAAACGGTTAGCGGACTTCGCGTGATTCCAAATCTCGACGTGATTCGCCCAGGTGATCCTGAAGAAACTGCTGGTGCCTTTGGTGCGATGTTGCAGCGTGCTGATGGACCAACTGCATTGTTGCTGACTCGTCAGTCTGTCCCAACGCAGAATAGCCTTTCAGTCGCCGAGCGTCGTGATGGCGTTTATCGCGGTGGATACATTGCGAAGAAAGAAACCGGAACATTGGATACCATTCTCATGGCCAGCGGAAGTGAGCTCGCTCACGTGATGGATGCGGCAGCCGAACTTGGTGATGGGGTCCGTGTTGTCTCGATGCCTTGTTTTGAGCGTTTTGACCGCATGCCTGATGATTACCGTGAGTCTGTGCTTCCAAGTCATTGCAGGAAGCGCGTTGCGATCGAGGCAGGTGTTTCCGGACTTTGGTGGAAATACGTCGGGATGGACGGCAAGATTCTTGGAATTGATCGCTTCGGCATCAGTGCTCCGGGCGACATCGTGATGAAAGAACTCGGAATGAATCCCGGTGATGTCGTCGCTGCAGTTCGTGATCTTGGTTGATCCGAATCTTAAAAATATTAAAAACTCGAATCCAATCGGATTCGAGAACTGCGGCCGCGTGATTGGGAACTTTCTCCTCTTCACGCGATTTTCGTTTCAGCTTTGGGGTCACGATTCGTCGGTTGACGGTTTGGGCGTATCAACGACCTTTGTGAAGTATGAGGTCGCAACGCCACACCTGGATCGGGCTGGTGATTTTGCTGTTCACGGAAATCGCGGGTGCGGACGTGCAATCTGACACGGCGTTCTTTGAATCAAATATCCGGCCACATCTGGTCGAAAGTTGTTACAAGTGTCATTCGGTTGAAGCCGGAAAATCGAAAGGTGGCCTCCTTCTTGATACCAAAGTAGGAATTCGCACAGGTGGCGACAACGGTCCTGCAGTGGTTCCAGGCAAGATTGAAGAGAGCCTTCTCTTTGCCGCAATTTCTCATGCACAACCGGACTTGGAGATGCCGCCAAAAAAGGAACGGCTTCCAGACAAGGTTCTTTTGGATTTTCGGAAGTGGATTGAATCTGGTGCTCCGGATCCTCGGACGGAATCCACGGGAAAGATTTCCACTGCGCCGACGGATTTGGAATCGGGTAGGAAGTTTTGGGCATTTCAAAAGCCAGTCGCTCACCCCACTCCGAATTCTTCCAAGAATAAAACCTGGGCTACGTCCGCCCTGGATCATTTCGTATTTGCGAAGTTGGACGAAAACGGACTTGTGCCTTCAGCCGATGCGGAACCGACTGTATTGCTTCGGCGAATCCATTTTGATCTGGTCGGGTTGCCGCCGTCTTTGCAGGACAAAGCTGATTTTCTAAAAGCGATCGAGAAAATGGGATTGGATTCAGCTTTCGCCGAACGGGTTGGTCTTTTGCTCGCGTCGGAACGATATGGAGAACGCTGGGGAAGGCACTGGTTGGATGTCGCTCGCTTCGCGGAATCCAGTGGGAAGGAATCGAATTTCACGTTTCCCGAAGCGTGGCGATATCGTGATTATGTGATTGATGCGTTCAACAATGATGTTCCCTTTGATCGCTTCGTTATCGAACAACTTGCAGGTGACCTGCTGACCGCGACAAATGACGCCGAGCGAGCCCGTCATCTCACTGCCACTGGATACCTCGCCATCGGGCCTCTTAGCCTGAATGCAATGAGTCGAGAGCAATCGTTGGCAGATATTGCGGATGAACAGATCAACGCGAGCACTCAAGCGTTCATGGCGACAACGGTGGCCTGTGCTCGTTGTCATGATCACAAGTTTGATGCGATTTCGATGGAGGACTATTATGCGATGGTTGGGATTTTTCGGAGCAGTAAAACGTTTTTCGGAACCGCGGTTGGTCCGGACAACCAATTGGGTGGTGAACTGATCCAACTTTCGAAAACACTGGGGCTTCCCGTGTTCTACCAGCCCATGAAACCGGAGGCGGTCACCAAGCTGAAACAGGACAAAGTGGAGTTGATAGCCAAAGAAAAAGAGGCTCAGGCAAAAGCGGCGCAAGCAGTGAAGGAAGGAAAAGATCCATCGGAGTTCTTCAGTCTCCAGATGGCGATAGGGAATATTTGGCGAAAGGGAGCGATCGACGGAAAGCTGGCCCTCGTCGATGAAAAGGGAAATTCGAATGTGATGTGTATGGGCGTCACGGAAGGAGAAGAGATCAAAAATTCGCCGATCTATGAGCGGGGTGAACTGGCGACTCCCCGGCAATCCACTGTGAAGCGCGGCTTCCCAAAAGTGGTTCAGCTTTCCAACTCTCCGGAAATTCCAGAAGATGAAAGCGGCCGCCTCCAATACGCCGACTGGCTGACCCATCCCGACCATCCCCTCACGGCGCGTGTGATGGCGAATCGAGTTTGGAAACATCTTTTCCGAACGGGTATCGTCCGCACGACTGACAATTTTGGATTTAACGGAGAGCGTCCTTCTCATCCCGAATTGCTCGATTACCTCGCGCTGCAATTGGTCAATGAGCATCAATGGTCAGTGAAAAAGCTCATCCGCGAACTCGTTCTTTCGCGAACGTATCGCCAGGCATCGGATTACGAGGAGAAGGCTTTTCTCAAGGACCCAGAGAACCGATTATTGTGGCGGATGTCAAAACGGAGACTCGATGCAGAAGAGATTCGGGACGCCATGCTTTTTGTTGCCGGCGATCTCGATTTGGAACGTCCCGCCGGTTCATTGATCGGGCGGACTGGAAATCGCAACGCAGCACTCCTTCCTTTTGCCAAGAACATTCCTGCCGACCTCGACGGATCGACCGCCCGTTCTGTTTACCTTCCCGTCGTTCGCGATCGCCTTCCAGATGTTCTCGAGCTTTTCGATTTTGCTGAATCCAGTTTAGTAACCGGCCATCGTGAAACGACTAATGTGCCCATGCAGGCTCTCTACTTTATGAACAGTCGGTTTGTTGAGGAACGGGCGTCCAGCTTTGCATCTCGGATCCGAAACGAAATTAAAGGAACTGACTCACTCGAAACCGAGATGGAAGTGGCGTTTCGACGGTGCTTTAACCGATTGCCAGATGCCGAAGAGAAAGAAATTGGACTGGCATTTTTCAAGAAAACCAACGGGTCAGACGCGTTAAAGCGATACGGTCAGGCCCTGCTTTCCACCGCTATGTTTCGCAATCTGGATTAATCTTATGAACGGACCTATTCTTTCATCCAGACGGGCGCATTTGAAGTCGATGTCATCTGGCTTCAGCTATCTCGCGTTTGCGGGATTGGCGGCGGAAGCGGCTGCAAAAAAAAGCTCGAAAGGACTTTTCGTCCGGCAACCCCATTTTCCGGCGAGAGCAAAGCGAGTCATCTTCCTATGTATGAAAGGGGGCCCGTCACACGTCGATACGTTTGACTACAAACCTGAATTGCAGAAGCGAAATGGAGAACCGTGGCGCGGTGGCTCTGCACGACTGCTTGCATCTGCGCAAGAGTTCAAGCAGCACGGTGAATCCGGGCTTCGTATCTCATCGCTCTTTCCGAATTTGGCGAAAAATCATGCCGACGACCTTTGTGTGATCAACAGCATGCACACCGATTTGCCAAGTCACCCTCAGGCATACACGCAGCTTCATACCGGGAGTTTCCAATTTGTCAGGCCTTCGCTGGGAGCATGGTCTCTCTATGGTCTCGGTTCGTCGAACCAGAATCTTCCGGGCTTCGTCACTCTGAGCCCTCCATCCGACATGGGGGGTGCAAACAATTATGGAAGTGCATTTCTCCCGGCGATCTATCAGGGGGCAAAAATCGGTGGAGGCCAATTACCCGCTCTTTTTTCGGCTTTGACTGGGAAAACGGAAGAACCGGGCCCTCCGATGAAGAACATCGACAACCCGAATGTTTCTCGTGAAACACAGCGAGCACAGATCGATTTGATTGCCGGCCTTGATCGTCGGAAACTGGATTCGGATCATCACAATCCAGAGATCGAAGGCGCTATCCAGTCGTTTGAATTGGCTTATCGGATGCAGGACGAAATTCCTGATATTCTCGATCTAAAATCCGAGCCTGAATCAATCCGAAAACTCTATGGAATTGGTAATGGAGGAGAGGGAGATCGGTTCGCAAAGCAATGTCTCCTTGCCCGCCGATTGGCCGAATCGGGAGTTCGTTTTGTCGAGGTAACAGCCCCAACCAGTTGGGATCACCATAGCCTGCTCAATGACAACTTAGCTAAAAGCAGTGCAATCACCGATCAACCCATCGCGGCGCTTTTGACTGATTTAAAAAAGCGAGGAATGCTCAATGATACGTTGGTTGTCTGGTCCGGGGAATTCGGCCGCACTCCCTATGCTCAGGGGCTTGGAGACGGCCGCGACCACAACAACAAAGGCTACTCAATGTGGATGGCTGGGGGCGGCGTCAAAGGAGGCTACAATCACGGTGCGACTGATGACTTCGGATACAAAGCGATTGAGAAGCCTGTTCACATTCACGATCTTCACGCAACGATCCTGCACCTGCTGGGACTGGATCATGAGAAATTGACCTACAATTATGCGGGGCGTGATTTCCGTCTTACCGATGTCTACGGCAATGTGGTGCGGGATGTGTTGGCGTGAGGGCGCTGAGGGATTCTAAAGAAAGTTCTATTTTGGACTTTGGAGGCGTTTGATTTGCACTTCCAGATCCGCAATTTTTGCCTTTGCCGCGTCCAAAGAGTTCTGGAGCTTAACTTGGGATTCCATTGCTGTGTGAAATTTGTCTTCTATTTCCTGAAGGTCAGAAAATCGGGCAGATAGAGTCTGCTTGGTTTGGCCAAGCTCAGCCTCCATCGGTTTGATTTTTTCAACTACGAAATACATTATTGCCGCCATTTCCCAAAAAGGAGCGCTTACAAGCCATATAATCGGAACTGATTTCATTTGGAATTTTTGACCAAAACTTTGTTTGTTCGCTTCGTCTTCATGGCCCAGATAATAAATGCGGCTCCGATCGCAATCATAAACGTCGAAAGAAACTGTCCTTTCGTCATCGATCCGACAAGCGGTGCATCAGGTTCACGGAAGTTCTCTGCCACGATCCGAGCAATGGCATAAAGAATGAAAAACAGGCCTGTCAGGATTCCGTGATAGAGATTTTTGAATCGAATCCGAACCAAGAACAGGATCAGAAAAAGGAGCAGTCCTTCGCCGGCGGCTTGATACAGCTGGCTGGGATGACGGGGGTTCATGAATTCACCGAGAACGTCACGAACGGCTTGGCTTTTTTCCGACGCTCCGATCAAAATTTTTGTAATCAAATAGCGAGCTTCACCCAAAGGAATTGTTTCGTTAGTCAAAATTGCCTGTGATTTGCGGCCAACTTCGGAATCCACGGTTCCAACGCGGTTCGCAATTTCGACAACCCGAGCTGCCGAAAACATGGGCGATTGACCTTCGTCCTGATGACGAAGCTCGGAAGGAAACTTCATGGCCCATTTAACCTGCGAGACGCGGCCGTAGAGCTCTCCGTTCACAAAATTGGCTAACCTCCCGAACATGAGCCCGAGAGGCGCAACGACCACCAAATTGTCGCCTATTCCCGCCCATGATAACTTCGTCCGCTTCGCATAAAACCACGTGAAAATAACCAAGCCAAGAATGCCGCCATGACTCGCCATGCCTCCTCCAAGGAAATTGAAAAAGATTGTCGGGTTTCTGATGAAATTATCCCAATCGTAAAAAAGCATGTAGCCAAGGCGACCGCCCAGCATCACTCCGACGATTGCCGCGAAGGTAATAAAATCCGCGACCTTTTCTTCCGGCATTTCCGAATACCCGCGCCGCGAAAACCAACGGAGGATCAAAAATGCCGCAAAGAATCCCAGCACGTAAGCGAAGCCGTACCAGCGAATGCCCCATTTCTCGGAGAACTGAACCATAAAAGGATCCCACGAATGAACATAATGCGTAGTGTCGGCGAGGATTTGTAACGTCATAGACAATCCCATTTTCGTCGCCGGAATCGAAAGGGCTAGAAGAAATTGGCTTTGGTTTTAGCAGGAATCAGTTAAAAAAGAGGGTATGAGCGAAAACTCTACTCAACCCGGTGACTTGGCTCCGATGTCGAATCCCGTAAACGACATCCGGAAATTAAAGCGAAACGGAAAGGCCACCGCCGCTGAATTGACTTCCTTTCTTGCCCAAATGCGTGGGAAGAGCCCTCGGGAAGTGTTGGGTTCCGTTGCCTCGAGCAATTTGATGCGAAGCTTCGTTCAGGCATCTATTGGCGTTGCGGTCCTGGTTCTCGTTTTGACAGTCATTCCGTGGCTTTCTGGAATGGGAGAAAAGAAAGAAGCGGTAGTCGCAGAAATTGCTGAGCCAGCGCAAAGGACGGCACTGGCACCCGCCGTCGTTGAACCATCAGGCAAAACGCCTGTTGCCGACCCCGAAGCGATCGATATCGACGGAAAGAAAGCCGCCGCTGATCAAATGGGAGTGACTGAAGAAAAGTTGGCTCCGCCGAATGTGAATCCTCTCGATGGATCAAATGATGATCTGCTGAAAGGGTTGGAGTGATTTGATTTAGAAAATCACTCAGAAAAATCCAACTCCACGCTCGCAGAGGCGAGGGCGGCGATGCCTTCTTCGCGGCCGACAAATCCCATCGTTTCGTTGGTGGTCGCTTTGATCCCAACGCGCGACGGGTCAATCCCCAGCGCCTCAGCGATCTTTATCTTCATCGCGGGTGCGTGCGGCAACACTTTTGGAGCTTCTGAGACCAATGTGGAATCGATATTCACCAAACGTCCGCCCGGTTTTTCGCGAACGAGCTCGGCGGCTTTCTTCAAAATATCGAGACTGCACATTCCTGCGGTGTGATCTTCGCCCGGAGGAAAGTAATATCCGATATCGGGTTCTCCAATCGCTCCTAGAATGGCGTCTGCGATGGCGTGGCAGAGCACGTCCGCGTCGGAATGACCGTCCAACCCTTTGTCATGCGCGATTTCAACGCCCCCAAGTATCAGCTTTCGTCCTTCGGCGAACTGATGAACGTCGTATCCAATTCCTGAGCGATATTCCTTCATAAGATTAAATGTTTTCGAGTGGCAATTTTCCGTTCGAAGCAACGATACCCATTTTGTCGGCATGCGAGGCGGAATCTTTCAATACAACTGTTCCGCCGGCTCTTTCGATCAGCAACTGACCTGCGGCAATGTCCCACAGGCTGATCTGCTCTTCGATGTAGGCGTCCAGTCGACCGCAGGAGATATAGGCCATTGCCAGTGCAGCGCTGCCCATCATGCGAGACTTGCGAATTTGATGAGCGATTTCTTTGTAGCGGGCTAAACCAGCATCCAATGCCTCCTTTGACTTGGAGAATCCGATCGTCATCACCGCGTCTTTCATTTCGTCTCGATCGCTCACTGAGATTGGCTTACCGTTTCGTGTGGCTGGTCCCTCGGCTCCGACTGCGTAAAGCTCGTCCATCATCGGGTCATAAATGACGCCAACGAGCAATTTTTCTTCAGCGCGCATCGCGATCGAGACGCAAAAGTGGGGGATGCCGTAATAGTAATTTACGGTTCCGTCGATTGGGTCGACGATCCATTGATTGGGACTGTCCTGATTTCCGGCAAGGCCTTCTTCTCCATAGATCGCGTGGTCTGGGAATCGCCCCAGAATCATTTCCGTAATCAAATCCTGGCTTTTGACATCAAGATTCAATTTGATGTCGTGATCTTTCATTTCGTCGACCACGAGATCAGTTTCGTAATTGTCGCGCAACAATTGTCCGGCGGCGCGCGCGGCGTCGATAGCGATTGAAAGTTCGGCAGAAGCTTGATCGGACATAAGTCACGAATCAACAGGGTTCGGTCGTCGAGTCAACACGGTTGATTCAAAAATGCGGGACCATTCAATCTACGGGCGTCGCAACCGAATCGAATTCATCGTTTTCCCTTGAGACAGCCACTGCTTTTCGAAATCCGTCTGAGGATAGAAAGTTTCATCTTCCGGCCAATTGATTTGCTGAAAGAATCCGCATTCCGGTGTGGAAACCACTTCCTGAGACTCTTCAAAATATTCGAAGTGATCGGTTTTGAACAATAATTCTCCTTGAGGAAGCAAACGATCATGGAGTTGCTTCAAAAATGGGATCTGGCACATCTGACGACGTTCCGCGTGCTTCTCCTTGGGCCAGGGGTCCGGACAAAGAAAATGAATCCGTGAAGCAAATTCACGCGGAAGTAAATATTCGACTGCGTAATTCGTATCGCAGCGAAGAACGCGAACATTATCCAGTCCTCGCGTTTCAGCGCCTTTCCAGATCTTCCGAACGCGACCTAGGAGGCGCTCCATCCCCAGGAAATTTCGATCTGGATATTTCTCAGCCATTTGCAGGAGAAATCCACCGTCTCCGCAGCCAAGGTCAATATCTACTGGGCGATCAGGGGAATCCGGAAAGAGTTCAGCGACTGAAAGTGTCTGGAACCAATCTTCAGGGAAAACCTCATTTGGGTAAGGAAACGGATCGTTGAGACGACGGCTGGCCATTTGAAAATAAGAATTGAGGAAAGGAAGAAAACGGGAAACAAAAAAAGCCCCGCCGATTCAGTTGAACCAACAGGGCTTTTTAAAAATGGTTTTCGAACCAACAGGGTTGATTCGATGAACGAACCCCTATTTTATTAGGGTGATCTTTCGGTTTCGCTTCTCAGGAATCCTCAGACCGCTGGCGAGCCAGCTTTCACCCTGTGTGATACTAACCTGAGGGATTACATCATGTTCAAAGCGCGTGCGCGCTTGATCTCACGAGTAACTTTCCGGTGAACTTTGGCAGAAACGCCTGTGTAACGACGGGGATAAATCTTGCCGGAGTCAGTAGCGAATTTCTTAAGGAAATCAATGTTTGTGTAAACGATCCGCTCGTGTGGGATATCGAGACGGCGCTTAGGCATCTTGCGATTTGCCCGGCGCAAATTCATTGCGCGTTCTTTTGTTTTCGGTCCTTGCATGGGTCTGAAGAATTAAAGTTGGAAATTACCGCTTCTCACGATGCAGGGTGCGTCGCTTGAGAAAGGGATTAAATTTTACCTTCTCAAGGCGCCCCGGGGTGCGGAGGCTCTTTTTGTTGCGCGTCGTAACGTAATGAGAAGGCTGCTTGCCTTCTTCACGTGCTTCGGTGCATTCGAGGACTATGACATCGCGTGGCATCGTAAAAATAAGTTAGTTTCGGTCTCGCTTTTTCGAGGGCGGCGAAAATAAACTCTTTTCAGAGAACTTCAACCGCTTTATTGTTCCTCAGCCTTTGGGGCTCAGTCTATCGTCGAGTCCGAAAAGCTTTGCGACTGGAGCGCGATGGTGACCCTGATTTTCTTCGGCTTCGATTTTTTCTTGGCAAGCAACCGTCAATCTTGCAAATGGCATGGCTTCGAGGCGGGCTTTCATGATTCTTTCGCCCGACTGCTCGCAAATTCCGTAAGTCCCAAGACGAATCCGGTTAAGGGCTTCATCAATCTCGTGAACTGCGTCTTGCTCCTGTGCAAGAAGACTGAGTGCAAAATCACGATCGTAAGCGTCGGTACCTGCATCAGCCTGGTGCATTCCAAAAGCCGACTCGCTACCGGCACCGCGTGTATCCGCAGTGATTCCACTCATTTGATCAGCGATCGAATCGCGAAGATCGAGAAGCTTTTGGCGCTGCGCTTTGAGAAAGAGAGTCATTTTACCCGGCTTAGCAGCAGGGATAGCTGCTGGCTGTGCCCGGGTAACGGCGACTGAATTTGAAGACGAGGCGGCTCTTTTTGAACCGCTCGGCTTTTTAGCGGCGGCCTTTTTTACTACTTTTTTTTTTGCGGGCGCCTTCTTTGCCGGAGTTTTCTTTTTAGCCGGGGCTTTTTTCACCGCCTTTTTCTTGGCAGGTG
>CALAHF010000122.1 GCA_937891465.1 uncultured Verrucomicrobiales bacterium | reverse complement strand
CCTTTTTCTTGGCAGGTGCTTTTTTAGCCGGAGCCTTCTTTTTAGCAGGGGCTTTCTTTTTAGCCGGGGCTTTTTTCACCGCCTTTTTCTTAGCAGGTGCTTTTTTAGCCGGAGCCTTCTTTTTAGCTGGGGCTTTTTTCACCGCCTTTTTCTTGGCAGGTGATTTTTTAGCCGGAGCTTTCTTTTTAGCTGGAGCCTTTTTCACCGCCTTTTTCTTGGCAGGTGCTTTTTTAGCCGGAGCCTTCTTTCTAGCTGGAGCCTTTTTCACCGCTTTTTTCTTAGCAGGTGCTTTTTTAGCCGGAGCCTTTTTCTTCGCCGCAGACTTCTTCACTGCCGCTTTTTTGGCAGGAGATTTTTTCTTTGCGGGAGCTTTTTTCTTGGCTGCTTTTTTTGCCATAATATTCGCTTTTTTCCTCTCGAATTCAGATGGGTTCTGAATTTTGGCGTCACATGTAGTTCATTTGATTGACACAAGCAAGCAAATTTAACCAGAGGATTATACTATTCAGAATGGCCAAATTTTTGGAATTACGAAACTCGCGAAGACCCAAAGCCCTAAGGCTAAGGGCAAACCGATCCGTGAGAAGTCGCCGAATTTGTATCCACCCGCACCATATACGTAGGTATTTGTTTGGTAACCAATCGGTGTAACAAAGCTCGCGCTGGACGCAAACATGATCGCAACGATGAAGGGGCGGGGATCAACTCCCATCGAAATTGCGATGCCGATCGCGATCGGCGTAAGCAAGGCTGCAACGGCATTGTTCGAAATCAATTCTGTCAAAACAGCCGCCAAAAGATACAAAACGGCGAGAACGACATGAGGTCCAAATTCGTTGAACGTTGAGGCGGCTGATTCAGCTAAAATTTTCGCAACACCGGTTTCCTGAAGCCCCATGCCCAGGCCGAGCATTCCAAAAATCAAAAACACGACTTTCCATTCAACGGCTTGATAGGCCTCGACAGGATCAATGCATTTAGTGACCAGAGTGATCAAAACGGCGGCGATCGCCAGAATTGGAATGTAAGCCGGAAAGGTTGCTCCACCGATCATGAACAGCAGGAGCGCTCCGATCGCGATGGGAGCTTTTTCGCGGCGGATGGGCTGTTCTTTCGGCTTGGAAAGGTTCACAAAATCTTTTTCGCCGAATAACTCGGTCATTCGATCGACGGGCCCCTCAATCAGAAGCGTATCGCCAAAAGCCAATTTCACGTTTTCGAAGCGATCGCGTAAATTTACTCCCCTCCGATGCACCGCAAGAATCAAGACACCGAATCGTTGGCGAAAGTTCAGCTGTGTTAAACTTTTACCCGCCAAGCGCGAGCCAGGACCGACGATACCTTCCATGAGCACGGCTGATTCTGTCCGAACATGATCAAGCCCGAGTTCACCTTGGGGCGACAGATCGAGTCCTGTGGTGTCGTTCAATTCCATGACTCCCGCCGCCCGGGTTTTCATGACAATTTGGTCTCCTCCTTGAAAAACCAGTTCGTTCAAGGCGATCGGAACCGGGCGACCATCCCGTACAACCTCAATAATCCGAAGCTCGCGCCGTTTGGCGAAAGGAGAGTCGGGAAAGGCTTTTCCGACAAGTGGGGAATCTCCCGCAATATGAGCTTGAGTCAGAAATTCGTGGCCCGGTTCCGAATCAAACAGCGTCGAGAGAGTGACGCGGTCCGGAATCAACTTGGTCCCGCCGCACATCAAATAGATCAATGTGATTGCGACGAAGAAAATCCCCAGCTTTCCGACTTCGAACATTCCAAAAGGCTCGATTCCTGCATCAGCCGCAATGCCCGACGCGATGAGGTTCGTCGACGTTCCGATAATGGTGCAGGTACCGCCGACGATCGCAGCATAACTCAACGGAATGAGAAATTTTGACGCCTTGTGGTCATACTTCCGGCAATGACGAAGGATGATCGGAAGGAAAACCACCACTACCGGAGTGTTGTTCACAAACGCCGATAAAAAGGCGACGATAAAAAGTAAAACCGCCAGAATCCGTACCGGATTATTCGTTCCCGCCATCTTTTCAAAACGGCCGGCAAGCAGTTCAATCAAACCGGTCCGTTCCAAAACGGCGCTCATAATAAACATAGCGGCCACCGTAATTGGAGCCGAACTGCCGAAAACGGACATGGCTTTCGATGGGCTCAATATCCCAGCCAAAACCAGAATGATAAAGGCGCTCATCGCCGTCAGATCTGGAGAAATCCATTCTTTCAGGAATGAAATGAAGACCAGAACGATGATCACGCAGGTGAGCATCGGTTGCCAATACGTGGCGAAAAATGTGAGGAATGCGTCCATTTTAGTTGAGAGATCAAATCAACCCTATTGAGTCGTCGAATCAACCCTGTTGGTTCGTGAAAGATTCAATTTTCGAAAAATACATGTCGAAGCTTCTGTTTTGGACAATCATAATTCGGCGGATGCACGCTGAAATCGGATTTGCAAAAAATTCGCGATTCCTGTTCAATCCCCGCCATGGAAACTCTTGCAATCGCGTTGGGAGCTTTAGTGCTCTATCTCATCGCCTACAACACTTACGGAAAATGGCTTGCCCGGAAGATCTTTAAATTGGATCCCGACGCTCAGGTTCCCAGTGTCGCTTTGAATGACGATCAAGATTTTGTTCCGACAAAAAAATCAGTGATTTTCGGCCACCACTTCACATCAATCGCCGGAACGGGTCCGATCGTGGGCCCCGCGCTCGCGGTGATTTGGGGATGGGTTCCCGCGTTGTTGTGGGTGCTTTTTGGATCGATTTTTATCGGAGCGGTTCACGATTTCGGAGCATTGGTCGTCAGTTTGCGAAATCGCGGCCAAACCGTCGGTGATATCGCGGGCCGCGTCCTGGCTCCGAGGACTCGAGTCTTGTTTCTTTCTATTCTCTTTCTCGCGCTGACGATTGTTCTGGCGATTTTCGGCTTGGTCATCGCTGCGGTTTTCAAACAATACCCCGCCTCGATCTTTCCCTGCCTGGTGCAAATTCCGCTGGCAGTTATCATCGGGACTTGGTTTCACCGAAAAGGGGTCAATCTGCTGATTCCGTCGTTGATCACACTCGGGTTGATGTATCTGACTGTTTTTTACGGCAACGTCGGATTTCTTGGGGAGTTCAATGAAATGCTGGCCGGATGGTCAATCATGACGTGGGTCGTCGTATTGCTGGTTTACAGTTACATCGCTTCCGTATTGCCAGTCTGGACGCTGTTGCAGCCGCGTGATTTCATCAATAGCCTCCAACTGCTCAGCGTGATTGGGTTGGTGGTGATCGGTCTGGTTGTCGCCGGTTTGGTCGGCGGAGCGCCCGTGACAGAGGGTGGGGTTCGCCCGGCGCTGGAAATTGTCGCCCCAGCGGTCCGTTGGAGTGTTCCCGGCGCACCCTGGATTTTTCCCTTTTTGTTTGTGACGATCGCCTGTGGTGCGATTTCCGGATTTCACTGCCTTGTTTCCAGCGGTACTTCATCGAAACAGATTGAAAAAGAAACCGATGCTCAATTTGTGGGATATGGATCGATGCTCACTGAAGGATTCCTCGCGGTGATCGTCATTCTCGCCTGTGTGGCAGGAATTGGAATGGGAATAGCCGGCGGTGAAGGCGGAGCCACCGTATCAGGCGCAGAAGCCTACGACATGCGATACGCGACCTGGGGTGCCGCCAAAGGGCTTGGTGCAAAAGTAGGTGCCTTTGTTGAGGGCAGCGCAAATTTCCTGAAAGCTTTGGGAATCAATCCTGCATTCGCCGTTGCGTTGATGGGTGTTTTTGTCGCAAGTTTTGCCGCGACCACCCTCGATACCGCCTGCCGATTGCAGCGTTATGTGACTCAGGAACTCGCTGCTACGATCAAACTAAAAGCACTGACCAACAAACACGCAGCGACGATTTTTGCGATTGTGATCGCCGGTGTCATCGCTGCAATGCCTGCGGTGAAGGGCACGGAATGGGAATGGGTAACTGCAGGAAAAGGCGGGCTGCTTCTGTGGCCGCTCTTTGGGGCGACCAACCAGCTGCTTGGCGGGTTGGCTTTCTTGGTGATTTCTTTCTGGATGTGGCGTCGCAAACTCCCCGTCTGGTTTGTCGTCTTGCCGATGATCTTCATGCTGATCCTGCCCGCCGTAGCGATGGTATTGAATACCTTTGTTGGTGAGAATTCTTATTGGGCGCAAAAAAATTGGGTGCTCTTCTTTTTCGGAATTGTGACGATGGCTCTCGAGGCATGGATGATCGTCGAAGCCTTCATCGCCTGGCCCAAAGCCAAGGGAGTTCTTGAGCCTCAGCTCGATCCGCTTCCGGCAACTGGTAACGTGAATGAAGGCGGTCGGAGTTGTTGAATGATTTAGCGATGACGGAGGAAAAATCGTCCCGAATGAGATTTTTATCGTAATCTTTTTTTAGAACGACTGTCTCCACATGCCAGAATTCAACATCGATAAAATCCGCGCCGCCTTTCCGATTCTTTCGCGAGAGATCGGCAACAAGCCTCTGGTCTACCTGGACAGCGGAGCCACCGCGCAAAAACCCAAAGCGGTGATTGATCGGCTGACGCATTTTTACGAGTTCGAAAATGCCAACATTCATCGCGGGGTGCATTACCTGTCGATGAATGCCACGACGGAGTATGACGAGGCGCGCGAAACCATAGCTAAAGCCATTGGTGCACCAAAAGTCGAGGAAGTCATTTTCACGCGAGGCGCAACGGAATCGGTCAACTTGGTTTCCAATGGATTGTCAGAAACGCTCGTCGAAGGCGACGAAATCGTTCTCACTCTGATGGAGCATCACGCGAATTTTGTGCCGTGGCAGATTTTGGCCGAAAAAAAGGGGCTAACCCTGAAATTCGCAAACGTCACGGACACCGGCGAAATCGACATGGAGCATTGGAAAAGCTTGTTTTCTTCAAAAACGAAACTCGCGACGTTCACTCACGTTTCCAACGCCCTTGGGACGATCAATCCGGTCAAAGAAATGACGGCTTTTGCAAAAGATAAGAGCGATGCGCTGGTTCTTATCGACGGCGCGCAGGCGGTTCCTCATGGAAAAGTAAACATCTCCGATCTTGGTTGCGACTTCTACGTTTTCTCCGGCCACAAAGTGTTTGGTCCTGATGGAATCGGTATTCTCTGGGGACGGGGCGAATTGCTCAACGCGTTCCAGCCATTTCAGTCGGGTGGCGACATGATTGAGCACGTTTCTGTTTCCGGCACAACGTTTCGTCAGATCCCCGAGCGTTTCGAGGCCGGCACCCCCAATATTTCCGGGGCAATCGGTTTGGCTGCGGCCTTTGATTACATGGAAAACGAAGTGGGCTGGGAAGCTGCCGAAGCGCATGAGCAATCCATTTTGAAATACGCCACCGAGCGTCTCAGTGAAATCGAAGGGCTCCACATTCGGGGAACCGCTCCTGACAAAGTCGGTGTGATTTCATTCACGATGGATTCGGCTCATCCTCACGACATAGGGACGATTCTCGATACCTGTGGAGTTGCTATTCGAGCGGGGCATCACTGTGCTCAGCCGCTCATGGAGCATTACAAGATTGCCGGAACGGCGAGGGCTTCGCTCGCTTTTTATAACAATCGCGAAGACATCGACGCGCTCATCACCGGGCTTGAAAAAGTTCAGCGCTTTTTTGGTTAACCGTCAGTTCATCGGTTTTGGCATCAGCGATTGAGATGACAAGCTGAACGACTGAGTTATCTTCAACAACACATGGACGATCTCGACGATTTGTATCAGGAAATTATTCTCAGCCACAACAAAAGGCCGAGAAATGAGGGAGAATTGAACCCGCATGATCACGAGGCGGAAGGCTACAACCCGCTTTGTGGAGATCGTCTGCAAGTCTACGTTCGTGGCGGCTCTGATCAAATCGAAGCCGTGCAATTTACCGGCGAAGGGTGCGCGATTTCACGCGCGTCCGCATCAATGATGACCGAATCGGTAAAATCTCTCGGCGGTGCAGAACTGGAAGCAAAAATCGCCGAAGTGCTCCAAATTTTGACGGCAAAAGAGGAGCCTACGGTGGATCCATTCGAGATGGGCGAGTTGGCTGCTTTGGTTGGCGTTCGGAAATTTCCACCACGCGTCAAATGTGCGACACTCGCCTGGCACACGTTGCAAGCAGCGCTGAGAGATAAAAATTCGATCTCGACCGAGTCGGACGACTGATTCTTTTTCAATCCAACAGGGGCTTCTCATCGATCCTACCCTATTGGTTCGATTTCGTGATTTTTAATGAAATAAAATCGACACGTCGATGTGATTTTCATACGATTAGCGCATGGGCTCTGGCGACGGGATCAAAATGCAGGAGATTTCGAGAAATAAAAAGGTTCCGAAAAACGTCGCTAACGTTTCTGACGGGAGCTATCTCCAAACCGTGATCGACAATCTCCCGGTCGCGCTCTTTGCCAAAGATGCAGGTGACGACTTTCGGTTTGTGCTTTGGAATAAAGAACAGGAACGGGTCACGACGATTCCTCGTGAAAAAGCACTTGGGAAAGTAGATTCTCAGATTTTTTCCGCTGAAATTGCGGAGTATTTTCGGGATGTTGATCGAGCGGTGGTGAAGCGGGGAAAGAAAGTGGTGATCGCGGAGGAAATTATCGATACCGACGAGGGAGGGGAAATCTATCTGAAAACGGTGAAAGTGCCGATTCGTGACGAAGAGCGAGATCGGACGCTGCTTGTGGGAATCAGTGAGGACATCACCGAGCGCGTCGAAGCGAGGGAGCAGCTGAAAAAGCTGAATGAAAATTTATTCGAAAAAAATAAAGAGCTGGAATCAACCCAGATGCAGTTGATTCAGGCTGCGAAAATGGAGTCGATCGGCCGACTTGCTGCGGGCGTCGCCCACGAGGTGAAAAACCCACTCGCGATGCTTTTGATGGGTGTGGAGTATCTCGATTCAGGAATCGATCCGGATGATGAAAATATCGAAATTATCTTGAATGAAATGCGCGAGGCGATTGAGCGGGCAGACGACATTGTCCGCGGACTGGTCGATTTTTCTTCGGATCGACAACTTGCGAAGGAAGAAACGGAATTGGAAAGTTTGATCAATCACATCCTTTTATTAACTCGTCACGAGCTGACACGGAGTTCGGTAAGTGTAAAAACGACCTTCGATAAAAATTTACCTACGGCGTTACTCGATTCCCGGAAATTCGAGCAAGTCATGATCAATCTGATTTTGAATGCAATCCACGCGATGAAGGATATCAAGTCTCGGAAGATATCGATCAATGTTTCAAAAGAGGAAATCGAAGAGGCTTCTTTAGATGTCGGTGCCCGAACCGCGCGTAAATTTCGTCTCGGTGATACCGTGATTCATATTGATTTGAAAGACAATGGGACGGGGATTTCGAATGAGGATATCGAGAAAGTTTTTGATCCCTTTTTCACCACGAAATCGACTGGCGTTGGCACAGGTCTTGGTTTGTCAGTCGTCCGCAAAATTGTGGAATTGCATGGCGGTGAGATTTCGATACGCAATCGCATTCTCAAAAAAGGGGCCCATGTCCGGATAACGCTGGTGGCACCCCGCAGTCTTTGAAATTTGAAAACCTCAAGAAACTTAACTCAAACACAAACAACTCATGGCACACAAAGTTCTCGCGATTGATGACGAAGCAGGTTTCACCCGTCTCTTAAAAATGAACCTCGAAAAAGACGGGCTTTACGAAGTCCGGGTGGAAAATGATTCGAACATTGCCCTGAAAGCGGCCCTAGAATTTATGCCGGATGTGATTCTGCTCGATCTCGTGATGCCGGGCATGGATGGCGGTGATGTCTCCGCGCTTTTTCAGACGAAGCCGCAATTGAAAGATATTCCGATTATCATGCTGACCGCGCTGATATCCCAGGGCGAAACCAGTGAAGATGCCGTTGCATTGGCCGGAGGAAATCCTGTATTGCCGAAACCGGTGAAACTGGACACGCTCATTGCCTGCATCGAAGAAGTTCTTAAAGGAAGCGCAGCGAGTTAATTGGCGGCCTTCGTCTTTGTTGACGAAGACGAAATTCTTAAATCGGTCACGATTTCAATATCGGCCTCGGAAATATCGGGCTGTTTCTCGATGGACCGGGCCGTTTTATTGGCAACTTCGAGATCCGGCATCTCATCAGCTATGATGCGATAGACCACGTGGATCCATTTCCCTTCGCGGTCGACTTTCTCAACGGTAACATCGTCTTCCGTTGTCGGAAATCCAGCCTCTTGAAGGTTTGCGATCAGGGCCGATTTTAAATCTTCCCGGCTGGAGCTCTTTTTAGAAATCAAAACGGAAGTCAGCGGTACAATCAGGATCGAAACGCTGATGAAAAGGCAGATCACGGTTCGGCGAACCCAGAGCGAGCCATTTCCAGTTCCCTGACCGCGAACGCCGTTGGCAAAAAAATTGAGGGCCGAGGCTAAAATAATAGCAACTACGTTGGTCGCGAAAAGAAGGGCTGCGCCGCTGGCATTGCTCCATTCTTGAAGCGCAAGAGAGATCCCCACCGTCGCGATCGGTGGAACCAGGGCCGCCGCAATGGCAACGCCGGCAAGGGCCGATGACAATCCGGGGCGGGCAATGCAGTAACTCGCCGCAATTCCCGAAAGCGCCGCGACGCCAAAATCGAGGAGATTGGGTCCACCTCGACTAGCCAGCTCACTGGTCAATGTCGAAAGCGGCGCGAGAAACCCCATCAGAGTTCCAATCGCGAGAGCGGCAAGGAATCCGAGAACGATCGCCCGTAAACAGGTTCGCATGAGCGGGAGATTTCCCTGAACCAGTGCGAGTCCGCTTCCTAGAAGCGGCGTCATCAATGGCGCAACGAGCATTGCGCCGATCACGACAGCGGCACTGTCCTGAATTAAACCGAGCGAGGCAATTCCCGTCGCTAGAGCCATCAGCGCCAGGAAATCAAAGCTCCAGCGAGAGTTGGTTTGTAGTTTCTCAAAAAGCTCAATGCGTTCTTCACGAGTCAGCTGAGGAATCCGAAGTGTCATGAAGCGCTCAAGGCGTTGCTTCAATCGATGGTGCATGGACCGCTGTTTTCGAATCACGGCAATCGTCGATGCTTCTTCGCCTTCGAGCAGTCCATCGGGAACAGAGCCAAACAGCTTTCGTTTCACGGTAGTACTGTTGCTGGCCCCAATCAGAATCAAATCATACGAGCCTGCGCTCGCGGCTTCGCGAAGCCCTTCAAGAACTTTGTCTGCCACGACGACTTCCTGAGCAACGTGCTCTTTTTCGAGACGGTCGATTCCAGCATCGTCCAAAACTCGATTGAGAATTCGCATGCCAACCGCCTTCCCATCTTCATCGCCAATGCCCAATTCGATAAAAAGCGCGGTGATCTTTCCTTTAAAACGCTTGGCCACTCGGCTTCCGAGCCGCAGAGCCACCTTTGAATGCGGGCCGCCTGAACTTGGGATCAAAACCGCATCGCATTCTTCCAAACGGCGTGCTCCCAATCTTATTGCCACTGCGTTGCACGGGGCGAGATCAAAAAGCTCGCGACACAGACGGCGAATTTCGGGATCGGAGTCATCCGACCGGTTTTGCCCCACCATAAGAAGCGAAATGCCATTTTTATCGATCTGCTCAAGGACGGCATCTCTATCAGGCGACGCATCGATCGGTAAAATCTGAAGCTCAGGGACAACGTCATGGCCCTCGGTTTTCCAAAGATCAATGTGCCCTTGAACCACCTCTTCCGTCATTGAAGGCGGATAAAAAACAACAAGGCGTGCTTTTTCGTAGGCCAACGCAAAAAGCATCGACCAGCGAATAAGGCCCTCTGCCTCTGCTGAGGACGTGATGAGTGTTGCCACTGGCATACGCCAATGATGACCAGTTTTCCGCTGAGGGTTAATCTAAATTTTACAATATTTTATACCGGCAAAATTTTATTAACTCACCCCAAAAATCAAAAAAACATGACCGCTGAAACTGGAGTCGCTCTAATTATCTTTAAAATTTAATTTAATTGAATTATTAAGAAAACTAAATAAACTGTAGTGGCTTTAAGAAGTGCTGATTGGCTCGAAAATTCTGGAAATTTAAAAAATTCCGGTAAAACCCATCAAAACTTCTGAAAGTCAGGGACTTCCCCACCAGCCAATTGCTTGTGAAAAATTTCCCCTCAGATCACCACTTCACCTCCAAACAAGGTTTCGCCGAAAGAGAAGGCGGGCGACCAGTGGCGGTAACGTGCTTGAGTTTTTCCAAAGCCCGTTGAAGTTCGGCTCTCTTTTCCCGAAACATGTCTGATCTCGCCTCTACTGAATCGCTCGCTCTTGTCGATGCGTTTTCCAAACAACGCCTTCTCGTTGTAGGAGACGTGATGCTCGATTGGTTTATTTGGGGCGCCGTTTCTCGCATTTCTCCAGAAGCACCCGTTCCGGTTGTCGAAGTTCAGCGTGAAAATCGTTATCCCGGTGGGGCTGCCAACGTGGCACGAAATATCACGCCTTTTGGTTCGCACATCGAACTGGCTGGACTATTCGGACACGACCCGAATGGGAAACTACTTCTCGAAACGCTTAGCGAAAACGGAATTGGAACAGACCTCCTGCTTCAAACCGGAGGAATTCCGACGATTACAAAAACTCGGGTAATCGCGGGACATCAGCAAGTGGTGCGGATTGACCGTGAGCGTAAAGTATTTTTGAGCTCCGAGCAGGAGCAAAAGGTGGTCGACGGGATCATGAGAATCGCCGATCAGCTCGACGGTGTGATCATCGAAGATTACGGGAAGGGCCTCATCACTCCGAGTCTGGCTGAAAAAATCATCGCCGTCGCGAATTCGAAAAACCTCGTGGTGACGGTTGATCCCAAGCCTGGCAATCCGATTCCCTGGAAAGGATGCACCTGTGTTAAACCAAATCGCAGCGAGGCATTTGCCGCAGCCGGCGTGGAAGATCTCACTCGAAACGACGATGTCCCGCCGCTTGAAGACAAGGTGCTGCTTCAAACAGGTCATCAGCTCCTCGAAACGTGGCAGAGCGATCACGTATTGGTGACGCTCGGCGAATTGGGCATGCTGCTTTTCTCGAAAGACAGCGACGCGCCATTTCACATCCCGACTCGTGCTCAGGAAGTGTTTGATGTTTCCGGAGCGGGCGATACCGCGATTGCCGTGTTCACCTTGGCGCTGTGTGCCGGGGCGAGTGCGAAAAAAGCCGCCGAACTTTCTAATGTTGCCAGTGGCATTGTCGTTGGGAAGTTGGGAACCGCGCCGATTGAGCGCGATGAACTGATTACCGCCCTTCAAAAATGAGCCATTCCGATATCATCGCCGCCACGATTGCTGATCACGCCGCCACAGTGGAACGCTTTCGCGAACAGTGTTCGGAAACCATTGCTGAAATCGCTGATTTGGTGATCCAATCGCTCGCGGCAGGTGGAAAAATTTGTTTCTTCGGAAATGGGGGATCAGCCGCTGACTCCCAACATTTCGCCGCTGAATTTGTGGTTCGTTTCACGAGAAACCGCAAACCACTCGCATCGATTGCGTTTACGACTGACACCTCAATCCTTACGGCGGCTGGGAACGATTTCGGCTACGAGTCCGTTTTCGCCCGCCAGGTCGAAGGCCTGTGTCAGCCGAACGATTTGGTCATTGGAATTTCAACGTCGGGAACCAGCAAAAACGTAGTCGCTGGACTCGAATCAGCAAAGAGCATGGGCGTGAAATGCGTCGCCTTCACCGGCGAAAACGCTGCGACCTGCGGCGATTTTGCCGATGTATCTTTGTGTGTCCCATCGCCCGTCACCGCAAGGGTTCAGGAATGCCACCTTATCGCCGGTCACTTGATTTGTGATCTCGGCGAGTTGGCTTTTTCCGAATAAACAGGGTTGGTTCGAAAAGGTAAAACGAACCAACAGAGTCTGTTCGACGAACCAATAGGGTTGATTCGAAAAAGCAAAACGATCCAATAAGGTTGGTTCGTGCGAAGTCATTTTTTGGAATGTCACGTCTTTTAGATAAATTTCCGATGCTTCACAGCGTCGTTTCGAACGTGAGTTGGCGAATGGCGGAGCGATTGATCGCCGTTGCGTTTTCGACCGGAACCGGTGCCTGGGTGGCACGTTATTTGGGGCCGGAAGAATTTGGAGTTCTCGGGGCAGCGCTTTCGATTTCCATGCGGGATTGATTCCGTCCGCGCCTGAGAAATTTCAGCAGTCCGGATTGGAATGGTTTTATCGACTTTGCACGGAGCCAAAACGGTTGTGGCCGAGGTATTCGAAAATCGTTCCCCGGTTTTTGTGGGGCTCGTTTCGGCAGATTCTGAGTCATTCCTAGCAACCAATTTTCCCAAAAAATAGAAAACGGCGAAGCTGCAAATCTCTTCCTCTCTTCGGGTTGAGATTTGCGGCTTCGCCGTTTTACGTTGTCGCAGATGATCTGGACCTGCCGCGACAAAACATTCGATCTCACCAAACGGGGAGAGATCATGGGAATCCTCAATGTCACGCCGGATTCATTTTCGGACGGCGGTCAATTTGTTGATGTCGATCAAGCTGTCGCTCACGGAATCGCAATGCTGGATGACGGTGCGGGAATTATTGATATCGGCGGTGAGTCGACGCGCCCTGGAGCGGATGATGTTTCAGAATCGGATGAACTTGCGCGCGTGGTGCCGGTCATTGAAGGAATTACCGGTCAGCGCGCCGATGCAGTCATTTCAATCGATACCTCAAAATCGGAAGTCGCGCGGCAATCAATTGCTGCCGGAGCCGTGATTATCAATGATGTGACCGGTTTGAAAGGCGACTCTGAAATGCTTTCGGTCGCGGCGGAATTAAACGCCGGCGTGGTGATTATGCACATGAAGGGAACGCCGCGAACGATGCAATCCGAGCCTCATTACGACGATGTGGTTGCGGAAGTTCGGGAATTTTTTCAGGCTCAGCTGAAGTCGGCTCAAGCCGCTGGGATTTCAGATTCAGCGATCGTTTTTGATCCCGGAATCGGATTTGGAAAAACGATCGATCACAATGTGGGACTGTTACGTGATTTGAAAACGCTCACAGTCGCGGAACGGCCGATTTTGCTCGGCGTTTCCCGAAAATCATTTATCGGAAAGCTGATTGATTCCGAGGAAGTTGCTGACCGGAATTGGCCGACCGTTGCGCTGACATCCTACGCTCGTGAGCAAGGAATTCGCCTCCACCGCGTCCACGAGGTGAAGCCAAATAGTGAAGCCCTGAGAATGACCGAGGCGATTCTAGGTTGAATGGCTTGAAGACTGCTTTTCATTGAACCCATAAATTTATGGAAGACGAAAACCCGTTCCGCGAGGAAGACCTCGCTATTCGCAATCGCCCCGAAGCGTGCACGCTTGTCATTTTCGGTGCGACGGGCGATTTGACCCATCGCAAGTTGATCCCGGCGCTTTACAATCTCGCTGCGGACGGAGATTTGCCGGCTGGAATGCGGGTGATCGGTTTTGCGCGCCGCGAAAAATCAGACGAAGAATTTCGCGAGGGACTCGAAAAACAGAATCGCGAGAACTCCCGTCAGGATCATGACGATGCGTTGTGGGAAACGTTTTCGCAGTCGATTTCCTACCATCAGGCGAACTTTACCGATGCCGAGGGTTACGAGAGCCTGAACGAGAAATTGCTCGAGCTTGAAAAGGCCGGCGGCACAAAGAATCGGATGTTCTACATCGCTTCGGCCCCAGAATATTTTGATGATATCCTCCTGCAATTGGGAAGTGCGAAGCTGAACAAACCGGCTGAAGGAGCGTGGGCACGAGTGGTTGTCGAGAAGCCGTTTGGAAAAAATCTCAAGACCGCGCAGCATCTCAACAAGATCGTCAGCGAAACATTTCCCGAGGCCGACACTTACCGGATTGATCACTATCTCGGCAAAGAAACCGCGCAAAACATTATGGTGCTGCGCTTCGCGAATGCCTTGTTCGAGTTGCTTTGGAACAACCGCTGCATTGATCACGTTCAACTCACGTGTGCCGAACACCTAGGGATGGAAGGCGGTCGGGGAGGTTACTACGACAAGTCCGGCGCGATGCGCGACATGGTTCAGAACCATCTGTTGCAGCTGCTCAGTCTCATTGCGATGGAGCCGCCGATTGATCTCTCAGCCGACGGTGTTCGGGATGAGAAAGTGAAGATTTTCAAAAGCCTGCGTCCGATTCGAACCATCGAAGACGTGTCAAAAAATGTGATTCGAGCCCAATACACTGCTGACACCGTGAACGGCGAAGACGTGGTTGGTTATCGCCGTGAAGACCGTGTGAACCCCGGTTCGATGACCGAAACCTACGTCGGTTTGCGGATCATGATCGACAACTGGCGCTGGGAAGGCGTTCCGTTTTACGTCCGAATGGGCAAGCGTTTGCCAAAGAAAACTACCGAGATTTCGATTCACTTCAAAGACGCTCCCGGGGTTTTGTTCAACTCGCTGCCTGGAGCCGAAATCGTCCCTGGAAACGTGCTCGTGATTCGGATTCAGCCCGACGAAGGCATTTCGCTCGGGATTCGTTCCAAGTTGCCTGGACCATCAGCACGACTTCAGCCGGTGAAAATGGATTTCCGTTATCAGACCGCATTTCGCAAATCGAGCCCCGAAGCCTATGAGCGCCTCTTGCTTGACGCGATGGCCGGCGATGCGACGCTTTTTGCCCGGAAAGACGAAGTCGAGACTGCATGGCAATTTGTCGATGCAATCGAAGACGCGTGGCACAAATCAGATGATCCTCCGGTAATGGCCGAGTATCCCGCCGGATCGTGGGGGCCAAAAGAAGCCGATGATTTGCTCGAACGCGATGGCCGGAAATGGCGGCGTTTGTAGGAAGGTCACTCCACGCAAGCCGAGGCAACTCAGGCTTTATAAGCCCGAGTGACAAAAAATAAACTGCCTTATCGAAGTGGCTTCTCAAAGATTGTCTTGGGAGAACCTTTGTGGCGTTCCCAAAGATCGATCCACCACACATCTGTCGTGAAATACCCGTGTTCTACGAGAACCCACTTCTTGTCTTTCTTTTGCAAAAGCGCGATCGTTAATTCATCTGCCTCGTCGGCTTCCTCTTCAAATTTGGTTCCTTCTTCGCTGCCTTTTTTCGGAGTTGTTGCTTGGGCCCAAAAGCGGTTCGAGCCGTCGCCGG
>CALAHF010000121.1 GCA_937891465.1 uncultured Verrucomicrobiales bacterium | reverse complement strand
TTCCATTTTCCGCCCCAGCTCTTCAAGTAAGGGAGCGTGAGCTCTTGGAAGATAAGTCCACCGAAAATGACATATTTTGGGCCACGATCATACATGTAGGGATCGATAAGATAGTCACCGGGGAGTTTACGTGCTAGCTTCACGTCGATGGATTTTTTCTCGCCGTCGCGAACCACATCGAATTTTAAGGTGTCGCCCACTTTGGCCTCGCCGCGGACGATATGAGAGAAGTTGATCTTACCGAATTTTTCGTGCTGGTAGTTTCCGCGGGAGTCGATGGCGTGGCCGTTGATCGCCATGAGAACGTCGCCCGCTTCAACTCCGGCTTTTCCTGCGGAACCATCCTTGCGAGCGCTCCGAATGAAAACGCCGCCGTCTTCTTTGACTCCGGTAAATTTACGAAGCTGTCCGTCGAGCATCTGTGAGTAGCTGATGCCGATGTTAGGGAATCCGGCGTAATTACCATCGTCAAGGTCAGCGAGGAACTTGTTGATGACTGTCGCTGGAAGAATTGCGGATGTTTGCTCCTTCGAATCGTAGCTCAGAAGCAATCCAACAAGGCCGCCGTCTTTAAAAACCGGAAGCGTGAAGCTGTTCGCCCGTGCCTGGAGGGAGCCTTTGACTTCGTAGGTGAGAAGGATCGAGCGATCCACAAAGTAGCGGCCCACGGAAGCGCGAAGTACCTCAACTTCTGTCTTCACGCCGTCGCCGTTGTCTTCGATTTGCCACGCTTCAATGGTTTCGCCACCTTTCACTGAATCATTGATGGGGACGGCAACGGTGCCGTCGAAAACGGAGTTGTCTGAGGCTGGAGCCAACAGAGCGAGGTTTGCTTCGTAATCGCGTCCGATGATTTTTGCGGGAACTTTTTGCCCCGTCGTCGGATGCTCAAGCTCGATGTAAGTGGAATTCACCGTCAGCTCTGCGGTCGTGAGAACGAGATTGCCTTCGAGGATAGCACCGAGTCCGCGCCGAGGAGTGGGTGCCCCTTTTTCCCAGGGGCGAAGGAAGCTGTAGCTCTGAAGTGTCGAGTTCACTCGCATTAGCGAAGTATCGGGACTGGTTTCAGCTTTTTTCTGGGCGAAACCGCTGACGGATAAAAGAACCGTCAGAAGGGTGGTGATTGCGACAAATGATGTGGCTTTCATGAAAAGTAGTTGGGTAAAATTGGTTGGTTGGAAGGAGCGGTGTTGGGAGGATTACTCGGCATCAGAGCCGCCTTCGCTGTCATCATCGTCTCCGCCACCATCGGCAGAATTTTTCCCTTCGGCTTCTTCTTTGGCATCGCGTTTGTCAGCTTCAGCCCGGTCAAAAAGTCCTTCAACCTCGAGAATTTCAGGCTTCACGATTTTGTTATCAAATCCGACGTTGTATTTAGCCATGATGCGCTTGTGGGCTTCGGCAGCGACTTTGCGCTCGAGAACAAGCGGGCGTCCTTCGCCAAGGCAACGGATCACGTGAAAGTCTTCGCGACCTTCTTCGGCGTGTTCTCCGTGAAGTGCGTCGTGAACGTCTTGCAGTAGGCGGATTTTCTGGCCGTTGATTTTATCGATCACTTTTCCAACGTATGGCTGGAGGTAAGTATTCGCCGAATCCGGCAGAACCGCCGTGAGAACTACGGTCTCCGGGCGATCACGATAAAGTTCTTCCTGTGCGTAATAGAGGTAATGATAGCGAACTTGCATGTCGTTCATGGCATGCGCGCCCATCAAGCTGCGATCGAGCGGCTGAAATTGCATGCCGGCAAAGAGAACGAATGTCGGGTCTTTGTCGTATTGATTGGCCTGAAGCAGGTAAGGGATGAAACGCTTCAACTCGATGGAGATATCAACTTTTTTTCCTTCGCGCCAGACGATCAGGTCGACTTTATCTCCCGCGAAACGGCGTTCGATAATCTCGCTCATGTCGACACGCTCGCCGTCGATTTCAATAAATCCGTCGGAGAAAATATCGTGACCTTCAATGGAAAGCAGAACGTCTTCAGTGTTGAGTTGTCCGGCAGCGGAACCTGCTGCATCCGCGTTCGCAACCATCACACCTTTGCCGTCATTTGGCAGGCTGAGCGCAACACGCTGCGCGGGGTTGAGAATGTTGATCATGCTCGTGGCGAAATCCACGTAGTGATCGTATTTGCCATCTTCGCTGTCTTTTAAGAAACGCTTGATCACTGGAACAGGAATCATGTAGCCCGTGTTCTGAGCGACGTTTCCGGAATAGCCTTGGAAGGCAACACCTACGACTTGGTTGTCTTGCAAAACTGGACCGCCAGAGTTACCGGGGTTGATTGCAGCATCGACCTGAATCGTGAGGTGATTATCGACGCCGGAGTGGGTGTAACCGCGAAAGTCGATCCGTGAAACAACACCGCGAGTCACGGAAATTCGCTCACCACCGATTGGATAACCCACGGCAATTACTGTCGTATTCAGTTTTGGCGTGCCACCGAGGTAGAGAGGCTCGACACCTTTGAACGCTTTGTCGAAATCATCCATCGATTGCAATTCGAGAAGCGCGAGGTCGCAATCGTGAGCGACCGTAATGGTTTTTGCGACATACGGAGTCGGGTCATTCACCTTCTTAATGTAGATAAGGCGATTGTTGCTTACCACGTGTGCGTTGGTCACGAATTTGTTTTTTCCAACGAGAAAACCAGTGCCAACCCCGCTTCCCATTCCACCGATATTCCAGGGAACTCGAAAGTTAGGAGTCTTCGTGTCGACCTCAACTCGTACGACCGCATCGAATTGAATTTCTGAAATATCAGCTTGAACCGATTCCGGTGTAAGGCTTGCAGCAACTTCTGCGGGATCAACTTTGGCGGCGATACCGGTGGTTCCTGCGGCCGGAGCCGGGGCTTTCTGTTCCTGTCCGATCGCAACGGATGCGACAAGAGCTGCGAGTGTGCAAAGGGATGCCAAGAAAGGCAGGCGAAGTGGTTTCATACAAATTTCGAAAAAAATACAGTTCGATCGGCTCGTAATCGAGGACGACAGGACGGGGAATTTAGAGTTTTGGTTTAGAAAGTCAATAACCGTGGCCGTGTTATGACGTTCAGTTTTTTTGAGCTTACACGTTAAAGCGGAACTCGATGACGTCTCCGTCTTTGACTTCATATTCTTTGCCTTCGATCCGCAGCTTACCTACGTCTCGCGCCGCTGCTTTGGAGCCATATTCGACGTAGTCGTCGTAGTGAATAACTTCAGCTGCGATGAAGCCGCGTTCGAAATCTCCGTGAATGACTCCTGCCGCCCGCGGGGCTTTGTCTCCTTCGGTGATTGTCCATGCGCGAGTTTCCTGAACGCCTGTCGTTAAGTAAGTGCGCAAACCAAGGAGGTGATAAACCGCTTTAATAAGAGCGGACACGCCACTGTCGGTTACGCCCATGTCTGCGAGAAATTCCGCAGCTTCATCCGGCTCGAGGTCGACCATTTCTTCCTCAATGTGGGCCGAAATCACAATCGCTTCCGCTCCATGGGAATCGGCTGCGAATTTCCTGACGCGAGAAACCAAATCATTTGAGTCAGGATTCTTGACCGCTTCCCCCAGATCGTTTTCCGAAACATTACAGGCAAAAATCGTGCGTTTCGAGGTCAGGAGAAAGAAATCTTTCATCAACTCTCGCTCGTCATCGGTAAGTTCGGCCGTGAGTGCAGGTTTTCCGGCGTCGATGTGCGGGTAAAGTTTTGCAATCAAGGCGATTTCCGCGACTGATTCTTTGTCACCGCTTTTGGCTTTCTTTTCTCGCGAGGCCTTGCGCTTCTCCAACGTAGTAAGATCTGCGATCATCAGCTCGGAATTGATGATCTCGATATCACGAATGGGATCCACCGATCCGAGCTCATGAATAATGTCATCATTTTCGAAGCAGCGAACCACTTGGACGATCGCGTCAGTCTCCCTAATATTGGCTAGAAACTTGTTTCCAAGGCCAGCACCATCCGATGCGCCTTCAACCAGACCAGCGATATCGACGAACTCGATTGCCGTCGGAACGATCTTCTGAGTCCCTGAGATTTTGCCGAGAACTTCCAGTCGTTCATCGGGAACCGACACGATTCCGATATTGGGATCGATCGTGCAAAACGGATAGTTTGCTGCTTCAGCCTTCCGAGTCCGGGTGACCGCATTAAAAAGGGTCGATTTACCGACGTTGGGGAGTCCTACAATACCTGCTTTTAACATAACGGGCGGAAACTAGATTCTTGTGGGGGTGGTGGCGAATGTTTTTTCATCTTCACGAATCTACCCTGTTCATTTGCCGAACGAACCCTGTTGATTCTAATTGCCCTT
>CALAHF010000120.1 GCA_937891465.1 uncultured Verrucomicrobiales bacterium | reverse complement strand
GTTGTCGGTAAGTGAACCTTGCCGAGGTTGGTTCGATTCCTTCCCTCTCCGCTTTAACGACTTACGGGAATTCAGACGGGGAATCCTGAGTTAATCAAGCGCCACCGTATCTCAAAAGGATCTCATTTAGGTGGAAAATATGGAGAATTGCGGATACATTCGCGCAGATGCGCACAAGAGTTAAGCGAGCCAACCTCAGCGACAAGAAGATTCACCATCGAGGAGAACTGAGGTGGATCGTATATTACCCAAACCCATCTGGCGGGCGTCGTTTAAAAAAGCGGTTCACGAAGAAGTCGGGCACAGGAGGCGCTCAAGAATGGTTAGATGATTTCAATACTGAAGTGGAATCATCTGGTCTTGAAAATTTCGTCTCATCCGACGAGCGATCAGCAATCAACGAATATCGCGAAAAACTGCAAGAGGCAGGCATTAGTCTACGGGAAGCTATCGAAGGGGGAATCAAACGAAGGGCGGTAATTTCTGGGTCTGCGCCTGTGGGGGAAACCATCAAAAGATTTATCACGCTGAAAAGGAGGGCAGGAATCGGCGAGAGACAGATGAGCGATTACGAGAGTCGCTTGGGTCGATTCGGGGACGCTTTCGGCGAGAGGGTCATTTCGACTATCTTAGTCGAAGAACTTGACGATTGGCTCTTGAACCTCACAGACAGTCGAACAGGTAAGCCAATTTCTGACACCACTTGGAAGAATTACCGTTCCAATCTCAGAACTCTTTTCAAACAAGCCGAGATTTGGAGTTTGATCGAAACCGGAAAAAATCCGATCACAAAGACCCAAGCTCCGAAGAGAGGAGACAGCGAACCGGGGATCGTCACTCCTGCTCAAGCGGCTTCAATTCTTGCAAATGCTGCTCCCGAGATTGTCCCCGCTTTCGCAATTGGCCTTTTTGCCGGACTAAGAAGGTCTGAAATTGAGCAGTTAGACTGGAACAATATACAATTTCTCGAAAAGCCCGAAGGGGAAAAATACGGGACGATCCATTTCAAAGGGAAAAAACTAAATCAGTGGAGAGATGTGGATATTCGAAAAACGCTCGCAGATTGGCTTCAGCCATTTAGAAAACATGAGTAAGTTTCCAGTATCGCGGGGGGCTCAAAATCAAATACTTAAAGGTTGGTCTTCGTTTTCGGCTCGACAGTCCACCAGAGATCCGAAAGGGTAACAGGGTCGTCGGAATTGAGAATACACCGCCATGCCAGAGCCAGAAGAGCAGAGTCCCAAAGAAGCTCAATCCTCGAAAGTGGACTTCGAAGAAAAGCAATCTGATCGGGTTCCACTCACGCGGCTCCCACCTCGAACCTGCCCCGATGTCGACAAGTCGACTGCCCCGCCAGCCAAACCCATTTCGGGAAAAGGCTCCGCTGAGACCTCGGAGGCAGCGCCTGTCCTTGTGGGAGAAGAATCTCTTTCAGCAAATCCAAAAACCGTCGAAAACGAAATAGAGAAACCATCGAAAACGAATAGTTCGGCCGGCTTCCCTAGTGGTCTGGTAGCGCTGGGTGTAGCGACACTCGTTTCCGCCGGATTCATTCTGACGCCAGTGGACAAGTCGGCTCCTCAGACCTCGGCAGCGCAGACATCCGACCCGCGAGTTTCCACCAATTTCTCCATCCAAGAAAATGGCTCAGAATCGAGAATTGAATCACAGATTACACCACCAAGTAATCTAGTTAACACCCCACAGAAAATACCACGAGCCGAACCAATCAATCCACAGGTCCTGTTTGCCTACAAAATGCTTCAAGCTCGATCCGAATACGATTCCGCTCTCGAAAAGCCAGAACAAGCGAAGCGAAATTCTTCCCGCGAAGCACTCAATGTGGTGAACTACCAATACATCTATTCATTGGAATCCGCGCAAAGGTCGATTCGGCCCAGCACTTCATTGTATCAGGCGTTTTCGAAAGAAATCGCCCTCGCGCGCCAATACGCATCCCGCCCTCCCCACATCATCGACTTTGAAGCCATTGCCCGTGCCAACCCCGCATCTCGTCTCTCGCCATACAGGAAGGCATATTCTACGAAGACCCGGGCAATCCTGCCATCGCACTCGAAAACATCCGGCAAGGAGGAAGAGGCTGCAGTTGAGCTGATTCTTGAAGCGAGAGAAGTGATCGCCGAAATCCGCGAGCACTATGCCGGTAGAGACGGAGACCAACGTGCACTGCGGGAGGAATTTCGGCTATTGAAACGATCCATTCCCGAAAAATCCGCGAACTTCAAAACTTTGAGATCGACGATCGATTCATTGGAGAACGATTTGCTGAAAACACAAATTAGTCCGGCCACCGAACCACTGCAAAGTTCTGGATTCGCAACACCCTAAAAACTGAGCCATGGCACTACTTGAACCAGGAACCCAAATCCGAGACACCTACGAAGTAGAAAGGTTTCTGGGCGAAGGAGCCTTTGCGGAGGTCTATCGCGTGAAACATCGATTCCTTGGCAGGCAGGCTATGAAGCTCTTTAAGGTTCCCGGTATGCAAATCTCGGAAATCGAGGAGATGATGGGAGAAGCCATCATTCTCTCCAAAATCGGACACCCAAACATCGTCCGGGTCTTCGATGCGAATGTAATTGAAGTGGAGGGCGCAAACCACGGCTACTTCACCATGGAGAATGTCGCCGGAGGCAGCCTAGAGCATTTTTGGCATTCCTACGGTCTCGAGTTCGTTCCTGTGGATACTTCAATCAATATCATTTGCCAGGTGTGCCGTGGACTGTGTCTTGCGCACGACGAATCGCCCCCAATGATCCACCGGGACATCAAGCCGCAGAACATCCTGGTGGGGTATGATGCGTCAGGTTTGCGAGCGCGATTGAGTGACTTCGGCTTGGCGAAGAGTGTGAATCCTTTGACGCTTCTCGCCACGGGAGCCGGCACCTTGGCATTCAAACCTCCGGAAGTTTTCTCGATGGACCGTGGCGACTCCCCCGCCGCCGACATGTGGGCGCTGGGAGTGACCCTCTATTGGCTCCTGACAGACGAGATGCCCTACAATGTCGATCCCACCCTGGGCTGGAACCAGAAGGGTTTGCAGGGGGCTCCGAAGACTCCATCCAGCCTGAACCCGGATGCGAACCTTGCATTGGATCGCATTGTCGCAAAGGCACTGGCACCAGAACCCGAGGATCGTTATCAGACGGCACGGCAAATGCTCGAAGACCTGCAAGCATGGGACCCGAAACCGGATGCTATCCCTGCAACCACTTCTACCGAAGTCTCCCACTCGAAAACCACGCTATCTCCGGGAATCAGCTCGAACAATCCCGACAAAGGGAAAAGGCTTGCCAATGAAGCTCTCCAATTCAAGAGTAATGGAAGGCTGGCCGATGCTGCCGATTTAATGGAAGAAGCATTCAATGAGTGGCCCGAACTGCGCCATCGTTACGAGTCCCATGTTGGGCTCTGGAGAAACGGAATCAGTATGTGAAATAGTCCAATGAGCATCAAACGTCAGTTTCCCCAACTACTTGAGATTAGTAAACCCGATCTCTTTCTCAAGAACGCGTTTCGAGTAACGTGGTTAAAAACAACCGCTTCACCTCGGGAAGTCTCGCGCCATGCGGACAAGCTGAAAATGCAGGCTGAACTAGGCGCCAACAGTAATTCGGTTTCAAGTATCTTCGCTCTCGATCCTCCTCCATCCGTGGATGACGTGCGGGAGGCGATGAGCAAGTTGAAAGATCCGAAGCTCCGCTTGATCGACGAGTTTTTTTGGTATTGGCCGGAGAATCTTGAAGATCCTAATTCGGATCAGGCTCTCGCAGCCGTCGAACGAGGTGACGATGAAACTGCCCGAACCCTCTGGGAAAAATGGGAGTCGGAACCCTCAAGAAGAATGGTCGCCAGTCACAATCTTGCGGTGATGCATCACATGCTCGCTATCGACTGGACGCTTCTCGACTTAGAAAGCCCTTTTGATGACGCCCAAGTCGAGATGATGAAAAAGTGCTGGAAGAAAGCTTTCGACCGATGGGAGACTCTAGCGACGGACGATGAGATGTGGGGTCGGCTGAAGGACCGAATTCGAGAGATCGACGATCCCGCTTTGCCATCAGGAACCGCCCGACGGCTACGAGATACTCTCCCTGAAGCTGTCGATCGAGTGAATGCGGAATTTGCTGTTAGTTATGCGACGGCGAAGCGTTTCGACATGACTCGCTGGCATATCGATTTCATGAAAGAGACCCACCAGGGGCTCGATGACACCACAAAAACTTCCACCGAAGTCCTGGCACCCACAAAAAAACGCGTAGAAGCGCTCACCGCTGATTTCGAGAAAACTGCCCGGAGCAATGTCCACGCTTCATTCGGAGCAGCCAAAAAATTGCTTACGGAGGCCAGGCCCTTTTTACAGCTTTTTGATCTTTTCCACGGTGAGGATAGCCACGAGCGAAACGAAATGTTCGACCATGTCGCAGGTCTATGCCGATCGGGCCTCGTACCTTATTACAACGAAACAAATGATGCGACTGGCGTCGTTGCATTACTAACCATCGCGCTCGATTACGCATCCTCGATCTCGCTCCGGGAAGAGATCCAAGAATCCATTGCAACGATGCAGGGGAACCGGGAGTTCGAGAAGGTGAAAGAGTTTTTCGATCTTCTCAGAAGAATAGAAAGCCAGAACACCACTCCGGCTCAGCGGCTCGCACGCTTCAAGACATCCTTCCAACAGCGATATTACGACTTTCATATGTCATCCTCCTTGCCTGCCGAAACATTGAACCAGGCTTCTGACAGTATTGCTCTCTTTCTTCGCGGTTTATCCATCGAGGCCAATAACGAATACAATGATGCCAAAACGGGACTTCAGGGAATCCAACTTGCGTCGAGGTTTGCTCGAAGCTCAGAAATCAAACAAAGGGTTGCCGCTGATTTGGAAACCATGAAACGGAATTCGGCAGTGCAACGTGCCAATGCACGACAAAGCGGGAATGGGTGTCTGGTCGCACTCGCCATTCCTCTGTCGTTTTTAGGGGTCGCGTTGCTTATTCAAATCTTTTTCTAGCAATACCAAAACCACCACTATTATGGACAAAGAATCAATTTTGAGGCGCGTGAAAGGCCTCTTCAATTCAAAAGAATCGAACGAACCCGCGATCGAGGCGAAAGCTCCGAGCGGTGAGCCAGAATCATCGCCTTCTTCAGCGGCGCTGGAAAGCGAGATGAGGGAACTCATCAAACATCTCGGAAGCATCGCTACCGATGCGTGGAAGCTTAAAGAGAGGATTACCGAAAAGGACTCCGGTGAGACAAAAGAGGAATTCCGACGACTTGCTCGAAACGTGGACGGAATTCTTACGTCTCTTACTGACGCAGGCGTCGAAACCAAGGATCGCACAGGAGAAATCTACGACTACGGCTTGCCCGAGCGCGTCGTCGCCTCTGAAAAAGAAGCAGGAATCGATCGCGAGTTCGTGAAGGAAACAATCCGCCCCACTGTTATGTGGCGATCTCAATTAATTGAGGTCGGAGAAATCGTGATCGCGACACCTATAGGGCCGGAAAGCACCGAAAGCACCGAAAGCACCGAAAGCACCGAAAGCACCGAAAGCACCGAAAGCACCGAAAGCACCG
>CALAHF010000119.1 GCA_937891465.1 uncultured Verrucomicrobiales bacterium | reverse complement strand
CTGAAAAATCCTCGAACGATGGCAGCAGGCGTTCAGACAGGCGAACGGCCCCTGATTTTTCCCAATGCTTCAAAAGCGAAAACAATGCCGCCAAAACCCTTTTCCTATTCTCAGGGTTCGTCGGCCATGAATCCGTCAAAGGTGAGTCAAAATTTCGAGTCACCGCTTCTTGAGCACAGAACAGCTCCACGACAAGCACGCGCCTCAATAAGTCCTGAGACAACGTAAGTTGATTGCCACTGATAAAAATTAGAGCCGTGTTTTCCCCGGTCACACTCTCAGACTTTCCTAAGATTCGCCCCGTGAACGACGGCGAGGTTAGAAACCCTTCCAACTGTTGTGATTCAAGATAGCCCTTCACGTTATCGTAAAAAGCATAGCCTCTTTGCTCCGCTACCAACGTCGTGAGCTGCTTCCCACGTTCGTCATCCGACTTGGCAAGGCTTTCGATACTGACAGCCCCAAACACCGGACCCAAAGCGAGACGCGTTAGCAATGTCTTTCCAGAGCCCGCCTGATTCGCGAGATAGACGAAACCAGGTCGCAGCTTGCCCGCCATCATGACCCGACAATAGGCCGCTAGATGCGCCGTGACCTGAACCGCAAAAGATCTATTCGCCATCAAATCGCTGTCACCTTCAAACGGAAAGTTCGCATACAAATCACAAAGAACGCCCCGGGCTTCATCGGCTGACATGCCGGTATCATAGCTGAGAGCGTCTGTCGTAAATACGCCCGTTCCTTCATCATACCCAACCGGTAACAATCGGATTTTTGTCTTTTCATCGTTCGCCCATGTTGGCAGCGGGACATCGTGAATAGCTTCAATCTTTTTCAACTCATCGCGAAACTGGTGAGCCGCTAAAATTTTAGACGCCAACGATTCGGAAATCGAGAGTTTACGGAAATTCTCAGCCGAATCAAATTTCCCAAAATCAATAAATTTCTCAGCCCAGGAAACAAAACACGCGCTTGTCATCAGCTCCGACCGAACCGCAGACTCACGAATAGTAACCACGCAGTCATTCATCGCGAACAACCCGTTTTCACGCAGAATCCGCCCCGTTTTGGTAGCCAAATCCGAGACTGTTAAGCTCATGTCCAGGTGAGGCCGAATTTCCGCGCCTGCCTCATTTTCTGGAACCACCGACAACGCCGGCGAAATCTCAACGCCTGCCTCATTTTCTGAAAAACTAACCGTTGAGGGCAAGGGCTTCTTACCTCCCCATACCTTTGCTCTGCGCCTTGTCCCTGAATCTTCGTTATTTTCTGCCATGATTTTTTTGTAATTTGTAATTTTCCCTGATCGAACAGGGTTGGTTCGCCAATCGAACCCTATTTGTTTGCTTCCCCCTGCTATGCTCAGACCCACGCGAACAGCTCCGGCGTGTTATCGAGAAATAGAAGCTCTTGCTTTCCTTTCCCCGGGCGTATTCCGTTCGGAAGTCTCACGAACGAAACCGCCGAAAATGTGTGATAATCCGCCCCGTAACGGTTGGCGAAACGCATGAAATCCTCGATTTGTTCTTCGCTCTGGTCCTGAACTGCGAACCACGAATGAACCGACTTGCCCGCCGATGAGCAGGCCGAAACCAAAGGAGCATAGCAGGCCAATTCAGCCGTTATCGTCGCGCCTACATCGAACCAGTTCATTCCCTTTTCTTTAGCCACTCGATAGATTTCAGGATCGTTTTTGCGGTCGAAATCGCACTCAATCACGAGAAACCGACGCTTGCCGACATTCGCGTTACATCGCGCCGATTCTCGATTCTCGATGCCTTCTTGGATCAAACCAAAAGCTCCTGTCATCGGATTAGGAACGATGAATTGCTGACTGTCGATTTCATCAGGTGACCAATCGGAACGCCGTTTTGTGACCGCTGAATACTGGTCGCTTCCGAAACAAAGCCATTCATTCCCGCCTGCAGGACCGCCGGAAAAAAGCAGATCCACAATTTCCACGGGAGCTATTTGCTTACCAACCGGAACAATGCTGCTTTCCTTCATCTGCTCCACCGTGACAGACTCACGTTTAAGCAAATCAATAATCAGCTCCGGTTCTTTTTTGGGCCATTTTGGGTTTGATGGTCGAACGGGAATACTAGCCGCTGAACCCTTGCACGTTAAAACCTCGCCATCGAGCAAATAGCCCCGTGGCTTTGTTCCGGGATGCGCCATCGCGGAATTGATCTTGTGATCGATTTCACGCGGCGACCATGAAGGCTGACAATGTGTCTGATTCCATTCGCTCAACAGAACGCGGGCGGTTTCCCCATCCAGAGCAAAGCCGTTCACAAGCGTTACAGCTGCCTTAAACGTCTGGTCGTGGCCCCCTTGATTGGCCACCGCGTGATCCATCGCCGCAAGGTATCGGCTGGCTCTCTCCGAGACTGTCATATTGACGCCCCCCAAAATTCAAGTTGATCATCGCCAGCCAATCGCTTCCGAGCTTGTCTGTCTTTTCCAATCAAGCTGACCACAACCAGGTTCGATAGCCGATTAGCTTCCTCGATGCGGTAAAGCGGAAACTGAGACGGCCCAACGATCCGCTTCATTTCCCAATCACCATGCCAGCCGTAATTCTCCGGCCTGACATTCACCGCATCGCAGCCCGCGTGAATTGCTGAAATGAATTCAGCTTGTGTTGATTCCAGAACCAGCTCAAACGCCGGCGAAATATTGCGGTGAGAATTCACAGCGGCAATCGCTCGCGACATCGGCAGGTAAACTCTCAGCTTTTTAATCGAATGACAGTTTTTGCACTCATCGCGGACGCCCCGCGACTTTCGAGAGCCACAGCGAAAACATGAATCAGCAAGTCGTGGCGAAAAATGTTGCAGGCTATCAAAGGCACTTTCAGGAAAAAGCACCGATCCAGCCCCGACTAAAAGGTGGTTCGGATAGCTCATAAGAAATCAGAAACCGCGTGAACCGTCCGTTGCTCAATAATCTTATCGCAGGCTGCAACATTGTAGCGCACTGCTCGCCTCGTAAGCTTCACCACGGGGAAAATCCCAGTGTTACCCCATTTACGGACTGTTCGACTGGCGAGGCCATAGCGAGCCGCCAGAGTATCCGCGTCCACTAGCTGAACGTCTTGTTTTTCGTTTTGTTTTTTCATATAGAACCCGTCGTTGTATTGACTGATTCTATATCGCCCGTTGGCGTGCATCTTGCTATCCCTTGCAGGGCTCTCCCCGCCGAAACCGGTCACGGATTTCACCTCCAATCTGTGACTAGCAAACCTAATCGGCTCATTTGAGCCTTGAGTGAGGCCTTACTTTTAGGCGCTTCCAACTCATACCGTTCACAAAAAATCTTTAACCTGCAAAATCGTTTTTGGTAATCCAAGCCATCGAGGTTCCATTCTCCCCATTTGGAGACAGCGACCCAATTCCAGTCTATTTTTTTCCCCTCGCCCTGCCACTCTCCATTAACATCAGGAAGGCGGTTTTTATAACTGGAAGTCTTTAGGTCAAAATCAGCCGAGTTTTGAAGCAGGTATAACAACGCTCTCCAGATCGGAACATCTCTTCGATACGGGAAAAGGAGCTGCTCAGGTAAATCTCCAATATACGCCTTAAAAATACGCTCATTGCGTTTTCGCCCCCTTCCCAAGGAAACAATCCCGCCTGTTGGCTCCGCAATTAATGGAATCCGTGGCCATTTAGGTTGTTGCACTGCGCAGATTTTTTGCATTTGAAGTGATGAGTCTCCAATGAACCATTTTTTGAGGCTCGAATCCAAGAAAACAACCGGGCGAATCCCTTTGAGCCCCGCTGGGGCATCCTTGGGTAGTTTCCCATCGAAACCCTCTATTTCGTTTTCCAAATAAGGCTGAAACGCTTCCAATGCGATTGAAAGCGATGACCTTAGTTTTTCAGAAACATGTTTATAGCCAGAGGTTATGACGGCTTCAGGGACTTCCTGCAAATTTACAAAATCAGGAGTGAAAGATGGATTAGCACCTCCTGCCACAACCACGGCTGGCGCTAACGGTTTCGCAGGTCCAGAACCGCGAATCTCAGGAATAAAAAACCATTTCGAAAATCTCGGCATTTTCGCATCAAGAAGCCCCTCGTTTGGAACCCACCGTTTTGTAAATTCATCAAACAGAGCCAAAGAAACTACTTCGAATTTCTCCATGCTCATGCCGCGTTGAATTCGATGATTTCAGAAACATCAGGACCGCACGAAAACCACGCCGACGCGTCATCCGGTTCAACCCGTTCGCGATAGTGTTCGAAAATAACGCGAGGGGATGCATGACCCAACCAAAGCGCCACCTGCGGAGCGTTGTCAGATTCCGCCAAGGCATACGAAGCGAACGAATGCCGCAGGCCGTTATGCTTCCACTCAACCGGAATAGCCGCGTCCTTGCTTGCCAATGCCTTGCGAAACCGTTTCAACCGATCCAACAAATTTAGCGGAACAACCGAACCCGAAGATTTCGCCACCGGATGCAGCCACTCAAACAAAGGCGACCTCAACGGAACATAGCGGTTCGTTGCCGTTTTCGAAACGTCCGCGTTCACATCGATGCGGCGCTTTTTGAAATCAATGTCTTCCCATTGGAGCTTTCTAATTTCCTCACTCCGAAGCCCCGCAAAAGCCCCAATCGCCAGAAACGGAATCAACTCACGTGGTGCAGAATCAAAAACGATTCGCAACTCCGCCGGCGTAAAAATGGGAACCCGACCAGATGCCTCAGACGCTCGCTCCGCAGCCTGAAACGGATTGATCGAACAGAACCCCGATTTATTTGCCCAGGCGAATAAAACCGCCAGCGTTCGCCGGTAATTATTCCGCGTGACGGATGCGACATTCAGACGGGCCAGCCACTCGTTCGCATCCGTCACCGATATTTCCGCAAATACCCGATCTGGAAAATCACCCGCAAAGCGTTTTCCCCGGGCTCGCAAATCGCTCATGTAGCGTCCAGACTTCCCAGCTCGTTCTTTCATTTCGAGAAAGTCGTAAAGCCCTTCATCGATTCGCGCTGAATTCAAAGCCGATTCATTCCGTGCAATGAAGTCGTCAACAACCGATCGCAACGTCACGCCGTAAGTAGAAAGTTTTTCAGATGCCCAGACAGCATCATCGAAAACGCTATCTCGCATTGCAGCCGCTTTGCGCCCTTCGTTCGTGACCTGAATTTTCTTGTGATCTTGAAATGCTTGAGCTTCCGACTTTGTAGCGAATCGGCGAGACTTTCGCGGACGCCGTGGTTCACCGGATGGCCAATAGACAACCCACTTCAATTTTGGGTGATGCTTTGAACTAAATTCGCGTAGACTAACGGGTTCTTTCATGTCTCTGTAGGACGCCTAGAATACCCCATGAATACCCTTAAAATAATGGAAAATGTGTGTCGGCATTGCTCAGCCCCGTTAAATCAACATACAGAACGGCCTTAAAATCCGTTGATTATTGCAATCGTGCGGGTTCGATTCCCGCTGTTGGTATC
>CALAHF010000118.1 GCA_937891465.1 uncultured Verrucomicrobiales bacterium | reverse complement strand
ATTTGTATGATCTGGCCGAGAAAGACGACGAAATTTTGCTGCTCATTCTTGATGGGGTTCAGGATCCCCACAACCTCGGCGCGTGTTTGCGGTCGGCCGATGGTGCCGGCGTAACCGCAGTGGTCACGCCTCGCCACAAGTCCTCGCCAGTCACTGAAACCGTGGTCCGCATTGCTTGTGGAGCTGCCGAATCCGTTCCTGTCGTGACGGTCGGAAATATGGCCCGTTGTCTCGAAAAATTACGCGACGACTACTCAGTGAGGCTTGTTGGAACGGCGGATGGAGCCAGTCAGAGCCTTTATAATACCGACCTGAAAGGCAAAGTGGGCGTCGTTATGGGATCCGAAGAAAAGGGAATGCGCCGACTTACTCGTGAGAATTGCACCGAATTGATCGTTATTCCCATGGCTGGAGCAGTAGATTGTTTGAACGTTTCCAATGCTGCCGCTGTCTCATTATTCGAGGCAGTGCGTCAACGAAACGAAGGTTTTGAGTAGGCGTTTTAGATTGCCTGAAATCTTTGAACGCATTACCCTCAAACAGAATTCAAACGTAACGTTTACCGAACTTGATTAAAATTATGTCATCTGGATACGCAAATCCCTACACCGTTGCCGGCGCGGTTCCAACCGAACGCGCAGGCTTTATTCGCCGGACCTATGGTCACTTGGCGTTGGCAATTTTGGCCTTCGTCGGCTTGGAATACGTCATTCTTCAGCAACCTTGGGTTGAAGGCATGGCGATGAAAATGACTAGCGGAATGAGCTGGCTGCTTGTTCTTGGAGCTTTCATGGTTGTTTCATGGATCGCGAACAAGTGGGCGATGTCTGATACTTCACGAGGCATGCAGTATCTCGGTTTGGGGCTGTTTATTGTGGCTGAAGCCATTATTTTTACGCCGATGCTTTTCATTGCGAGCAAGTATTCTTCGCCTGATGTCATTCCCAAGGCTGCCTTGGTAACGCTATTCATTTTTGCGGGACTGACCTCGGCAGTTTTCGTGACAAAGAAAGATTTCTCGTTTCTTCGATCGTTCCTCGTTATCGGTGGTTTTATTGCGATGGGAATCATCGTTTGCGGCATGCTCTTCGGATTTAACCTCGGGACATGGTTCGCTGGTGCGATGGCGATCTTCGCTTCAGTGGCGATTCTCTACAGCACATCCAACGTGATGCACCACTACCGGACTGATCAGCACGTTGCAGCGTCGCTCTCGCTGTTCTCAAGTGTGGCCCTGCTTTTCTGGTATATTCTCCGGATCTTCATGGCTCGTGATTGATCTCTGATTTTTTAGAACTCTTTTGAATCAACGCCGTTGCGAAACCCATTCGTGGCGGCGTTTTTTCTTGCACAAAATCTTCGTTCTCGAAAACTTACTCCCGATATGGTCCACAAATTTGCCCTGCTTTTCATTTTCACGTTTTATCTCGGAGCGATTGCTCAGGAGGAGAAAAACCCAAAGCCGAACGTGCTTTTCATTGCGGCGGATGACCTTGCGAATGTCTTTGGGAAAACGCGGCCACATGGGCTGAAAACGCCGAATTTTGATCGCCTGATGAAGCGTGGTGTTTTCTTTGAGCGCGCTTATTGCCAAATCCCGCTGTGCAATCCAAGCCGAGCCTCGGTGATGACTGGGAAGCGACCCGATGCGATCGACGTATTCGATCTCGAACGTCATTTTCGGGAGTCTGCACCGAATGCAGTGACGCTACCGCAGCTTTTTCAGAAACATGATTATTCGGTGGCTCGCGTGGGAAAAATTTACCATTACAACGTGCCCAAAGGCATCGGGACCGATGGGCTTGACGACGCTCCGTCATGGCAAAAAGTGGTGAATCCCAAAGGCCGCGACGTGGACGATGAGCCGCTTATTTTCAATGCCGAACCGCACCGCGCGATTTCCGGGGCGATGAGTTGGTTGGCTTCGGCCGGAGAAGACGGCGAGCAAACCGACGGTATGATCGCCAATGAAGGCGTTCGGCTTTTGGAAGAAAACGCAGCCGCAGGAGATCCATTTTTTCTCGCCGTGGGATTTTTCCGACCGCACACGCCGTACGTTGCCCCGGCGAAATATTTTGATCAATATCCGCTCGAAGATATTCAGCTGATCAAGGTTCCCGAGAACGATCGCGACGACATTCCGGCGCCTGCGATCCCTCACAACATTCCCCTGAAAAATTATGGACTCGGCGATGAAATTCTCACCCCGGCGCTGCGTTCGTATCTCGCGACAGTCAGTTTTCTCGATGCAAATGTCGGGCTGTTGCTCGATGCGTTGGATCGGTTGAAGCTCGCCGATAACACGATTCTCGTTTTTTGGAGCGATCACGGCTACCATCTCGGCGAGCATTTTTTGTGGCAAAAACGGACTCTGTTTGATCCATCCGCCCGAGCACCGATGTTTATTTCCGACCCGCGAATCCCCGCTCACAACGGAGCGACTTGTCAGCGAGTTGTCGAATTTATCGACATGTATCCAACCATCGCAGATCTCGCGGGTCTGCCAGTCTCCGACGACCTGAAATTAGATGGCCGAAGTTTGAAACCGCTTCTCGAAAATCCAGAAACGGAAT
>CALAHF010000117.1 GCA_937891465.1 uncultured Verrucomicrobiales bacterium | reverse complement strand
TCCCGGGGGAACTGATGCGCCTTATAAGCCCTTGAAAAAGCAAATTCCTATCAGTAATGCCCCTCTAACTCCACGAACAGGTGACCATGATTAAAAATGAGGGGCAGTGTGGTCATTGATCTTTTACTAATTGATAGGAATTTGCTTTTTCAAGGATTTTTATCGGGCCGTCGGTCCTGCTGGGTTTGAGGGGGTTCACTCCTCGTTCCTACCCGATTTATGCACTGTTTTTGTTGCTGGTGTGTGACCCCGAAATCTTGATGACTGGGTTCAATCATGACTATTCTTTGGCTGGTTCGACTCCAGCATGGTGCAGATTGCGTCCACCGATTCGTGCAGATCCTGCGACAGGTTTGAATCGAAATAGTCAGCGATCCGCTTCTTCAATTCATCGAGGCTTTCGGCGATGATCTGATCAGTGTCGACAATCGTGCGCCGAAACAGCACTTCGACCAGGTGCTGGTCACCCCGATTAGGCTCCGGCCCTTCTTCCGAGACTCTGCGCAGCTGGCCTTTCATCTTACGGAACAGCGGCATCTTCTTATACAACATGACCTCCACCGCGAACGAATGGGGCCGCGAATCGAATGTAAACACGATCGGCAACTCCTCTTCCGCCTGCAGAAGCCCGGAGCGCATCAGCCGGTCCCGCAGACCAGGGGGTGCGATCGTGAACCAGTGACCGAGTCCTGAATGCCTTGTATAGCCATGTTTGGCCCGCATCTGCTTGGCGAATTCAAAGAGTTCCCGCTCGACCTCATTATGCACAGCAAGGATCGATTTGAGCTGATCGCATTCCTCGTCGCTGCACTGGTTTCGGACGGAGTCCTTGTCCAGCAAATGGGGAAGTGCGTGAAAAAGTTTCCCGTGACGTCGCAACACATTCCGCTGGCGCTCGACCTTCTCGGTTCCCTTCAACACATTGCGGTCGATATGCTCAAGATACTGCTCCAGAAAATCACGCATCCGGTAGGGGAGGTCACCGGTCACAAACAGGGACACAGCGGCCCGCACGGATTGATAGCTGATAGGGAGCCAGCGGGCTTCATCCTCTTCCCGGTTTGGAGTAATTCCGTCAGGAGTCAGGTAGAAGTAAAAGCGGTTAGGAACATGGGCATAGCGATCCTCAATGTAGCGATAGTAGCGGTCGAGTTGGTCGCCGGTTTCCGGGGAAAAGAGCTTATTCTCGATCACGATCACCCATTCACGGTCTTCCGCGATGAGCAGGAGATCGATTTTTTCGTCCTCGTTGGTGCCTTCCCGGTCCACTGCGTAGTCCTTGAACGCGAGCTTTGGCAAATCAAGCTCGCGGCTGGTCTCCTCCCAAAACATCTCGGTGAACGAGGCTTCCCTGTGGTGATTTCCGGTTCGGTCGAACAGCCACGAAAGCACGTTGCTGTGGCGAATCTCGTAGTCCGCCGTACCCAGCACGTCGAACACGGTAAAGGCGTCACCCTTAGCGTCGCTTACCAGCGACTGGAACTCCGGATCTTCGAGCACCGGAGACAGCGAAAATTCCTTTCCCTTGAAACCTTCGGGAGGGAGTTCACCTGCTTTGGCCAATGCATCCCAGGTGTATTCCTTCCGACAACGATTGATCATGTATTGGTCCTCGAAGGACTTAGCCAGTGGCGAGGACCAGTAGGTCCATTCTCTGAGGTCGTAGTAGCGAACGCCGAGGTCAAAGAAGTGGCCGTCGTATCCTTGGCCCCGGATATAGGCCCGGGCGGCTGCGTATCCCTCGGGATCATCGAGTTCCTCCTCCACAATATAGAAATGCGGCCAGTTCGGGACGCTTTTGGCGAAAGTCCAATCGACGTGATCGACAAAATTCTGGAAGTCTTCCTCGGTCATTAAATTTTCTGGAGTTGGTAATCTTCGATTCGTTTCAGCTGTGGACGATCCCGAGCAGTTGCTTCGCCCGGCTCGCTCCCATGAAATAGGTGTATTGGCCGTCGGCACGGCGGGTCTTCTGGAAAGGCAACACCCCCAACAGGATAACAGCGAGCGAGTCGAGGCCCTTTGCCCGGTTGATCGACAGGTGGCGGATGCATCTCTTATCGTCCATTGACTCTCCATATTCTACGAGCGGCAGGCCGCCGAGTGTTTCGCAAGAACCGAGGGCGCTATCATTGAGGCGGGTGCGGGCGTGTAGGATTAGAATGTCTTCAGGTTGGCAGTAACCATCGTCGATCCAGTTCCGGATGATTTTCTCAACCGCTTTGAGAACTGCACTGGGCGTGGAATCCTCCAGGTCGACGGAAACGACCTCGGGGCCTTCCGGGAGATCATCCGGTTCACAGAGTTGCTCGATGAGTCGTTCGGTCCCGGGGGCATTGAGCGTCTGCAGAAAATCGAAGATCGGCTGCGTGTAGCGCAGGGCATGCGGGAGGCGCGCAAAGGCGGGCTGACTGAAGTGTTCAGCGAGAAAGCTGGCATCGAAGCCTCCTGAGCCGCGAAAGGGTGGTCGTTGCGCCTGATCGTAAAAGAGCACTGCGGGAGCCTTCGTCCCCTCGTGAAGTAACGCGAAGTAGATGGACCACCAGCCGCATTCGGTGTGGGGGCCCTTTTCGTTGAGTGCTTCGGGGAAAGCTGTGTCGTGATCCTGGGCCTCGTCGACGACAAGTGCGTTAAACCGGGGAAGGCGCTCCGCGAATTCTTCCTCGCGTACACATTCCAGCAGGAGGCCGGGCAAATCCTGATCATAGTAGCGCATCTTCTCTTCCGCTGCCGCATCGGGCAGCGGAGCCTCGTTTTCGATTCCGCAGGCAACGAGGATATGCCTGGCCAGTTCTTCCCACTGAAAGACGGAGATGCTCCCCCGCGCCAGCTTACGCCTTCCAACAAGATCCCTAAGGAAGCGGCCCAGGGCAATGTTGTAGCAAAGCAGGAGCACATCGGCACCCTCGCCCGCCTCGGCAAGCCTCACTGCTTTTTCCACTGCGTTCCATGTCTTTCCCGTTCCGGCTCCACCTTCGATGAAGAGTTGCTGATTCCCTTCAAGGATATCGAGCAAGTGATATTGCCGGGTAAGCTGCTTACGGAAGATGACTTCGTTGTGATCGATGAAGTGCTTCAGTTCTTTGGGACGGCCTTCTTTGCCGTAGGCCTGCAAAAACACATCGCGGTGTTGCTTGATGTTACGCGGCTTTTCATCGTCAAAGAATCGTCCGAAGTTGGAATCGAACCGTTCAAGATCGCGACCGTCCACAATCAGTTCCCGGGGAATACCCTGATAGGTCTTTTGCCCTTCCGGGATGACTTCGTTTGGCAGGCACAGTGCCTTGGCTACAGGATACCACCCCGGTTGGGCTGCGGCCAGTGCTTTCAGGACAGCGGCATGCTCCTGATCAAGTTGAAACAGGGGATGATCTTTGTCTTTGCCCGGGTCACCCTCCCATTTTCCGGTAGGAGCAAAACCGCGCAACCTGAATCCTTTCACTTCCAGAACAAGAAGCCCGTGCAAAGGGTCGAAGATCAAAAAGTCGCCTTCCCGCCGTAAGCCTTTGTTGTCTTTATAGTAGTAGCCCCATCGGATGGTCCACCGCTTACTGAGCCTGCTTAACTTATAAGCGACTTTCACTTCAGATTCGTCGCAGCATTCGGAGGGGCGATTGTAAAACCAGCGGGCCATATTTCGTAGATAGATTAGCGATTCCAATCGCGAACGAATTCGCGCTGTTCTTCAGTTTCAGGACTTTCGGCGTAGGAAGATTTTGCACACT
>CALAHF010000116.1 GCA_937891465.1 uncultured Verrucomicrobiales bacterium | reverse complement strand
TGATAGGAATTTGCTTATTCAAAGATTTTTTATCGGGGCGTCGGTCCGGCCGGGATTGAGGGGGTGCAAATGAATCAATAGGGTTCGAATCCCAGTCTTTCCACGTTTTTTTGTTGGTCAGTGACTGAACGCCGGACGCCGCAGTGCACGAGGCGGCGATTCGAGCATTTTTGAGGCCTACACTGACGAGTCCCTCCAAATCACGATGATTTACCCGTGAAAGTGCTTTGTTCGCAGTTTCAACGCCCCTGATCGATCTCCTCCTTCAAAGTGAGAGTCCTTTTCTGAAGGGCATGACTTACGTGCCGAAGATTCAGCACATTAAATCAGCCGACCAGTTCGCGAATCGGCTTGATGCCTGCATCGACGAGATAATGCGGGCGTCCTCCGGCATCCGTGAGGGTGGACTGGGTCGGATCGATACCAATGCTCTTATACAAAGTCGCGAAGACTTCCTGAAATTTCACCGGCCGCTCATCGGGAACGCTGCCGGTCTTGTCGGTGGCCCCAATAACCTGGCCGGTATTCATCCCGCCACCGGCCATCAGAGCGAAGCTGGCACGCGGCCAATGATCGCGGCTGTTGAGTTTATTGAGTTTGGGTGTGCGACCGAATTCACCCCACACGACAACCGCAACATCTTTGTCCAGCCCCCGGGAATGAAGATCTTCGAGCAACGCTGAGAGCCCTTTGTCGAGCATTGGAAAATCCTCCCGGCCCCGCTTAAAGTTAAACAGGTCGGCGGTCCCATGCCAATCCCAACGGCTGAAGTTCAGGCTCACCACCCGGGCACCCGCCTCCACCAACCGCAGGGCGACAAGAAAATTTCGGACCATTTTCGGCGGTCCATCATAGGTGTATTTTGGATCGTTCACGCCATAGCGCTCCAAAACCTTGGGATCCTCTTTGGAAAGATCGAGTGCGTCCGTCAATTTCGATCCAGCAAGGATGTTCAGCGCCTTCTGATGGAAAACATCCATGCCGCTTTCCTGTCCCAGTGCATCGGTACTGCGCTGAAATTCCTGGAGCGATTTGCGCAATTGGCTGCGGTCCTCCAACCGGTCCAGAGTCATATTATTGAGAGAAAGATTTTGGGCTTTTGCGTTCGGGTCCTTTTGAACCAGATTCATCGGTGAATGGGGCACGCCGACGAATCCGCCGCCGTAGGGGTCCCCCCAGTTCCCTCCCTTCGAGGGATACATCATCGCGACATTTGCCGGAACGTCAGGACTCGAGCCCTCGATTTTCGAAACCCAGGCACCGAAATTCGGCCAACCTCCGGGAGGAGCGGGATCGGCTTTCTTTCGCCCTGTCATGCACTGGAACGGATCGTGCCGCCCATCACAGTCAGCTATAGAGCGGATGATGGCGAACTTGTCCGCACATTTCGCCAGATTCGGAAACAACTCACAAAACTCCATCCCCGGCACATTGCTCCTGATTGGACTGAACTCACCGCGAATCTCGCGCGGAGCGTCCGGTTTCATGTCGAACATGTCCAAATGCGGCGGACCTCCCGGCAGGTAGATGTTGATAATTGCCTTGTGGGAACTCCCTGTTTTCTGAGCGGCTTCCGCTGCAAGCAACTGGGGCAAAGACAATCCGCCAGCCGCCATTCCTCCGATCTTCAAAAAGTGACGCCGCGAATTTCCGCTTTTGCGGTGATGGCCCTCGAACAGATCTATCATAACTTGTTCAACATGTATTCTTTGCGGAGCCTTTGCGAGAAAAGAATTACGTACCCTGTCGATTCCACTGGATCAGGAGAATTTCGAAATCGCGCCTGGAATCCTGACACAAAGAAGTTTGCGCGAGCTATGAAATAAGACGTTCTGGTTTACAGAATAATGATGAAGCTCGTTCCTTTAATTGCTTTGCTCTTTCTTTTCTGCGGGGGAACCATTTTCTCGCAGCAAGAACGTCAGGGAGCTCAGGCGGTTCTCAAAGACTCGACTCGCCTTTCGCTTTCATCATCGCAGCAGAAAAAAATTCGCGGGATCATTTCAAAGACAGCCGGAAAGTTCAATGAAGCTTCAAAAGCAGGACTGAGGGCTGAGCAACTGGCCGCTATTCGGTTGCAGGGGCAGAATGAGGCGCTTCGAACCCTCACACCGGAGCAAGTGAAGCTTTGGAAACAGCCCGGAGCAACTGGAGAAAACAATGCTCGAAACGCGGATGATGAAATCGCGAGTCGGTCCCTCATCATTCCCACCATCGCTGAATTAAAAAATCCTCCTTCACGCGGCGCTTTCGGTCCAAGCGCGGATCTGATTAATACAAAGCCTCATCCACCCGTGGGTCAGTCCTATTTGATTGTTACGGATCACAATGACCCGATTGCGCTGAAAGCACTGGAAAAGCTGGCCCGGGTTCGGGGAGGCGAGGTCATCCACGTTGAAAATCTGGGAGAACTTCATCGAGAAGAATCCGGAAGCGAAATTCTCAGAGATCAACTCATCAAGAAATCACCTCGCTTCGTGGCCATCGCCCCAACCATTGAAAGCTATAGGGAAAACCTTCACCTGCTGGTCCTGAAACTCCTCACCAGTCTTGATAGCGATCCGGAGTTGGATGCCTTTCCCGGCTATCTGATCGCCAGCGATCCGGAACATTTGGAGGCACTGGTGGAGCGGACGATTCAATACAGAGTCCTGCCATTTGATGCGATCAAGCCGGTTTCAATCGGAGCCATTGAGGATGCAAATTCACTACGCTACCGAAGTTATCAAAAAGCCAAGGTGATCCAGAAGATGTTTGGTGATGATGGCAACAAGTCCCCCGCGATCATTCTCACCACGAAAAAATCCCACACCCTGAGAAAGGATTTTCCGGATTTGTCCGGCCCGGGAAATATTTCAATGCTTCCCGCATCGGAGCGACATACTTTCCGGGAGCTGTCGGGCAAAGCGATGGACGCTCTCAATCAGAACAACCTGCTTTTCATGTTCGGACACGGCACGACCAGTCGAATTTGCGGCACTCAAATTTCCGCTTTTTCCGAAATCGATTTTTCCAATGAAGTAGTATTTTGCGGCTCCTGTATGTCAGCAACTCCCTATGCGGCCGACCGGCTCGACTTAAGCCAAAAGCGCGACGAAAAGCGTTTTGCCTTTCATGCGATGGACAACGGTGCCGTCATGTTGTTTGGCCATATGGGCCTGTGCGGTGGTTTCCCCAAAGTTTTTCCCATGGCCGAGCTCACGCTTGAAGGGCATTCGGCCGGAGAAGCTTACCAGCGCTTAATGAATGGTTTGATCAAAGGCAGGGCGATTCCTGACTTTTACCCGGCCGACCCGGGAAAAAGTGCTCGCCAACCAGATCCCGCCAACGGGCTGCTTTATGTTCTCTGGGGTGATCCTGCTCTGGTCCTGATTGGTAAAAAGTAACCTGTGTCGAGTTGCCCCGGTCACGGCACCGTCACCTCATCACAAATAAGAACGTCCTTGATCGCATTCAGTAATTTGACGCCGTCCTCCATCGGGCGCTGAAACGATTTCCGACCGGAGGTAAGTGTAGGCAGTACCTGATAACAAGCCACGCATTGATTCGCATCCTACCCGCTTTGCTTGTCTGATTTACTATGGAGCTTTTCAAGTTTTCGTTTTCGCTCCGGAACCACGCTCGGCTTTCAGCCGCTAACGGCCGGTTCGTCGTCCAGGAGAATACGGACTTCCCTGACTTCAAATCACTTCCGTTCGTTTTGTTTCCTAGCGCGGCGAATCGAAGAAAGCAAACTGCCTCCCAACCAAACACTGAAAAGAAAACCCAGCGCACCAAACAGAGACACCCCGAAAAAAGTGGGCGGCGCTTTCATACTCCACATGACAGCCGACCCCAGAAACATAGCCGCCGCCAACAACCCCTGAACCAGTCTATCAACGGTGGATTCGAGGCGCCGGTGCTCCATGTGAACTTCCAAGGTGCCTTTGCGAAATCGGCTGAGGATATCAGAAAGATCACGCGGAAGCCCTTCCAATAAGCGCTTCCAATCACGGATCCCCCGCCCCATTTCAGAAGCCAGACGCCGGGGAGCAAGCCGCCTTCGCACGGTACGCGTGTAGAAAGGAGCAATCATTGTCGCGAGACTGAAATCCGGAGATAACTGGCGGGACGTCCCCTCCAAAACAACCAGGG
>CALAHF010000115.1 GCA_937891465.1 uncultured Verrucomicrobiales bacterium | reverse complement strand
CTTTTATGCAATAGAACGTTGAACTTACCGATGAACGGATAGGGTTGGATCGTGGGACTCGGTTTTGTGCGATGCGAAGTCGCTTGTCGGATCGTGTAAATTCGCTGATTTTTGTCGCATGAATCGATTTCTTTTTTCGCTGCTGACTTTTGTGGTTTCAGGTTTTGCGCTTGGGCAAAGCAAACAGGGGCCTGTGGTCGCTGATGAAAAAATCACGGCGGCGGTGAATTCTGCGGTGGATGGCTTGCTGGCTGATAAAAAAGTGGCCGGTGCTGTCTCGTTGGTGGCGCAGGGCGGAAAAATTCGGCATCTACAGGCGCATGGAAAACCGGTGGCGACGGATACGATTTTTAGAATTCACTCGATGACGAAAGCGATTGTTTCGGCGGCTGCGTTGCAACAACTGGAAGTGGGGAAGTATGAGCTGAGCGATCCGGTTTCGAAGTTTATTCCGGCATTTTCGAAACATCCAACAATGACGGTTGAAGACCTTTTTCGCCACACGTCGGGTTTGGCTTACAATTTCACGGCACCGGAAAAGTTGGTGAAGCCATACAGCAGCCCGAAGTTGTGGGGCGGCGATTTGGAGCACTTTTGCAACGAGCTGGCGGAGATTCCGTTGGTGCATGAGCCGGGGAAATCCTGGACCTACGGCGTGGGAATCGATGTGCTGGGGAGGTTGGTGGAAATCTGGTCGGGCAAGCCGTTGGATATTTATTTGGCGGACGAATTTTTTAAGCCGCTGGGAATGAAGGACACGGGTTTTTGGATTGAAGATCCGGCGAAGAAATCGCGCTTTGCGACGGTTTTTAAATCGTCATCAACGGGTGTGGTCGCAGGTGGGGATCCGCTTGGGCAGAAGTATTTGGATAAGCCGAAGCTTCTTTCGGGCGGGGGCGGTCTCACATCGACTGTGTCAGATTATTACGAATTTTTGCAAATGATCGCCGATGGAGGAACGCGAAACGGCCACGTTTTTCTGAAGCCTGAAACGGTTGCGTTGATGACTGGAAATCAGCTTCCCGATAAAATTCCGAATATCTTTTTTGGGGAAGAACAGCGAACGAATGTTGGTTTCGGACTCGGGTTTTCAGTCGTGATGGAAAAGTCCGCGGATTGGGATAAGGCAGCTCGCGTTGGAGAATTCGGGTGGGGCGGCGCGGCGAGCTGTCACTACTGGGTGTCGCCGGCGGATGATAATTTGATTGTGATCACTCTGGAGCAAACGGTGCCCTATAACTGGAATTTGGAGCTGGCTTTGAAACCGGTGATCTACAAAGCGATCGCGAAATAACCAGGCCGAAGAATTACTTCGCCGCAAATTCGTCCGCGCAAGTGAGTAGCTCTTTGGGCTGATCGATGCAGTATGCGGGATCTTCAGTGAGCATCGCTTCGCGTCCATTGGCTCCCCAGCAAACGGCAATGCCGGCGACGTGGGAATCGCGAGCGGCTTCCATGTCGCGGGTTTCATCTCCGATATACATGGCATGTTCAGCGCCGATTTTTTCTTTCCGCAGCACTTTTTTAATGCGTTGGGGCTTTCCAAAAAGACTGACACCCGCTTCGAAAAAACTGAAGCAATCAAGCAGCTCATAGCGCTTCATGAAGGTGCGAATATTACCCGCCGAATTGCTGCTTAGGATGCCGAGTCGGTAGCCCGCATCGTAGAGTTTGCGGATGGCGACATCCGTTCCGTTGATAATCTCGACCTGTTCCATGCGATCATGGAGCAGTTTTTTGATATGCGCGCCAACCTTTACCGCCATGATTCTCGAGATGCCCAAATGGTCGAGCAGGGCGCGGGTATTTAACTTCCGAAGTTCCTGAGCCTCGGAAATCGTGATGGGTATGAGTTTGTAGCCAGGCGCGATTTCGTTGTAAATCGCAATGCCTGTTTCGAGTGTATTCGCCAAGGTTCCGTCGAAATCAAAAATCAACAGAGGTTTGGCGGGAGGAGTTGTTTTACGCGCCATGTCGTGGTCTATCCTTTGCCTTTAGTTGCGGTTGCTCCGGATTTGGCTGTCTTTGCGATGAAATCGATGATCATTCCCGCGACGTCTTTTCCGGTCGCTGTTTCGATCCCTTCAAGGCCGGGAGAAGAGTTCACTTCCATAACGACTGGACCATGATTGGCACGCAGCAGGTCAACTCCGGCAACGTTCAAGCCCATGATTTTTGCGGCGCGGACGGCCGTTGAGCGTTCTTCCGGGGTGAGTTTTTCTATTTGAGCCGAACCGCCACGGTGCAAATTAGACCGGAATTCTCCTTCTTTGCCCTGACGTTTGATCGCTGCGACGACTTTTCCTCCGACCACGAAGCAACGAAGATCTGCTCCGCCGGCTTCTTTAATAAATTCCTGAGCGAGAATGTTCGCGTTGAGTCCACGAAAGGCCTCGATAACAGATTCAGCAGCCGCTTTCGTTTCAGCAAGTACAACTCCGACGCCCTGAGTTCCTTCGAGTAATTTGATTACGAGAGGTGCTCCGCCTGTCAATTTAACGAGGTGCTCAGTGGCACGTGGATCGTGGGCAAATCCGGTGACGGGAAGGCCAATGCCTTTACGGGCAAGGAGCTGGAGGCTTCGCAGTTTGTCTCGGGAGCGTGAAATTGCCACGGACTCGTTCAAGGAAAAGACATCCATCATTTCAAACTGCCGGACAACGGCGCAGCCGAAAAACGTATTGCTCGCTCCAATTCGCGGAATGATCGCGTCGTAGCCGGTGAGCTTTTCGTCGCCCAAATAAATAGCTGGCCGATGGGACGTAATCTCCATGTGGCACTTCAAATAATCGATGACTCGAACATCGTGGCCACGCTTTTCAGCGGCCACTACAAGGCTGTTGGTTGAGTAGAGCCGCTTGTTTCGAGAAAGAATTGCAATTTTCACAAGTTGGGGCGGGAATGGTTAGACGCTCGCAGGCTTCTTGCCATACGATTTTGAAAGACTTGGTCCAAGTAAATAAGATTTGGCGGGGTTCACCAGGAATTTTTCGCGAAGAGCGGTGCGGCCGATCAGCATCCGGAATTTCATTCCTTCGCGATTTGAAAGACTCAGTTCAACAGGCCATTCGATGTCACCAATTTTAAGTGGGACGAGAATGAACGGGCGTATTTCATTGATGCCATTTGAGCTTTTGACTGCACGCATCGAGTGAACTGGCCAGTCGCAAGTCAGCTCAAGAGATTTCTTTTTTACGAGAGGGTGAAGGTGAAATCGGACTCGATCGATGCCCGATTCTTCGCAGGTGTAAACCTCGAAATTGTGGGTGTGCAGGCAGGAACTTCGCGCTCCGGTGTCGGTTTTTGCCTTGATGCCGGAGATGCCGAGTTCGGGGATTGAGACCCACTCGCGCCATCCGATCGTCGGTAATATTTCAGAACTGTGACTCACGATTTGATTTTACATCGCTCCAGAATTTAAGCGACTGGAAAAGCGTTGTCAGCGAGTTACGATTTCGGCATGGAAATCATCGGCTGTCAGTTTGATCTCGCGTGGGAAAATCCTTCGGCGAATTATGAAAAAGCGTGCGCCCTTTTAGCCGCTGAGAAGACAAGCAGCGACAGCCTGATCGTATTACCGGAAATGTTTGCGACCGGATTTTCGATGAATGTGGAGGCAACCGTCGAGCACGATAATCCACCGGCGAGCGAAGTGTTTTTGGCTGATCTTGCCCGCGAAAAACAGTGCGCTGTGATGGGTGGTTTTGCGGTTCCTTCGCCGACACCAGATCGTGGACGGAATGAACTGGCTGTTTTTGATGCCGAGGGTGAAAAAATTGCCCGTTATCACAAAAATCGTGCATTTCGTTACACTCGGGAAGCTGAGCATTACGAGCCGGGTGAAGAAATTACCGTTTTCGAATTTGCCGGATGGAAAATTGCTCCTTTTATCTGCTACGACTTGAGGTTTCCGGAGTTGTTTCGCCGGGGAACGCATCGTGGAGCTGAGCTGATCACCGTGATCGCCAGTTGGCCAGAGGTTCGCGATGACCATTGGATCACGCTGCTTCGGGCACGTGCCATCGAAAATCTCGCATATGTCGTGGGAATCAACCGATGCGGTGCCGATCTTAACCTGAAATATTCGGGGCGCAGTTTGATCATCGATCCCTGGGGAAAGATAATTGCGGATGCAGGTTCGGAGGAAGGAATTGTCCGTGCCGAGATTGATCTACAGAAAGTGCGTGATTGGCGGGCTGAATTTCCCGCGCTGGCGGACATGGAGGTGCAGTATTTAAGGCGGTTGACTAAACAAATTGACGAATAGAGCGCTCTTATAAAATACGGAGCATTTCAGATCGTTGTAGCTCTGGAAATTCAATCGCAATCCCGGCTTGCGGATTGGATAATAAATTCCTATTCTAAACGTCCTACTCGCAACCAGACCGATGAATTTTATTAAGCTTCCTTTTCTCGCGCTACTTTTCGCGACTGGGCTGATTTTCTCCGCTACCGAGAGTCATGCCCAAGTCATTGTTTATGAGGTTAAATTCAAAAAACTTCCGGGAGGCGTGAACCACATTGTTTTTGATCGTGGTTTTGTGGTTGCTGATGGCTCTGCGCAAACCGGCACGTTTATTTTCGCGGGAGAAACCAGCATCAACGGTATCAAACGAAGCGTGTTTGTTCGCTCGGACGACAGTGTGGAATTTTTTGTGGCGGTGCGTCGGGTTTCAAACAATCGCGTGATTCGTAAGCTGGTTCTGCGCGCATCCGCCTCCGATGGCACTTCGACAGCAGCTTATTTGGCAACGGGAGATATTGACACGAAAATCACTGGCCTAAGCGAACAACTCGAAGTTTCGGTTGCCGCCGCTACGCGATTGGATGGTTATTGTTTATCCTCTGATAGTGAAAGTGCAGAATCACTCGAGTCTGAAACGGAAAGCCTGGGATTTGCAGGAGCTGCTTCGATGAGTTTGAAAATTGACCGGAAAGAGACAGTGGAGGCAAATCGTGATGGATTGCTTCCAGTTGCCGTTGCTGACGAATTGGTTCTTCAACTTCAAGCTGCCGGATTTGATGACCTCGTTGAATTGACTGCCGACACCACCGATACAGACACGGACACGGCCACTGAAACGGATCAGTAGACGACCGTGGGAGTCGAGACTAAAATAGAGTGATGAAAAAATTTGGAATCGTCGTGGTCGCCGTGCTTTTTATAGCACTTTTTGCAGCAGTTTACTTTTTGACGGATTCTGACGGGGGAGGGGACACCCCTGCGCCACCGCCAAACGGCGTCGGAACCGCTCCCGCCGGAACAGATTCTGGCACGAATTTGGTGAAAACACCTGATTTTGCCGTTCCTGCAGGTATTCAGCGTCCGGATTCACGGGGTGGAAATCGTGCGGATTGGGAAGAGGAAATCAGTGAGGCGCTCGCGAACGATCAGATCTCGAATGAGGAAGCGGTTCAGCGTTTGCTCAGCCTTTCCTACGACACCAAAGTCGACGATGAGACTCGCCAGGAAGCTTTGGAGCACAGCTTGAATCTGACGGAGGACGAAGCATTCGCGCAAGTCATGCCGCTCTTTAAAAATAAAAATACGCCTGTCGATATGCTCGATGGCATTCTGTCAGACCTCTACAATCGCGGTGACCGTGTAAAACTCGAAGCTGTTCTCGAAGTCGCCCGGATCGACGATCATCCCATGAAAGAGGACGCTTTGGAATTGCTTGAATTCTACGTCGACGAAAACTACGGCACAGATTGGAATCAGTGGGGTGCAGCGGTTCAGTCCTATCTGAAAGAAAACGTCGATGATATCGAAGCTCCTGAGCCAGTGCCTGCGCCTGCAGCCGGTCTCGTACCGGCACCAGCCCCTGCTGAGTAATAATTGAGGCTTCACGAACCAATAGGAATTAAAGACCGGCACACGCCTGATTTACGACGACGTTTCTTATTGAAATTCGACGATTAAACTCTGACGTGAATAGATAGGGTATGTTCGATGAACCAACCCTGTTGCTTCGTAAAACTCCATTTAAATGGAAAAAATTCTCACCAAAGCCGCGATTCAAGCCCAATGCTCCGATATGGATGCATTGGCGGATGCGATGGAGTCTGCTTTCTCGGGGAATCGTCCGGTGATCGATGAAATCCTCGATGCGAATATCGTGGATGAGGATCGGTTTTTGGAAGGGGTATCTGAAGGTTTGAATTTGGAATGGATTCCCGATCTTCGGATTGATTCGGATGATCGCTTGAGTTTGCAGGCAGCATGCTCCGCCGGAGTCGCGGTGAATCATCGATTCCTGCCATTTAGTTACGTGCGGGGGGCTCACCACGCCAGCGGTGGGGGAAATGGGGGGAGCGCCAATTTTCCCAGCGAGGATGAATTGCCTCTGAAGCCGGAAAAGATCAAATTGGTGTCTTATGATCCAGTAAATCTCACGGGGCGACAGGCTGCTGCAATGCACATTGGGCTTCCCGTTCGATGGTGCATGACATCGCGAACGAAATTGCTGGAGTCGATTCAAACCTTTTACGGGGTCGGTGCAGATACTTTTGAGGAGTTGCTGAAAGGTCGTGATGTTGACCTCAATGATCTCGAAATAGCGGACGAGGCCAACATTCTCGATGCTGACGACGATGAAGAGGCATCGGTGATGAAGTATGTGAATCAGATCATTCGCGATGCGCTTTCACAAAGGGCGACGGATATTCATTTGGAGCCTATGAAAGACAGTCTCCAGATTCGTTATCGGATTGACGGAATTCTCGCTGAAGTCGCTGTTCCAGAAAACATCCGCGCGCTGCAGGCATCGCTCATTTCGCGACTGAAGGTGATGGCGCATCTTGATATTGCTGAAAAACGGCTCCCTCAGGATGGCCGGATTAATCTGACGTTGGATGGGCAATCGATTGATGTTCGTGTCGCAACCATTCCTTCGGTCGAAGGCGAAAGTATCTCGTTACGTCTTCTCGGGCAGGAAAATTTCACGCTGGATAGACTCGGCCTGCTGCCGCGAATTCGCGAAATCGTCGACGAACTCCTGCAAATCCCGAATGGGATCGTTTTGGTCACGGGACCAACGGGATCAGGTAAATCGACCACGCTTTACACGTTTCTTTCGAGTTTGAATGCGAAATCGCAGCGGATCGTGACTATTGAGGATCCGGTTGAGCACAAACTTGATGGCGTGGTGCAAATTGCGGTGAAACCGGAGATCGATCTGACTTTTGCAAGCGGTCTACGGAGTATTTTGCGGGGCGATCCGAACGTCATCATGGTGGGGGAGATTCGCGATTTGGAGACGGCTGAAATTGCGATTCGATCAGCACTTACTGGACACCTGGTTTTCTCCACACTGCACACAAATGATGGGCTTGGCGGCATTTCCCGCCTTTCTGATATGGGCGTGGAGCCTTATCTGGTCAGTGCTTCGGTAAGGGCGTTCATCGCTCAGCGACTCGTCCGAAGGTTGTGCGAAGAATGTAAAGTGCCGGTGATGTATTCAGATGATTATCTTCGTTCGGTTGGATTTCCAGTTGGTGAATTGAATGATTTTCAAATTTTCTCAACGAATGAAAAGGGGTGCGACAAATGCCGTGGAATCGGATTTCACGGACGGATGGCGATTTATGAAATTGCGCTTTTAAAACAAGAGCTGCAGGACCTTGTGGCCTCCGGCGCGACGATGAAAGAAGTTCGTGCCCAGGCACTTCGGGATGGCTTCATTCCTATGAGGGCCTATGGTTGGGAAAAAGTGATGGCGGGTGAAACCACGCTCGAGGAGGTCGTTTCTGTAACTAGCGGAGATTAATCGGAGAAGGTGAAATCCGTTCTTGCAGAACCGGTCAGGCTCGCGACATTCCCATACTTTTCGAAGCAGATACAGAAATGGGAGACTCACATTCATCCGAAGGACCGCGCGGAGGCGGCAGCCGAAATAATAATCGCAACCGAAACCGTAATCAAAACGGCGGAAGAGGCGGTAATGGAGGCCGCAATCGCAATCAGGGAGGTAATCCCCCACGCGAATGGAAGCCATCTGGTAATCGCGAATCGCGCAAGCCGGAGCCGAAACCAACGTTTATCCAAAAGCTGCTTGGCTTTTTTGGGATTGGTAAAAAGACGGCCGCGACGCCGAAGAAAGGCGGAGCTCAGAATAAAGGGCCAAAAGGTGGCAACGATCGGCCGAAGCAGGACCGCCCAAAACGCGATCACACGCCTGTTCCGGTTACAAGTGGACGTCTTTTCGTGGGAAATCTCGATTACAACGCAGATGAAGCCGCTCTGAAATCACATTTTGAGACGATTGGGGCGGTGAAAAGCGCCGAAATCGTGATGAATCCGCACAATGGCAAGCCAAAGGGCTTCGCTTTTGTGGAAATGGAGTCCATCGATGATGCCAAGAAGGCGGTCGCCGATCTCCATGAAAAAGATTTTCTCAGTCGTCGACTCCTCGTTGGCGGAGCCAAAAGTCGCGGTCCTCGCACCGGTGATGATGATCGCGGTGAGCGTCGTGAAAGACGCGAGCGCCCACCTCGTGAAGGTGGTAGCGGTGGTGGCCGGGAACGCAGTGGTGGTCGTAATGATCGCGGAGGCCGCAATGAACGAGGTGGTCGTCGGGAAAAGCCAAAACCACAGCATGCTGATTCGGGTGATCCGGCAATGAAGCCTATTGCAATCGAGATCGTCACTGGTCCGGCGCTACAGATAAGCAACTTGAGCTCGGATTTCTCTGCGGAAGATCTTTCTGACCTTTTGGAAGGCATTGGAACGCTTGCGAGCAGCGAAATCGGTTCCGGTTCAGCACAGATTGTGATGAACGGCACCGAAGAAGCTCAACGTGCTGTTGAACTGCTTCATGCCAAAGATTTCATGGGGCAGCGGCTTAAAGTTACGGGTTCTGACGGTTCTTCTGCTGAAGAGGCTCCTGCAACTGAAGAGGCTCCTGCAACTGAAGAAGCTCCTGAAACTGAAGAAGCTTCTGCAACTGAAGAAGCTCCTGCAACTGAAGAAGCTCCTGCAACTGAAGAGGCTCCTGCAACTGAAGAGGCTCCTGCAA
>CALAHF010000114.1 GCA_937891465.1 uncultured Verrucomicrobiales bacterium | reverse complement strand
AAATTCACGATCGATTGCGCCGATAAAGCCTACGCCGCCGGACGCGAATTCATCCAGCCGGGTGTCTCCGAAATCGATATCATGAGCACGATGCGCGGAGCGGCAGAACGCGCGGCTGGCGAAATTTTATCCGGATTCGGTCAGGATTACAAAGCGGGCTGCCCTGGAGGTTTCGCCGAACGGCGTGCGGTCGAAAGCGGTCAGTTGATTTGTCTCGATGTGGGAATTGGCGTGCGCGGCTATCGCAGTGATTTGTGCCGCACATTTTCGATCGATCGAAGTCCGACCAATGTGCAACTAGAAGCTCATGCCCGCGTCATGGAGGCGATGGCTCACGCGAAATCACGCATCGCTCCGGGAGTGAGTTGCACGGAGGTTTTTCGCGAAGTCGAAGCCATGCTCGATGGCTGGAACGGCTGCGCGTTTTTTCATCATCTCGGCCACGGAATCGGGCTCGACGCGCACGAGGTTCCACGGATCAATCCCGGCTGGAACGACACGTTTGAAATCGGCGATGTCGTTGCGGTTGAGCCGGGACTTTATAGTGATGAATTGAACGGCGGTATTCGTTTGGAAAATAATTTCTGGATCACCGAAAACGGGCTCGAGCAGCTTTCCGATTTTCCGATGGAGCTGTAATTCGAAGAAAGCCCTCACGTTCGTGCCAAACGGTGGGCTTGATCGTTTCGGGATTTCGTGGCAAAACAAACGCATGCAAAAAGATTTCTCTGACTCTGATTTTTCAACGGATCGCCGTTCGCTTCTCACGGCTGCGGCTGGCATAGCGGCTGGTGGATTGGCGCTGGGTTCGCAAATTGCGAAAGCGGATCACCACGAAAAAGGGGAGAAGAAGCGCTTCATGCTGGGTTTGAATATGTCGACAATTCGAGGCCAGGAATTGGATCCGGATCAGGAAATCGAAATCGCGGGGAAGGCAGGCTACGAAGCGATTGAGCCATGGTTCCGCAAGATCAATCCGTGGGTTGAAGCTGGCGGAAAGTTGTCGGATTTAAAAAAGCGGATCGATGATCACGGCTTGAAGGTAACCAGTGCCATTGGTTTCGCAGCCTGGGGAACCAGCGATGATGAGAAACGCGCCAAAGGCATGGAAGAAGCCAAGCGTGATATGGATACGATCGCGCAGCTCGGCGGCATTCGAATCGCAGCGCCACCAGCCGGTATCAGCAAAGATGATCCTGTGACGCTTGATGAGTTGGGCGCTCGCTATCGGGCGTTACTCGAGCTCGGCGATGAAATGGGAGTGACTCCACAGGTCGAAATGTGGGGAGGTCACCCAATTATCGGCACGGTCGAAAAAGCCCTCTACGTTGCGATTGCATCAAATCATCCGAAGGCCTGTTTCCTCGGCGACGTCTACCACACCTACAAAGGCGGTTGCTCGTTTGAGTCTATCAAGCTGCTCGGACCGGGTGCGTTGCAGACCTATCACATGAACGATTATCCGGCGGATCCGCCGCGTGAAACGATCAATGACAGCCACCGCGTGTGGCCGGGTGATGGAATCGCCCCGATGAATGATATCCTGAATAATTTCAAATCCGTCGGCGCGTATCCCGTTTTGAGCCTTGAGGTTTTCAACAAGGAATACTGGACGATGGATGCTCTGGAATGCGCGAAGCTCGGCCTTGAGAAGATGAAGGCGGCGGTTGCGGCTGCTGAGTGAGTTCGATTTTATTGATGGAACCACTCCTCATATTATTTCCTCATCAGCCGTTCGAACCCTCGATTGCTGATTCGGCATTGGCGGGAGAATACGAGGCGGCTCGGGTAATTGGGTTGCCAACGGCATTCTACGATCACGAAGCTCTTGAAAACGGAAATACCGCCGAAGCGTTTCGAATGCTTCCAGAATCGAAGACTGAACAACGCCTGATTTTTCGGGGCTGGATGATTCCAGGAGAGATTTACAAAGCTGGCTTCGAGGCATTACACACGAAAGGCTATCGACCGGAAGTCTCTCCCGAAGCCTACGAAGAAGCGCATTATATCCCGTTTGCTTATCGCCACACCGAAGGCCATACGCCCCGCAGCGGCTGGATCGAAGGTGACGATGTTGATGCAGCGTGGAAATTGTACAACGATTTCAGAGCGCAGGACGCAATCATCAAAGACTGGGTAAAATCTGCTAAAAGTCGCTGGAAGGACGGGTGTTTCATTCCCGCCCAAACGAGTAAAGAGCGATTTGAAGAGATCTTCAAAGTCTTTAGAAACGAACGAAGCAAGCTATTCAATCGAGGAGTGGTCCTCCGAGAATTCATGCCGATTGTCGAGCGCGGCAGCGATATCAGTGGACTTCCGATCATCGAGGAAACCCGGCTGTTTTTCTGGTGGGGTAAAATTTTGGTGCTCCCCGAAGGTAAATCGCCGTCACCTCTGGATGAACGTGAGCGTTGGGAAGAAATTGCCAGTCGTTTTAAATCAGCTTTTATGACAATCGATGTCGCTTATCTCAAAGACGGAACGTGGAAAATTGTCGAAGTAGGTGACGGGGGCGTTTCTGGATTGCCGATGGGCCTGGGTCCGGAACGCTTTTTCTCATGCCTTTGGAATCGATTTCACAATGAGACCGAAGTTTAAATACCTGTAAAAAACATGAAAAAATCGCAACTCATCCTCGGACTACTTGCAAGCGTCGGAATCTTGCACGCCGCCGACTGGCCTGAATTCCAAGGCGCCGGCCGTCAGAATGTCTGGACGGAAACGGGCATTCTCGAATCGTTTGAGGCATCTGATTTGAAACGGAAATGGTCGGCTCCGGTCGCTGCGGGATACAGTGGCCCAACGGTGGCAGAAGGCGCTGTTTATGTGATGGATCGCCCGGATCAAAGTCACGAACGGATTGTCTGTGTCGATCTCGAAACTGGGGCCGAGAAGTGGATCCATTCTTATGACTGCGTATACGGTCAGGTGGGATATGGCTACGGGCCTCGCGGGAGCGTCACGATTTCGGGCGGTCATGCGTTTGCGATGGGAACAATGGGGAATTTGCATTGCCTCGATGCAAAAACTGGCGCGGTGATTTGGGCGAAAGAGTTGATGGTTGATTACAAGGTCGACCTCCCGATTTGGGGGCTGACCAATTCTCCGCTGGTTGAGGGAGATCAAGTGATTGTCCAGGCGTCAGCAGGTTCCGAGGGAGCTTGCGTGATTGCATTTGATCGAAAAACCGGCACTGAAAAATGGCGGGCTTTTGAGGATAAAGGATCCTACGTGTCGCCTATCATGATCGAGCAGGCTGGCAAGCGCTTGCTCGTTGCTTGGACCGGCGAACGAATCGCAGGAATGAATGCAGCGACGGGCGAGGTGTTCTGGGAAGTGCCAACCAAGCCGACCAAAATGCCAATCAACGTTCCGGGACCAGCTCTCAGTGCTGACGGAACCAAGATGTTTTTGAGTGTGTTTTACGACGGCTCCCGCTTGCTTGAAATCGACCAAACAGCGCTTAATGCCAAAGAATTGTGGCATCGTCAGGGCATCAACGAACGCAAAACCGATGCACTGCATTGCATGATCAGTCCGCCGTTTATTCGTGGTGAAAACATCTACGGAATCGATAGCTACGGCCAAATGCGTAGCCTTGAAATGACCAAAGGCGATCGTGTCTGGGAAGATTTGAACGCTACCCTACCGGGACGCTGGTCGACCATTTTTATGGTTCAGAACGGCAAGAACACCTGGATGGTGAATGAACAAGGTGAACTGATTTTGGCGAAGCTCACGCCACAGGGCTACAACGAGATCAGCCGCGCGACGATCATCGAGCCGACCACTGAATTGAAACAACGCAAAAACGGAGCCGTGATGTGGTCACCACCCGCGTTCGCCAATCGCTGTGTGTTTGTGCGGAATGATCGTGAGTTAGTTTGTGTGAGTTTGGCGAAGTAAAGACCTGGCGTTTAGAAAGAATTAAATTGATCGCGCTTCAGTAGAAACGGGAAAACAACGATCATCCCGCCAATGATTCCGGTGGGAAAGAAAACAACGCTCGTAAAAATTCCGGCTAAAATTGAGGAGTAGAAAAACCAGCGCTGTCGATTTCGATATCGCAACAAAACTACGTACACAATTGCGGTTCCAATTATCCAAAGGAGGGCTAAACCGCCGACTGGATAAAAATTAGACAGTTCCAACCGGTTCTCAGTTTCCGAAATATCTCCAGCGGAATAGTATTTGATGAACAATGCCCTAACCGAAAGGGAAAGTAGCACTGTTGAAGCAGTCAAAATCAACAAGCCGACGAGCGCCAAAACATTCCCGCTTCGGCGGTGATTGGACTTCCCTAGGTTTTCAGATTTTGTCATTCAGGGACCAAATCACTTTTTCAAAAGCACCTCTTTCAAAACCTCTTCCACCGTCGAAACGGGAACGATTTTCAGCTTCTTCCGGGCTGATTCTGGAATCTCAGGAATGTCTTTCGCGTTGCCAATCGGAATGAGAATTTTCTTAATCCCCATCTGAACGGCACCGAGCGATTTTTCTTTCAAGCCGCCAATCGGAAGCACTTTTCCGCGAAGGGTCACTTCACCGGTCATGGCGATGTTTTTGTTCACTTTGCGATTCGCAAAGAGCGACGCCAATGCTGTGAACATCGCAATTCCTGCTGACGGGCCGTCTTTGGGAGTCGCTCCGGCAGGAACGTGGACGTGAACGTCGTATTTGGTGAAATCTTCGGGATTGATCTCAAGCTGCTCAGCGCGACTGCGAACGAGACTCCAAGCGGCTTCCATGGATTCTTTCATCACATCACCAATTTGACCCGTGAGTTTTACGTTTCTTTTTCCGGCAAAACGAATCGCTTCGATATTCAAAACCTCACCGCCATAAGGCGTGTAAGCGAGACCATTGACCACGCCGGGTTCGCTTTCATCAAGCGCGTCGTCGCGGGAAATTTTAGGCGCCCCGAGAACTTCTTCGATAAATTCCGGCGTGACTTTGATCTTCGTTTTCGGATCAACTGCCACTCTAGCAGCGACCGCGCGACAGACACTTCCGATCTCGCGTTCGAGATTTCGGACGCCGGCCTCGCGGGTGTATTCTTCGATCACTTTGCGGATCGACGCCATGTTCCAGACGCACTGATTGGCTTTAATACCGTTTTCTTTCAGCTGACGCTTCACCTGATAACGCCTCGCAATTTGGACTTTTTCCTCGGTGGTATATCCGGGAAGCGTGATGACTTCCATCCGATCGCGGAGCGGCCCGGGAATCGGATCGAGTGCGTTCGCTGTCGAGATAAAAATGACCTGGCTGAGGTCGAACGCCACATCGACGTAGCGATCGACAAACGTATTGTTCTGCGCGGGATCAAGAACTTCGAGCAAAGCACTGGCTGGATCGCCGCGAAAATCGGCACCTATCTTGTCGATCTCGTCCAGCATGATGATCGGATTGCGCGTCTTCACGCGACGAAGTTCCTGGATCAAACGACCCGGCATCGCTCCAATATAAGTTCGGCGATGACCCCGAATTTCGGATTCATCGCGAATACCACCAAGACTGATGCGGGCAAATTCACGCCCCAAGGCAGCAGCAATCGAATGGCCCAGACTCGTTTTACCAACGCCGGGAGGCCCCAGTAAACAAAGGATCGGGCCGCGGCCTTCTGGATTCAGTTTCCGAACAGCCAAATATTCGATGAGCCGTTTTTTGACGTTCTCCAAACCGTAGTGATCGCGGTCGAGAATTTTCTGAGCCTCATCCAAATCGTGGTGATCTTCACTCAGGTTATCCCACGGCAATTCGGCCAACGTTTCGAGAAACGTCGTGATGACAGAATGCTCCGGACTGGATGGCGGAATCACATCGAGCCGTTTCAACTCGCGCGTCGCCACACCCATTGCTTCTTCAGAAAGCCCCGCCGCTTCGAGCCGCTCGCGCAACTCCTCGACTTGCTCCTCGGTTCCTTCGCCTTCGCCGAGTTCCTTTTGAATCGCCCGCAGCTGCTCACGAAGATACGCCCGACGCTGGGCATCGGAAAATTCCTCTTCCACCTCGGCCCGCAATTTTTGCTGCAGCTCCGCGATGTGAAGCTGATTGTTGATGATTTTTTGAACGCGCTTGAGACGTTTCCCCACTTTCGTTTCTTCGAGAAGCCCCTGCTTTTGCGGCAGATCGATCGACAAATTGGTCGCGAGAAAATCAGTCAACACCGATGGCGAATCGATCGAATTCAGCGCTTGGGTCGCTTCGTCCGGGATGTTTGGATTCGCCAAAATCAGGCTCGTAGCCGATTCCTTGAAATTCCGCATCGACGCCTCCCAGACCTTGTCGTCCTTCGGCATTTGGTTTTCGAGAATCTCAAACTTCGCCCGCATGTAGGGCTCCACTTCGGTAAATTCGGTAAACTTGGCACGCTCCACGATTTGGATCAAAACCAAAACCGTGTCCAAATCCTGACGCATCATCCGGAGGACATTTCCGAGCACTCCCACTTTGTAAACGCCATCCGGTTGAGGTGTTTCTTCCTCGGAATTTTTCTGCGTGACGAGGCCGAGAAGCCGCCCCGTTGGGAGCAATTCTTCGAGCAACTGCTGGCTCGCTTTTCGCTCAACCGTGAGCGGCGCGACTGTTCCCGGAAAAAGCACCACCCCGCGAAGCGGCATCACCGGAATCACATCCGGCAAATCCTCCCGCCATTCCGGCAGGTCATCATCAGGTCGCCCCGTCGAGATCTCGATGATCTCGTCCGAAGACTCTTGCAAAAGCTGTTCAATATCGTCCATCGACATAAGAAATAGAAATCCGGTAGCGGATTAGAAAAAATTAAGAAAAAAGAAAAGTAGCCGTCACTTTTCGGGGGAAATGGTCGGCAAAATGATCCAAAGCAGGCCGTTTTCCTGCTTGGCCGAAACCCCATCGCGATCGACTTCGAGCGGCAACACGATCTCCCGCGCAAACCGACCATTCTCGATCTCCATCGCAATTACCTGACGGCACTGACTGGAAGCATCTCGAGTCGGAGCCGGGGAACGTCGTTCTCCCGAAATCCGCACTCGATCCGGCAAGACATCGACCGCAATTGCATCTTTTTTAACACCCGCCAGGTCAACCCATAGCTCAATCCGATCATCATAGCGATACGCATTGATATCCGGCCGCCAGCCATCCGTCGGGTGAAATTCAGCAAACTGCAGATTTCCCAGTTCGAAGGCAACCTCTCCGGTTTCTCGGATGATTCGGGTGAGTCTAACGTTTCGTGACATCGCTTGTGAGTATGCCGTAAAGAGACGTGCACTGCAACATTGAGCTTACTAAGCTTCCTATCTCCAATCCCCGTTCGGGAATTCGTGAACGGCAGAAAAATCTACTTCTTTTTTTTCCCTCTGACTGGGTCCCCCATTTCAGCTCTCCACTGCTGGTAGAGCTCAGTCATTTTTTTGACTCGTTCCGGATTCTCAGCAGACTGGTCTTTGGTTTCGCCGATATCGTCTTTTAAGTTAAACAGGACCGTTCCTTTCGGATATTCAGCCGGGTCGGCGGGATGAGCCAGATTGTCCTGATCGAGACGATAACTAGCATGAGTCCAACCGGGTGAGCTAATGAGTTTCCAGTCACCCTGACGAATGCTCCACGTCTTTTTCCCATCCGAGAAACACAGAAAATCACGGCCGATAGCGTTGTCCTCGTTTTTCATCACACTGACAAGGCTTTTGCCATCGAGATTCTCGGGAGATTTGATACCCGCGAGTTCTGTGATTGTCGGATAAACATCCATGCCGGAGGTGAGGTGGTCACGGCTTTGATCTCCGGCGAGAATGCCCGGAAAGGAAACGATCATCGGAATTCGGACACCCCCTTCGCCAAACATGTATTTGTAACCTCTGAGCGGAACATTGTTGGCGTAGGTGTTGATCGTGCCGCCATTGTCAGAAAGGAAAACAACGATGGTGTTTTTTCTCTGACCGGTTTCTTCCAGCACCTTCATGATTTGCCCAACGCTGTCGTCAAGCGCCATCAGATTGGCGAGGTAACGCTTCCGACCGAGCGAATCGACCTCGCCCATGTGCCCCCATTTTTTGTGCCAATCAGCCCACGAAATCTCGTTGGGATCCCAAAAAGGAAACTCCCACTTTTCCGCTTCCCGATCCCAGACCGGCTGTTCATACCCGGCTTTTCGGGCGTAGTCAGGGTCCGCGACGTAAGTGGGCATATGCACGGCGTTATGCTCCAACTGAATATAAAACGGCTGATCACTCTCGCTTCCTGACTTGATCGTTTTGATCGCTTCTTTGGTGAAAATGTCGGTGGTAAAACCGTCTTCGTAGGAGACCACCTCGCCCTTATTTTTCTCAAGGGGACCCACGTTTAGAATCCCCAGCGATTTTTCTTTTGCCCGCTTCTTGTAGGCAACGAGGTCTTTCTGATCGAGGCGAATGTAGTCCCACGTATGATGCCGGAATCCAAGGAATTCGTGAAACCCATGTTCAAGAGGGTGCTCGGCAGGACCTCCATTCAAGTGGGTCTTCCCAATCTTTGTGCAGAAGTATCCAGCCTCGTTCAGGACATGAGCCAACGTCACTTCTTCGTCAGGCAAGCCGCCCTGGCCATACCAATAATTGCCCCAGCGGTGTTGGTAGCGACCGGTAATCATACCACAGCGGGATGGACTGCAAATCGGAGCGGTCGCATAGGCATTGCTGAAATAGGTGCCCGTCTTTGCGAGACTGTCGATGTGCGGAGTTGCGACATCGGGGGGCGACTGCGCTAGAAAACTCAGGTCCGCGTAGCCAAGGTCATCGGCCATGATCACAATCACATTTGGCTTTTGATCAGCCGCCGAAAGGGACGCTGAGAACAGGATCAAAAATAGTACAATTACTCTGGAGGCCATTTCGATATTTCAGATTGAGTATTATTTTACAAACGGAACCAATTTTTCCCCGTTCGCGGGCATTGGTAACGTGGGTTCACCTTTGAGAAATCCCAGCCCTTTCAAAAACTTATCGGCCGCGACCAGAGTCAGGTCCGCCCAGGGCTGCCTGTTAAAAAAGGCGTGCCCCTGGCCTTGCGCGATCTCCACTTCAATCGTCGCACCTTCAAGTGATTTCCACTTCTCATACGCCGGGTTCCATCCTTTCAGCCATCTGTCTTTGCTGCCAAAAAATGCAATCGCCGGGGCCGCCCCTGGTTTGAGGTGCTGTATAAAATCGATCTCCGGGTCCTCAGCATCTGCGATACTCAGCGCAGGATTAAAAAGCACCATCGCTGCGATGGACGTATCGAACTTTTTCGGATCGTTGGGATCATTCAATTCGGGATTGCTTGTCGCGATCAACCCGATGTGGCCGCCCGCCGATCCGCCGCCAACAATAAGACGGGCAGGATCAACACCCAATTCATCGGCATGTTGCTTGAACCAGCGGATGGCACTTTTAGCATCGGGAATACAAAGACGTTTGCGGGAAGTGTTGTCCTTTATTTCAGCGCTCGCTTCTTTTGTCGCGAGCCGGTAAGTCACCGTCGCAGCAACGATTCCACGACTCGCAAAGTAAGCGCTCTGGTATTTAAAAGCATCGCGAGATCCTCCGCCCCATCCGCCACCATGAAAGAAAATGATGCCCGGAACCGGCTTTGTCGCAGAATCGTGACCTTCAGGAAAATAGACTTCCAGTTCCCGCTTCACTCCGTCGACTTCTTTGTAGGTGTAAACTTTTCCAGCCGGACCGGAAACTCGCTGGGCGTGCACTGCGGCACAGGAAAGAAACAACGTCAGGAGGGAAAAGAGAATTGATTTCATAGGCACGAATTGGAACAACATGATGACACGGCCACAGAACGCAACGGGTCTTATTCCGCGAAAGTGGTGGCGTTTTGGTCGGATTCACCGCCAGTCTCAATACGTTCGAAACGTTTCGCTTTCGATCAAGGCCAACACCAGATCCTGGAACCCATTGCCATTCTCGTGATTCTTCTTCACGATGGATTTGATCTCGCTTCTCTCCGCGTAATTCGGAACGCGTCCGGTTGCGTAGGTCATGAGTTTTTCGGCTAAACATTGCGAAAATAAATCGATGTTTTCCACCATCCATTTTTTCAGATCAACCACATTAGCGATGGGTGTGCCGTCAGGCAGAACACCGGTTGGATCGATCTTCGCGTTGCTCTTGGGCCAACGTTCCCGCCAGCGGCCCACGGGATCGTAGTTCTCGAGGACAAAACCGAGGGGATCGATGCTCTCGTGACAAGTGGCACAAGCTGCATCTTTGGTGTGGGCGGCCAGCAGCTCTCTGGGAGTGGTCGCGCCCTGCGTATCGGGAGTCAGCACCGGAACATCTTTCGGCGGTTCTGGCGGTGGCATTCCGAGAATATTTTCTAACATCCACACACCGCGCAGCACGGGTTGGGTATCGACGCCGTTGGCGGTGGCTATCATGATCGCTGATTGCCCTAACAAACCTCCCACTCGACCGCCTCGCTCCAGTTCAACTCGGCCAAAATTTCGGTCTTTGCCCTTCTTGTGTTTGATGTTGAGCTTGTAGACATTTTTGGCAAACAGCGGCGACGTCCAAGTGAAATCCGGATCGATGAAATCCGTCATTGGACGATTTTTGCTCAGCATTTCAGCAAAGAAATAGCTCACCTCTTTCTGCGCGTGATCGATGTAGAACGGTGTGAAATTGAATTTCGTATCCGGCATGATTTCTGGAAGCAACGCGGTGTCGAGCCATTGCCCTGTGAAACTTTGGACAAAGGCATCGGTCGGTCGGGTTGGCATCAGCCGCTCGGATTCACGTTTCAAAACCCAAGCCGGCGAGAGCCGCTTGCGATTTCCCAAATCAATGAGCGTGGCGTCGGAAGGCCTCTGCGTGAGAAAATACGAAAGCCGCGTCCCCAAATCGTGGTCATCCATTTTCCCCGTTCCCAGCGCACGGTAGAGAAAACGAGGTGAAATCAAAATGTTGCGCAGGAGCAAATGCATCCCTTCATCAAAGCTGTGACCCGCCGCCCAGTGTTCCTTTGCGATGGCGAGATAGCGCTCAACCGTTTCTGAATCGACCTGCTTGCGAAAAGCACGTGGGAGAAAATTAGTGAGTGCCTCACGGGCAAACGCTTCATCGCAGAGGTCGCCCTGTTTCGAGCCGGCGATCTTTTCCTGCAAAGAAGCCCGGCGCAGATCTTTGGGCCCATCAACAATCTTCAGCGGGCCTTCGATCGTCACCGCGTGCAACTCCAGCGACGGGCCATTCTCAAAATAGTTGTGACACAGTGCATCGGCGATGTTTGTCTTCCCGTTTCGAAACGCAACCAAAAGAGCTTTGGTCATCTCCGAGTCCATCGTCGCCTGGCTCATATCCAGGTTCGGGTCCGCCATGTGCTTTTTCACGATCCGCCAGCCGTTCGCTCCCCGGAGAACAGTCACTCGCGGCCCCTTCGGTTTTCCATGAGGAAACACCGCTTTTTGCCAGGCAGCGAGATAGCGCGGATTTTCTGCCAACTTCACCCGCATCAGCTTTTCCAACTCCTTGCCGTCATGCGTGAGCTCCGCATTTGTCCAACGCATCATCACTGTTTGGCCCTCATAAAGTTCGGCTTCAAAAGTCACCGCTTTTGGCGATTCGGTGCTGAACGGAATTTCTTTGATCACTCGAAATACATCAATGTTAGACCGATCACTCGCCGTCACGTCTCGCGCCGTCAGTTCCAAAATCATCGGTTCATCAGAAACCGGCTTGAAGGTCGAACCGTTGATCGTGATCCGATACACTCCCGAACGTTTGACCTCGATTCGACTCGGCCACGTGCAACTCCGCATGATATTTGGATGACGCGACGCCAATCGCAGGGCATCTCCCCGGACGCTCGATGCCGAAAAACTGATCACCATATCCTCCGGCATTGCAGTCCGCGTCGTCGATTTTGGAGCTGGTTTTTTGGGCGGATAAATCTCATCCGCAATTTCCCAGGCCACAGTTGCATAGGCTTCCATCAGCGGCGGAGAAAGCAGCAGCCCCTCGCCGATATTGTCGAAACCGTGGAACTCGGTGTCCTTCGGAAATCCAATCGGAAGTTTAAAATCCGCTAACCCAAGGAGTTTCCGAATCGTTTGTTCGTATTCGGGCTGGTTGAGCCGACGCGGCAACGTTCCGCCAATCGGCGTGTGCTCAAGGAGCTTTGCGTCGAGCCAATCGTAGAGAACTTGGCGCTCTTCTGCGGTGGGCTGCGGTTTATCCGGCGGTGGCATCAGCCCATCCTCGCTCGCATCGAGAACGTGCTCCCAGAGTTCGCGAGCTTTCTCCATGGTCCAATCAATCGCAAGAGCGTCTAGATTGACGTCCCCTTTCTCGGAATCGGAGTCGTGGCAATCGAGACAGTATTTATTGAGAATGGCGGCAGGCTGAGGCGGGATCTCGGCGCGGGCGCTGCCGAAAACGAACAGGCCGAATAGCCAACAAGCGGTGAATCGCATCTGCATCGATCAGGAAAGCAGTTGATTCATGTTGCGCTGCGCATTGGAGAATTGATCCACTTCCATCCCCAATTTCTGCATCATCGTGATACACAGATCACCCAGAAGCAATGAATCGGACTGCTTCTCATCGATCCCAATGTGGCCTTGATGCGCAAACCCGCCACCGGCGAGTAACGTCGGAAGATTACGACTGCTGTGTCGGCTCGCGTCCCCCATCCCGGTGCCTAGCATAATGATCGTGTCATCGAGAAGCGACCTTCCTTGCGCATTTTTCTTCTCCTTCAGTTGCTTCATAAATCCAGCAAAGCAATGCATGTGCGCTGTCTCAATAGAAACCAATTCCCGAATCATCGCCGGGTCATTCCCGTGGTGAGACAAGCCGTGGTAACCCGACCCAAGTGCATTTCCATCGAAAGAAAACACCTGCCCAAGTCCATCGAGAAACAACGAAATCACTCGGGTCGAATCAGTCTGCAAGGCCAGCACCATAAGATCGTAAAGAATCGTTTCCGCCTCGATTTGCAGATTCGGCGTCACCGGATCGTAGCTCGGCAATTTATAATCGGGCTGCGGAACTGGGTCATTGATCGCTTCCAATTGCCGCCCCATCCGCTTTTCCACTGCCCGGACAGAATCAAAATACTCCTCCAATTTCTCACTGTCAGAATGCGGCAACGACTTCTGCAACCGCTTCGCATCTTCCAGCAGATCGTCCAAAGCGCTCCGCCCGCTTCCAATGACATATTCCGCTCTCGCTCGATCGGCAGTCGACATGAAAAGCTTTTTGTAGAGCACGCTGGGGCGCTGAATCATCGGCAGAGGAATCCCCTGACGCGTGAAGCTGATCGCTTTACTGCCAATCCCACTCTCTCCGGATCCTGCGGTGAGTTGTAGCGATGAAAACCGCGATTTTTCTCCCAGCTCATCGGCAATCATCTGATCCAGCGACCAAGCGCGGGGCGCTTGGCCACAGAGAAAATTACTCCAGGATTGATGTCCGTTTGGTGCTCGATGATCAAGGCCGGAAAAGATAGTGAAGTCATCGCGGAACCTCGTAAGCGGGGAAAGCGTCGGGGAAATCTCGTAATCCTTGCCCGTTTGCTTGGGAAAAAACGCATTCTGATGCCAGCCGAGATATGTCCCGACTGCGACAAAATTCCGCGGACCGTCCGCCGGTGTCGAATCAGCGGAAAACGTCTCAAGCACCGGAAGTGCAATCGTTGCGGAAGCACCTCGGAGAAAGTGCCGCCGGCTTTGTTGGAATAGGGTTGATGGCATCGCAGGTAAAATTTTTTATTCAAACAACTCGTGATTTGAATCACTTCCGACAACAGAATACGCGACGAGATCCAAAATATCGTCCCTTCATCATGTTGGGGGAATCTGCAGGTGTTATGCAGCATGAATCAATAATTGTAAGCGACTCTAAAAAAAGGGCGCGACGTTACCGAGAGCTTACGGGTGGCACTAGGTGAGGAGAATCTCACGAACCAACAAGGTCTGTACAATGAACCAACCCTATTGGATCGAAAAATGCGTCCGCTTTCTCACAGATTCTTTACAACTTCGTACTACCGTTTTCCGCATTCCATCCGTTATAATAAAAAAAACAGCGAAGAACCCCACTTACCAGCCAGCTTATGAAAACGAAACTCAACCTGTTGATTGCTTGTCTCGGAGCAATCGCCCATTTTATCTCTCCCTCTGTGTCTGAGGCCGCTGAAGAAATTGGTTTTATCGAAACCTTCGCCCTCGCGGAAGATCGCGACGAAGCGCTCAAGCAACTGATTCCCGGAACGCAGGAATTTTACTATTTCCATGCGCTGCATGCTCAAAATCAGGGAAAACACGCCGAAGTTTTGAATTATTTGGAGCCGTGGATCAAGCGATACGGCGAAACCGCGCAGGTTTGGGAAATTCGCAATCGCGAAGCGCTTTTGAAATACGGGACGGAGCCAAAAAAGTCGCTCGATTACCTTCGTGATCGAATGGGGCTGCATTTCAATCACAGCCAGCGGAAGCTCAATCAAAAGCCGAACTATCCGGTCTCGCTGAATCCGGATTTCATCACCTGGGAAGCGTTCCAAAAATCTGCATTTGGGAATTCTTCGACGATCGATTATTTTACGGAATCGGGCTTGGATCAGTTGTTGCGGAGTGATCTCGAATTGGACGAAAAGCGTCGCCGCGCGTTGTTGGCCCGGGTTAAGTATCCAGATTACAAAAGGCTCGTGGGCTTTATTGCTGCTGATTTGAGAACCAAAGAAAGTCGCGGGTTTGGTGAGTTCGGAATTCACAACCGGCTTTTGCCGATGCAACTCGATGCGCTGCTTGATCTTCGTCCGGAGCTGATCAATAACTCGAATTTCATCAATGCGAACATCCGGAAACTGCATCCGAATGCGGATATTAATTGGCGTCAGGATGATGAAGCTCGCGGCGAATATTTGCAGCGAGTGTGGGATTATGTGCAGCCACTTTCCGCAGCGTTCAATTCGCTAAAGGCGCACTCGCTGTATCAATTGCTGTTGCATGAGCAACGGCAGGGAAAATATTCGCGGGAGCTTTTTATTACTTACCTGAAGCTGCCGCGCCCGGTGAATTACGTCGAGCCTCGCTATCTTGCAGATGCAGAGCGTCGTCGCAATCAGGTGGATATGAATGCCAATTTTCAGGCGGTGACGATGTTGCCGCCCATTTATCAGGATGAGCCGCTGGTGCGCGATTTCTTGAAGCATTTCTTTGTAGAAGATCAAACGTGGGAGGGCTACGCGTCGCTGATTCGGGACACGTATTTGAAGCCGCTTTTTGCAGAAACGAAGCTGACCAATGGAATTGGAGATGCAGCTCAGTGGTATTCCATGTTGAGCCCGTCAGCGGTTCAGGCATTGAAAGATCGGGTAGATCTGGAATTCGCCCTCGCGAATGAAACCCACTTTTCGCAGGATGCCGCTGTTTCGTTGGATATCTTTGTGAAAAACGTCGATGCGCTGGTCGTGAAGGTTTACGAACTCAATTCGTTGAATTATTTCCTCGATCAGAAACGTGAGCTGAACACTGATTTGAAGCTCGATGGATTGATCGCGAATGAAGAAGCGGAGCACGATTACGATGCGACATCAATTCGCCGCACGAAGCGCACATTCACTTTTGATTCTCTAAAAGGACAGCGCGGAGCCTGGGTGATTGAGTTCATCGGTAATGGAATGAGCAGTCGGGCCTTGGTCCAAAAAGGACGTCTTCAGTATTTGGCGAAAACAACCGGAGCGGGAACGTTCGTCACGGTTTTGGACGAGAATAACGACCTCGCAAAGAAACCCGCCGTTTGGTTTGGCGGACGCAAATACACGCCGAGCGACAAAGGGATCATCGCGCTTCCGTTTTCGAATCAGCCGGGGAATCAGCAAATTGTTCTGACGGATGGAGATTTTGCGACGCTGGAAAATCTGGCAATTCCTTCCGAGAATTACGCGCTTGAAGCGGGCTTTTACGTCGATCGTGAAGCATTGATTCCGGGGAATCTCGCGGATCTCGTGGTGCGACCATCAATCACGGTGAATGGCTACCCCGTTCCGGTGTCGATTTTGGAAGAAGTGAAATTAACGATTCGTTCCACCGATTTGGATGGAATCGAATCCGTCGAGGAAGTTCCCGGTTTTGAGCTGAAAAACGACGTGGAATCGATTCACAAATTTCGAGTCCCGAGTCGAGTCATCAATCTGAATTTTATTCTCGAAGCGAAAGTAACCGCGATGAGTGGAAGCGGTTCGAAGGATACGTTGGTAGCTACGGATTCAGTTCTGCTGAACACGATCGATCAGCGCGAACTGGTTTCCGATCTTCACCTCAGCCGAATCGGTGGAAATTACATTCTCGAAGTGCTCGGCAAAACCGGCGAGGCGATTGCCGAACGCGCGGTGAATGTGGTGGTGAATCACGAGGATTTTACCCGCGACAAAAATTTCAATCTAAAGACCGACGAAAATGGTCGGATCAACCTCGGTGTGCTAGACGGAATTGTTTCGATTCATGCACAAGGGAACTGGTTGGAGACTCGGGATTGGGCCCTTGCGGAAGATGGGCATACGTTGCCGACTTCGGTTCATGGAATCTTCGGTCAGCCCATTCAAATCCCCGGAACGCTGACTGCTGCGCAAATGGAGCGTGCGGATTTCGCGATCTTCGAAGCGCGGTCGGGAACCTTGGTGAGCGATGATTTTGCAAAAGCAAAACTGGCGGACGGATTGATCTCCATCGAAGGGCTGACGCCGGGTGATTATGAGTTGGTTTTGCGAAATCCTGAACACACCATCACCGTTCGGGTTACGGATTCCAAAAAAGCGGAATCGGGCTACGCGCTGTCCAAACATCGTCATTTGGAAATTAAAAATGGATCGCCGCTTCAGATCGCGAGCATTTCTGAAGTCGGCGAAAATATTACGATTCAGACAAAAAATGGATCGCCATCGACGCGAGTTCACATCACCGCGTCACGATTTCTCCCAGAGTATTCGGTCTTCGAAAATCTCGATGTGGCAGGATTGCCGGAGCCCTTTGAAATTGATCGGGGAACCGCTGAAACGCGTTACCTTTCCGGTCGCGATATTGGTGAAGAATACCGTTATATTTTGGAGCGTCGCGCCGCGAAAAAATTCCCGGGGAACATGCTGACTCGTCCGGGTCTTTTGTTGAACCCATGGTCATTGCGTGACACCGAGACAACCATCGATGTTGCCAAAGCGGGACAGGAATATAAGAAAAGTGCGGAATCAGAACCCTCTTCGCGAGCCGCGAAAATGTCGAAGAGACGATCTGAGTCTGCTGACGCTTATGAGCAAGGGACGACGACATCAAACTTCGATTTTCTTGCATCTGCATCGCCGGTCATTCTGAATGTCGCTCCTGACGCAAACGGCGTGATTACAATCAAGCGCTCAGATTTAGGCGACCGCCAGCACGTCCACGTCATTGCGATTGATTCCCAAAACGTAGCATTTCGCCAGGTTTCGCTCGATGAAGGCAAAGGCACTTTCTTCCGCGATCTGCGCTTGAAGGGAAGTCTCGAACTCGATAAGCATTTTTCCCAGCGCCGCAAAGTGACCCAGCTTGGCGCGGGTGAATCGCTGACGATTCCAGATCTTCGCTCCTCCGAATTTGAAATCTATGACACGGTCGATTCAATATACGCAGCGATGATGGGCGTGAATGGTGACGAGACGTTTGCCGAGTTTGGATTCGTTTTGCAATGGCCAGATCTGCCGGTGGAACGGAAGCGCGAGTTGTATTCTAAATACTCAAGTCACGAACTGAATTTTTTCCTGTCGCAGCGCGATCCTGAATTCTTCGAGCAAGTCATCCAGCCGTATTTGGCATACAAGCGGGACAAAACTTTCATGGATCATTATCTGATCGGTAGCGATTTGGCGGGTTACGTCGAGCCGTGGAAATTCAATCGGCTCAATATTCCTGAACGGATTTTGCTCGCTCGGAAACTCGGTGGTGACGAGCCCGGTTCGACCGCGCGTCACATTCAGGAAATTTTCGAACTCCAACCGGTAAATGCAGAACAAGAGCAGTTTCTCTTCCGCAGCGCCCTTCGCGGGCGTGGCATGTCCGGTGGAATTGCGGGAGGCGGATTTGGTGGCGGTGGAGCCAGTTTAGGTGCAGCAATGGATCCTTTTGCTGATCCTGCCCCTGCAAAAGAGATGGCCGATTCATTTAGCAGCGGCGGCGCGCGTGTCATGCGCCAACTTTCCGAAAAGGCCAAGAATGCGCCAGGGGCTTCGCGAATGAGCGGGCGCGCGTCAATGGCACTTCCAGCTGCTGCAGCCGCTCCAAAAATGGCCGCCGATAAGGCAGACGGTTTAGTTGCAGTTACAGGCGGACTGAAAATGGAGCTTGGTGTCGAGCGCGATTTTGAAGAACAGGAACTGATGGAAGCCGATGTCGATAGTTTCGGCGTTGCCGGTGACGATTTGATGGCCGTTCGCGAATCGCTTTCGCGTCGTAAATTGTTCCGCAAACTCGAATCGACGATGGAATGGGCTGAAAATAATTACTACCACCTTCCTATCGCTGAGCAGCTTGCGGATCTGATTTCGACAAACGGATTCTGGCGGGACTTCGCAAATTGGGACGGCCAAGGCGGTTTCTACTCACGAGAATTCCCAGCAGCGACGCGTAATTTTTCCGAAATGATGTTCGCGCTTTCTGTTCTCGATGTGCCGTTTAAAGCGGGTGAGCACGAAACGAAAATCGACGACAATTTGCTAACGTTTTCAGCCAAAAGTCCGGTCGTGGTTTTTCACGAAGAGATTGAAGAAACCCCGGAAGCTGAAGAGAAACCGCCACTGTTGGTGAGCGAGAATTTCTTCCGCAATGATGACCGCTACATCAACATTGCGGGCGAGCGGACTGACAAATTTGTCACCGACGAGTTCCTCACCGGCGTGCTTTACGGCTCGCAGGTTGTCGTAACCAATCCGACTTCGTCGACGCAAAAACTCGATCTGTTGCTGCAAGTTCCGCAGGGAGCGCTTCCGGTTCAGAGCAGCGATTACACAAAAACTCAGCATGTGCGATTGGCACCGTTCAGCACGCAGAAAGTGGAAACGCATTTCTATTTTCCATCGAACTCGGGCGAAGGAACGTTCACGCATTATCCGGTGCATCTTGCGAAATCAGAAGAGACGGTTGCCTGGGGTGATGCCTTCGATTTTAAAGTCGTCGATCAACTCAGTAAAATTGATGAAGCGTCGTGGGATTACCTTTCTCAGTTCGCGACCGATCGCGAAGTTCTCGACTACCTCGGGAAAAATAACGTGCAGAATCTCGATCTTGGTTTGATCGCGTGGCGTTGCAAAAAAGACGTCGATTTCTTCCGTGCCGTCACGGCGTTGCTCGACAATTTGCATCGTTACGACGAAACGCTGTGGAGCTACGGAATTTTCCACAACGAAACTCCAGTCGCTCGCCAGTATTTGCTGCACCGCGAAGATTTCCTTCGCCAGTGTGGACAGTGGATCGAAACCGAGCTCGTTTCCATCGCGCCGATCGAGCGTCATTGGTATCAGCATTTGGAGTATTCGCCGTTGGTGAATGCACGGACACATCGTCTTGGGCAGGATCAAAAAATCCTCAACGGGCCTTTCCGCCAGCAATATCAGCAACACATGAAAGTGCTCAGCTACAAGCCGACGTTTGATCAGGATGATGTGCTTGCCGTCGGAAATTACCTCCTGCTTCAAGATCGAATTGAAGAAGGTCTCGGTTGGTTGGACAAAGTGAATCCCCAAGATGTGGAGACAAAAATTCAGCTCGATTACCTCGATGCATATGCCTCGCTCTATCGTGAGGAGCCTCAGATTGCGGCTCAGTTGGCGAAGAAATACGAAGACTATCCCGTTGATCGTTGGCAGCAGCGGTTCGCCCAAATCGGTGCGCAGGTGAAAGAAATTCAGGGCGAGGCGACCAACATGACCGACAACGAAAACCGCGATCAGCAGCAGGATCAGATCGCTGCAACCGAGCCTGGTTTCGAGCTCGATTCAGAAGGCCAAACCGTGACCGTTAATTATCGGAACCTCGAAGATGTCGTCGTAAATTATTACGAAATGGATCTCGAGTTTCTCTTCAGCAGCAAGCCCTTCGTTTCCGGAGACAGCGGTCAGTTCAGCTACATTCGTCCGAATCAATCTGCAGTAAAAAAACTGCCGAAAGACAAATCGAGCCTCGCATTCACGGTGCCGAAGGAATACGCCAGCAAGAACGTGCTCGTCGAAATCGTCGCTGCGGGTGATCGCAAATCGACTGCCGTTTTCGCGAATTCTCTGAACGTGGATCTCACCGAAAATTATGGTCGGATCCAGGTTCGTGGAAAAGAAAATGGTCAGCCGATGAGCAAGGTTTACGTGAAGGTGTATAGCCGATTCGATGACGGAACAGTCAAGTTCTTCAAAGACGGTTACACTGACCTTCGCGGAAAATTCGACTACATCAGCCTGAATACGAACGAGTTGGATCGGGTTGAAAAATTCAGTCTCCTCATCATGAGCGAAAAAGATGGGGCACTTGTTCGCGAAGCGACGCCTCCACAGCGATAATCGGACGCGTCATTCAATTGTGCGCAGGAATTTACGAATCAATAGGGTATGTTCATCGAACTTACCCTGTTGGATCGTAGACTTCCTAAAATGACGAATTTTTCTGTGAGACTGTTGCTGTGTTTGTTGACCCTTGTGGGCCTGATTTCCTGTAATGAATCGGATCCGTCGGCCAAACCTGACTCAGGTTCGAAAACGGCTTCAGTCGAGCCGTATTCGCCGTATCACGACATCGCAGATGCAAAATACGTGGGCGTCGGACAGTGCAAGAATTGTCACCAGCCGGAGTTTGCGGACTGGATGCTGAGTGATCACCACAAAGCCATGATGCCGGCGACAGCGGAATCGGTGCTGGGAGACTTTTCGGATGTGACGTTTGATCACTTCGGAGCAAAGACGCGATTTTATAAAAAAGACGGGGAATTTTGGGTGAATACGCAAGGTCCTGAGGGCGACCTCGTAGATTTTAAAATCGATTACACGTTCGGGCATTATCCGTTGCAGCAGTATTTGATTAAATTTCCCGGCGGCCGCTATCAGGCTCTCCAGGTTTGCTGGGATTCACGTCCTGCCGAAGAAGGCGGGCAACGCTGGTATCATTTGTATCCCGATGAGGCGATTCCGTCCTCGGATATCCTGCATTGGTCGCGTCGCCATTTTAACTGGAATTACATGTGTGCGGACTGCCACTCGACGGATTTGAAAAAGGGATTCGATCACGAGAAAAACGAATACAACACGACGTGGTCGGAGATGAACGTGAGCTGCGAGGCGTGTCATGGCCCTGCTTCTGAACATGTGAAATGGGCCAATTGGACGAAGAATGGAGGAGCTGAAAGCGGCGAAGCGGTCGACACAGAAAAAATGGCGAGCTATTTGCAGTCGAAAGGGCTGGTCGTGAAGTTGAAGGAACCTACCGAAGGTGCCTGGGCGTTGAATCCCGAGACACGTCAACCGGAGCGAACGGTGCCGCTTGAGTCGACGGTTCAAGTCGATACCTGCGCGCGATGCCATGCTCACCGTCAGCTTCTCACGGAGAATTACGAGGCGGGACAGTCATTTCACGATACTCACGCGCCGTCGGTTTTGAACGATCAGTTGTATCATCACGACGGTCAGATCGATGAGGAGGTATACGTTTATGGATCTTTTGTGCAGAGCAAGATGTATCATAAAGGCGTGCGCTGTACTGACTGCCACAACCCGCATTCCATGAAGCTAAAAGCCACGGGAAACGCGCTGTGTTTGCAGTGTCACGATGGAACGAAGTATCAGCCAGAGTCTCACCATTTTCACCAAATGGGAAGCACAGGAGCGCAATGCGTCGAGTGCCATATGCCGGAGAAAAATTTCATGGTGGTGGATGCCCGCCGCGATCACAGCTTGCGGATTCCGCGTCCCGATTTGGCGAAGAAAACGAACTCACCGGATGCCTGCACGAACTGTCACACGGATAAAGATGTCGATTGGGCAACCGACGCATTCTTCAAATGGTGGGGCAAAGGTCCGCGCAATGCGCACTACGGTGAATTATTAGCCGATGGCCGCTCAGGAAGTCCGGGAGCTTTGGAAAAATTAATGGCTCTGGCCGCTGACACAAAACGTCCGGGGATTGTTCGGGCAACAGCGATCGAAGCGATGGCAAGCCGCCATGCGCCCACGCAGCAAAGTCTGCAGGCAATCATGGCGCAGATGGATGATCCTATTCCGGCGATTCGAAAGCAAGCCGTCAGCGCCATAATGCCGCTTCAGCCCCAGCAGCGATTGCAGATTGCGGGACGTTTTCTACGCGACTCGGTTCGTGCGGTTCGCACTGAGGCTGCGCGAATTTTGGCTCCAGCAGCGAGTTTTATGGATGAAACGCAAAAGGCCGATTTTGAAAAAGCGAAGGCGGAATTCATTGCCCAGCAAATGGCGGTTTCAGACCGAGCGGCAGGCCACATGGGGCTGGCGCTTTTCTATACCGACCTCGGCGATGTTGCCAATGCTGAAAAGGCCTATCGAGACGGGATTCGAGTGGAGCCCGAATACGTGCCGACGCATGTCAATCTCGCCGAGCTTTTGCTGGGGCAGAACCGGATCAATGACGCGGAGACAGAATTTAAAGGAGCGATTGAATCCGCGATGGTTCCTGAGAATAAAGGCCTTGCCCACGATGCGTATGCTCGGTTTCTGGTGCGTCAAAAACGCTACGACGAAGGATTGTTGGAATTGAAAACAGCGACTGAGCTGATGCCGAATCATGCGCAGACTCACTATTTTTACGGAGTTGCGTTGAATTCCCTGGAGCGATTTGAGGAGTCGATTGTGCCGCTGAATCGTGCTGTCGAAATCGAACCCTACAATGTTGAGTATCTCACCGGCATTGCCGCAATTATGCGTGATAACGGGCGGATTAAAGAGGCCCTGGATTTTGCAAATCGCGCCCTGACAACGAATCCGCAGAACCCGCAGTTGCAGGGATTGGTTCAGGATTTGCAGCAACGATTGTTGCAGTCGAATTAAGCGATTTTTTTCCGCATTAAGAAATGCGGCAAGCCGACCTCGATGAACGAATCGCCAACGATTTCGTATCCGATATGGAGATAAAACGGGACAGCCGAATCGCGAGCGTGAAGCTGAATTTCTGAAAAATGTCTGACTCGGGCAGTTTCTTCGACGCCCTTCATCAGAAACTGGCCGAGCCCTTTTGCTCGAATGCTTTCTGAAATGGCGACCTGGCGAACTTTTGCCACCCCACCGGATTTTTCGATCAGCATCGCGCAGCCTTCCACGTTTTCAGTTTCACGATTTACGAGAACAAAATGAATCTGTTCCGTTTCAGCAGCGAGATCAGTCGCCGAAAGATCAAGGCCCAGTGGTTTTCGGAGAATGGATTTTCGAAGATCAAGCATTGCCGGATAAAGCGCCGAATCGCGCTCGATTACCCGAATTCCCCATTCGTGAGCTGTCTCTAAATCAGGCACGGGCGTGAGATTTTCGAAAAATTGCTGCGAGGATTATCCCCAATCCACCCACGATAAAGAGGCAGGGGAACCAAATGGAATAGAGCGCTGCTTTTGAATTTGCCTCAAGAATGACTTCTGTTGATTTCTCTGGATTGACTAACGCGGTCACCACGGCTCCTATGGGATATTTCTTTTCCTTTTTCTGTACTTTCTGGAGGTCGCCGCTTTCGGTCGGCAGTCTCCGAATTTTTGTTCCGACTAATTTTTCGCCTTTAAACTGATAATCGTAGGTCAGATCGAGCCGGTGTTTCGTCATGTAGTGCTGAGTCAGCTGGGATTGATCGATCACGGAAGAGGTGATTTTCGCGGGCGTTTCGATCCAGGAATCCGTAAGACTGGCCTTTTTGTAGGAAGCCCAAAGGTACCAGACGAAAAAGCTGCCCATGAGAATACAAGCGATACCAAGCCCTGAGATCCAGAGGCGGCCGGCGAGGTTTGAAGACGGTGATTTTGTGCTCAAAGTTTTTTCAGGTTTAAGTCAGAACCAAATCGCGAATTTCGCAAGCGGGTATACGTTTCTGGATGAGTGAATTGGCCAATCAAATTACGGAAGACATGAAGACAGCGATGCGTGCAAAAGACACGATCACGCTGGGCACGGTGCGTATGTTGAAATCAGCAATCAAAAATCAGGCGATCGAAAAGGGCGGCGCAGATGCGGAATTGGATGATGTAGAAGTTACCGCAGTTATCCGAAAAGAGGTGAAAAAGCGTCAGGATTCGATCGAGCAATACACTAAGGCCAATCGCCCTGAACTCGTTGAGCAGGAAGAAAACGAGATCGAGGCGCTGAATAAATACCTCCCCGAGCCGCTTAGCGAAGAAGAGATTTCCAAATTGATCGATGAAGCCGTTGCCGAAGTTGGTGCGACTTCACGTAAAGAGATGGGCCAAGTCATGGGTATTCTGGCAAAGACGACCGGTGGTCGGGTTGACGGGAAAACGCTTTCGCAAGCCGTCATGGCGAAGCTCAGTTAACTGATTTTTCCTGATGTCGGTTTCGGCAATTATCGTGGCGGCTGGAAGCAGTCGTCGCATGGGTTTTGATAAGCTCGCGGCAGATCTCGCGGGGAAATCCGTGCGTGAAAGATCGATCGAGGCTTTTGAAGTGTGTTCCGAAATTGATGAAATTGTCGTGGTGACCTCTGCTGAGATTTCGTCTCATTTCCAAAAACTGACCCGTGTTGTCGAAGGCGGGGCCGAACGGCATTTTTCAGTTTGGAATGGCATTCAAGCAATTGATCCGAATGCGGAATACATTGCCGTGCATGACGGTGCTCGTCCGCTGGTGACTCCAGAAGCCATTGCTAAATGCCTCACGGAAGCGAAGAAATCGGGGGCTGCGACATTGGCGCATCCAATTTCTGATACGTTAAAACGAAGTGATTCTGATGGCCATGCTGTGGTCGAGTCGGTGTCGCGAGATTTGCTGTGGGCAATGGAAACTCCCCAGATTTTTCGAGCAGACTTATTGCGAGCGGCCTACGAGAAAATTCTAGAACAAGGTGAACTTGTAACCGATGAAGTGTCCGCTGTTCAGGCGCTTGGGACTGAAGTCTTGCTGGTGAAAAATCCCGAGCCGAACCTGAAAATCACTTTTCCGGCCGATTTGAAATTGGCCGAAGCAATTTTAGCAGCTCGCCACGATCAGACAGTGTCTGATCGCTGATACGTTCAACGTTCTATTGCATAAAAGAGATTGGTGGAGAGCTGATGAGGTCTACTGCGTTGCCAGCCTCAAAATAAAGCCATGCAAAAGACCAAAACCTACAGCCATCTGTACCGGAAAGACCGTGACGTAATCTATCGAATGAAGCAACGAGGGGA
>CALAHF010000113.1 GCA_937891465.1 uncultured Verrucomicrobiales bacterium | reverse complement strand
ATCGATGGCGTAAGCAACGACTTCGAAGATTGGCAGCACCGCCGCGCTCGTCTTGGCATCAAGGTCAAAATGGACCACGGTCTGACTTTCTTCGCTGAAGCAAACTACGCGAGCTTTCTCAACAACGATGGCGACGGCCCATTCTTCGATAGTTTTCAAGATCTCTGGATTGAGTCCAAACAAGATGGATACTGGGTTCGTGTTGGTAAGCAGAAGCAAAACTTCACCATTGAAGACACGACTTCATCGAAGCGCATCAAAACTGTCGAGCGTTCTGCAATCGTAAACGAAACAGCAGGGGCTCGTCCCTGGGGTGCCGTAGTTGGCTTCGAAGCATTCGGAATTAATCACGCTTTCGGTGGATGGCTCTATGGGGCTCATGCAGACGCACCAGAATTTATTGATTTCAACTCAAACGGCGGACTTTCCTACAACGGGACTTACGCTCTTCTTGAGAACACCAATCTTCACTTCGACTACGTTTATGCTGACAACAACGGAGGAAGCGAAGGCACCGAAGGGTCCGCAGCAAACGGCTTTGGCCCTGAATACGAGCACAACTTCTCACTCGGAACCTCTTCCGATTTTGGAAAGCTCAACGTGATTGTAAACGGAATCGTTGCCTCTAATCGCTCCGGCGGTGGTGGCATCCCGGACGGAAACGACACATGGGGCTTCTACGTTCTTCCTACGTATGCACTGACCGACAAGTTGGATCTTGTAGGTCGCTACGCTTACATGGACGAAGGTCGTGAGCAGCGCACTCAGCGTTACAGCGTTCGTGCAGCCGTTGAGAACTACCACACGTTCTACGCTGGACTTCAGTACAAACTTTGCGGCGATCAACTCAAGGTGATGGCTGGTTACGAGTATGCTACCGGAGACATCTTTCAGAGCACCGAAGACATTGAGACCGGCTCATGGCAGCTTGCAGTTCGGACTTACTTCTAAGCCCGAAAGCAAAAATATTTCCTTACCGAACTTTACGAAGAGTAGTTTCTTCATAAGGACCCTTGGTTAATGAGGCGGAGTCGAAAGACTCCGCCTCATTTTTGTACGATCGAACAAGGTTGATTCACCGAACAGACCCTGTTGGTTCATTGAGGAAATTTTTTCGAGAATCTCTCTTTTCTGAATCGTTAGATTCCCCTACCCTTTCAGAGTTAACAATGCCTTCAACCAATTCTCCATCTTCCAAACGCACTTCGAGAAAACCTCGCACCCCGACCATCACGGTCGGAGATTTTTTTGAACGGCATTCCAAAGAGCTGAAACTCAGTCTCGCCGGCAGCAAAATCGGGTTTGATCGCAAAATTCTCGAACCGACGATCAATCGCCCCGGTTTGGCGCTTTCTGGATTCTACACCTATTTTGCGGTTCACCGCATGCAGGTCATCGGAAAAGCTGAACGATCGTATTTGAAACACCTCAGTCCGGATAATGCCGCGAAACGCTTTCGCGATCTCTGCCGACGAAATATTCCCTGCATTGTCGTCAGTCGCGGGGACACGCTGACTCCAGAGCTCACAAAGATCGCCAACGACGCCGGCGTTTCCGTTTTCAACACCAAAATGGTGACGATGACCTTCATCAACGCCGCTACGGTTCGCTTGGAATGGGAATTCGCTCCCACCTGCACCGAACATGGTTGCATGGTTGATTCAATGGGAATCGGAATTTTGATCAAAGGTGCCAGCGGAACGGGTAAAAGCGAAACGGTGCTGTCGCTTCTCCGCCGTGGAGCCAGCCTCGTTGCCGACGACATGGTGCGTTTCCGAAATATTGAAGGCCGCGAAATCATCGGCACCGCCCCTGAACTGGGCCGCAGCCACATGGAAGTTCGCGGTTTGGGTATCATCAACGTAGCAGCCCTGTTTGGTGTGGGCACTTTTCGGACGGAAAAACGGCTCGATCTCATTGTGACGCTCGTGCACGCCGACGACTTGAACGATGTCGATCGACTGGGGATGGATAACAAGAAGGTCAGTTTACTGGGGATCAAGATATCCCACGTCGAACTCCCCGTCGCACCGGGCCGGGATATGGCCCAATTGATTGAGGTTGCGGCCTTGGATCAAAAATTGAAATCACTCGGCCACGATGCCGCTGTCGAATTCAATAAGAAACTGTTGAAAAAGATGCGTGAGCAACGAAAATCGAATGTCTGACAGAACTAACCGACATGGCTGAACAAAATTTCACAATTCCAAACGCGGAGGGGCTTCACGCCCGTCCTGCGGCGAAATTTGTGAAGCTGGCCAACCGGTTTAAGTCGGAAATCTGGGTCCAAAAGGGCGATGAGGAGATTAATGGAAAGTCGATCATGGGATTGATGATTCTTGCGGCCGAACAAGGCGCCGTCATCACTGTGACCGCCGAAGGGCCGGACGAAGCTGAGGCAATTTCCCAAATCGGCACCCTGATCGACAGTGGCTTTGAGGCTGAGCCTTGAAAATAAGCAAAATCGGATTATCCGTGGCACGTTTTTTGCTTGGAGTTCCTCTCAAGGGTGCCCAAAATGCGTTTCCCTTATGTCTTCTCCATCCACATCGTCTCCACAACCGGAGCTTCGGCTTCGGGGGATCGGTGTATCGCCGGGAATCGCGCGTGGCTTCATCCATTTCACCGGAGAATCGTTTGATAAACCGGATGAAAAGATCATTTCGCGAGATCAAGTCGAGTCGGAAAAAGAGCGACTGAAGCAGGCCATCGTCACAACACGCGAGCAAATTGCGGAGCTCCAAAGCGAAATTGAAACTTCCACCTCCGATCATGCCGGAATTTTCGACGCTCATCTTTTGGTTTTAGAAGACAAAGCGGTCATTGACGAAGTGATCAGGAAAGTTGAGACCGATCTCCTTGGTATTGACCGAGTTTATTTTGAAGTCATCGATGGATATCTCCAGACATTACGAAAAATTTCCGATCCCTATCTTCGCGAGCGAGCCATTGATGTAGAGGACGTAGCACGCCGCGTTGTCCGAAATCTTCGCTGGCCCGGAGGCCATGGTCCCTCCACCCGTGAGATCGATGAATCCACCATTCTCGCCGCCCACGATTTAACCCCTTCCGACACCGTGTCGTTGGATCGCGATCGGGTGCTTGGGTTTGCCACCGAAGCAGGAAGTTCCACTTCGCACACGGCCATCATGGCGCGGTCGCTCAACATTCCTGCAGTTGTAGCGCTGCACCAGTTTTCAGATCACTTATCACCGGGTGACGAAGCCCTGCTTGATGGCACTCACGGCTTGCTCATCCTTCGCCCCAGCGAAGAAACGCTCAAGGAATACGAAACGCTGTTACAAGAGGAAAATGATCTCGTTTCAGGGCTTCAAGAACTCCGCGGAGCAGACACGCTCACTGCTGACGGCCACAAAGTGATTCTCTCGGGAAATATCGAGTTTGCTCACGAAGTTGAACAACTCAACCAACAGGGCGCAGAGGGAGTTGGGCTCTATCGCACCGAATTTTTCTACCTGAATGAAATCGAGCTCCGTGCCGAAGACAAACAAGCGGAAAACTACACCACCGTCGCAAAATCCGTTGCTCCGCACGGCGTCATCATTCGAACACTCGATATCGGCGGCGACAAAATGTGGCCCGGCCTCGCCGGAGAACCTGAGCCCAACCCTTTTCTCGGCTGGCGAGGTATTCGCGTGAGCCTTGCCAAACCTGAGGAATTTAAAATTCAGCTTCGCGCCATCTTGCGAGCCAGCGCATTTGGAAAAGTCGGGATCATGTATCCCTTTTTGTGCAACCTCAGCGAGCTCCGGCACGCCAACCGCCTTCTCGACGAATCAAAACGCGAACTCGAAGCTGAAGGCGTCGCGTTTGATCACGATGTGGAAACGGGGGCCATGATTGAGATTCCCAGCGCAGCACTCGTCGCCGAGCAATTTGCCAAGGAAGTCGACTTTTTCTCCATCGGAACCAACGATTTGATTCAATATACAACCGCAGTCGATCGTGTGAACGATCGCGTTGCAGATTTGTATCAGCCCACTCACCCCGCAGTCATCTCGCTGATTACGAAGACCGTTGAAGCTGCCCACAACAACGACATCTGGTGCGGCATTTGCGGAGAAGCCGCCGGCGATTTGTTGCTCACGCCCGTTTTTGTCGGTCTTGGTGTCGACGAGCTTTCCGTCGGAGCCGCTCAACTTTTACGTGTCCGTCGGGCGATTTCACGGCTCGACACCGCTGAGTGTCGTGATTTTGTTGCTCAAATTGCAGACTACGGCTGTGGCGAAGAGGTCGCCGCTGCCTGTCGGGAAATTGCGATGGATAAATATCCCGAATTGATGGGGTGATTTGAACCACTTGCGGGCCTGGTTCAAAAAAGACAACAAATCGTCACTCACTGGCTCCGGGGGGAATCCAGCGAACAGACGATAAACCCCCAATGTTGCCGTATATTTCGCTCCCCTGCCCTGTGCAAAAACTTGACAGCCCCCCATTTTGATGAGCAACCCCACGACGAGCGGAGTGATCCCACCCGGCACCCCTCCGGAAGCGGCGCCACCGTTCGCTTCTGCCCGCATGGCACGAACGACGGAATCTGAGCGATCTAAAAAATCCGAGTCATTCAGGAAGTTCGCTCATCCTTGCCGTCACGCGATACCGCACCTGATCCAAGCTTCCAAACAACCATTCATTGTGAGATAGTTACTGTGATGATCTTGTCTGGAAAACACTTGTCTCGACGTGCCGCGATTCGCGCGGGTGCACTTGGTACGCTCGGCGGACTGGGAGTAGATCAGCTTTCGCAACTGCAGGCGGCAGCCGCACCGGCCAATGGCAAGAAGGCAAAAAATGTGATCTACATTTTTCTTTCGGGCGGGCTTTCGCAGATCGATTCGTTCGATATGAAACCGGATGCGCCGTCGGGGATTCGCGGAGATTTTTCGCCGATCCCGACAAAAACGCCGGGGCTTCACATTTGTGAGCATTTGCCCGAGCTCGCGAAACGCAGTGACAAATGGGCGCTATGCCGAACGGTAGCGCATGGGGCGAACGAGCATTCGAATGGTCATCACATCATGATGACAGGTCGAACTCCGATGCCGACCGGATTCAGTCCGACGAAACCGCAAGAATCTGACTTCCCTTCTATTGCTGCGCTCGCCGGTCACCTTTTGCCTTCGGGAAAAACGCTTCCGTCAGCAATGGTATTGCCGGAGAAATTGGTTCATCGCACTGGACGGACGTTACCCGGTCAATTCGCAGGGCAGCTTGGTCGGCAGCACGACCCATTTTTTCTGGAGACTTCAAAATTCAACGCTTCGAGTTACGGCGCGTATCCAGAGTATTTGTTTCATCATGAAAAAGGACCGGTCGAAAACGATTGGAAATTCCGCCCGCTTAGCCTGCAGCTCCCGGCTTCAGTCGATTATGAGCGATTCCAGGATCGGCTCGGATTGCGTACCATCTTAGAAAAACAAACCGCCCATCTCGAAGACAATGTCGCGGCCGAAGGAGTAAATCGCTATCGTGACATGGCGGCTTCGTTACTGGCCGATCCAAAAACAAAGGCTGCTTTCGATGTGAACACAGCGGATGCCAAAACTCGCGAAAAATACGGTGAGAATGCCTTCGGCTGGTCGCTTTTGATGGCACGTCAACTTGTCGAAGCGGACGTGAATCTTGTGCAGGTGAATTTAGGAAACAACGAAGCGTGGGACAATCATCAGGGCATTTTCCCTAATCTGCGCGACTACCTTTTTCCGCCAATGGATCAATCGGTTTCAGCTCTGCTCGATGATTTGGGCGATCGCGGATTACTCGACGACACGCTCGTTGTAATGGCGAGTGAGTTTGGACGAACGCCGAAAATTTCCACCTTAAAAGGAAAGCCTCACCCGGGCCGGGATCATTGGGGCGCTGTTCAGACTGTGTTTTTCGCCGGAGGCGGAATCACGGGTGGTGCCGTACTTGGCGAAACCGATAAAATCGGCGGTCATCCCGCAACTGACGGACGCACGCCGGAGGATTTCGCTGCAACGATTTATCACGCCCTCGGAATTTCCGAAGACACCATGTGGCACGACGTGGCAGGAAGACCAATGCCACTCTATCTAGGAAAGCCTATGTCGGAGCTTTTTGGCTGAATCGTAAAATCTATTTCCAATTTGCGTTTCAAAGTTTTACGGCGAATCTCGAATTCTTCGGGAACGAACATTTCCCGAAAAAATCACACTCCCAATGACCTCCGTGTTTACCCTTCGAATTTCTAAACCAGGCGCCGTCGCTCTCGACGAGCGCGTCTGGCAGATTCGAATTATGGCGTAAACTGCAAACTGAGGTCGTTGTCTTTATTTCCTATTTTTTGTCTACGGGTGATTTTTATTCGTTTTGTTTTTAGAAGAAAGTTGTCGGTCCCGGTTGCTCCGAGTGGTCGTGCTTTCTTTCTATGAAAACCCAACTGAATCTCCAAACTGATATTTCTCCTGCCACAACGCGGCGGGGAATCATTGTGATGTTACTGTCTGTTTGCGGCTTCACGATCAATACGCTGTTGCTCAAATATTTCAGTTCAGCTGAGCGGGAAATTTCTTCGATGCTCCCACTTCTGTTTCGTGCAGGGATCGGTGGATTTATTGTTATCGTTTTCTTTCGGGGACGTCGACCCACGCGGGTTCGGTCGGTTTTCACGGAGAAAAAACTGGTCATGCGCGGTTTCTCAGGCCTGCTTGGCACAGCTGCTTATTATTGGACCGTTCCGCTTCTTGGCGCAGGAAAAGCGACGTTGTTTTGTAACACCTACGTTATTTTTGCCGCAATTATCGCCGCGTTGTGCCTCGGCGAATCACTCACGAAGCGCCGTTTCGCCTGGCTCTCTTTAGCCTTTGCTGGCATCGTTTTACTCGCGGGTCCTTCGGCTCATGGTGACAGATTTCACATCGGCTTGCCGGAGATCGTCGCCATCCTTGGCGCGCTGACGGCCGCGTGGTCAGTCATTTTGGTCCGCCAACTCGTGGTCGATCACTCAATCAGCACCATTTTTTTAGCGCAATGCGTCTGGATTTTTCTGCCGTGCGCTCTTTTGACGGCGCACGAATTACCGGGTTTAACCGGAGTCGAATGGGCCTTGTTGATTTTCGCAGCCACCATGGCCACCTTCGGCCAATTGATGATGAACGAAGGTTACCGCTGCCTGACTGTTGCCTCGGGAGCATCCCTGCAAATGTTGTGGCCGGTGATGACGGCACTGGGTGGGCTCACCTTGTTTGATGAACGGTTCGCGCCGCTCCAAATCGTTGGCGCCGTTCTGATTCTTTTCGGAACGTGGCGAGTGTCCGCCAGACGCTGAATTTCTCATTTCGAAAATTGAAGTCGGCCCAATTCCATGGCAGTGAATCGTTCTGACTTCATCAACTTTCCTGAAAAATGCTTCGCGAACTCGAACTCGATTTGCCGGATAACCCGGATTTACCTCCTGGCGTGACCGCCCTTCTCGATGAAGTGGAAAGGCGGAGTGATGATTTTTACGACGCCGGATTGCATAAAAAAATCCCCAGCATCATCCCCAGCAAGCCAATCGTTCAATTCAAAGCGATTCAGGCGGTGACCGATATGGGCGTGGTCGTTGGTCGAAATTTCTGCGAGTGGGGAAGCGGCTTTGGAACGGCTGCGTTGCTCGCTTCTTTACTTGGCTACGATGCGGTTGGAGTCGAAATCGAACCCATTTTGGTGGATTTCTCTCAACAGCTGGGAGCTGACCTTGGAATCGCTGCTGATTTTTTAGAAACGAGCTATTTCCCCGAAGGTCTCGATCAATTCACAGAGGACGGTGGATCAGGCCTGGTATCTGAATCTGATGATTTTTTGAATTTCGAAATCAAAACAGAATCAGACGATGATGAAGTCGTCGATTTTTTCTACGAGGGAATGGAACTGGCGCTCTCCGAAATCGACCTTTTTTATGTGTATCCCTACCCGGGAGATCAGGAAATGTTTCTCGACCTGTTCGACAAAGTCGCTGGTGTCGATGCGGTCCTCCTGACCAACTACGAAGATGGCGCGGTTGGCGCCTACGTGAAAATTTAACATAAAAAAACGCCGCCGAGGATCAGCTCGGCGACGTTTCTTAAACTTTATGAAAAAACTGATCTCAGTGAGATCAATATCGATCGATACTCAACTTAGAAGTTGAAGCGAAGGCCGGCACGAACCGTGATGTATTCTTCGACGTCGCCACCAACCCAGTTGTAGGCACCGTCAGTGAACAGCGAGCTCGCGTCAGAAATTTTGTAGTCGATACCAACCCCAGCACGAAGAATTCCTTCATTCGAGCCGTTAGCGTGCGAACCGCCACCTACAAATGCGTAAGGTGCGTAGCATGCGTCTTGATTCGGAAGACGGTAAACAACGTCGAGAGTGTAGTTTTGAACTTCGCTTGAAGTTCCGTAAACAGCAGCGCCGAAGTCGAGGCCGAGGTTTTCATTGAAGAAATATCCGAGGCTAATACCACCGCCGATTGCTTCTTTGTAGCCTTCGTTTCCGTATTCGTCCCAGTGCTCGCCAGATCCACCACCTTGTGGGAGGAAACCTGCAGCGAAAATACCGAACTCAAAACCAGCATCATAGCAAAGAGGTGCTGAAACGGGATTTTTCGAGTAAACCGGGTTTTTTGCAGGTGAAACGACAGATTTGGTGCCACCAGCGAGGGCAGAAGCACTGCCAAAGGCAAGTATGGTTAGTGCAATTAAAGTAACCTTAGAACTCATGGTAATTCACTTTTATCTTAAATATTATAAAATTCAGAAATAAAAGTGAATATAATTTTAAAAATTTTCATAATTTAAGGGAATGTTGAAGATTTCGGTTCACTAACTTAAAAAGTTCTGCCCCATCTCACAATTAGTTGGCCTCACTGGAAGCGAAAGTTGATCCATCCCCTTTCCTTCTATTTGGCAGCAAAGCCACCTCAACGAACTCATATCCAATCAAGGGACGAGCAAAAGCGGACCAAAACTGCAAAACCCCTTCATCCAGACACAAAAAATGCCCGTCCTTTTCAGGATGGGCATGCTTCGTAGTTCTCGGTATGTGAGAACCTATTTGGAGAAGAGTATTACTTCTTACCCTTTTCCTTAACAGTCGTCGCAGCCTTGCCGATACGATCGCGAAGGTAATTCAGCTTCGCGCGGCGAACTTTACCGTGACGGAGAACTTCAACCTTAGCCACCTTTGGTGAGTGAAGTTGGAAAACACGCTCAACGCCTTCTCCATTCGAAATTTTGCGAACTGTGAACGCCTGATTGACAGCAATTCCACGGCGACCGATCACGATTCCCTTAAAAATCTGGATACGCTCTTTACCACCCTCGACCACGCGGCTGTGGACATTAACGGTGTCTCCCGGGCCAAAATCAGGCACATCGGTTTTCATTTGCTCGCGTTCGATTTTGTCGATCACAGTCATGATGCAAAAATGGTGAAAAAGTTCAGATATCAGGTTATTTATTAATCCCGTATTTATTCAGAACACCATAATGATGAACGACATACGGGAGTTACCGCCACCACTGAGGTGCGGAGAGGGCAGTAGTAATCGTTCAAATTCCTAGTTTTTCAAGAGTTTGCTGATGTTTTTTGAAAGAATCCGTTTTTCCCGCGGTAATCATCAATGTGGTGTAGAAACGATTAACTGATCCAAACTACCCAAAAATTGAGTCAATTCCGGTAATTCTAAGTTAGAGTATGAATTTCCATAAAATTAATAATTTTAGTTTTAAAAAAGTCATTTCTATGGAAAGAAATCTCTTGGTAATCCTCCGATATTCTTTAAAGATTTGGTTCTCGTTTGTTCCGCACCCAACCAAACACAAACTGGAGCCAAAACACATTCACTGATGAAGCGAAAAACTTCGTTACTAAGAGGCGCATTGCTCGCTTTTTTCATTCTTACCGTTATCGGCGGACTGATTTCGACCGATTATTACCTGCGTCATAAACCTACCCGTAAAGCTACCCGTGAACTGGTGGCTCTGGGAATCCCCATCTCTGCGGAAAGTGCGGTCGTAGCTGCACGCCAGGGAGATTTTGACGTCATCGAACTTTTGGAATCCGCTAAAGTTAAGGTCGGAATTCCCGATGCAAGTGGCGTGACTCCTCTAATCGCTGCGATGCGAGCCAATCAAAGGGAAATGGTGGACTTTCTTTTGATTCGTACTGCTGTGGTTGAAAATATCGACGTTGCGGTTGCTGATACCGGTGTTACCGCCCTTAGCTACGCGCTTTCAGACCGCGATTTCTCCAACGCAGATCGCTTTCTTAGAATGGGAGCCAATCCAAATGTCGTCGACGATAAAGCAACTCCCCTGCTGCTCTCTTCAGTGAGAACTGAAGACCAGGACCTTTTCTCCTTTCTAATGAAAAGCGGGGCAGACACAAACTTAAAAGGGAACGAAAGACTTTCTCCCCTTGCCCACGCCATCAATACTGGGAATCGCGAAATGATCCGCGATTTGTTGAAAGCAGGAGCCAGCACCGAAGTTGATGGCCAGTCAGGCGATCTGCTCCTCGTTGAGGCAATCAATGCCGGTTCGCACGAAATTACAGGACTACTCATCAAGAGCGGAGCCAGCGTGAATAAATCGAGTGCCAAGCGTCCCCTTTCCCCGCTGGCAATAGCAATCGAGCAGCAAGACGGCTATTTCATTCACGATCTACTAAAAGCAGGGGCCGATCCAAATGTGACAGGTGAACTTGGTGATCCATTGCTGGTCGAAGCCGTTAACACCGGCAATCATGATCTCGCCAACGAATTGTTGATCAATGGGGCTGAAGTCGATTTTGTCGGCAGTTCCGGTCAAACCGCACTGGCGTTGTCAGTTCATGCTTCTGACCTGACAATGATCAATTTGTTGTTGGAAAAAGGAGCCGATCCCGATTTTTCAGGCGAAGGATTCCCAAAGCCACTCGCAATCGCTTCAGCATCCCAGGATGTTCCCGTGATGCGTGAATTGATCAATTCCGGAGCCAACGCCAACGACAACGACACTGTGATCTCCGTTTTCAACAATCGGGACTATCCGGGATTGAAACTTCTTCTGGAAGCGGGTGCTGATCCCGAAGCCTATGATAAAAAAGGTCGGCGGATTCTTGATATGGCCGTGGCCAATGGATCTACTGAATCCGTTCGAATTCTTCTCGCCGCAGGAACGGATGCAAATGGAAAGCTCTGGTCAGCCCTTCGCAGCGGCAGCAGCGAATTGGTCGAGCTCGTTCTTACCTGCGGTGCTCAAGTCAATGAATTCGATCGACTTGGCGGACATCCTCTCAGTTTTGCCCTCGAAAATCAGCGCTATGACATCACGGAGCTGCTTCTCGATCGCGGAGCCAACCCGAACATCATGCGCACCGAAAAAGAGTCATGGGTCGCAACTGCGATTCGGACCGGTGATCGCCGTCTGGCTGACACACTGATGGATAACGGAGCCTGCACCCATGGATTGACATCGGAAGACGGACACAGTCTCCTCGGTTGGGCAATCGCCCGCGAATGGAATGATATTGCCATGCGGTTGATTGATGAAGGCGCTGACGTTCGCTTTCGTGAGCCTTCGCCTGCGAGTTCCTCATTTCGTGCTCAGTTCAGCGAAAGTCAGACGTTTCAATATCACTTGTTGAAGGACAGCCGGATCAATCAAATGATGATGGCTGCGGTAAAACGCGATCACAAACTCGCCCAGGCTCTGATGGACGCAGGTGCCCGTGGGAACGATTTCTCACGCAAATACCTCTGGCCAGTCAGTATCGCCGCCTGGCATAGCGATACTAAAATGATGCAAATCGCATTCGGTCGTGACCCCGATCCTGATAAACAGCCTCGAAAAGTCGTGATCGATCTCAGTTCTCAGAAACTGACGCTTTACGAAAATGACCAAGTTACCTTCACGGGAAATGTATCTACTGGACGCCGCGGAAACCGCACTCCCGTTGGCTCCTACGTCATCACTGACAAGCATAAGACTCACAACTCATCGATCTACGGGTCATCGATGCCTTATTTCCAGCGCCTCAGCTGTGCAGCCTTTGGTTTTCACCAAGGCAGTCTTCCCGGCTATCCAGCCTCTCACGGGTGTATTCGCATGACGTGGACCGGAGCAAAGACCATGTTCTACAAGACTGAAGTTGGCGATTTGGTAACCATCAAATACTAAGATCTCTCACGAATTTGGTCTGCGGGTTCCATTTGAATCGGCACTTAGTTAAGATAGTTTAACTAAATGCCTGAAGCCCCTCGCAAACCACGCGTTCTTGTCACTGGACAGATTCCGCCTCCTATTTGCGGACAAAATCTTTCTATCGCCCGTGTGTTGTCGATTCTCGAAAAATCTAATTCGGTCAATGTCGAGCATTGGCCATTTCGATTCACGCCCTCCTGGTCCAACGCACGGAAGGCAAGCTTCGCAAAAGGTGTTGAGCTCTCATCCGTGTGTGGTCCCGATTGTTAGGCCTGCGATTTCGCGGACCGATCGATGCAATTCTCTATCCTGTTGGAGGCCCCCATTTAGCCCCCGCGTTTCGAGATATCGCTATCCTCCCTCTGGCGTTGTTCTGCTCAAAAAAAGTCATCCTTCACTTTCGAGCCGCTGGATTGGCCGACGCCCTCCACAAATTTCCACGGCCCGTGTCATTCCTCCTGAAAAAATCTACGCCGCCTGCAATCACGCCGTTGTCCTCACCGAATATGGAAGAAGCGATCCCGAAGCCTCCGGGATCGAGAACATCTCAGTCATTCCAAACGCCCGTGAAGACGAATTTCGCCCCGAATGGAAAAAGGAACTCTCGAATGACGATCCCATCAAGATACTGAATGTGGGCCTGCTTTGTCCCGACAAAGCGACGCCCCAGCTTCTCGAAGCCTTTGCCAAGGTTCACGCACGTTACCCCAAAACCATTCTGAAACTCGTGGGCGCCCCCATGGCCGGGCTTTCGAATGAGGCCATTTCAAAAACCGCACAGCAACTCGATATTGCAGATGCCATTCAAGTCACTGGCATTCTTAGCGGCGAAGGACTCCAACACGCCTATGCCGAAGCGAATGTTTTTGTCTTTGCAACCATTGCTCCGTCCGAATCGTTCGGAAACGTCCTCAGCGAAGCCATGATGTGGGCTCTCCCAATTGTCTCAACCGATTGGCGCGGCAACTCTCAAGTGCTGGGAGAAAACCACGGTGGAGAACTTGCGGAGACCGGAACAGAACTCTCGTCGAACCTCGCTGCGGCCATCGAAAAAGTGATCGAACAACGATCCCGCTGGACAGAATTCGGAGAAATCAATCGACGTCGATTTTTAGATCACTACCAAATCGAAAAATTGGAACCGGAACTGGAAAAGCTTTTTAAGTCCTGAAACGAACGAACCCTGTTGCTCCAACGATCGTACCCTATTGATTCGTAACTGCTTTACGATCCATTAGGGTATGTTCGATGAACAGATAGGGTTGGATCGTATTTTGACAGATGAGTGATTTCCAGATAGAATCAAAGTCTCAGACGGGTGGAGATTTTTAAGTTTCAGCAGTGGCAGATGAGCAAGGGGATGCAGCAATTTTTTCTTTTCGTACGACGTAGGTTATTTCCCGCGTTGCTGGCAGTTTGTATCTGTGGCCCTGTTCATGGGCAAATTTTCAACCTAAAAGATGACGTTCCAAACGCCGCCGCCGATCCCGGATTCCCCTCCCCTCAGCCAGGCAAGGTCAAAGCGCTGAAAGGACGACAGTTGATTCTTGAGCTGTCCGCCGATGCAAAATCTCCGGGCGCAATCGTTGAATTCCTGATTCGCGATTTCCCTCTCGCAGGCACGATCGATTCTCTAGAAAGCAATCCCAAAGACCGCCGCAAAGCGATCATGAAATACACGCCGAAGCTGAATACAGCAGCGACGACGGATGTGTTCACTTTTTCGGTGCGCTACCCGAACGGTCGGTGGTCTGCCGCCGTAAAATACGAGATCGCACTGGTCGACGCCGTCCCGATCATGCAGGCGCCTGCAATAGTAGAATTTGGTCGTGTCATGATTGGTGACCAAATGGTGAAAGAAATTTTCGTCAAAAACGCAGGCAATGCGCTTTACGATCGGACGCTCAAACTCGCAGCACCCTGGCACATCGTGTCTCCTGAAGACGGCAAACTGACGTTGCCAATTGGGGGCTCAAAGGTAATCAAGGTTGCCTATCGACCTGTCCGACCAGACAAACAGCGGTTTCAGTTCACGATCAATCGAAATTCAGGCGGAATGCCTGAACTCCACGCGGAAGGCTACATTCCCTTCTCATTTGAAGAACCGAGCATTGTCCTTCAACCGAATGACGCCCGCGGAAGCCGGGAAGGAGAGTTGGTCGTTTTGAGCCACGCGCCAAAGACTTTGATGCTGACTCTCCGGGTGAGCGACCGGTTACAGCTGGATAATCGAACGAAGGAAATTTACCTCATACCAGAGAAGGAATCGCGCATCCCCCTGAGTCTACCTGCAACAGATGCTCTTGCGTTTGATGGGACGGTGGAGCTTTCAACCGACAAAGGATTTTTGAAAAACGCCACGGTCAAAGCGGCCAAACTCCCCGGACGCTTGAAAATCGAAATCCCCGGAGCCCAAGGTGGGACTCTGATCAATTTGGGGGAGGTCGACGCCGGACTGAAAAGACAGGGCGGATTGATTATCAAAAACATCGGCGGTGATCCGATCGATGTGGAAGTCGAAATTGGATCACCCTTCAAAATTCTTGGCACCAGTCCGGGAAGGCTGTCTCCGCAAACAGCCCAACCATTGGCGATTTCATTTGAACCCACTCTTGAGCAGCATGGGTTGTTTGATGAAACGTTGAAGCTACGAACAGCGACCCAGGAAATCGAAGTCCGTCTGCTCGCGATTGCAAAAAGGAGTTCAACGCCTTCCACCCCTCAAATGCGAGTGAGCGGCTTCAATGCAAACGCCGCGAATACCTCATCCAACACTGATCCAGCCAATAGTCCGCCGACCAAAACCAAGGGATCCGGAATTCAGGTCGGGAACTCTCAGTCAAAAGCCGATGAAAAGGCAATGATAGAAGAGCTCCGCAAGTTGCAGAGTCCGAGTGGTTTGATCACAACCAACCTTGTTGAACGAAAGACGGCCGGAAATCTGGCACCGCCCACCAAATTTCTTGAGCCGAAAACGCGACCATTCGGAATAGAAATCGTCTGGCAAGCTCCGCCAAATTCTAAGAATTATACTTTTGACGTGGAATTGCGCGGTGAACGATTCGACGAAAAGACGATGTTGATCGACTCTGTTTGGGTTCCGTTAAAGAGGTTGAAAATCGTTCGCAAAGGAGATGAAATTTCTGCCGATATCGAAAATCTGGCTCCCAACCGGCTCTACGAATTTCGGGTATTCACAGTAAACGCAAACGGCCACAGTTCACTACCCTCTTCACCTGTGGGGATTGCTACACCGTTTCCGATGGATTGGACCTGGATTTATCTAGGTACAGGAATTTTTCTCGCACTTGTGATCATCGTGGGCGGATCGGGGATGATCATCAAGAAACGCCGGGCGAGCGGGAACGGATATGTTGATCCGCTCGGTTACTGATTTTGAATCAGCGGGAAAACAATCGTTTAAACAAACTCGGCTTGCGTGTCGCCGTCGGCGCGCTGTCCTTTTGCTCTTGAATCCAATTGGTTGGTGAACTTTCTTCAGGAGCGGTTGGTTTTACTTGCTCACCAGCCTCCCCTTCAACCGGATCTGCGCCGGCAATCTGAATATCTCCCGCCCACTCCCGTTTTGTCAATCGGGCTGAGACAAACCCCACAGTGAGATCTGCATGAATCTCCAGCGGCAGGCGAAACTCATCTTCACTCAGCCAAATTGTGGCCTTCTTCATCTTATCGTAGTTTTGGATCGAGAGATCTTTATTGATCTTTCGAATTTTGGCCGAAAGACGAATCGTGTCGTATTTTTCGCCTTTGATTTTCTTTTTCTCATGCCCTTCAACCTTGAATTGAGCAAGATAAGGACGGTTAAAAGGCGTTACGACCATGTCCACTTCATCGCCGTCCTTCAACGGCAGACTCCGTAAATAGAGGATAGCAGAAAACAAATCCTGACCGAAGTCGTGCTTGTAGGTCAGCAAATGCGTGACTGAATCTTCAGTGCCGTCCTCTTTCAGTTTTGTGGTCGAGCAAACCAGCTTTTTCGATTCAAACAAAATGTGATAATCCAGCGTCCGATTCCGCTCTTTCTCTTTCATGTTAAATGCGATCGGCCGGAGATCAGACTGTCGAACCACCGAAGCAGCTTCGAAATCATAAGGCCACAAGGCCCGTGCGATTCCCGAGCTTTTGCCATTCGCGCCACCGAGATAAGAGGCCGGAGAATCTTCTGCCGCTTCAGATTTCGCAATCCCCACGTTCAACTTGCCGGCATTGAGCACGTTATTCCAGCTGAGCCCATACTCGCAATACACAGACTCCAGATTTTGATTCTCTCCTGGAGGAACCCGAGTCACATCATTCAACCAGGCAGTATCCGGTATTTTCTCCACTGCTGGTTTCGTCGCTGCTGGTTTCGTCGCTGCTGGTTTCGCCGGTTGACTTTGACCAAAGGAAAAATTACCGAAAACGAACATCCCAAAAATCACCAGCAATGCTCTCCCCCTGCAACGCATCTTAGCATCAGTGGGTCGGATCAGAACAATAGTTGGAATCTGAATATTCAAGGGTTCACTCCTTAGACGTTTGGGAAGAAAAGAATTTAGAAAAACTCCACATTCGCCTTCCTACATAAAAGGTAACGCGTTCCACCAAGTCCGCGACTTCCAATTAGTGTCGCTATATCCCCCCTTTTAGTTCGGGAAACGCCACTTCGATTAGTGTCCGCGATTGCCTCTCCGATGATATTCCTGCGCTCGGTCGACTGCCGTTTTCTTTGGCGGACTTTTCCGCACAGTAGGCTCCTCGCCTTCAAGGACCGTGACACAGCCGGTAAAGACGCTTGAAAATGAAAAAGCAACAATGGCGGCGAAGATCAGATTTTACATATTTGAAAGTCTGCCGATTTGGCAACAAAAAGACAATCAGTAAATTTCGGAAGAATAAACGCCCTCATCGGCGACATTTTGCGATGCGAATTCGCAAATCCATTTTTATCGCCATGGCCGTCTTCATGGTCACGTTTTCGGTCCATCTTTTCGGCCAAGACCAGAATACGAAAGCTGGCTTATCGATCATGTGCATCGGCGATTCCATCACCGAAGGTGGCAAATCCTTCCAAATTTATCGCCAGCTGCTCAGCGAAAAGTTGAAACGTCAGTTCGACATTGAATTCGTTGGCTCAAAAGGGACCGGTCTGAAACACGAGGGCTACGGCGGAAAAAACAGCGCCTTTCTCGCCAAAACCGTTCCCGCAAATTTCGCGAAACATCCCGCCAGCGCGATCCTCATTCACGCCGGCCACAACAATTTTGCAAAAGACAAGCCAGTGCCCGGGATCATCGAAAACACTCGTAAGCTGATCGAAGGTTGCCGCACAACCAACCCAAGCGTCACCGTTTTGCTCGGCCAGGTTATCACCAGTAAGAAGCTGCCGAAATACAGCTACATTCCCGAGTTGAACCTCAAACTCGCAGAGTTGGCCAAGTCGCTGAACACCGAGAAATCACCGGTGATTGTTGTGGATCACGCCACTGGATTTAATCCCGACACCATGACCGTTGCAGATAAAGTTCACCCCAATGCAAAAGGGGCGGAACACATGGCCAAATGCTGGGCGAGAGCCATTCGAAAGGCTCTCTCAAAATAGTCCGGCCGACAAATATGCCGCCGCACCCGAACTCAGCCATGGCCTAATATTGAAGTCCGCCAGGACACTGTTGAGCAACCGCGGAAAAACTTTGTTGGCTCATTCTATTTAACGGCTTCGGGCGCGCTGAGACTTTTACTGTAGAAGCCCGACTGATCGAAGCAGCAAACCCGCCGTTTTTGGTAAAATCAGAAAGGCCCACGACGTATCCGTGCCGGGGTTGGCCGGACGAAGCACCATTGCTTTGAAGCGAGTTTTTGCGGTAGCGTTATTCATGTGGCAGTTGGTTCTCAAACCCGATTTTTCTGCTACACGGATGGATGTGTGATTTCGTGGGTGAATCGACGCATAAAGGCTTCCTATCCCCTCCTTGGTCACGAAACTCTTAGCTTCCTCTACAAACGCGGTCGCAATTCCCTGACCCTGAAAGTTTGTAAGGCTCTCATATCAGATCCAGAAATCATCGTTCAAAAAGCAATCAGCTGGGCACTGCGGGAATTGGTTCCCTGGGATCGCTCTGCGGTGGAGACCTTTCTGGATCAACATGACGAAAACATCGCTGCTTTGGTGAAGCGTGAGGTCATGAAGAAACTTGTTACCGGGAAGAAGAATTAGCCCGGTGGATTCGCCGCTATCGAACCCTGCCAGCATGTGCTACGAATTCGGAAGATGAAACTCGCCCGCATGCCCGATGGTTCACCGGAGATCTTCCACACCATTCAGGGGGAAGGTCGCAGCATCGGAATGCCCACGATTTTCATTCGTTCGAGCCTATGCAACCTCCACTGCCAGTGGTGCGACACGGCCTACACTTGGAATTGGGAAGACACGAATTTTGCAACGGAGTCGGGCACGAAATATCGCCGCGAGGATCAGATCATCACCAGCACGTCAGGGGAAATTGCAAAGTTTGTTACATCAGAATTCGCTTGTTCCAATTTCGTTTTCACCGGCGGCGAACCACTTTTACAGCAACGTGACTGGACCACGTTGATGCAGGAAATTCAGGGAATTTGTCTTGGCGTTCCCTATCACTTCGAAATCGAAACCAACGGCACTCTGGCACCAAATAAGGAATTTCTGGAATCGATTCATCAACTGAACGTTTCGCCAAAGCTCGCCAATTCAGGGGTTGCCGAAGCATTGAGAATCAAGCCCGACGTGCTTTCCCAACTGGCTGCTTTAAAGAAGGCGGATTTCAAATTTGTAATCGAGACCGACGCAGATTTCGCCGAAATGCAGCAACTCGTCTCCGATTTTGGAATCCGTCGCGACCATGTTTTTCTCATGCCAAAAGCAAATTCGATCGAGGAGCTGGATGCAAACTCAGGCCGCGTTGCTGACTTTTGCAAAGACCATGGATTCCGGTTTTCAGATCGGCTACACATTCGTTTATTCGGTGCGAAGCGCGGCGTGTGAGGCTTCGGCACGCGGCTTTGTGTTTTTGCACGAATTTGAAAGAATTTTTCGGAATTGACTCGAATTTCAGATTGATCCAATCGATTGAAAATTCGTGCCCTTTATAATCCCACGATCCAACAGGGTTGCTTCGTCGAACAGACAGGGGTGCTTCGCGAAGCCTTTACGATCAATGAGTATTAATTCTTCAAACAGACCCTATCCGATCGAAAAATCGTCATTTTGGGCTATTTTTGGAGTGAAATATTTATTTCACATTTCCCAACTATTTTGCGAGCGACCGTTTGCAAGAGTCCCATACGGGGATAAATTCGCAACGTTCCTTAACTTTCCGCACCCACATTCATAACAGGATGAAATCCACCCTGCTAACGCTGGTTAGCGTTCTACTCTTCTCGATTTTTGTAAATCTTTCAATCACTGCGTCCGCGCAGCAGGAAGCACCGGCAGTTCCGCCGCCAACAGTCCCGGTTCCACCGGCAGATCCTGCTCCGGTTGCTGCGCCAAAGGCTGCACCAGGCGGTATGATCGATACCGGCGAGGAATCGTTTCTCGATATTTTGATGAAAGGCGGCGCGCTTCTGATGGTTCCACTCGCGGTGCTGTCGTTTTTGGCGGTGTTGCTGATCATTTTCTATGCCATTACGATTCGCCAGGGAACGGTGGTTTCGAACAAGTTCATGAATGCAGCCGACGCACTGATTCGCAAACAGGACTACCTCGGGCTGATCGCTGTATGCAATCGCGAGAACGAGTGCATCGCTCGAATCGTTTACAAAACGCTCGATTTTGCGACGAAAAACCCAACCGCGAGCTTCGATGAAGTCCGCGAAGTCACAGAAGCGGAAGGCACGCGTCAGGCGTCAATTTTGCAAAACCGAATCAGCTATTTGAACGACATTGGCCGCGTTGCTCCGATGATTGGTCTTTTGGGAACGGTTATTGGTATGATCACAGCGTTCCAAAGCATGGGCCAGAGCGCGGGAGTTCAGCACACGGCGCTTGCTCCGGGTGTTGCTCAGGCGCTAGTCACCACAGCTGCCGGTTTGTTTATTGGTATCCCATCATTGATTTTCTATTCGTTGTTTCGAGGTCAGGTTCAAAAGCTGATTGCAGAGTTGGAAGCAGCCATGACCCACATCATGGCGCTGCTAGCCGCTCAATATAAGCGGGCGAATTACCGGGCTTCAGCTCGTCGTGACGGCTCTGACTCCGGCGAATCCGCAGCTTCTGAATAAGCTCATCTTTCTTTCAACCGCTAACCCAACGAACCGATGAAATTTCGTGATCACCGAGTGCAAGACACCGCCGAGCTCGAGCTGGCTCCGATGATGGACGTGGTTTTCCTGCTGCTCATTTTCTTCATCGCGACGTGGCAGTTTGCGCGTTTCGAGCACGACATGGACATCTCCGTTCCTGCTGCCGAAACCCAAGACGACAAAGAACGTCAGGTAGGTGAAATCATCATTAACGTTCGTGAGAGCGGCGAAATCGTGATTAACAATTCCGCCGTCAACAAAGAGCAGTTGCTAGCACGACTTCAGCTGATTTCCAGCGAGTACCCCGATCAAGCAGTCATCTTGCGAGGCCATTCGAATACCGATTTTCAATCCGTTATCAACGTTCTCGATCAGGTGAAAAAAGCTGGGATCTGGAACGTGGCGTTTGCGACGACCAAACCTGAATAGAGCTACGTGAACGTTTCTCCACAGCCTAAAAAAAGCAGAATCCCTTTGTGGGTCTTTCTTGGGGTTTTGGGAATCGGCTTTTTTTGCCTCGTAATTGGAGGCATTGTCGTCTGGCAATACAATCAGTTCGAAAGGGTGATCGACATTTCTGTTCCGGCCGTTGAGACACTAGCGGACAAAGAACGGCAGGTTGGTGAGATCGTCATCAACATTCGTGAAAATGGCGACGTCGTCTTGAATAATAATGTCATCACGCTGGAAACATTAAAACAACGACTGGACAAAATCGCCGCTGAATTCCCCGATCAAGCCGTGATTCTTCGGGGCGATACTAGCGCTGAATTTAAACACATCATCGACGTACTCGACGAAATAAAAGCAGCCGGAATTTGGAACGTCGCTTTTGCCACCACGAAATCCTGACCCTATTTCCGATCAAACAGCAATATATGACCGGCGATACCGCCTGTCAGAACCCCACCAATTCGCGACGATATTTTTGTTGAAATACAACCAGTTCACCCTCACGCGATTTGGTAGGGTTGATTCGATGAACGAACCCTGTTGACTCGTAACGCTTAACTTTTCTGATAATGAACCCATTTCACAATCGGATTTCCATCCAACTGTTCTCCGGATTATCGCTGCTTATATCGGCGACTCTCTATGCGCAGGAAACGACCATTCCCGGTCCGCCTCCGACGGAAGATCCAGCTCAGCCCCGACCAACCACTACGGCTGCCCCGATTAATAACGGCGCGGCGGAAAAGGAAGATCTCCTCGCCTATGCGGATTTGCTGTATAGCCAAAAGCAATACGGCTTTGCTGCGCACCAATATCATGCTTTTCTAAAAGAACATCCTGCCAGCAAAAATATCGAAGCGGGTTGGTTTCGACTCGGTGAGTGCTACCTCCAGGTCAAGCAAACGGAAGATGCCGAAGCGACGTTCAATCATATTGTGGCGACCTATAAGGAGGGAATCTTCGTCGGTTCGGCCGCCTTTCGCCTCGCTGTGCTTCGCTACAACGCGCAGGATTACAAAAACGCGCTGCCGTTTTTCAAGGTCGCAACCACTCAGCTTGGTGATCCCGGCGTGAAGCAGCGGGCCCAGTATTATCTGGCGCGAAACTACCAGCAAGTGGATGACTTTGACGCAGCGCAGGCTGAGTTCGAAAAGATTCTCGCAGCAGATCCGAATCCAAAAACGAACCCGTTTTACGAAGACTGCCTCGTGGAAACAGCTCGACTCGCCGCAGATAAAGGCGACACGGAAGCGGCTTATGTAAAATTCAAAACCCTTTCAACCACAGCCACTGATCCTGATATTGTTGCCGAATCGCTGGCTCGAGCAGGACTGCTCGCGGCGACGCTAGGAAAGTCAGAGGAATCGACCGCATTGCTCGATCAACTTCTGAAGGTTGAAGGAGACAGTGATTGGAAGAGTTACGCAAAAGTCGGCCTGATTTTTAATTACTTTTCGGAGAAAAAATATCGCAAGGTCCTCTCCGTTTACGAAACGGGAGCTTATGACGGACCGGTTGATCAACGCCCGAAAATGCTTCTGATTGTGGGTCATTGCTACCGACTCACCAAAGATCTCGATTCTGCGCAGGACCTTTACGGATTGCTCGAAAAGAATTTCCGCGAAACGACCGAAGGCACCGAAGCGGCCTATAGCCGACTGCAGATTCTTCACATCAAGAAAGACGGGGGCATGCCGGTGTTCGCTCAAAGTTTCGTGGATAAACAGCGGGCCATCGAACCTGAAACCAGCTACATCGATCAGGCGCTGCTAATGAAAGCGGAGTGGCATTTTTCCGCAGCGCAGCAATCGACTGGAGTGGGGGATATGAAAACCAGTGCGGCGGAATACAAGTCTGCGGCTCAAGCTTATGTGCAAATCCGTGATGCAAAAATCGATGAGAAATACCTTGAGCCACGCCTTTACAAACTGGGCTGGTCGCAAATCGAATCCGGTGATTATCAAAAGGGAGCTGCGACCCTTTCTACATTCTTAAATGAGTTCCCGAAAAGCGCGTTGGCAACCTCCGCGCTGGCCAAACGAGGAACAATGTTTCAGTCAAAGGAAGTGGAGGATTACGCATCCGCTCTGGCTGATTTCAGAGAGATCGTCGAATCTTACCCGGAAGCGAAAGAAGTGGAATTTGCCATGCAACAGATCGCGCTGATTCACGGTCACCGGCGTGAACTCCCCGAAATGGTTTCCGCATACGAAGCGCTCCTCGCAAGGTTTCCCAAAACTCCGGGAGCAGCCGAGGCCTATTATTGGATCGGGGTTGGCAAATTTGATTCTGATAAATTCAAAGAAGCCATCGAACCGCTCAAGAAAGCACGGGAAATGGCCGATGAAAGATTTGGCGCCAAAGCCAGTCTTCGCATTGTTTTGTCGTATTATCAGCTTGATGACATCGTGCCTTTCGCAGCCGAAACCAACGCGTATTTGAAACGGACTGAGGCTGCCAAAACCAACGAAGAAGTCGAGGCACCCACGGAAATTCCACGACAGGTTCTGACACACCTCGGCATGAAATTGTACGACAAGCAGGACTTCGCGGGTGCCGAGACATTTCTAGACGTGTCCAGCACACCCGGAGACGCGGCAAAAACCCAAGCCGTTGTCTGGAAACGGTTGGGTGAATGCCGAGCCAAGCAAAAAATGCATCAGGGAACGATCGATGCCTTTGACGCCTATCTGTCACAGGTTGAAAAACCAAGTCAGCGAGCTTCCGCCTTTCTAGCCAAAGGCCGCGCCCAACTTGGTCTCACGAAATATGAAGAAGCTCGCGACAGCGCTCGCGAAAGTCTTCGTTCTCAGAAAGAAGGTCGAACCAATGCCGAAGCCCGCCTGCTGATGGGAGACATCGCATTTGCCCAGGCAGACTTTGGTGCCGCGGCCCGGGAGTATCTCGTTCTCAGTCAAATTTACGTCGACAACGAACTGACTCCCCTCGCCTTACTCAAGGCCACCGACGCCTATACGAAATCCGGCGACGCTGAGAAAGCAGGAAAAATCGCAGCCCAGCTGAAAGCCGATTTTCCAGATTTCGTAGCTCCCGCTGCGGAATAATTCATCGGAGATTTCTTCAGCTCATGATTTATCTCGACTCAAACGCCACCACTCAAGTTCACCCTGAAGTCATTGAGGCGATGCTTCCTTATTTCACGGAGCATTGGCACAACCCTTCCAGCGGTTACGAGGCGGGGAAGGCAATCAAATCCGCCGTCGAAACAGCTCGTGAACAAGTTGCTGAACTCATTGGTGCAAAGACTTCCGAAATCGTCTTCACTGGCTGCGGAACGGAGTCAAACAACATGGCGCTGAAATCGCTTGCGCGACTTGTCGGCCGAAAGAACTCAAAAATCCTCACCAGCGTTATTGAACACAGCGCCGTTCTACGACCGATCGAGGCGATGACGGCTGTGGGATTCGAAGCCGAACGAATCGGAACAGACGAAGACGGCCGGCTCTGTATCGACGAATTATCTGAAAAAATTGACAGCAGCAAACCCGGGTTCGCCTCCGTGATGTGGGCGAACAACGAATCCGGAGTGATTCAGCCGATGGCTCAGGTGTGCGAAATTTCCAAAAATGCCGGCTGGACGGTCCACACCGATGCCATTCAAGCCGTTGGTAAAATCCCCGTTCGCGTCGACAAAATCCCCGTCGATTTCTTATCGATCAGTGGACATAAATTTCATGCACCCAAAGGAGTCGGCGCACTTTTTATTCGTGAAGGCGTAAACTTTGAACCCATGATTCGCGGTGGTGGTCAGGAATCGGGACGACGCTCCGGAACCGAAAACGTGCCCTACATCGTTGGTTTTGGAAAGGCCGCCTCGATCATGAAATCAGCGCTCGACCGCGACAATCACGCCGGAATTACCGGGCTGCGCGACGACTTCGAAAAACAGCTCAGCGACTCCATCGACAATATCTATTTCAACGGTTCCCGCGAACATCGCACCGGCAATGTGGCTCATGTTTCCTTTGAAGGTTGCACTGCAGATGCCTTGCTCCCGCTCCTCGATTCCGCAGGTCTTCAGTGTTCCGCCGGAAGCGCCTGCATGACCGGAAAGTCTCAGCCAAGCCACGTTCAAAAAGCAATGGGATTTAGCGATGAACGCGCCTTCAGCAGTCTACGAATTTCTCTCTCAATGTTCACGACGAAAGCAGAAATTGATCAGGCAGCTGGAATCATTCGCGATGCAGTGAGAACGGTACGTTGAAAAGACTTAGATTCAAAACATCCCCTTTTTTGAAAGAGAAATCGGAAAAGCAAAATTCCACGTAAGTTTCATCAAAAAAACAACTAAAGCAGAGCCGTTGATTTGTTTTCGTTGACGAAATGCGGCTCAGCCCTGAGATTCCCTGACTTCTCAAAAAAGGAGAGAGTTGGGCACCTGGTGGTCCCCGCGGTCTTCAAAACCGTTGTCGGTAAGTGAACCTTGCCGAGGTTGGTTCGATTCCT
>CALAHF010000112.1 GCA_937891465.1 uncultured Verrucomicrobiales bacterium | reverse complement strand
TGCCATGCGCCACGGTGTCCTTTTTTATGAGGCAACGGGCCTCAACAACTGGATCCGTAATTTTTGCTTCGGTGTCTTTTTTATGAGGCAACGCGCACGCGAACCCGTAGTCAGCTCAAGATTGCCAATTGATTGGTAATAAGGCACTTTTAATGACGATGCTTAAAATCTTCGCTCCCCGAGACAAACATTCCAGCAACCGAAAACGGCAGCAGTTTTGCGATGGTATCAATCGGCGAAATTTTCTAAAAGTGGGCGGTCTTGGAACGGCGGCATCGGGCCTGGGACTTTCCCTGCCACAATTGCTTTCTCTGGAAGCTCAAGCCGGAATTGGGAAATCTCACAAATCGGTGATCTTGATTTATCTGGTGGGCGGCCCGCCGCATCAGGATATGTTTGACCTCAAGCCGGACGCGCCTTCTGAATACGCGGGCCCGCATCGGCCGATTGGAACGAATATCGACGGGATCGAGATCTGCGAGAAATTTCCGATGATGGCGAAGCGAATGGACAAATTTGCGATCATTCGATCACTGGTCGGTGCGCAAGGCGGCCACGACGCATTTCAGTGTTACACCGGCCGCAAGCCGCAGGACGCGCCTGCTCCACAGGGTGGATTCGCTCCGTTTGGTAGTGTCGTTGGTGCGCTGCAAGGCCCGGTTCACAAGCAGGCCCCGCCGTTTGTGAGCATGTGCTACGATTGCACTCACGGCCCATACAATGAGCCCGGCCCGGGGATGCTTGGGGTAAAGCAAGCCTCTTTTCGCCCCATGGGACCGACGCGGGCTGATATGGCGCTGGATGGAATCACGCTCGATCGACTGCAGGACCGGACACGGCTATTGAAAAGCGTGGATCACTTTCGACGCGAATCTGATGCCAGCGGCCAGATGGAGGGACTCGATACGTTCAACCAACAGGCGATGGGAATTCTTACGTCATCAATGCTGGGCGACTCGTTGGATTTATCGAAAGAGGATCCCAAAGTCGTGGAACGATACGGAACGGGCGATGACGTGAAACGGATCGATGGAAACGGCGCGCCGCGTGTTCCGCAAAGCTTTCTTGCCGCCCGCCGATTGGTGGAAGCTGGAGCTCGAGTTGTAACCGTGAACTACAGCAAGTGGGATTGGCACGGCGGAAAAGGAAACGAGATTTTCAAACGGGAGAACGAGGACTTCCCGGTTTTTGACAAAGCCATCACCGCGCTGGTTGATGATCTGCACGACCGTGGCATGGATAAAGACACCACTGTTTTGGTGTGGGGCGAGTTTGGCCGCACTCCAAAAATCAGCGACAAGGTCGGCCGCGATCACTGGCCGCGGGTTTCCATGGCCTTGATGGCTGGCGGAGGCATGAAAACCGGACAAGTCATCGGTGCAACAGATCGCCTCGGCGGAGAAGCCATTGATCGGCCCGTTACTTTTCCTGAAGTTTTTGCGACGCTTTATCACAATATTGGCATCGATGTGACGAACACAACGGTGAACGATTTGCAGGGACGACCCCAATATTTGGTCGATGGAAATGCGAAGCCGATTGCGGAACTGGTGTGATCAGGTTTTTCGGATTTCATGAACGTCCGGAAAATGGCAATGTGATAGAAAACTGTTTTTGCACCCCGCCGGGATTACATTGACAGCTTTGGTTCAAGGTCTTTCCCGTCAAAAATCTCGGGGTATTCACGCGCAGCGCAATCAGGGCACAGGCTATGCGAGATTTTAATTTCCGAATTGTCGAGGATATACCGGTCAATGCTTTGCCAGCGACCATTGGTGTGCTGGATGTCTTTGCAAAACGAACAGATCGGCAATAGACCTCTCAGCGTTTTGACTTCTGCGAGAGCCGTTCGGAGCTGGTCGCAGAACTCCCTGAGTTACTTCAGAACTCCATACTTTTGACGAACGGATCAAACGCCAAGCTGCCGGGGCGCCGGTTGAAAAGCGCCTTTGGATCAACTGAATCGAGTGGGATGGCCAAATCGAACCAACCCTGTTGATTCGATGAACCAACCCTATTGGATCGTATGGCGAAAAACTAGAGATCCTTTATTTCGAACGCTTGTAGAAGAAAATCGGGCCGAATGGAGGAGTGGTAGGTTCCTATTGATGTCAAATTTTTCCGCACAACCGGTCTTCAATGCACTGAATGAGCATCGATGGATCGATGGTTTTTGGCACCATCACATTTCCTCCACTTTGGACCAGTCCATCGGGTCCTGCGTCGTTTTCGGAAACAATCGCGGAGACCACCAAAATTGGGACTTCACACAATTTGGGATCCCCCTCAAGGAGTCGCTCGATATCTCCGCCATCAAGTCCGGGCATTAAGATATCAAGCAGAATCAAATCGGGCTTGAATTCCCGGGCGGTTTCGATTGCCTTTCTGCTGTCGCTTTGCACTGAAACTTCAAAGTTAGCAGTGGCTTGAAGGGTGAGCTGGGTAAGGCGACCAAACTGCAGATCGTCATCTATCACAAGGATGCGTTTCTTATTCATGATGCGCGCGTTCTATTTTGTTTATTGTTTATTTTTTTGAAAATATTTAGGAGGTGATAGCCTTGAAGTAAAGACTGACGCAGGCCCCGGGACTGTCCTCGCAATTGCGGATTCGAATGTGGCCACGGTGAAGATCGACGATCCGTTTCACAATGGAAAGACCAAGCCCCGTTCCCTCGCCGGTAGGCTTGGTCGTAAAAAACGGTTCAAAAATCCGATCAACTTTATCTACTGGAATTCCGGGGCCATGATCGCGAATTTCTATCAACACGACCTCGTCCTGTTTACGAATCCGTACAAAGTCACGAACCCCCTCGTCACGCTTTATTTCATCCACGATTCCGCATTGAGTAGTAATCTCCAATTTTCCACCTTCATCGGCCATCGCTTGAATCGCATTGGAAAATAGATTGATGAACACGTGCTCCATTTTCGAAGCATCCACAAGAATGTTGGGTAGCTTGGGCAGAAGTGACTTCTTAACTTCAACTTTATGAGTAGTGATTTCGTACTGAACCAGACTCAAGGCAGTCTCAATCAATTGATTCGGGTTCACTGCTTTCAGACTTACCGAATCATCTCTGGAATAATCAAGCATTCCCTGAATAATGGAATCCGCACGAACAATCGCGGTATCCATTTCTTTGAAAACAAACTGGAAACTGGGGTCGTCAACATTTGCTTCACGCTGTTTCAAATAACTGATCCCCATTCGAAGCGCCCCAAGTGGATTGCGGACTTCATGAGCAACACCGGCAGCAAGACGCCCCAATGAATCCAGTTTTTCTGCCTGAATCAACTGCATCTGAGCGGACTTCAGTTTCTCCGTCGTTGCTTCCAGTTTGAGATTCAACTTCTCAAGACTGTTTAGATCTTTCTGGCGCTCAATTGAATAGAGCACCGAACGCAGCAACATTTCGGGAAAAATATGGTCTTTAGGCAGGTAATCCTGCGCTCCCCGTTGAACCATCTCGAGAGCCAGATCACGATCAGTGCTTCCACTCAAGACAATGATCGGAACGTGAGGAACTTCATTTGCGATCAATTCATAGGTATCTACGCCAACTGAATCAGGCAAAGACAGGTCGAGAAAGATCAAATCAAACGGTAAATCGAACGTTAAATCGCGTTCGCTTCCGTTACTGGATTTGGTGCTCCGCTCGCTGATCAATGTCAGCGCTTCTTTTGCTGTCCTGGCTCGGCACAAATTAAACTTTTGCCTCGAGTTAGTCGACTCAAGTTGACCTTCCATGATCAGGAAATCTCCGTCATTATCTTCAATACAGAGTATGGATATAGCCTCAGGCTGAGGGCTGCTTTTAAGTGGCAAAGGTTTCTCTAATTTTTGACTGCCTGATTTCATTAGTTTCAGTTGCTTCCTAATTTCTTGAAGGCGGCTCTTCAATGGGCCCCCAGTTGTTTTATAATCTCGAAAAAGTCATCAATATTTCCCAGCTTAACCAGATAGCCATCTCCACTTATTCCAAAGACTCTCTCAATGTCATCAGGATGATCTGAGTTTGAAATTACCACGACCGGAATTGTCATTAAACGTTGATCTCCCGAAGCACTTCGCAACCATTTTTTCGCGGAAGATTTAGATCGAGCAACACCAAGTCAGGACTAATCGCATTACTGAAACCGTTTTCGTGTTTCAGGAAATCAAGCTCATCCTCACCACAAGCTACGTGTGTAAGGTTGAAATCACCGCTGCTCTCAACAAATGCTTCCCTGGTGAGTTGTGCTTCGGCTGGATTGTCGTCGACGATCAGCACGTTCATTTTGTGTTCCTTCAAACTAAATGTGTTTCATCCGTTTCCGGACTCTGTTCACTTACATCAGTTTTATCAAAAATGAAAATTCGTTCATCTCTATATTAAAGTTCTTAAAAATCTACAATCGGGAGCGTTAAAACGAATTGGCTACCTTTTTCAACGGTGGAGCTAACCTTGATGGTCCCCTGATGTCGCTCTATGATTCGTTTACAGACTGCAAGACCGATCCCGGTACTCTCAACCTTTCTCTCCTGATGAGAGCGATGAAAAATCTGAAAAATCTGCTCGCATTGCTCTTCTGGGATACCCATTCCGTTGTCCTCCACGCAAATCTCCCAATATGATTCTTTCTTTTTTGCTCGAATAAGAACCTTCGGGGAAACATCGCGGGTGAATTTCAGAGCGTTCCCAATTAGATTTTGAAAAAGCTGGATCAGTTGAGAACCATCCCCCATGACAACGGGAAGGTCTCCTTCAATCTCGACATCAGCACCACTTTCCTCGATGGCAACAGAAAGATTAAGAATTGCGTCTTCACACGCAAGATGGACTGACGCCGGCTCCAACTCCCCTCCTTGTGTGCCGATCCGGGAAAGGTCGAGCAAGTCATCAATCAGGCGTCGCATTCGCCGAGCCCCATCAATGGCATGATTAATGTATTCTCTTCCTTTCTCATCAAATTGATCGCCATACCGGCGTTCGAGCAACTGGACAAAACTGGTAACCATTCTTAAAGGCTCGCGCAAATCGTGCGATGCAATGTAAGCAAATTGAGCGAGTTCATCATTGGATCGCTTCAATTCAACTTCCATGGCTCTCTGTTCCGTTATGTCTTCGGCCACGCCAACAACACGCGACACTTCGCCACTGGCGTTTGGAACCGAAAAGCCCCGGTCACGGATCCACCGACGTTTTCCGTCAGGCCTGACAATCTGATAAACCTCCTCGTACTCACCGCTGGTTCGGTTTTCTATAAATGCCTTCTCGACGCGTTCCCGATCTTCTTCATCAATCGTCTGCAACCAGACCATAGAATCTTCGTAAATAGATTCACGACTCCTTCCCCAAACCCGCTCAAACGCAGGGCTCACATATATCACGCTGTTGTCTTCAACTGAATGGACCCAAAAAACCTCATTCACATTCTCCGAAATTTGACGGAAACGTGCTTCGCTCTCAGCCAGTTCACATGTGCGTTCATCTACTCTTTGTTCCATTCGCTCGGTATAACTCATCGATTGCAACAAGACTCCCCCCAGCAAAAGCAGTACAATCAATGTGGCTGATTGGACTGCTGCAAATCCCCACGGGATCGCCAGAGCCCCATTCCCATGCAGCGCCTCGACTCTGAGAGACCATCGTCGCTCATCAAATTCAATTGGAACTATCGCCACTGCTCGAGGTGTATCCAGATGAACGATTTCAGGACGGCTCTGTGCAGATTGAAACAGCAGCCTTGCTTCTTCTTCTCCATTCGATATATCTGTGAGCCTCACATCAATAAAAAGAAGTTTCATTTCGTCCAGAGAGTTTTTAATCAGTGAATCGATTTCCACAACTCCAAGCGCTACACCCGGTAGATTCTGAATCCACGATTCCGGAGTTTTTTCGGGGAGGTCTCCGGTCCTTGCAATCCAACTTACGATTCCAAGAACCAACTTACCTTCAAACTCAAAAGCGCCTGAAGCAATTGCACCTTCAGTTTCCCGCGCTTGAATGAGAGATGAAGCAATTGACGGATTGTTGTTCAAGTTTACCCCCAGCCAGCTTGATTTTTCCACCAGCGGCGACAAAAAGAAAACAGGCAGGCTCGCTTCCTGCCCTGACCCTTGGATCGTAAAATTCTGTAATATCACCTGCACCTCCGGACTTTCACCGACATCGGCGTTTCCATGCGCAGTTTTAACAAGTCGTGCTATTTCGTCGTCCCCGGTTACTTGAGGAGCCCAGGCCATCAGAGTAAGGGGAGCGCTCTGCAGCAGGGGATTTTCTGCAAAGCGGGTAAATTCCTGTCGATCAACCAACACACTACTGTCCCAGAAGCTTCGGATCGACTGAACGCGCTCAATATCCCGGTCCAACATCCGGCGGACCACTTCACTGAGTTGAATTGCCTGCTCACGAACGATCCCATCCATGCGCTCGCTGGCGAGATTCTGCATTGTCCGTAAAAGCGCAAATGACGCCACCAAGGACATGCCTAAAGCCACGACCATAATTGAAACTCTCCTACGCCATCCTTTACCGTCCCGTTTCGAAGTCAATAGTAACACCGGCAACAATGCCACCATCCCCAACCCACCAGAGACAAAACCATGAACGATATAGAATAGCGATCTTTCTCCTGAGTAGACGTCACACATCACCCAGGTCCCTGTGATAGCGATCGCTGCAATCAGGTTTCCTCCCATTGCGCCCAAATAGAATTTCAAAGGGTTGGTCTGATCCAACAAACTGAGTTTCGGCCAACGAAGCCAACGCCGAATAAGGGTATTTGCCAGAACAAGACGAAGCATCGAAAGCCCGCCTGCTCCCAACGCCGCGGGTATAATTTCACTGGCCGCACCATGAGTCTTTCGTGACAGAATCCACCAGAATGCGAGAACGCTTCCGATCAAAATCGACGGCCAACGTTTCACTCCGTAGTTAAGTAACACCCAGACACCGACTCCTGCCGGCAACCAGATCGGCGGAATAATTGCTCCACCAACATCGGGAATCAATGCAACACTCAGCCATGCTGAAGCAAAATAGATTACAGTAATTGAAACGGACTGTATGAACGTCCGGAACCGCCACCGCGTTGTACGTTGCGTCTCCATTTCCTAATCTCCCCCAAAACCATCTCAGTAAAAGTAGCCCAAAAATCAAAAACTCATAGCAGGAACAAACACTGCCTGAGTGTAATTTCCATAAATAATAGCTATATTAAAACGGCTCTCTTTCAAAAGTGCAGAGCGGTTTCCTGTCTGAGTTTCAGAAAGA
>CALAHF010000111.1 GCA_937891465.1 uncultured Verrucomicrobiales bacterium | reverse complement strand
CAACGTATCCTCTGAAAATTATAGCCCGGTGTCATTTATTTGTGGCGCAACACGCAGACCCTATTGATTCGATGAACGTACCCTGTTGCTTCGAAATGGCTTTTCGAACGTACCCTATTGGTTCAGCGAACCAACCCTGTTTGATCGAAAATCGTTATTTAAATTTCTTTGGATTGCTGCCACATCGTCCTACCACAACGGCTGGATTGAATTCGGGGCCATGATAGGCGTCCCAGACATTTTTTGCATAGAATGCCGTGATCACTAAAAACGCGATCCATCGGCCAACTTGCCAGTCAAAAGAATCGGTCCAAATGAACCCGCCGATTCCGGCAATCGCGTTGGCTGCGAAATAGCCGAATACCGCGACGACTGCTCCGATCGCCATCTGGCCGAGGTAGGCGACGAGTGTGCAAATGGCGCGATTTCCCGGAAGTTTTGAACTCAAAAAACCTCCGATGATCGATGTGATCGCAAATCCAATCAAAAATTCAAGGCCGGAAACTTCGATTCCATAGGTCAATTTGTTCATCTTGGAACTATATTTGCCTCCAGGATTTCTGAAATTATAATCGAGGCGATTGATTGTAGGATCCATTAACGAAGGCACTTGCCCCAGCCTCGAAACGAGCGCATTTTCTGGCACCTATTTTTTATGAGCAACGAGACTGCCGACAAACCAGAACACAAAGATTTCATCCGTGAAATTATCGATGCCGATTTGGCGTCGGGAAAACACGCTGGCACGGTGACGCGTTTTCCGCCCGAGCCGAATGGATACCTCCACATCGGCCACGCGAAAGCGATTTGCCTCAGTTTCGGAATCGCCCAGGAATACGGTGGCCGCTGCAATCTTCGTTTCGACGATACCAATCCTTCCAAGGAGGAGCAGGAATACGTCGATTCCATTCAGGAAGACATCCGCTGGCTTGGTTTTGATTGGGGCGACGATCTCTTTTTCGCGTCGGACTACTTCGACACTCTATATGGATACGCCGTTCATCTCATCAAGGAAGGCAAAGCGTTCGTCGACGATCAGACCTTTGCCGAAATGAAAGCGACGCGCGGAACTCTTCAGGAGCCAGGTATTAACTCTCCGTTTCGTGATCGTTCGGTGGAGGAAAACCTAGAGCTGTTCGAGAAGATGAAAGCCGGTGAATTCGAAGACGGCGCCAAAGTTCTCCGTGCTAAAATCGACATGGCGCACGTGAACATGAACATGCGCGACCCTGTGTTGTATCGCATTCTGCGCGCGCATCATCACCGCACCGGCGACAAATGGTGCATCTACCCGATGTACGATTTCACCCACGGTCAGAGTGATGCTTTGGAGCACGTTACTCATTCACTGTGCACGTTGGAGTTCGAAAATCACCGTCCACTTTACGATTGGTTTATCGAAAATCTGCCCGTGCCTGCAACTCCTCGCCAGATCGAATTTGCGCGGCTGAATGTCACCTACACAGTGATGAGCAAGCGCAAGCTGCTTCAGCTTGTCGAAGAAAATTACGTCTCAGGCTGGAACGATCCACGCATGCCCACCATCTCGGGAATGCGTCGTCGTGGTTATCCGGCTGAGGCGTTGCGCAATTTTTGCAAAACGATCGGCATCACAAAATTCAATTCGAAGCACGATGTGGCTTTGTTAGAAAATGCGGTTCGCGACGTGATGAATCGCGAGAGTGAACGCCGTATGGCCGTGCTGGATCCGATCAAAGTAACCATCACCAACTACGATGAAGCGCAGGTTGAGATGTTCGAATGCATTAACAATCCCGAAGACGAATCAGCGGGCACCCGTGAAGTTCCATTCTGCCGCGAGCTCTACATCGACAGCGATGATTTCATGGAAGACGCGCCCAAGAAATTCTTCCGTCTCAGTTTCGGTCGCGAAGTTCGTCTTCGCGGAGCCTACTGGCTGAAGTGTAATGAGATCTTGAAAAACGACGCAGGCGAAGTCATTGAGCTACTCTGCACTTACGATCCCGAAACCCGCGGCGGCGCAAACCCGACCGACGGTCGCAAAGTCAAAGCCACGATTCATTGGGTTAGCGCCCGCCATGCCTTCGAGCCAGCCGAAGTTCGGCTCTACGATCGCTTGTTCAGTCACGACAATCCCGATACCAAAAAGCGGAACTTCCTCGATCACATCAACGAGGAATCATTCACCGTGCTGACCAACGCCAAGCTCGAGCCTAGCCTCGCTGAATGGAAGCCTGGCGACAGCGTCCAGTTCGAGCGGGTTGGATATTTCTGCGCGGATGATATGGATTTCGAAGAGGGAAAACCGGTTTTCAATCGGACGGTTGGATTGCGAGATAGCTGGGCGAAGGTGAAGTCCAGATAGGTATGGAAGCACCAAGTGCAGCATAAGATTCTCAATTTTTGATCACAGTTAGATCGAGAGCGGAGGGGGCCTTGCTATTACAATACCAAGACACTAGGGTCATCGATGATCTCGATTTACAGAAAGGCATTTGTTGTTTGGCTCATCTCCTTCGTAAAATTTGGCTGCTGCGCTTGACAATTTTGAAAGAGAGTTTGTTCGTGATGTTGATGTGGTTCAGAAAAAATACGTTGGAGCTCTTGACTATCTTCAACGCCAGTTCACTAAGGCTGGTAATCTCGAAGCTGCGAAAGAGGTTAATTCTGAATTACTTAACGCAAACGAATGGGCGAGCATTCCGGTTGAGACAGGAAAGCGGAAGCTATTCGATGATGATTTGATGTCACTCAATGGAAAATACGAGGCGGCTGTTTCAAAAGTATTGGACAAAGTGATAGCCCACCATATCGAGAAGCTTGAATATCTCAAAAAGGGGTATCTTTCGCGTAACGAGTTGGATTTTTCAATATCGGTCGAAAAGGAAATCAAAATTGCACTATCAAAACAAAGGCTGCCGCTGAACGCAGGAGCAAAACGATACCTTGAATCATTGGATCAGGAAGGTTTTCGTCAATGGCTATTGCGACAAGATTTTCAGTTCGCCGGCACCGCAGCAGGAGTTACCAACGTCACCCTCACCCCGGATGAATTGAACTATCATCCAACTGATAAAGAGTTTTCAAAAGGGTATTCCTATGAAATTAGTGGCAACCGGGGAGTAAAGATAGCGGAAGGCAATTTTCACATGGAGTTCACGAAAGATTTGCAATCGGGAACGTTTAAGAGTGCCCGCGGTGAGTATCCAATCACAATTAATTCGAGGAAAAACTTGGTTGATTAGGAGACGACTTTTGGATTGAAATCCAAAGTCATTTTTCTGAAGTAAGCATTTCCGGGAGCAAGATTCACTACAAACCGCCCCTTGAATCAACATCTAGCTCGCGTTGTGTTTTGAGCTTCGCTTTTAGCTCATTGACTTTTCCTGGATTCTCTCGGCCAACGTCAGTCTTCTCATTTGGATCGTTGGCAATATTGAAGAGTTCTATTTTCGGTCGCTCAGCGGTATGGCGATTTTTGTTCTGAGTGAGAATGAGTTTCCAGTCGCCATCTCGGAGTGCCCAGCGATTTCCGCCGGGGCCGGCAATGTGGAGGCTTCGGGTGAGCAGTTTTGCTTCTCCAGTCAAAGCAGGCCACAAATTCACACCGTCCCACTTCAGCTTGGTTGAATCCACTTTTGCTTCAGCAAGGGCGCAGAACGTCGGCATCCAATCGATGACACAAATCGGTGTTTCGAATTCAGTGCCAGGCTTGAGTTTTCCGGGCCAGCGAGCAATGGTCGGGACGCGGATGCCGCCTTCGTAGAGCGAACCTTTTTGGCCACGGAGCGGAAGATTGTTTCCGGTGAGCTTGCCGTAGGGACACTTGTCGTCGGGATATTTGGTGTCGTTGTTTTGCACGGTGGAGCCGCCGTTGTCGCTGGTGAAAATGACGAGGGTGTTTTCTCTTTGACCGGCTTTATCAATGGCGTCGACAATCCGACCAACAGCGGCATCGAAGTGCATGATGCAGGCCGAATACTGTCGAGCCACGTCGCCGTTGATTCCGGCTGGGACTTTTGCCAACCATTCGTCCGGCTCGCGAATCGGCAGATGGACCGCGGTGAAGGGAACGTAGAGGAAAAATGGTTTTGGTTTTTCTGCGGAGGTTTTTTCGTCGATCCACTTCACGGCTTCGTCCGTCAGTAAATCGGTGACATGGCCTTCTTCCCCAATCAATTCGTGATTCCGGTGCCAGGTGACGGAGTAGTCGCCCTTTTTGTAGCGATGGTTGTACGGCGCAATCCCACCTGCCAACGAACCGTAGCCGTGATCGAACCCAAAGTGATTCGGACCCCATGCTGGTTTTGAGCCGAGATGCCATTTCCCAATCAGGGCCGTGGAATAGCCCGCCTCGCCGAGTGCTTTCGCGACGGTCACGGTTTCGAACGGCAGTCCTTGATTGTTGATCGGTGTAGTGATTCCAAAACGGCTCCAGTATCGACCAGTGAGAAAGCCGGCTCGTGTCGGGCTGCAAACTGGAGCAACGTAATGCTGTTTCAATTCAACACCTTCGGCCAGCAGTTGATTCAGGTGCGGCGTCGGAGTGTTCCCGTCATGAAAATCCACATCAGCCCAACCAAGATCGTCGGCGATGATGAAAACGAAATTCGGCTGTGACTGGGCGTTCGCGAACACAGAAAAGGCGAGAGCCAGGAAGTATAAAATCGGTTTCCGCATTCTCTCATCTTGTTACAAAACGACGGTGGTTTTCAATGACGAAACGACCGGTAACCAGAAAATTCGTCGGCGACAATAGTTTAGAAAATGAGTTAAGGTCGGATTTCCGATACATCTTCCTACATTCTTTCTTCTATGAAACGTCTAACAGCCCTTTTTGTTCTGTTTATCATCACTTGTGCGTCTTCTCTGGAAGCGAAATGGACTACTCTGTTCGACGGCAAAACTCTCTCGGGTTGGGAATCGACGAGTGATGCGAATTGGCGAGTAAAGGACGGAACGATTGTCGTCGACGAGGGCGAGGGCGGGCTTCTTTTGCACGAAGAGACTTACAAAAACTTTGAGCTCAGGGTCGAATTCAAAGCGGCGAAAGGCACAAACAGCGGCGTTTTCCTGAACACAATGCCGAAGCCGAAAAAGCTGACGGAAGATTGCTACGAATTGAATATTGCACCGCCGGATAATCCATTTCCGACAGGGAGTTTGGTTGCGCGGGCGAAAGTCGAAGGGGCAGGGGAATCCGATGAGTGGCGGAAATTTGAGGTGCGAGTCGAAAACGGGCGTGTCATCGTAAAGCTGGATGGCAGGCAAGTAGTGGACTACCAGGCAGAAACTCCCTCACGAGGAAATCGGATCGGGCTTCAGAAAAACAGCGGTTGGGTGGCATTTCGAAATATCAACGTGCGGAAGTTGCCGTGATCGAATCGTTTCCAATGAGTGGTGTTTATCGCCGCAAAAAGGCGCAAAAAATTCTGATTCAGATTTTCACCTTGTGGTCGTTCCATCGCCAAAAAACTTGGTGGCATCGACGTTTTCGGCTTTGACGTTTTGCAGGCTTTTTAAAAACTGGCTGACGGCGGACGCCTCGGGGCGCTCGGGTTCAGAAACATGCCACGCGGTGAACCAAGTCTCGGCCTTGCGAATAAACCTGTCATTCAAGAGACGTTTTTCGAAATCGGGCATGTGAGCGGCTCCGTAAAAAATGGCGAATTTCTTTGGCGTCCCTTCAGATTCAGGCGCGTTGATGGCGGCTTCAACTTTTCCATGACGGCGTTGTTTCGATCAGTCGCGATGACGGTGCCGCCCTGACTTTCCAGTTGAGCGGCGAGTTTTTCGGCTCCGCTCATGGCTCGGGCCATGTTGCGTTTTAGTTCAAGGGAATCGCCGCCGGTTAGTCTTGCAGTAGCGGCGGAGGCCATTCCGCTGCCCGGACTTTTAGCCTTGTTGCTGAGGCGGTGCAGCTTTTGAAACTTGGTCGTTAGGCTCTGATTCCTGATTGCCATGAGATCGTAGAGCTCTTTCCAACTCAAGTCGGCGTGAACGAAGTTTTTGGCTTCGTAATCAATCCAGTTTCGCTGTTGTTGAAGTCCGAGATAAGCAACAGCCTGCTGGTGGTCGGAAAAGGGGATATTCTGCTTTTTTGGCTCTGCTGGTTTTTTGCTTTTTGGAAAATCGTTGCCAACAGCTTCGTAGAAAACGGTCTGATACGATTTCAGCGCGGCATTCAGTTTTTGAAAATACAAGCGATCACCAATATGAATGACGGCGACCAAATCAATGGTGGTCTGAGTTCCAGGATTTTCGTAGCGAACAATCGCAGTTTCTAGATGCTCCGATTTGCTTGTGGAAGTGCGTTCTTTGAAGCGAATAAAATCTGATACTTCGGGTCCATTTTTGGCAAATGAGAGAATAGGAAGAACCAAAGAGTGACAGTATTGCTCCTGCTGATTTCCGCGAGTTTAACAATTTAAAAGAGTAGAGGATGCCCATTAGTTGTCAAAATTCGAGATATTCTTATGGTAATTATTATTAATTACTTTAATTTTAAAAAAGTATGCATTCTCAGGTCAGTCAGCCAGTTTTAAATAAAGTGCCATTGCGAGAAGGTGTTAAGGCGGTTCTTCAGAATTCTCAGTTCAGTGTGACCCCGGTTTCGGAAGAGCAGAACCATGGCCTGGCTATCCCCGTAGATTTTGTGGCTAGGTCGAATGGCGTGCGAATTGTGGTCAAATGCCTTTCAAATCCGGAGGATTTTCAGCCGTCTGCAATACAATCTTTAGTGGATTTCAGTCGCGGGCACGGAATTACCGAGGTCATGATCATTGGCGATGGTCAGTTTTCTCCTGAGCTTGAAGAAGTCGCTACGGGTCTTTCTGTGCAACTTACGAATCAAGAAGCCTATCTACTTGCGTTTTCCAGGCTACCAGAGGAGGTGATTCAGCGGTTAGCGGGTGATGCAATTCCAGCGCGGTCCACACAACCATTGCCAGCGATTCCCGAAAAGCCGTTTGTGGCAAAATGGGCGTTTGATAATTCCGTTCCACCCAAGCCAGCCGGAGAAACGACGCCTCCGCCATTGCCGACGCATACGCCGCCGGTTGGGGCTGCGGCAGACGCAGCTCGAATGGATTCCGACCTTCGGGATGCTCTTCCACAAAAGAAGAAGTCTGCCATGGGCTCCGTCGGACGTCTCATCGCGATTGTTCTGCTTATTGGCATCATTTGGGTCGGGTTTAGCGCGTCTCGTGCCGGATTGAAACAGTATTCGAAAATAGTCGCGGCGGTGAATGAAGCAGCCCAAGCTCCGTCAGCGATATCAGTGAAAAAAATCGTCGAAAATACAATCGTCGAGACGCGGAAATCATCGGGACTTGTGACGGCTGCGTTTGATCGAAAATTGATCAATTTTCTAGAGCCGCAGGTCGAAGTCATGACGATCGGAGGTCGCATGCCTACTTCGAAAACGCTTGAGGACATGCTGGGTGAAGTCGAGCCGGGATTTCGAGTAGGATCCTCTACGCTCTTCATTGGAGAAAAACCGGAAGAGCTCGCCTCGCAGGTGAAATCATGGTCACCACTCATCGAAATGCCGGATGATGAGTTCGGAAGTATTTCGCAGTTGGGCCGCGACGGAAAAGTGTGGGCCTGGGTTTATCATGGCAATCGAATCAGTCGGAAACAGCAGCTTGATGATGCTTTGAACCAGGGGGGACGTTTTGTTCTGAAATGCGCTCATTGTGGTGAGGACACCGGTTTCAGATTATCGGCTCACGCGAAATTTTTCGTCAAACCGGAATGCTCCCATTGCAGGCTCACTGCCCATGCGTTTGGGCCAAACACGGAGGGGGATTATCTGCGGGTATGTGATTTTCTGACTGGTTTTAAGGTGCCTGATGAGAACGTCACGCAGTTTTTGCCAGCGAATCCAGAGGCCAGAACCCCGAAAAGTAAAATTCTTGCTCACTGGAGCGCGATCCTGGATCGTTGCGATTACGAACTCGATACGAAACAAAAAGGGGATGCTCGTCGCGATGTCTGGAAGCTGCCTCAGCAAACCTGGGATGAGCGCGTGGGCGATTGTGAAGATACCACGATTCTACTGGCGGATGCATTGATTTCAGCCGGCTACGATGCTCGCGTAGTGCTTGGTCATTGGCAGGGAGAAGGTCATGCCTGGTGTGTTGTGAAATCGGAAGGACGGCAATGGATTCTCGAAACCACTCAGCCTCTCACCGGTGCTGCCAGTTTGCGGAGCATTATCAAAGTCGGTGGTGATTACGTGGCAATGTGTACCTTCAATCGCGATTCAATTTTTCTTCGCCGACATGCCGCGAATTTGTCGACGCCCGATTATTTCTCGGACAACTATTGGATGACACTGAACTTGAATGAGGTCGAAGGTGAGAGAAATTCAAAGGCGGAAATTGCTCTGAAGCCGGCAGCTGAGTAAACGGTTCCGAGGTGTAGGCGATGAAGTAACCCTATCGGTTCGTAAAAGGTGTTGAACATGAGAGGTAATTGTCGTGAGATTCCTTAATTCTATGACGTTACTGAAATCCTTTCTCCTTACCTGCGTCGTCACTACTTCAATCGTAGTGGCGCAGGAAAATGAACCGCTCAAACCTTTGAAGCCAGTTTTGTTTTCGGCGATGGGTTGTGGTCCCTACACGCCGGAAGCGGAGGTCGCTTTGGCTAAATTTATGGCGCTAGAAAATGCAGATCCGACGAGTTCGTTCATCGTTCACTGCGGCGATATTGTGACGGGTAAAGTGAAAGATTGGCCGGAGTCGCAGTATGAAAAAGTGGCGGGGCTTTTGATGAAGGAAAATGCGATTCCGACGTTCATCGTGCCGGGGGATAATGAATGGAATGATCAGGAAAATCCCGATAAGGCGTGGGGATTTTGGGATAAACATTTCATGGGTTTTCATGAAAAATGGAAGCTGCCGGAGTCGTTTGGAAAAGTGGCGAGGCAAACCGTGCGGCCCGAGAACTTCGCGTTTGTTCTCGATGGTGTGTTGTTCCTTGGAATCAATAAAGTGGGCGGAATGGTCCACGATACTGAGGAATGGGAAATGCGATTGAATCAAGATGTCGCGTGGATTTCAGAGCACTTTACGAAGCACAAAGCCGACGTCCATTCTGCGGTGATTTTTGCGCAGGCGGCCGCCTTTTCAAAAAAATTTGGCGATTTTCAAGCGCAGCTGGCCAAGATTGCGGTGCCGTTCGAAAAACCAATTTTATATCTCCATGCGGACGGTCACAAATGGACTGTTGAACTAGGGAAATGGGCGGAGAATATCACGCGTGTTCAGCTGGATGTGGTGAATGCAAAATTCCCTCTGATTCAGGTTCAAGTGACGGGAAATCCGGCGGAGCCGTTCATATATGATCGGCGTTTGGAAAATCCGAAATGGAAACTGCGGGAAGCGATTACTCCGCCTCAGTAAGCGGCTTTTTCGCAACGTAAACGGTGCTGGCAGAGTTTTTGTCTTGCAGCGGATTGTAAAACGAGACGATGTGGCTTTCGCAGGTCTCGAAGACTTCGTTGAGCGCGGCGAGGAACGATTCTTCGGGCGCGTCGTCGGACCAAAGCGCAAAAATTCCGCCGGGATGGATTTTCTCGCACAACTTGCGGAGGCCATCGGGCGCATAAAACGCGGCGTGACGTTCGTGTAACAAATTCGCTGGCGAGTGATCTATATCGAGCAGCACAGCGTGGAATTTCTTATCGGGATTTTCGGGATCAAATCCGAGTTCGAAAAAATCGTTGTGAACAAACCGGCAACGGGGATCGGCGGCAAGCTCAGGGCCGAGCGGAACCATTCCTTGCTGATGCCATTCGATAACGGGTTCGAGGTAATCGACGACGTTAAGCGATTTTACGGATGGAAATTTTAGAGCAGCGCGGGCAGTGTAGCCGAGGCCGAGACCTCCGACAACGACATCGAGTTCGGTATCCGGAAAACGTTCTTCGGTGGCAGCGAGACCGAGATTTGAAAGAGCAACTTCGACCTCGGTGAAGAGGCTGGACATGAGAAACGATTCGCCGAGAAGCACTTCGTAGACTTCGCGATTTTCGAGCGACAATATGGTGCGCCGCCGCAGGATCAATTCGCCCAGTGGGGTCGTGCGGTAGTCGAGTTCTTCAAAACGCGGTTTCGGGTGCATCGCCTTTTATAAACGCGGATGACATCAAATCAATCCGACGAGGCCTTTTGTGATCACGATTTTTGAAATGGCTTCTGCAAGAATCAGCGAAACCATAAAGGCGCTGATCGCCTGCCATCCGGAAACGTCGCATGAAATTCAAAAAATAGCCAAATTCAATAATAAAAGGTCGAAGCTGACACTTTGCTGTGCTTCTCACATCCTTTGGGGCACTCCGGCCTTGGTCCCATGACGATTCGGACTAGAATTTTTTTGAATCATGCCACCCAAGGACCTCGCGGCCGATCCTGCCACTTCTCAACTTCTCAACTACCCGCAACCGCTGCAGCTACCGCCAGCGATTAATCCTTGCGCCGTTGGCCCGGCTATGAACCACTCACGGATGTGGATGCCAAGCGACTCCCGGGGCGGGACGATGAAATCGCGAAAATTGTCCGCACTTTTTCGAGACCTAAATTAGGGCAGGCCGGATTGGTTTGGCTTCACGGTCCGTCGGGTTGTGGCAAGACGTCGCTGATTCAGGCCCGCATTTGTCCTGCATTGCAAGAAGGATTTGGTGATGGATTTCAGGCCATCCGAGAGACTCCGGAAAACGGAGATGATCCTGCGGCGTTGATCGAAGCAATCGCCGGAAAGATTCTCAGTGAGTCCCCAGATGAAGACGGTCTCGCCCTCGATTTGCAGCATCGGATGCGACAGTTTTCGCTCCTTCATGGGCAGGATTCTGCGGAGGCGGCCGAGTAACTTGCTTCGTGCTTCAAGCGTTCGCGTCCAAGTGGCGTGGGCGAGGCTGACCAGATCCTTTGCCTTGTGGTAATTGATGAACTCGATCGATTTGCGCCTGAAGGCGGCAGTTGCCTTCCAGACAACGAATCGTGGCAGAAAAATCAGCTGTGCCCCGTGCTTTTGTTTCTCCACGAATTGGTTCTAACCGGGGTTTTTCCTGCACTGGTTGCCATGCGCTCGCTCAACATGGAATCGGTGAAATCCGGTCTGACGCTGTGTGAATTTGGAACGCTGGGCACATGGATTGGAATTGCTCCACCAACGTTGGAAGCAGTAAATTCGTTTTTCCGCAAAGCTCCCGCTGAGTTGATTGACAGCGATCACGTAAATGTAGAGCCGATGTTGCTTGATGCGTTGGTTGAAGATGCGGGCAGCACGCCGATGGGAATTCCATTCGTCAGCGAAACCCTGCGCCAACTTTCTGAAATTGATCCCGTCGCTGAAGATATTTCCACCGCTGATGCCGGATGGGCAGGGGGGATTTCTGAAAAATATCCCGCTGCCGCTGAGGGAGCTGTGCCGGACGAACTCGATGAGGTTACGCTTGGTGAATTGATGCTTTCGTTGCAACGGCGTGTGAAATCCGGATCCAAAAAGGGAGAAACGATTTCCTCGACCGCAAATTATGGCGAATTGATCCAACGATCTGATCTCTGTCGGGTTTTTGTAGACAACTTGGTAAATGCCCGCGTGTTGCACCTTACGGGAAACAGTTTGGCGTCCGCCGAAATTCAGTGGTCGGTTCCCAATGCGTTGAACGATTGGAAGCGCGCGAGCCTCTGGTTGAACGAAGAAGATCGTCGCCTCAGCACCGCGCAACGATTCGAAGACAAGCGCTCCGAATGGGAGGACGAAGATCGCACTCCGGTTTTGCTGGAGCACGCGACCCATGCCTTGAATGACGCCCGCAATTTGCTGGCTCACCACGAGCGCCGTCCGTTTTTGAGTGATGAAGTGATCGAATTTCTCCACGAATCGTTGGAGATTGACGAGCGTCTCACCAGCGAAATTAAGAGCGAAGAAATGGGCGGCAAGCTCAAAAAATGGGGCGGCGTCGCAGCGATTGTGATTGTCGTGCTGATTTTGATTTGGGCCATTTTTCTGCGGTAAAAATTCCATTTTTGAACGTATCCTGTTGGTTCGTTTTGTGTGCGGGGCAGAGGGTCGGAACGTAGAACGGTTTTTCAAACCGTAGCGAAGCCTCGGGGCGTAACATCGTGCCGTTGGCTTCGTGCGGATACTCTCCGCAAACGGTTTACAAAACCGTTCTACGTCGGTTAGCATATCGTGAAGCGCTGATTTTATAATTAAAACGATGAATCCAACTCGACGAAAATTTCTTGCCAGCACGGCTGCAACGCCAGCTCTGGCATTGACGGGCGGCGCGGGACTAGCACAAACCCCTACGAAAAATCCACGGATTGCGGAGGAGAATTCGAAAACGGGGACGACGGATTGGCAGCTGACGCGGGTTCGGGTGAATGAGGGGAAATACCGAACTTCGCTGATTGAAGGCTACGTGTCTCATCAATCGATCAAGGCGGGAGAAACGCTGGATTTTTTCGTTTCGACGAAACCGGAACGAGATTTTACGATTGATTTGTATCGCCTTGGTTATTATGGCGGTAAGGGCGGTCGCCACATGAAGCAGCTCGGGCCGTTTTCAGGAAAAGCTCAGCCGGTTCCGGAAATGAAGCCGGAGAATCGCCTTCGTGAGTGTCAATGGAAGGCATCAACGAGCCTCAAGATTCCGGAGGATTGGGTGAGCGGAGTCTATGTGGGAAAACTGACCACGATTTCCGAAAACGAATCGGATCCGTATTGGCAAAGCTATGTGATTTTTGTGGTGCGGGACGATCGCGAGGCGGATGTGATTTTTCAAACGAGCGACAACACGGCACAGGCCTACAATCGGTGGCCGGAAAATGAATCGCTCTACACTGATCCTCGTGGAGCCCATGCTCCGGGTGTTGCGGTGAGTTTTGATCGGCCGCACGGATTGTATTGCCAGATTTATGAGAACCCATTGTCGGTGGGTTCAGGCGAGTTTTTGCTGTGGGAATTTCCGCTCTGCTATTGGCTGGAAAAGGAAGGCTACGACGTGACATACCTGGCGAATGTGGACATGTTGGAGCCGGGTTCGATTGAGCGTGGAAAGGTTTTTCTATCAGTCGCGCATGATGAGTATTGGGATGCGCGGCAGTATTCACGGATGAAATCTGCCATCGAAGGCGGGCTGAACGTGTTGTGGTTGTGCGGAAATTCGGTGTTTATCGATTCTCCATTCACGGCTTCGAGCAGTGGTCAGCCGAATCGGATTTTGACGCGTCGGGGATGTTTCGGGGACCTTCGTCAGGATGAAACAGAGAATTACGGGCATTTATTTGACGCACTGAAAAGCACCGCGCCGGATGAACGAAAAATCATGGGCGTGAGGTCAGTGGTTCCGTTTAACGGAGGTGGTGATTGGACGTGTCGGAAGGCTGATCACTGGATTTTTGAGGGAACCGGAATGAAAAACGGGGACTCGATTCCCGGGCTGGTGGGCTGGGAGCATCATGGTGAGCCTGATCCAGATCTCGAAGGCCTTGAAGTTCTGGCTGAAGGGAAAGTGTGGGCTGGTGGCGTCCGGGAAGGGAAATACACGTCGGTAATTTTTCCGGGACCGAAGGAAAATTTTGTGTTCAATGCATCCACGGTTTTCTGGAATATGGGGCTTTCAACGCCGCCGGGGCATTGGGCGCCGTATTCGCATTATTCCCGTCCTCATGGACCGGATGAGCGGGTTCAGCGAATCACGAAGAATCTCCTGAACCGCGCTATTCACGGTGGCGAATAGCTCAAATGGGGGGATTGCCGGATTCTGCATATTGCGATTTAATGAACTCATGTTGAATCCAAAATCCCTCATCGTAGGTCTTGCGACGATTGCTGTTGCAGGCTTTTTCACTCTGACTGCCCAGGACAAGAAGCCGAAAGAGGCTCCTAAAGATTGGCCGCAAAAGAAGGCTGAGCGTTTTGCGGGAAAACCTTCTGCGGATGAGAAATCGAAAATTGAGGCTGCCTTGCCTGAAAAAGCGACAAAGGAAGCAAAGGCGGAGCGTCGCGTTTTGATGATTGATCGCTGTGAGGGATTCATTCACGGATCGATTCCCTACGGAAATCACGCGATGATCGAAATGGGCAATAAGTCCGGCGCTTTCAAAGTTGATCTGGTCGAGGACTACAGCGGTTTCACGGCGGAAAATTTGAAGCAATACGATGGCATTTTGTTCAACAACACCACGAATCTAATTCCGAATGAAGCGCAGCAGGCGGCAATTCTAGATTTCGTAAAAAGCGGCAAGGGGATCGTTGGGTTGCACGCGGCGGGGGATAATTTCAAGAAATGGGAAGCGGGAATCGCGATGATTGGGGGCGTTTTCAACGGTCACCCCTGGGGCGGCGGTGGCGAGTGGGCTTTTAAACTGGATGATCCTGAGCATCCGTTGAACGCGGCTTTCAAGAAAGAAGGTTTCTGGCATTCGAACGAAATCTACTGGTATAAGCCGGAGAACTTTCAGGGACGTGACCGCTTGCGGGTGTTGCTGAGCTTGGACATGACGAAGAAAAAGAACCAGCAGGCGATCAAGCCAAAGGACTTGGAAAAGGCGGGTGGTCCGGTGGAAAAAGTCGATGTCCCGGTTTCATGGATTCAAGAGCTGGGTGAAGGTCGGGTTTTCTACACAAATCTGGGACACCGCGAGGACACGTTCTGGAATTCCGCCGTGCTATTGCACATTTCGGACGGGATTCAGTATGCGCTGGGTGACCTTGAGGCAGACGCTACACCGTCAGCCAAAGCGGGTGAAAAAGACGCAATTTTGGCCCCTGAGGGCGCTGAATAGGCCTTCCACGACATTTTTTCACAAAGCGGGCGCTTTTCGGAAGATGGAAAAGCGCCCGTTTTCGTTGATACGGTAGGGATTTCAGGACTTTTTGGATCCGTAAATACGCCCGATGAAATCCGAGCAGAAAAGGTGGATTTTTCTGGTAGTGAGGGGAGAGGCGGTTAGAATCGCGCGCTGTCTTTTCGAACGAGGCGGTCGCTGCGAGAAATCATGTCGGAATCCGATCCATCTTCTAATTCCTCCAAACCTGAACCAAAGGCACCTCAAACCGTGGTTACTCCGGAGCAGGTGGTTGCAAGCTGCCCGGAATGCCGCGGTGCGGTTGATGTGACGCCGCTTACCCCCTACACGAAGATTGAGTGCCCGCATTGCAACGCACCATTCCGCGTGCGGACACGACTGGGGAATTACGAAATCACCGAAATGCTGGGTGAGGGGGGCATGAGCCAGGTGTTTCTGGCCAATGACGTCACTTTGAATCGTCCGGTTGCGCTGAAGATTTTGCATCAAACACTGAGTTTGGATGCGTCGCTTACAGCGATGTTCGAGCGAGAGGCGACACTCACGGCTTCGATCAATCACCCGAATGTGGTAAAGGTTTACACGGCAAGCAGTGATCAGGGCTATTTCTTCATCGCGATGGAGCTGGTGGACAACATCAGCATCGAACAGATGATCGCTGAAAAGGGGCCCGTTCCTGAAGCAGAGGTGCTCGATATCGCCCATGACGTGACCAATGGATTGAAGGCTGCCTATGGCGAGGGCCTGATTCACCGGGATATTAAACCCGGCAACATGCTGGTGACCAACGCAGGGGTTGCCAAGCTGGTGGACTTTGGACTGGCGGTCGTGCAAGGCGGTGATGACGAGGTCGAGGATTTGTGGGCGACTCCGTTTTATGTGCCGCCTGAGAAGTTGGACGGAAAGCAGGACACGTTTGTCGGCGATATTTACAGCCTTGGAGCGACCTTTTTTCATGCTCTGGCTGGTTTTCCGCCCTTTGAAGCCAACACGTCTTCGCTGGATGAACTGAAGGAGATTAAGAAACAAAAAGTGAGCCTGGCGGAAATTGCTCCAAATGTTTCCAAATATTCGATCGAAATGGTCGAAAAAATGATGGCTTATGATCCTGCTGATCGACCAGCCAGCTACGATGAACTATTGGAGTTGATCGAGTCGACGATGGATTTTGTGCCCGGAACGACAAAGAAGCGCACGACTCGGATGGCTGAAAAAGCGGAGGGATTGAAATTTTCCGATGGCGCGATGAAAAGTCTCATCGGAGGCGGTATTGCCCTCGGTTTGGGAATCATCGCTCTGGCTATTGTTTTCAGCGGCGGCCGAGGAGACGGCAATATTGACGACACTTTGATCACGGGGGATGACCGTGTAATTGGAGACGAAGGGATTTCAGCCAAATTTATCGGGGGACGCAATGCGCTCGTGACGGGTGATTTAGAAACTGCGAAAATCGCATTCACTGCTCTGATTGATTCAAAAGAGGTGCAGCAGCCGACTTTGGGTTGGCTTCATTTTGATCAGGCGATCATTCATTTACTCGAAAACAACGAGGTCAAAGCACGGGAGCATTTTAAGACTCTCATGTTTGAAAGCATCTTTCCCGAAACTGCTGATGAAACAGCGCTATCGCAGAAAGCTTTTTTCGAAAAAGTTGGGAGCGCTGCTTCCGGGCCGCTGCCGGTTCTTGAGGAAAGCGTTTCGGGTTTTTCAAATACGACGTTTGCATCTCTCGGGCTTCTCGCTTGCGGCCTCAAAAACTGGAATCAGGGCGAATTCGAATCCGCTGCCGTGATGTTGGATACCTTCGCGAAATCACCCGTGCCTAAGCGGCAGGCATGGAGTGCCGAGCTGCGGCCGATGGCCCGGAAATTCGTGGGCGATGCAGCCATCTTAAAAACCCTCCCGCGTCCCGATGGTAAAACTTCGTCCGGAGATTTAAAAGATATGGAGCGGACCTTGGGTGAGGCCGTTGCGAAGTTGAATACAAAAGGAGCGGCCCCAAAATTTGTGAAAGCCCGTTTGAAGCGTTGCGCCGACCTGGAAGAGTTTCGGATTGAATCCCGCCGGCTCGCCAAGCTTGCGAATGAGAAACGCCCAAAGTCTGTAGAAGGCGATCCGACGGTGATGCCCAAGCCTGTGGCAATTGGGCCTGAAGGCACAGGAGTTGGGAAGTTCAACGCACCTGCCGCAAAAGCTGATTTGGCTACACTGGCAGCAGCTGTTGAAAGTGCCGAGAGTTTGTCATCTGCGTATTTTTTCTCTGCAGCGGCCTTGAAGATTGAATCGGTCACGATCAATTCAACACCCGTGCGCCGGGTTCACGCGGATGTTTTAGAAACCTACAAGCGGGCCGATGCATTTCTTGATCGGTTTGTTGCCGAGCTGTCACTTGCCGATTACGAGGGAGCCGTTCGACGCAAAGAAGGGCGACCACTCAGTGCCAAAGTTACGAACGCGACTCGTGAAAATTTGACCGTGAACCTTGGATTTGGAGAAAACGAGGTTGAGATCGACAAGTTTGATCCCGATTGGATTCGAGAAGCCGCCGAGGTTGTGTTTGTGAACGTGGAAAAGTCCCCCTTAGCTGATGAATCTGACATTTGGGAACAGGCGGCTGCTTTTGCGCTGGTGTCTGGATTGCTCGAGAATGCAACGCGTCTGGCTGGGATAGCGGGCGATGCAGACGAAGAATTCAGCAAGCAATGGACTCGTTTGAGCGCAGCCGGACTGATGGGACTAAGGTCCACCGGCGCTCCAACCAAGGCGAAGGATAAAGAAAAAGGGATCTTTTTGGGCGACGAATAGGGGTGGTTGGGTGCTGGAGCCCTACAACTCTCTGGCAACGACTTGGCACACACGATCGGAAGCATCGGGTATCGCGAGTGCTTTCATTTTCGTTTTCATCTCTGCCATCCGCGGTTCGTCGAGGATTAATGTAGCCAATCGATCTGCGAAATTATCTTCGTCGATTTCGTTCTGCGTCCACATTTCTGCAGCGCCGGGATCAGAGAAAATCTCCGCGTTTCGAGTCTGGTGATCGTCAGCAGCGTAGGGATACGGGATGAGAATCGAAGGCACCCCGTAGTGAGCCAGCTCGGTCAATGTAGATGCACCGGAGCGGCAAATTGCTAAATCCGCAGCCGCGTAAGCGAATTGGATATCGCTGCAAAACGCGATCACCTTTCCGGCTTCAGGTGTGGCGTCGAAGGCGGGTTTGGTGGCATCAAAATCGGACGGACCCGTGATGTGAAGCACCTGAACCTTATCGAGCGGCAATTTCTTGATCGCATCGGCGACAAGTTCGTTGACGCGTTGGGCTCCCTGACTTCCGCCCATGACCATGATCGTTTTTCGATTTTCATCGAGACCGAAATGAGCTCTCCCGACCGCTGCATCGGGGATCTCGGCAACTGCAGGACGGAGCGGCGTTCCGACGGTTTCCGTTTTCTTGGCTTCGCCAAAGTGTTTCGCGCAGCGTTCAAATCCAACCAAAACGGTCCGGGCAAATTTGGCGTTTAATTTGTTGGCCCGTCCTGGAATCGCGTTGGACTCGTGAACAAACGTCGGCAAACCGGCGAGTTTTCCCGCGAGAAGGGGCGCGGCAGATGTGAACCCACCCATACCTAGAACGGCGTCTGCTTGAAAGGATTTCAGCAATTTCCGGCAAGCGCGGAGGCCGTTGAGAAATTTAAAACCGAAGCTGATCATCTTCAGCGACAGCAATTTCGGCATCGCGATGGAAGGCAGTCGCTCGAATCGGAGGTGGTCGTAGCCTTCCGTTGCCAACGTATCGATTTGTTTTTCCGAAATCAGGATCAGCACGTCGCCGCCCGCCTGAGTCCATGCCTCGGCCACGGCGATTCCGGGAAAAAGATGACCACCCGTTCCGCCGCAGGCGATGACGAGTTTTTTGTTTTTGATCAGATTGGAATCGGAATCGGACATGTTAGAAATGGACTGTGGAATCCATACGGAATTTTCGGAGGAAATCTATCAGGGAAGCGCTTGCGAACTTAAAAAATTATGAAAAGGCATTGAATGTGATTCCATTGCAAATCTTCGTGAATTGCTTTTCAACTATTCTGAATTGCGAAATACTAAGTTTTAAGCAATGATCAGGTGTTTACGATAGCCTCAGCAAGATGAATATGATGGAAGACCTTGATCAGGTTGTATTACCCTCAGAATTGCCAAAACAACCAGCTTCCTATTGTTCGCCGGTTGAACTAGACACCAGTATTGGGAAAAGCAGAAGCTGCTCCTCGCTCGTCAGTTTGATCTTGCTGATGCGACCCGTCAATTGCGAGTCAGGGTGCCTGTAGTCACTTCGGTGTTGAATCTCAGCCTTGTGTCATTTCTCATCGCGCACCCTGAAATCATCAATTCGGGGAAAAATCCCTTTTTTATATTGATAGCAATAGCGATGATTTCCATCTTTGGTTGTATTATTCTCTCACAGATTCAGGCTCAGTAGCATGATATTACCAAAAGAATTCTCCACCTTTATGAGAAAATGGGAATGATGGGAGATCAATTTTTTCCGACATCTCTGGAAAATCATTTCTCCACCGGAAAGGGCATTTTCTTCGTAGTTTATGGAGCTATACTTCTCACAGGTGTAAATTGTGTTGTAGCTATCTTATGTGCTCCTTCCGCCTAAAATAATTGATGAAGGAGTGGCAGATTTACCCGGTGACGCACCTCGCTCGCCCTTATCGTGCTCTTAATTCCCTGCTTTCGATTTCTGCGCAGTTGCCACGATTGAAAAATGGGACAGGGAGTGAGAAGAATCGATCATGGCTCGGACCCGCAAGCGATGTTGTATTCGCAATATGAACAGAACTGGGAGCAGTCATGCAGAAGGAAGTGTTCAGCCAGTTTCTTCAACGCCATTCTCAATGAAATTGATTAGGAATTGTTTGTCTCAGGTTCGGATGTCATGATCAGAAATTGATCATGCCAGACTTTCCCGTTGCCATTGGCGTGGTATTCTTGATGGTTTGGAAAACGCCCACGCATGAATATTATTGATTCCCCCGGTACTGGACAAACGCAGCAGGAACGCTTTGAAAAAACTCGAACGCTGATTTTTCCAGATTCAAATTTCGCCTGTAGAGAACTCGCTGCGGAGGTCGCGGAACTGATTCGGACTCGCAAAGAAAAGGGAAAAAATGTGGTAATGGGCCTCGCAACTGGTTCGACGCCGGTTCCGTTCTATCGCGAACTGATCCGGCTCCACAATGAAGAGGGCTTGGATTTTCGGAATGTGATCACGTTCAATCTTGATGAGTACTATGGGCTGACGGCGGATCATCCGGAAAGCTACAACCGCTTCATGCGCGATCAGCTTTTTGATCACGTGAATATTCCGAACGAACAGATCAACATTCCTGATGGAACAGTCGCGTTGGATGAGGTTTATGGCTCCTGCATCGATTACGAGGGAAGAATCCAAGAAGCCGGTGGGTTGGATTTACAGATTTTGGGTATTGGTCGAACGGGTCACATCGGATTCAACGAACCGGGTTCGGCGGAAGATTCGAAAACGCGGATGATTACGTTGGACCGCGTGACGCGCCAAGATGCGGCGGCGGATTTCATGGGCGTGGCAAATGTTCCTCGTTCCGCTATCACGATGGGAGTGGGCACGATTTTGGATGCGAAGCGACTTGTGCTGATGGCCTGGGGTGAGAACAAAGCTGAGATCGTGCGCGAGGCGGTTGAAGGTGAGGTGACGGATCGGATTTCGGCCAGCTTTCTGCAGACTCACGACAATGCCACGTTTTTGGTGGATACCGCAGCGGCTTCGAAACTGACGCGTCGCCATCATCCGTGGCTGGTTGGTTCCGTGAAGTGGGATGAGCAAACGACGAAGCGCGCTGTGATCTGGCTTTCGCAAAAGCTCGATACGCCGCTCCTGAAGCTCGTCGATGAGGACTACAATGAAAATGGCGTCGGTGAATTATTAGTTTCGCAGAATCGGCAGGCCTATCATGTGAACATCGATGTATTCAATCAGGTGCAGCAAACGATTTCCGGTTGGCCGGGCGGAAAGCAGGGCACTGAGGGTGAGAACCGTCCCGGGCGTGCCCAGCCTTTTCCTAAAAAAGTGCTGATTCTAAGCCCCGAGCCACACGACGCATTTGTCGGAATGGGCGGCACGATTGAGCGGCTCGTCGAGCAGGGACACGATGTGAAAATCGCGTTTCAGACATCGGGAAACCTGCGGGTGGGCGACACTGCCGCGCAACAGTTTGCGAATGTGGTTCTGGAAATGGCTGAAACAGGATTGGGTGGCGACTGGGAAAAGCAAGTGGGTTACGCACAATCCATTTTGGATCAGCTTGAAGCAAAAGGAGAGTTCGGAATAGATCCTGAAGATGTCCGCAAACTCAAAGGGCTGGTTTTGCGAGGTGAGGGGCGCGAGGCGGGTCGCAATGCAGGGCTCACGCCTGAGCAGATGGTTTTTCTCGATTTACCGTTTTATGACGCGGGGCGTTATCGTCGATTTGCGCTGAAAGAATCGGACACCGTTCGGATGTTTGAAATGTTGCAATCGTGGAAGCCGCACCAGATTTATGCCACCGGTAACGTGGCTGACCCAAGTTCGTTGCAGGCCCTGAGCTTTAACGCTTTTACGGCTGCGATGGAGCGCTGTGCCGATGAAGAATGGCGTTCCGATTGCCGTGTCTGGTTGTATCGCGGATCAGATCAGGCTGCGATGGAGATTCACGAAATCGGCATGGCCGTTCCAATGAGTCCTGATCAGATCGCGATCAAATGTGATGCCGTTCGAAAATTTCAATCCATTGGGTCAGCGGAAAACGAAGCCGCGGGTTCGATTCAGCAAACCGCAACGCTCTATGATGATTTGGGCATGGCTGAGTATGAGGCGATCGAAGCTTTTCATTTGCAGGATGCGTAAACGGGCTACGTGCGTTTTGCGATTGAGCTTCAAGAGCATTCCCGTTGGTCTTCAGGCGTGTTGAAAATTCTACGCAGTGCCGCTCTTTTTTTGATTCTGCTCGTCGCATCTTCTTGCGGCGAAAAAGAAATTTCACCGGCGGCGCTCGATATCTATTTCACCGCTGACACGAGTAGTCGGATTGAGCCGTGCGGTTGTTTCTCGGGACAATTCGGGGGACTCAAACGGGTTTCGACTTTTCTGGAAAAAAGGCTGCTCCTAACTCGATTCGAGTAGAAATTGGAAATGCGATTGCGGGAACGGCGGATTATGAAATCCTGCAATACAGCCACGTTTTGAAAGCGCATCAAGCCATTGGCTATGCTGCGGTGAACCTCGGAGCACGCGAAGCCACACTGTCGGCGGAGACGTTGCGTAACTTGGCTAAAAATTCACCGGTCCCGCTTCTCAGCGCAAACGTCCTCGATTCGACGACGCGAGAGCCGATTGCGACTCCGTTTGTCATTACGAAGCAAGGGGAATTAACCGTCGGAATCATCGGCTTGGTTTCACCTGACTCGTTAAAAAGGGATGCTGATGAATCGATCGAAGTTGCGGGAATCAGCGAGACGCTGCGCAAAGTAATTCCTGAAGTAAAAGCTCAAGCCGATGTTCTGATTTGCCTCGCATTTGCCAATGATTCCGCGCTCGAAGCGATTGCGAAGGATTTCTATGAGTTTCAAGTCATTCTCGGCGGTGATGTTCGCCAGCCGTATTCGAATGCCGTTGCGATCAACCGAAGCCAGATTCTAGCGACGACGAATCAAGCGCGCGCGCTCGGGGAATTTCATGCCACGGTCGATTCAAAAAACAAGCAGCTGGTCAAGCCTGCGGGAACGGTCACGCTAATGGCTGATTCGATTGCGGAAGATCCGGCCGTTCGTCAATTTTCGACTGATTACCGTTCACAAGTCGCCGAGACCGTTCTCGCGATCGACAATCCTGAAGGCTACGTCGCCAATCGTGTCCCGGGCGTGAAGCCACCGGCGACCTACGTGGGGAGCGAGTCGTGCGCGGCGTGTCATCCGAAGTCTTTTGCGGTCTGGTCAAAAAGTGGTCACGGGCACGCCTTTGAATCGTTGAATTATCGAGATTCAAAAATGGATCCGAGTTGTGTGAAATGTCACGTCGTCGGCTTTGGTGAGCCAGGCGGGTATTTACGTTCAATGGCGGATGAAAAACGCCTCATTAATGTGGGTTGCGAAAGCTGTCACGGTCCTGGAAGCGAGCACATGAAGGTGCGCTCGCTCGCACCCCCGGGCGAAGACGTGTTACTGAAAATGCGACCCGTTGGGGCTGGCCAGTGCGTCCAATGTCATCACGGCGAGTTTTCGCGACCGTTCGAGTGGAAGGAATTTTGGCCACGAATCGAGCACGGAAAAGAATCAGAGATGAAGTGATGGAAGTGCCAAGGAGCGGCGTCTTTCCTTGGCGCGTTTCGAAGTGATAGGGTGCGTTCGATGAATCAATAGGGTCTGTTCGTGAAAATGAAATTTATCCGAAAATACAATTCTCAAATCATCGGGGCCGTTCTGATTTCGGCGATCCTTTATTTCGGAAGCTTCTTCGGTTTGAGGGCGATTTATCTTCCTCCCAAAATAATTATTGCCGGTAAAACGGGGACGGTGCAATCAGGTGCTTTCAAAGGACGGCAGTCGAATGATGCTCCAATTATAGTTCCGTTTGGCTTGGGTGAGCGGCTGAATTGGATTTGCAGACCAGTGAATAACTTTTGCCGGTCGAAAACGGGTTTTGGTCTTTATTTCATGCCTCCGAAATCGTATGGCAATGTTTTCATAGAAATGCCCTAAGCGAAATGAAACGGTTACCTGCCATTTTTGGAGTGATTCTGATTCTTTTTTTCACGTATGTTGCCGCTTATATTTGTTCACGGAATTATTTGTCAGTAACTGTCGACACTTCCACAATGAATCGGAAAACGGGGAATCCAACTTGGAGCCTGCAATCTGTAGGGTGGCCGCCCTCTCAAGACCATTTCGTCAATGACGTTTTTGCACCCGCAATTTTTGCCGAGGAAATCTGGTTTGATCGAAAAGTGAAATTCGGAGTAGTCCGTTGGACATGGAGTCCTCTTCGATAGCGCCCCGCTATCACGCTATTGTCGGCGCCCTTGCGAAACCGTAACTTTTTAAGGGTGGGAAATGTCCCGCATACGCGGTGTTTCCGTAAGATATAGCGGGTTTTGAACCTTTCCACATGACGCGGCCTTTTGTGCCGACGGATTGACTTTTTTGATATGAAGAAAACTGCCATTTTCACTTCGTTTCTCGCGGCTTCCGCTGCGATATCCAGTTTCGCTGCGGGAGATACACCGACTAAAGACGGTCTGCCGGAAACGGTTTCGTATTACGAACACGTGAGACCAGTTTTGCAGGCGAAATGCCAGGGCTGTCACCAGCCTGCGAAGCGGAAAGCGGATTATGTGATGACGGAAGTCGCGAAGTTGATTGCTGGAGGGGAATCGGGCGAACCCGCAGTGGTTCCAATGAAACCGGAAGTCTCGCATTTGGTGGAATTGATCACGAAACAGGAGGGCGAAGATCGTCCTGAAATGCCTCCGAAAGATGAGCCCCTCAACGATCGCGAACGGAATTTGGTGACCAAATGGATCGCGCAAGGTGCGAAGGATGATACGCCGGAGAACGCGAAAGCGCGGTATTCGATGGAGAATCCGCCGAAATACTCGGTGGCTCCAACGATTAATTCGCTGGATTATTCGCCGGATGGAAAACTGATCGCAGTTGCGGGTTTTCACGAAGTACTGATTCACAAAGCGGACGGCTCCGGTTTGGTGTCGCGTTTAGTTGGACTTTCAGAGCGGATCGAAACGGTTGCATTTTCGCCGGACGGAAAGCAGCTCGCGGTTGCCGGTGGTTTGCCAGGTCGAATGGGGGAAATTCAGGTATGGGATTTGGCGAAAAAGGAGCTGCTGATTTCCAAGATTGTCGGGTACGACACGGCTTATGGTGCAAGCTGGTCACCGGATGGAACGATGATTGCGTTTGGTTTGCCGGACAACACCGCGCGGGCGATTTTGGCAAAAAACGGCGAGCAAAAGCTGTTCATGGGAAGCCACAACGATTGGGTGTTGGCGACGGATTGGGGACAAAAGGGCGAGTTTTTAGTTTCAGTTGGTCGAGATATGACGGCGAAACTAACGGAGGTGAAAACGGAGCGATTTGTTGATAATTTGACGTCGATTACTCCGGGCGCGCTGAAGGGCGGAATGAATGCGGTTGAGAGTCATCCTGCACAGAATCATATTTTGATCGGCGGATCCGATGGCGTTCCCCAGATTTACCGGATGAAACGGGAGACGGTTCGGAAGATTGGCGACAACGCGAATTTGATCCGGAAATATCCGGCAATGAAAGGCCGGATTTGGGACGTGGCGTTTCGTCCTGACGGGAAGCAATTTGCGGCAGTTTCCAGTTTGAATGGGAAAGGCGAGATCAGCCTCTACAAATCGGAATACGACGCAACGATTACACCGGAGTTGAAGAAATTGCTCGAAACGGTGCGACGCGCCCCGAATGGAGCGGATGCGAAGGATGATAAGATTGAAGAATTTACAACGCGTGGAGCGGAGCGTTTGGCGAAGTTGGATGTGGATGCGGCGGTTTTTGCAGTGGCTTTTTCCCCCGACGGAAAACAGATCGCAGTGGGGGCGGATGACGGTCAGGTGAGGCTTTTGAACGCGGCGGATTTGACGCAGAAAGTTGCCTTCGCGCCGATTAAAATCGAAGCGGAATTGGAGAAGCGTCTGGGCAAAAAGAATCCAATCAGCTTTGCCAAAGGGAAACGTCATGATTTGAAAGAAGAGTTACCCAAGGGCAGGAAAGTGGCGGCGATCAAAATTACTCCGGCAAAAATCAATCTGGATTCGCCAGGTGCCTACAACCAGTTGTTGGTAACGGGAACGTTTAATACCGGGGAGACGGCCGATTTGACACGGTTGGTGAAATTTTCGACTGATGAAAAAATCGCGTCGGTTACGGACCGCGGAATTGCCCAGCCAATTGGTGAGGGGACTGTGAAGTTGACGGCTTCGTATGAAAATCTAACGGCAGAAGCGGATGTCACGGTATCCGGTTTGAGCGCCGCGTTTCATCCTGATTTTATCCGCGATGTGAATCCAGTGATTTCGCGACTCGGTTGTAACATGGGAACTTGTCACGGCGCGAAAGACGGAAAGGGTGGCTTTAAACTGTCTCTTCGCGGATACGATCCGTTGTATGATGTGCGTGGTTTTTCCGATGACCACACTGCGCGGCGGGTGAATTACGCGTCGCCGGACGACTCGCTGATGTTGCTGAAAGCGACCGGTGCAGTGCCTCATGAGGCAGGCGTGGTAACGGAAATTGGGTCGGATTATTATAACATCATCCACCAGTGGATTACGGATGGAGCGAAGCTTGATACTAAGACACCCAAAGTGGCACGTATCGAAGTGCTGCCGAAAGATCCGGTGATTCAGAATATCGGAGCGAAGCAACAGCTCCGTGTGATTGCCTTTTGGGCTGATGGGAAGAGCCGCGATGTCACTCAGGAAGCCTATATCAATTCAGGAAATAGCGAAGTAGCCGAGCATGATGATTTTGGTTTGATGGCGACGATTCGCCGGGGAGAAGCTCCTATTTTGGCACGTTACGAAGGAGCTTACGCTGCAACGACGTTGACCGTGATGGGCGATCGGGATGGCTTTACCTGGAAGCAGCCAGAATCATGGAGCAAGATTGATGAATTGGTCGCAGCCAAGTGGGAGCGGATGAAAATTGAGCCAAGCGGGGTGTGCCGTGATGAAGAATTTGTACGGCGCGTTCATCTCGATATCACTGGTCTGCCACCGACTTCGGACAGCGTTCGTGCCTTCTTGAAGGATGATCGACCGATGCGGGTGAAGCGTGATGAACTTGTCGATAAGTTGATTGGTTCGCCCGAGTTTGTGGATCATTGGACCAACAAATGGAGCGATATGCTGCAAGTGAATTCCAAGTATTTGGGCGGAGAAGGCGCTCGTTTGTTTCGCGATTGGATTAAAAAAGAAGTCGAGGCAAACACACCTTACGATGATTTCGCGTATAAAATCCTGACTTCGTCAGGGTCGAATAAAGAAAACCCTGCGGCTTCGTATTTTAAGATTTTGCGTGAGCCGGCGGAGTTGATGGAGAACACCACGCACTTATTTTTGGCGACTCGATTCAATTGCAACAAGTGCCACGATCATCCGTTTGAGCGTTGGACGCAGGATCAATATTACGAAACGGCAGCGTATTTTGCGCAAACGAATTTGGCTCGCGATACAAAGAATGCGGCGAAGGCGAATCTCGGTGGAACGGCTGTTGAAGGCGCGAAGCCGCTTTATGAAGTTATTTCTGATAAAGCAGAGGGCGACATCAAGCATGATCGCACCGGGGCTGTTCAGCCGCCGCAATTCCCTTACGAGGCGAAGTTGGCGCAGGTTGCTTTTACCAAACCAAAAGAGCCGACTCGTCGTGAGACGCTGGCCGCGTGGATCACCAGCCCGGATAACCAATATTTTGCCACCAGTTATGCAAACCGGATATGGGGATACATGCTCGGCACTGGCGTGATTGAACCGCTGGATGACATTCGTGCGGGGAATCCACCATCGAATCCGGAGCTGTTGAATTATCTGACGGCTCAGTTTGTTGGCAGCGATTTCAACGTGCGTGATTTGATCCGTGAGATCTGCAAATCGAGAACCTATCAGCTTTCGATTTCGACAAACAAATGGAATGAAACAGATGGGATTAATTTCTCGCACGCAAAAGCCCGCCGCCTTCCTGCGGAGGTTTTGTTTGATGCTGTGCATTTTGTGACCGGAGCGACGCCTGACATTCCGGGAGCCGGAAAGGGCGTTCGTGCAAGCCAGTTGTTTGATTCAAAACAAGACCTCAAGTCTGGATTTCTCGCCAACCTCGGACGGCCGGTCCGGGAGAGTTCGTGTGAGTGTGAACGCTCTTCGGATATGCAAATGAGTGCAGTGATGGCGTTTCTTTCGGGGCCGGCGATTGCCGACGCGGTGGGAGCTCCTGAAAGTGAGTTGGCAAAACTGGTGCCGATGCAGCCTGATGATAAAAAGTTGATCGATGAAATCTACTACCGCGTGTTGAATCGTGCACCGAAGCCGAAAGAAGTTGAAGCCGCTCTGGCCAGCATGGGGGAAATCGCTGGAGATCATGATCGATTGATTGGTGAATTGTCGAAAGCCGAAGCTGGTTGGGTTGGCAAGAAAAGCGAACTCGATATCGCGCGTTATAAGCGAATCGACAAAGCCAACGCGGATATCAATAACTACACACCAGAGTATGCCGCGAAGAAAAACAAGGCAGAGGCAGATCAAAAAGCCCGCATCGCAGCTGCGAAAAAAGCGGTCGATGAACGGGCTGCCGAGGTTCCGAAGCTGACTGAAGAGTTCGCCAAAAACGTGAAGGCCGAGCAGTTTTGGACGCAGTGGAATTTGCTACCCGTTTCGGCCGTGACGGCATCCGATAAATCGAAAGTCGAAGTTCAGCCTGATGGCTCAGTTCGTTCGATGGACGGGTTTAAGAAGCGGAACCTCGACTATCTCGTGACTTCAAACACCAAGGTCCAGAACATCACGGGTATCATGATCGAAGCTATTCCTGACGAAGGATTCGGAGCTGGTCCGGGTTTGAACGCCGATGGCAATTTTGTGATCACCGAAATCCAGACGCGTTGGAATACGATAGCCGATCCGAAAAAAGCGCTGCCGATTGCTATTGGGGATGCGAAAGCCACGTTCAATCAGGCTGGATTCGATGTGAAAAATAGTTTTAATGGGAAATTGGACCGCGCTCAAAAAGGCTGGGCGCTTTCTGGAGCCGATTACAAGATTCCACATCGTGCGGTTTATAAATTCAAGGCGCCGGTCAAAGGCGACCCTAAAGGTGCCCAACTTGTCGTTGGTGTTTTGTGTCGCTATTCTGGCGGTGAATATCCACTGGGACGCTTTCGGGTGTATTACACGACATCGACGGATCCGCTGCAATTTGGACTTCCCGCGACAGTGGCTGATGCAGTGAGAACTGCGCCGGCTGCCCGAAATGAGGCTACGAAAAAAGCGCTCGCTGATTACGTTGCTGAAAACGATGCGGATTTGGCTGCCAAACGATTTGCGCTAGTGGCGCAGAAAAAACCTCTTCCGATCGATTCCAAAATGACGGCTTTAAAGGGCGCCGTCACGATGGCGGAACGGCCAATCATAGAAGACACTGGAGTGCTGCAACTTCGTCAAGATATGGAATATTCAGTCAAGCAATCTGCCAATCGCCGCCTTACTGCAGCTCAAGATTTGGCATGGGCGCTGGTGAACAGTCCCGCGTTTTTGTTCAACCACTGATTGCCTGACCGGTTGGAACTTTTCGCCAATTTCTCTACATTTTGTAAATGCGATCGAACAGGGTTGATTCGTCAACTCAACCCTGTTCGATCGTGAAGTTCGTGGTAATCTTTCGGCGATGTTTTTGTCTCGTTCGTGGCGTGTGTTTTTGCCTTGGTTGATTGGAATCGTGGGATCGCTGATCTTTCTTGCGGTCGCTGAAAAGCCGTGGGCTGACGGTCTCGATACTACCAAGGCAGTCAAGGAGTCGATCCGGACTCATTCGTGGGCGGTGATCGGTTTGTGGTGGGGCGCTGCGCTTAACGTCTTGATCGGAAGTATGGTGGTGATGTTCCTTTTTCTACGGAGAAATCATCAACCGAAACGTTCATCCTCACTCGGCATTCCCAACGAAAGCTCACTTTCGAAACGGGAGCGGTTTGGCTATTCGGCAGCGGTTTTTGCAATGGCAGTTCTTGGAGCTGTGATGATGTTTCCCCGGCTGAATCTCAGTTTATGGGGGGACGAACAGGCCACGACCTACCGTTATATCGTCGGGAATGTGTATCGGGTAGGTGAGAATCAGGATGAGTTTGTCCTGAAAGCGCCTCATTGGAAAAAGACGTTATTCAATTGGGACAGCGGCCCGAGCAACCAGGTGATGTTCAGCGTGCTAGCCCGATTGGTGCATGGCCCCGGGAATATTTCGGGAGGTGATCCTGGTGAATATTATTTTACGGAATGGAAAATTAGAGTGCCGAGTTTCCTCGCTGGCGTTGGGGCAATTTTATCGACATGCTGGCTCGTTTGGCTTTTGGGCGCGAGGCGCGGTGCGTGGTTGGCCGGATTTCTCATGGCGATGCATCCGCTGATTTTGCGGTATTCGACGGAGGCACGGGGCTATTCGTTACTGCTGCTTTTCGGGCCTCTGGTGGTCTGTTTTCTAATTCAAGCCCTGCAAACGACCCGACTCCGCTGGTGGATTCCATTTGGGATCACTCAGTTTTTTCTATTGTGGTCTTATTTTGGATCGGTCTATTTGCTCGTCCCGTTGAATGCGGTTGCGATCTGGTTGGCGTGGGATTTCGGAAAAAATCGAAATCCGCTGAATTCGGGGCAGCTGTGGCGTTATGCGGGTGCAACGATTCTCGGCGCGATGCTCACGATTCAAATCATGCTGCCGAATTTACTGCAGCTTTCTGGCTTTCTCGAAACCGGACGGTTGACGGGGTCGATCGATGGCAAATGGGTTCAGGACTCAATCAGCTTTTGGGTTTCTGGAATGCCGTGGCACGAGTGGGATTCAGGGAATCCGAATTCGGTGACTTTGAGTGAGACCTATCAACGAAATGCGTTTGGAGTCATTGTGCTTTTCGGTACTATTTTGATCATTTCTGTTTTCACAATTATCTTCGCCAAAAACAACAAACACTTCAGATCATTTGTTCCGATCCTATTATTCCCAGCATTGCTGATGGCGGTGCATTCGTATGTTTCAGGAAATCTGCTGTATCCCTGGTATACCGTTGGATTCATCCCATTTGGCATTATTTGGATCGCTGTTGGATATTCCCAGCTTTCAGCGAGTCGTGAGAAGAAACGAGTAGCCCGATTGGGACGCGGGCTTGTTGGTGGTATGTTTTTCATACCGGTGATATTTTTGGTCGATTCGCACCGCGATTACATCCGCCACAACTCGATCGAACCCCTCGGCGAAAGCACGCGGCACTATCGTGAGGTCGTGAACCCGTTTCACCCTGAAATCGATTCAGTAAAATCGATATCATTTCATCATTACAGTCGACTTTATGATCCCGCAGGATTGGTTGTGAAATCGGATGAAGAATTCATTGCCCTGCTGGAAGAATTGGATGCCGAGGGAACCCCTATTTGGGTCAACACAGCGCACATTCCCTTTGGAAAACTCTTCTATCCGAAGGCATTTGAGATGCTGGAAAACACTGAGATTTTCGAAAAACCGGTCGTTTTCTGGGGGATGCAACCCGTGTGCACGCGATCGGTTTTCCGCTATAAGTCAGGAGGTTTAGCTCGTCGGAAAGCAGGGAGTGGTTAGTTTGGAGTTTGCGGCTCATCTCTGAGCTGAAAAGGGAAAATTGCAGAAAAATGTGGCCAAAGTAATTTTGGTCAACGTCTAAAGAATTGTGAGTAATTCTAAAGACATTCCTGCCTCCACGCCTGAGGGCGACGATTTTAACAGCGAAATCAAGGACGAGTTCGATCTCGATAAGCTTGATGTCGAGGCGATGTTTCGTGACGCCAATCCGACATTAGATTCGTTTCAGGATGATTTTTCAGTTGAGAGGGAAGGTAAGGCGGCGGCCGATGAATTGACCAAATCAGAGCGTGCAGAGGTTGCTGAAAAACTTAGTTCGCTGAAAAGACTCGCACCCACAGAGATCGAGCGGCGGCTGCTCGGCCACGGTTATCGTGGGCAGGAATATGCTCGCCGTGGCGGTTCTGTTTTGGCATACCGTCACATGCAGCGACTCCGGCGGGATTTTGTCGAGAACGTTCCAAAGGATGAGCT